>NZ_VWWL01000041.1 GCF_011752995.1 Burkholderia sp. Ax-1724
CGGCGACTGGCACGCGACTACGAACGCCTGCCCGAAACCCTGGCAGGCTTGCATTTCGTCGTCTTCGCTATGCTCATGCTTGTTCATGCCGTGCCCATTATCCAAAGTGCCTAACACGCTCTAGACGCTGATGATGCCATATATTTCCAGGAGCAGGGCATCCCAATAAAATCGGAATATTATTGAGACTATCGGCACTTCGAAATTATAAAAATAAGAAAATTTTTAAATCTTAAAATCCAAAAACCTGCAATTAAAGACACAAGCATGTCTATCTGCAATGAGGGAGTTTTTTTGAGCTCAGGCAGACCGAAAAATCGAACGCCCCTACCTCGACACGGATGACCACTGTTGAATGGCTATCAAAAAAACATAAGTGGACCTCTGGTTTTCTATCAGTGTCCGAATCAAGTGCTCGTCTGCCAGAGGCCGCCAACAGGTGTCCAGTATGGAGTATTCCCCCGTTTAATCCTCTTCAATAAAATCGCCCCTCAGACAAAACCCCACAATCCCATTTTCCATGGACTATGGCTCTATACAGCATGCCCACCGTCATCAACTCTCTTTTCAGCGACAGAGGTTTTCGCAGGATAAATTTCTTAACGAAATAAAAAATAAATCCCTCCCCCTCCATGAAAAAATACCGACTGAATTCATAGTCTCCCCGATCCACTCTGAAAGTCAGGAAATATTTCTCCATGAATTCATTGGCATCATCTCCGCACTGGCCCAATGAATATACGACGCTCATGTCCTCGGTGATTAGCTTATCAGGCGGAAAACAGGCTTCCTCTACGATGAAATTTCTTAAATCTAGCCATGAGCGCTCACTCATCAAAACACCCTGTCTTCGGATCTGACGATCTGATTATATTTGATAATCGCATGATCCATAATTTCGTACACATCCTTTGCCATCATAATCCAACCCACACCAGGCAAGGTCCTTCCAACAAAGGCGCCCAGTTTGTGTGTTAAGACCCATCTGAACGTCTTCATACTTTCCAGGGTAAATGTTGGCAGTATCTTTTTCTTTAATTGGTATCTAAAAATCGATCTTGACATGACCGATGCCATGGATGTTCCTTGTGTAGCGCCTGCTGGCTTCGCTCTTGTCGGTAACACATTAAGTCCAGAAAGCATCAGTATCAGATATTCAATATCATCAATACCCAGGCGCTCACCGACTTCTTGCATGACAATAAAAATGAATAGCTCGGCGGGAGACAAATCCCAGTGCCCATCGTAATAGTACGCGTTGCTCATATCATATTGTTAGCAAGGCTGCCTCAGCATAAGGAAGGTCGCGATAATAGCCCTCTCTGCCGTATCGATCAATCTTTTTAGCTATCCCAATAAAATATTCCCGCCAAATTATTTATCTCGAAATTTTTTTTAGTGAAGGTCAAATTCCTTCCACTCCTTTACGTCGCTTGGCAACTCGGGTCGATAAGCTCTCTCATTAAAGACAATTCACTGAAAAATCAGTTATTTATAATTTATATTTTAAAAATTTTAGACTGACTTTCCAGCGGCCCCTTCTCTCACTCATCTCTTCTCAAAATTGCCACCGTAACAAACCAACGGCATTACAAGATGTCTCACTCCCGGCAGCCAACCTCTTCATCCCGAAAAAAAACGGCGCCCACCGGGCGCCGCCTATCGGCAATCAAACTCTTCCGAGCCGACTGCCATTCACTCTATTCCACCGTCACCGCGGCAACCGACCATGGCGCAAGCGCCACTCGAACCGCCAATCAATCCTTGCGCGAATAATCGATGCCGACAAACGCGCCGCCCTGGAAGCGCTGACCAAACGCGTCGAGCGGATTCGGGCGCGACAGGACGTCCGCGGCGTAATCTTCGGAATTCTGCTTCGGCCGGTAGCCGAGGCGCTCGGCGCCGCTGTTGTCCCACCAGCTGCGCGTGTTCGCCGACACGCCCCAGACCGTCAGGAAGCCGATGTCTTCCACTTCGATGCAGCGGTCGAGGAAGTGCATGAGGTCTTCATGGCCGAACCACGTGCTGAGCTGACGCGGCTCGGTCGGCCGCTCGAGGCAGCTGCCGATGCGCACGCACACGCTCTCGATGCCGTGCTTGTCCCAGTACATGCGCGCGAGCGCTTCGCCCCACACCTTCGACAAGCCATAGAAGCCGTCCGGGCGTACTTCGCAGTCGAGGCTCAGATGCTCGGTGACCGGGTACATGCCGATCGCGTGGTTCGAGCTCGCGAACACGATGCGCTTCACGCCGTTGCGGCGCGCACCTTCGTAGACTTCGACGAGGCCGCGCAGATTGTTCTCGATGATCTCGGGCAGCGGACGCTCGACGCTCGTGCCGGCGAAGTGGATCAGCACGTCCACGCCGTTGAGCAGCCGGTCGACGACCGCCGGATCGCGCAGGTCGCCGTTCATGACGTCTTCGCCTTCGACGAGCGGCGTCAGCACTTTCGAGCCCGCCGCCGAACGCAACGGAGTACCACGCGCGACGAACGCGGCACGAACGACGGAGCCGAGCTGGCCGCCGGCGCCACTCAGGGCAATCTTCTTCATAGGGGTTCCTTTACTGCGCCGCGCGCGAGATCGAACTGGAAAACAGAGGAAGCGAGTGAAGGACGCACTACGTCGCACCCTACACTCAAGTTGTACGATAACAGACTATCAACGATGGCCGGGTTGATTTCAACTAGGCATTTACCCTTATTTTAACGATCTCAGGCTCGCCAATCCCTTTTAAAACAAAGAGATACGAGTTTTATATTTATAAGACATCATATAACTAAGTGAGTATTTCCCTACTCCATGACGGGCGTTTCCGGCCCGTCGATGAAGTCGGCAAACCGCGAGGACGATCGCGAGGACAGCCAACATGACCCGCCCTCCATCCTCCCCGCGCCGTCATGCCTGCCGTCACACCATTACGCGCTCACGAGCCGATGAATTCGAGCAGGTCGGCATTGACCTTGTCCGCCTCGGTCGTGCACATGCCGTGCTGGCCGCCCGGATAGACCTTCAGCGTCGCGTCCTTGACGATCTTGGCGGTCTGCCGCCCGGCGGCGTCGATCGGCACGATCTGGTCGTCGTCGCCATGCAGCACGAGCGTCGGCACGTCGATCTTCTTCAGGTCCCCGGTATAGTCGACTTCGGAGAACTGCCTGATGCACTCGTACAGCCCCTTGATCGAGCCGGCCATGCCCTGACGCCAGAACGAATCGATCACGCCCTGCGACACCTTCGCGCCCGCGCGGTTGTAGCCGTAGAAAGGCACCGCAAGGTCCTTGAAGAACTGCGAGCGATCGTCTTCGACGCCCTTGCGAATGCCGTCGAATACGTCGATCGGCAGGCCGAGCGGATTGTCGGCAGTCTTCAGCATCAGCGGCGGCACCGCGCCGATCAGCACGGCCCTGGCGACACGCGCCGTGCCATGCCGGCCGATGTAGTGCGCGACTTCGCCGCCGCCCGTCGAATGGCCGACCAGCGTCGCGTCCCGCAGGTCGAGATGCTCGATCAGCGCCGCGAGATCGTCGGCGTAGGTGTCCATCTCGTTGCCGTCCCACGGCTGCTCCGAGCGGCCATGGCCGCGGCGGTCATGCGCGATCACGCGAAAGCCCTTGTTGCCGAGAAACAGCATCTGCGCATCCCACGCATCGGCGGTGAGCGGCCAGCCATGCGAAAACACGACCGGGCGCCCCTTGCCCCAATCCTTGTAGAAAATCGCGGTACCGTCTTTCGTCTTGATCGTGCTCATCGACTGACTCCTCAGGTTGAAGTCTGCCGTCGTCGGCAGGTGGGGATGAAACGGCTTCGGCAACGTGCATCGTAGAAGTAAAAGAATCCTCCCGCCAGCTCGCCGGCCCGCGATGTCGGGCCGGACGGATCGATCCTCGGTTGAAAACGGACCACCACCGAACCCGGGCCTTGCCCAAACGTTGCCCAATCACCCTGCTGCAGCGCGGTCGATTGCCGCAGCGCGCGTCGAGGCGCGCAAAACAGCGCACGTGCATCGATCAGTAAAACTTGATACCCATCAATAGCTTGCGCGCCCCATCGGCGTATCGCGCATAAAACAAGGCGGTTTTTTGACGCACGCCGCAGCGCAGCACGATTTGCTTCGATCACCTACGCTTGCGTCATCTGCCCAGCGCAGTGCGCACCGACAACAGTCGACGCGCGTAGTCCGCTCATGCGGCCATCACGCACCTCACGCTCATGAACTCCGCAATCTCGGCATTCGATCTCGCCCGCATTCAATTTGCGTTCACCGTTTCATTCCACATCGTTTTTCCGGCGCTCAGTATCGGTCTCGCCAGTTTCATCGCCGTGCTCGAATGGCGCTGGCTGCAAACAGGTAAGGCGTACTACCAAGATCTTTGCCTGTTCTGGTCGAAGATCTTCGCAGTGGCCTTCGGCATGGGTGTCGTCTCCGGCGTCGTCATGAGCTATCAGTTCGGCACCAACTGGTCGGGCTTTTCGAGTTTCGCGGGGCCCGTCACCGGTCCGCTGCTGATGTACGAAGTGATGACCGCGTTCTTTCTCGAAGCGGGCTTCCTCGGCATCATGCTGTTCGGCTGGCAGCGCGTGAGCCCGCGCGCGCACTTCGGCGCAACGCTGATGGTGGCGGTCGGCACGCTGATCTCGACCTTCTGGATTCTCGCCTCGAATAGCTGGATGCAAACACCGCAAGGCTTCGAGGTCGTCAACGGCCAGGTCGTGCCGCTCGACTGGTTCAAGATCATCTTCAATCCGTCGTTCCCGTACCGGCTCGCGCATATGGCGCTCGCCGCGTTCATCGTCGCGGGGCTCGTGGTCGCGGCGGTCGGTGCATGGCATCTGCTGCGCGGCCGGCGCGATCCGGCCGTGAAGAAGATGTTTTCGATGGCGCTGTGGCTGCTGCTGATCCTCACGCCGATCCAGGCATTCGTCGGCGATCAGCACGGTCTGAACACGCGCCAGTATCAGCCGGCCAAGATCGCCGCGATCGAAGGTCTGTGGGACACCGAAAAAGGCGGCACCGCGCTGAACCTGTTCGGTATCCCCGACATGAAGGCGGAAACCACGCGCTATGCGATCGCGATCCCTCACCTCGGCAGCCTGATCCTCACGCATAGTTGGGATGGCGAAATTCGCGGCCTCAAGTCATTCCCGCCGCAGGACCGGCCGAACTCGACCGTGGTGTTCTGGAGCTTCCGCCTCATGGCCGGGCTCGGCGTGCTGATGATCGCGATGTCGCTCGCGGCCTGGGTGCTGCGTCGCCGCGGGCGTCTGTTCGACGCGAAGTGGTTCCAGCGCCTGTGCGTCGCGATGGGGCCGAGCGGCTTCGTCTCCTTGCTGGCCGGCTGGGTCACGACCGAAGCGGGCCGCCAGCCGTGGGTCGTGTACGGCGTGATGCGCACCTCGCAGGCAGTCTCGCCGCTGACCACGCAGCAGGTCGGCCTCTCGCTGATGACCTTCGTGGTGGTCTACTTCCTCGTGTTCGGCACCGGCATCTACTACATGCTGAAGCTGATGCGCTCGGGTCCGGCGCGGCCCGGCAGCGGCTCGCACGACGCGCCCGACAGCCTCGCCCGGCCGACGCCCGCCCAAACCGCACGCCGTCCGCTGTCCGCCGCCGATCAGATGATCGACGCTGTCTAACCTTAGCTTCGAGAGCAAGAAAATGGACGTCACCGTCGTATGGGCCGCGATCATCGCATTGGGCCTTTTCATGTATGTCGTGCTGGACGGCTTCGATCTGGGCATCGGCATCGTCTTCCCGTTCTTCCCCGACGAAAAGGAACGCGACCTGATGATGAACACGGTCGCGCCGGTCTGGGACGGCAACGAAACCTGGCTCGTGCTCGGCGGCGCCGCGCTGTTCGCGGTGTTTCCGGTCGTCTATTCGACCGTGCTGTCGGCACTGTATCTGCCGCTCGTCTTCATGCTCGTGTGCCTGATCTTTCGCGGCGTATCGTTCGAGATCCGCGCGAAGGCTCGCCGCACGAAGCACCTGTGGGACCTCGCCTTCATCGGCGGCTCGGCCGGCGCGACATTCTTCCAAGGCATCGTGCTCGGCGCGTTCCTGCAAGGCATCCCCGTGATCGACGGCGCCTATGCCGGCGACGCGTTCGGCTGGCTCACACCGTTCAGCCTGCTGACGGGCCTCGGGCTCGTCGCGACCTATGCGCTGCTCGGCTGCTGCTGGCTCGTCGCGAAGACCGAGGGCGATCTGCAGCGCCGGCTGCATCGCGTGGTATGGCCGCTCACGCTCGTGCTGCTCGGCTTCATCGCGCTCGTGAGCCTCTGGACGCCACTGATGGACGCCGGCATCGCGCAGCGCTGGTTCCACGACGGCATCTTCCACCGTCTGCTGCCGGTGCCGTTCCTCGTCGCAATCTGCACGTTCTTCATGCATCGCGCGGTGCGCGCGCGCCATCACAACACGCCGTTCGTGCTCGCGCTGACGCTCGTGCTACTCGGCTACCTCGGGCTACTCGTGAGCCTGTGGCCGTATGCGATTCCGTCGAGCCTGACGCTATGGCAAGCGGCCGCGCCGCGCACGAGTCAGACGTTCACGCTGGCCGGCGCGGCGGTGATTCTGCCGGTCATCGTCGCGTACACGACGATGGGTTACTGGATCTTCCGAGGCAAGGTGCGCCATGACGACCCCCATCACTATCACTGACCCCGCCGGCACCCGCGCCGCCGCGCCACGCGCACGCAGACTGCCGGGCTGGCTCTGGTTCATCGCCCTATGGTGCGGCGGCGTGGCCGGGGCGATGTCGCTCGGTTTCGCCTTCAAGCTTCTGATGAATGCAACGTTATTCGCAGTCGGATAGCCGCCTGCGAACGCGCGTCGATCCGGCCTGCATAACCTGCCGGGGCACGCGCGAAAGCGCTTAAAAAAAGGCCCGCGCGGCTCGTCTACCTAGCAAGCCGGAACCTATGCGCGAGAGCCCTGCCTTACACATCAGGTAGCGCATCGAACGATGCCGGCGAGGGAGAGGAACGAGACGGACAACGGTAAGCGACGCAGAAGCGCGGCCCGGGTATCGGGACGAAAGCACGCCGCGCAAGCCTGATGCACGAGCGCGGAATACCGGCCATGATGCGTTTCACGAGAACAGAAGCACACTATCCTGCAACGGCGGTAGCCCTCAACGGACAGGCCCGACTCGCGGAGACATCATGAAGTTTCTTGTGGCCGACGACCATGAACTGATCCGGCAAGGCGTCAAAGGCATGCTGCGCGGCTTCGATCCCGAAGCCCAGTTCGACGAAGCCGATAGCTGGGAAACACTCGCCAGCGCCGCGCGTCCCGATGCCAATCACGATCTCGCGATCGTCGATCTGCATATGCCGGGCATGAGCGGCGCAAGCTCGCTCGAAGCGCTGCTCAAGGCGAACCCGGCGCTGCCGCTCGTGGTGCTGTCGGCGGAAGAATCGCCCGACGAAATGCGTGCGGTGCTCGCGGCCGGCGCGCTCGGCTTCGTGCCGAAGCGGCAGCCCGCCAGCGTGATGCTGAAGGCGATCGAGCTGGTGCTCTCCGGCGGCGCCTATGTGCCGATGGAAGCGCTGAGCCTGCTCGGCGCACGCGATACGCCAGCGGCCGATGCCTGCGCCGGCGCGGCTTCCGGCACGGGAGCTGAAACGGCCGCCGCGCTCGTCGGCATCGCCAGCCACGGCGGCGCCGCTCAGGCCACCGCACAATCCGCCGCTCAGGCGCCGATCCCGAGCCCCGCCGCGCGGATGCCGGCGCTCCAGCCGCATCAGCAGCATCTGCTGGAAAACCTCTCGCCGCGTCAGCAGGACATCATGCGGCTCGTGCATCGCGGCTGGACCAACAAGATGATCGCGCGCGATCTCGGCGTCGCCGAAGGCACCGTCAAGGTGCATCTGTCGGTGATCTTCCGCGCGCTCGGCGTGCATAACCGCGCGACGGCGATTGCGGTAATCAACGGCTGGCTCGAGGCGGGGAAGAGTTTGTAGCGACGGGGTTCGCGGCGATGGCGCTCACCGTGGCCGCGCCGGTTGCTGTCTCGTTCTGTACACCGCTGCTTGCACCACCCTTGCCGCCCTCGCCACCGTCTATGCCCGCCCCCGCACCGTCACGCAACATGGGTGCCGCCGCCGGCCGTCCCTTGTCCAGTTCCGCCTGCTGCCACAGCATTTCGAGCGTGCGCCGCAGGCGCGCCGGCGTCACCGGCTTGTGCAGCACCGGTATGCCCTGCAACACGAGCGCCGAGAGTTCCGTCGACGCCATATCGCCGGTAATCAGCAAGGTCGCGACATTGCCATGACCCGCGCGCGCGAGCGCGCCGCGCACTGCCGCCAACGCCTGCGCGCCGGTGCGGTGATTCGCGAGCTGGTAATCGCAGAGCACCGCATCGGGCACGAAGCCGTCCGCGAGCGCGGCCAGCGCCTCGGCTTCATCGCGCGCGCCGAACGCGCTGCACCCCCAACGCCGTAGCAGGCTTTCGATTCCTTCGAGAATCGACGGGTCGTCGTCGATGCACAGCACGCGCCGCTCCTGCGCCGCCGGCCCGCCCGTCACCGAGTCGTTGAGACTCCCGACGATGCCGGCCGCGTCGCCCGCCTGCACCGCAAAGCGGAACACGGAGCCGCGCCCCGGCGCCGAGCGCAACTGCAGTTCGCCGCCGAGCAGATCGACGAGCCGCTTGACGGTCGGCAGCCCGAGGCCGTGCCCCTGACGCGCGTCGCGCTGCGGATTCGCGACCTGATAGAACTCCTCGAAAATATGCGCGTGCTCCTCGGGCGCAATGCCGATGCCCGAATCGCGCACCTCGATAAAACCGCCCGTCTGCCGTCCCGCGCGCCGCAAGCCAAGCCAGATCGCGCCCTCTTCGGTGTAACGCACCGAGTTCGACAGCAGGTTGCTCAGCACGCGTTCGAGCAGTACGGGGTCGTCGTAGACGACCATCGCGGTCGGCGCGATGCGCAGCGCGAGCCCCTTCGCCGCGGCCTGCGGACGATACTGGCTGCCGACCCGCTCGAACAGTTCGGCAAGCCTGAAATGCAGGCGAATCACCTGGGTCACGCCGCTTTCGAGCCGCGCGAGATCGAGCACCTGGTTGAACAACTGGTTCAGCGCCTCGACGTTGTAGACGATGTGCCCGGCCGTCTTCGCGTGCTGCACCGGCGTCGCGGCCGGATCGTTCAGCGATGCCGCGAGCAGTCCGATCGCATGCAGCGGCTGCCGCAAATCGTGGCTCGCGGCCGCGAAAAAGCGCGTCTTCGCGAGGCTAGCTTCTTCGGCCACGCGTTTTTGCGTCGCCAGCGATTCCGCGAGGTACTGCTGATCGACGCGCGCCTGCACGACCTGGCGAAACAGCTTGCGGTAGCTCATCGCATAGACGTTGATCGCGCAGAAGAAAAACGCGAGGACGATCGCGAGAATCGTGCGGTCGAACGTATGCGAGCCGAAATGCAGCACGATCGACGGCAGTAGCAGGAACGGGATCGAGGTCGAAAAGTTCAGGAGGTCGAAACCATTCGACATGAAGACGCCGGCGGCGAGCGTCACGAGCATCACGGTATGCAGCAAGGGCAGATCGGCCTGCGAACTCTGGAACGCGAACCACACCGCGAAGCCGGGGCCGCTGTAGAGCAACACGCCGCGCAACGCATGCAGACGAATCCACTCGCGCGGCGCAACGAGTTGCGGATAGCGCCGGTTGCAGATCCATAGCGCGAGGCCCGCGCAATTGGCTAGCGCATAGAAGCCGAAACACGCGATAAAAAGCGCTGGCGACGGTATCTGCGGCCAGTAGATCGCAATGAGCACGGCCATCGAAAACCAGTGCGAAAAGAAGGCGATCGGATCTTGCGCATAGAGCACGCGCACAAGGTCTTCGTCGATGGCACGCTGGATCGGGTCGGCCCGCATCGCGCGGTCTCCTTTGTCGAACGGCGCGGCCCCGACATGGCCCACGCGCCGATTATCCCCACCATGCGCCCGCTTCGCGAGCGCGACATTTCCCCGAACGCACGTCCACTCTTCAGACGAAAAGAAAGGAATCCGTCAGAAGGTTTACCCGGCAGTTTACCCATCAGCTAACACTTAATCCATATAGGCGCGAGCGTTGCCGCGAACCATACTGCATTCACGTTTCAGCGCGGCATTTCAGGCTTCATCCAACGCTTCGCGGCCCACCGCCGAAGCTCACCGCGCTCCTTGTCCCCACGCTGACGGAGGTTTCCATGGGCGCAGTCCCAAGCTACGAGTTCGCCCGCCAACTCGACGACGCGATCCTGCCCGACCTGTGGCGCAGACGCACCCGGCTGTCCGCGGACGAAATGGTGTCGATCGTCGAACTGGTCCGGCGCGCGTTGCGGACCTATCACCCGCTCGAATTGCAGGCGCTCGGCGAAGACAAGGAAGAACTGGTCGCTCAGTTCATCTACGCAAAGGTACTGCGCCTCGCGCCCGGCCACACCGAAACGAGCGCCTGCGCGGACAGCGCGCCGTCGAACAGCTACGCGGTATGCGCCTATTTCCGCCGCTATCTGATCGACTGCCTGCGCAGCGCCGGCCATCAACGCAACGTCTCGATGGAAAACGAGGGCATCGAGCAGGAAATCGATCTGCATGCCCAGGCACTCGAAGATCCGGTGCAAAGCGTGCTGCTGCAATACGGTCTCGACGAGCAGTGCGTGAGGTTCGCAGCACGCGAATTTATCGAAGGGCTCGACGAGCCCGAACGGATCGTGCTGGCGGGCAGCCTCGGCTGGTGCTCGGAAAGCAAGGGCGGGCTCGCGGCGGTGGCAACTCGGCATCGGGTCCCCTCTTATCACTATCGCGCCGTCAAACTCGGCGTCACGATGAAAAAGACGGCCGGCGCCGAGGAATTTTCCAACACGAAGATCGGCCGCTGGCTCACCGACGTGCTCGGCATCGCCATCGACATCGAAAATCGCGAAGCTATCCTGCTCGCGCTGAACCTGCTCGCCGCGGAATCGAGCGACAGCGAAATGAATGAAGTGGCCGCCTAACGGACGACATAACAGGCCACATAAAAAGCGATGGACCCGCGCATGAGCGCACGGCCGGCCAAACCACAAGAAAACCGCCCGCTCATGGCGCCCGACACGTCGCACGCTACGGTTGCGCGCCTTGCACGGCGCGCTTTTTTTGTGCGCCCATTCCACCTACGATAAAAAATCTGCTGCCGCGCGCCGTCTTTATTCCGAAGCACAGCTTCCGTTCCCCGCATCCGACTCCAGACGAGGTGGTCCTGATGAACCGCTTATCGAGCGCGCCGACGGCGCTGCAACGGCATTACGAAGTGGTCGTGGTCGGTTCCGGCTATGGCGGCGCGATCGCCGCGAGCCGCATGGCGCGCGCGGGCCGCAGCGTCTGCGTGCTCGAGCGCGGCCGCGAATTCATGGCCGGCGAATACCCGCGCACGCCCGTGCAGGGCGGCGAGCAGCTCCAGTACAACACGGCCGAGGCGCAACTCGGCTCGCCGCTCGCGCTGCTCGAAGTACACGTGAACGAGGACGTCAATGCGGTGGTCGGCTGCGGGCTCGGCGGCACCTCGCTGATCAATGCGAACGTCGCGCTCGAAGCCGATCCGCGTCTCTGGGACGACCCGCGCTGGCCGGCCGCGCTGCGCGCCGACAGCGACGGACGCGACGCAGGTTATGCGCTCGCGCGGAAGATGCTGTCGCCGTCGCCGGTGCCCGCCGATTTTGGGCCGCTGCCGAAGCTCGACGCACTCGAAAAATCGGCGCAGGCGCTCGGCATGGCGAACCGCTTCAGCCGCCCGCCGATCACGGTCACGTTCACGAAGGGCCCGAATGCGGCCGGCGTCGAACAGCAGCGCTGCGTCGGCTGCGGCGATTGCAACTCGGGCTGCAACTACGACGCGAAGAATTCGACGCACATGAACTATCTGCCCGATGCGGTCGCGCACCGCGCACAGATTTTCACGGGCGCGGCCGTGCATTCGGTGCTGCGCGATCCGGACACGCAGCAATGGAAGGTCAACTTCCAGCTCGTCGAACTCGGCCGGGAGAGCTACGGCGCGCCCGATCTGTTCGTGCTGGCCGACGTCGTCATCGTGGCGGCGGGAACGATCGGTTCAAGCGCGCTGCTGCTGCGTTCGCGCAAGGAAGGCCTGAGCACCTCGGACATGCTCGGCCGGCGCTTCACCGGCAACGGCGACGTGCTGGCCTTCGCGTACAACACCCGCGACACGATCAACGGCGTCGGCTGGGGCGAGCATGCGCCAGGCGAAATTCCCGTGGTCGGGCCGACCATCACCGGGCTCATCGACGTTCGCCAGAACGGGCCGGATGCGAAGGACGGCTACGTGATCGAGGAAGGTTCGCTGGCCGGGCCGGTCGGCGAAGCGCTGGTCGGTATGCTCGGCGCGGTCGCGCCGCTCGAAGGCGTGGACCCGGGCGGACCGCCGACGCTGCGCGAGCGGCTCGCCTACGACGCGCGCGCCATCGAGAGCCTGATACGCGGCCCGTATCACGGCGCGCTGAACCACACGCAAAGCTATCTCGTGATGGCGCATGACGACGAGGATGGCCGCATCACGATCGACGAGCGGGGACGCGCGCGCATCGAGTGGAAAAACGCTGGACGCCAGCCGCTCTTCAAGGCGATCGAGAACGTGCTGATCCAGGCCACCGCGCCGCTCGGCGGCAAATATCTGCGCAATCCGATTTCGACAAAGATTCTCGGCAGGCGCACGGTCACCGTGCATCCGCTCGGCGGCTGCGGAATGGGCGAGGACGCGGAACGTGGCGTAGTCGATCATATGGGCCGCGTATTCAGCGGCACGGCTGGCAATGCGGTACACGACGGCCTCTATGTGATGGACGGCGCGGTGATGCCGATGTCGCTCGGCGTGAATCCGCTGCTGACCATCTCCGCGCTCGCCGAGCGCAATTGCGCGCTGCTCGCGAAGACGCACGGCTGGTCGATCGATTACGCGAAAGCGGGCGAGGCCGCCGCGCCGCCCGCGCAAAAAATCGGCCTGCGCTTCACCGAGACGATGGTCGGCACCTACACGCCGAAGGTGGCCGGCGAGGCGGCGACGAGCCCGATCGAATTCACGCTCACGGTCGAGTCCGACGATCTCGCCGATATGCTTGGCAATCCACAGCATCTCGCGCACACCGCTGGCACGCTGACCTGCCCCGCTCTGTCCGCGCAACCGCTGACGATCACGGACGGCACGTTCAACCTGTTCGTCGTCGACGCATCGGATGTCGACGAACGCAACATGACGTATCGCATGACGCTCAACGCGGCCGAGGGCAACACCTACTATCTGAGCGGCAGGAAGATCATCACGCGCACTTCGCCGATCAATCTCTGGGAGCAGACCAATACGCTTTACGCGGACATCCGCGCGACGGCCGACGACACCGCGCCGCCGCTCGGCACCGCGACCTTGATCATCACGCCGGAAAACTTCCTCAAGCAGCAGCGCACGCTCGAAGTCACGCACGCGCCCGATCTGAAAACGCGCCTCGAATGGACGCTGAAGTTCGGCCGGTTCTTCGCGGGCGTGCTGTTCACCGAATACGGCGGCGTGGCCGCGCCGTTGCAGTTCTACGATCCGGCGCTGCCGCCGCGCGCGAAGCGCACGCTGCGCGCGCCGGCGCCGCAAATCAGCTGGTTCGATACGCCCGACGGCACGACGCTCAGGCTCACGCGCTACGTCGATCCGGCCGCGGGCAACGCCGGCAAACCGGTCCTGCTGATTCATGGCTCGGGCGTATCGAGCCGCATCTTCTCGACCGATCTGACGCCGACCAATCTCGTCGAATATCTGTGCGCCTCGGGCTTCGACGTCTGGCTCGTCGATCTGCGCGTGAGCATCGAACTGCCGAGCGTGCTCGTGCCGACCAATGTCGACAAGGTCGCGCGCGAGGACATTCCCGCCGCGGTCGCGAAGATTCTCGCGCTGACCGGCGCACCGAACCTGCAGGTGCTCGGTCATTGCATGGGCGGGCTCGCGCTGAGCATGTCGCTGATGCATGGGCTCGAAGGCGTACGCTCGGCGGTAATTTCGCAGGTGTCCGCGCATCCGGTGCCCGGCACGCTGCAACGGATCAAGGCCGGACTTCATATTCCCGACCTCATGCAGCATCTGCGGATACGCGATCTGACCGCCTATACGCAGCAGGATTCGTGGCCCGCGAACCTGCTCGACGAAGCACTGCGGCTCTATCCGCTCGATCACGACGAGGGCTGCGGCAATCCGGTCTGCCATCGCGCGACGTTCCTGTATGGACTGCTCTACGAACACCAGAAGCTCAACGAAACGCTGCATGCGAACCTGCAGGAGCTGTTCGGCATTCACGACGTCGCCGTATTCATGCATCTGGCGGCGATGGTGCGGGCCGGCAAGCTCGTCGATGCGCATGGCGACGACGTGTACTTCACCGGCGCGAACGGCATGAAAGGGCTCGCGGGTATGCGCCTGCCGATCGGCTTCATTCACGGCGAGAAGAACGAGACCTATCTGCCGAAGAGCACTGAACTCACCTACGACATGCTGCGCGGCGCGTTCCCCGAGCAGCCGTATGAACGGCATCTGATTCCGGACTATGGGCATATCGACTGCATCTTCGGCAAGAACGCGGCGGTCGATGTTTATCCGGTGATCGTGCAGTATCTCAACGCGCATTGACGGCACGCATTGGCGTGCCGTCATCGGCGCCGTGCATCGGGCGATGCGCGGCGCGCGTTTCAATTCGCCGCTGTTGCGTCGCTTCGCTTGGTCGTGCCGCTGTGTCGTGCTGCTGCGTTATGCCGCCGTGTTGCCCCGCCTCGTCGATGCGTAACGCGTCATCCGCATGACATGGGTTCTCCTCGCGCCATCATTCCGGTATGGTTCATGTTGCGCGACGCGCGGCCCTCCCCGCTTTTTCCGCGCCACGCTTTCGTTGCGCCTTCATTCCACGCACACTCATCCACCCGTACTCTCACTCATCGCGATGAAAAAATTCTTTCTGGCCTTGTTCACCGCCGGCTTGCTCGGCAACACCGTCGCCGCGACGAACGTGCAGGCGGCCGAACTGCGCGTCATGACCTCGGGCGGCTTCACCGCCGCTTACAAGGAACTCGGGCCGACGTTCGAGGCCTCGAGCGGCAACACGCTCGACACGATCCTCGGACCGTCGATGGGTCAATCGCCCGAAGCGATTCCGAACCGGCTCGCGCGCGGCGAATCCGCCGACGTCGTCATCATGGTCGGCTATGCACTCGACGATCTGATCAAGCAGGGCAAGGTCATTCCCGGCTCGCGCGTGGAACTCGCGGATTCGCGCATCGGCATGGTCGTGCGCGACGGCGCGCCGAAGCCCGACATCAGCACGATCGAAGGGCTGAAAAACACGCTGCTGCACGCGAAATCGATCGCCTACTCGGACAGCGCGAGCGGCGTCTATATTCAACGCGAGATGTTCAAGCGGCTCGGTATCGAAGATCAGGTGAGCGCAAAAGCGAAGATGGTGCCGAAGATTCCGGTTGCCTCGGTCGTCGCGAACGGCGACTACGAAGTCGGCTTCCAGCAGGTCAGCGAATTGCTGCCGGTCAAGGGCGCGACCTTCGTCGGCAAGATTCCCGAATCGGTGCAATCGGTCACGCGCTATGCCGCAGGTATTCCGGTGAATGCGCCGCATCCGCGCGAAGCGAAAGCGCTGCTCGACTATCTCGCGTCGCCCGCGGCGCAGGAGACGGTCCGCTCGACCGGGCTCGATTCGGTCTCCGCGCCCTGAGTCGAATGGCTGAATGCGCAGCGAAGCGCGGCTGAAACAACGCCGTGCTATACGGTCCCGGCCAGATGAAAACGCGAGGCCGGATGCCATAGCCGCACCGAGGTCGCGACGTTCTCGCCGACCCACGTGCGCCGCCATAGCAGCAGACACGGCTCGCCGATATCCATCATCAGATGCCGCCGCACATGGGCATCGGGCTTTTGCGCGTAGATGCGAAACTCGGCGCGCTGCACCGGCGCGACCCGCACCATGTAGTGATTCGGCGTTTCGACCGAGAAATCCTGTTGCAGGTATTCGGGGAACACCTTCGGATTGACGTAGCGGTCCTCGTACTGGATCGGCACGCCTTCCTCGCTGTGCACGATGCACGAGTGATACGCGGGGCCGTTTGCGAGACCGAGCGCGTCGAGCGCTTCGGCGTCGTCGCCCGGTTCGAGCGTCAGCACGCGCGCCGTATGGCGATGACCGCGCGCGGCGATTTCATCGGCGATATTGCGGATTTCCAGCACCGTCGATTCATAACGCTGCGCCGCGACGAATGTGCCCGAGCCTTGCACACGCGTAAGCACGCGCTCAGCGGTCAGTTCGCGCAGCGCGCGCGACACCGTCATGCGCGCGACGCCGAATTCCTTGACCAGTTCCGTTTCGGACGGAATCAGCCCGCCCGGTTTCCAGACACCCTCGCCGATGCGATCGAGCACATAACGCTTGATCTGCTCATAAGCGGGCACCGCCTTGACCAGTGCATCGCGGCCGCGGCCGGCGCGGTTCCGCTCCCGCTCGTGGTCCTGCCCGTGGTGCGGGTCGTCCGGTACGGCGGACACGCCGCGCGCCTGTGTCGTTGTTTTCACTGCAAGCCTCATGGGTCGTGCGCCGGCAATACACGTCGTACACCGTGGCCGGTTCTCCGGCGGCCGGGCCCAATCTTACCCGGTTCGGCGGCGAGGCCGGACGCTCGACGCTGCGCGCCTACCAGATGAACGGCACGAAGCGGAACCGCACGCGCTTCATATAGGCCGCGTAACCGTCGAGTTGTTCGGCAAGCAGACGCTCCTCGCGCACCGCGCGCCAACCGAAGCCGAACGCCGCCACCGGCAACGCCGCGAGTCCCCACCACGAGCCGAGCAACAGCGGCGTGCCGACGAAGAACAGCAGCGCGTCCGCATACATCGGATGACGCACATACGCATAAGGCCCCGTGTCGGCAACCTTATGACCGCGGCTCGCCTGAATCTTCACGACCGGCGCCGCATAGCTATTGGCGCGAAACACGAAGCGGCACAGGAAGATGCAGAGGAACACGCATAGCGCGCCGAAGCTCGCGAGCCAGAGCGGCAGCGGCGCGGACCAGCGAAAGCGCACCGCATCGAAGCCCATCAGGATCAGCCAGCCGAGCCACGCGGGCGCGACCGCGGCCATGAACAGACGATCCCAGCGGCTCTGCTGCGTCTGCACGAATGGCGCGAGCCGCTCGGCCAGCAACGCGGGATCGTGCCGCGCGAGCCACACGCCGAGCCATAGGCTCAACACGGCCAGTTCGATCAGATACCACCATGCGGCCGGCCATGCGAGCGTGCCCGCCGCGCCGAACAGCAGCACGCCCATGCTCGCGAGCCACGCGAGCGATTGCAGGATCAGACGCGCGATCATGGCGATATCTCCCTTGGATCGGCTCCTTATGCAGGCGTCTTGGGCCGTCGCCGTCAGGCGGCCTCGCCGCGCGTGCGCACGCGCTCGAACACCGCGCCGATGTCGAGGTCTTCGAGATTCAACCCGAAGCGCTCGCGCAGACAATCGGCAAGCTCGCCGGCACTGGCCAGTTGCCGCTCGGTGACGAGCCGCCCTTGTGCATCGCGTTCGTTCAACTGATCGTTAAAGAGCGTGACGCGCAGCCCCGGCAACACGCGGCACACGATCAGGTTCTGCGCAAAGATGGAATCCGGCGAGGTCGACGTGTACCAGTTCGACGTTTCGTAATCGATCCATTCGACCGGATGCAGATCGAAACGATAGACGCGCACCCAGCTTTCGTCGGGCTCCTGCATTTCGAGCGTCAGCATGTCGCGGCCGGCGTCGGCGAGACGGAACGTGCCGAGCGGCGTCGGTTGCGCGATGCCCGCGCTCAGACGCAGCGGCTCGGTCAGCGTCACGCTGCCGAAGCCGACGTCGGCGATCCATGTGTCGTTGCCGAGGTCGATGCGCAGCACCATGTGCGTGCGCGGCGGAATCGTATCGGATGCGCGCCCCCACAGCACGCGCCCGAGCATCGGCGTGATCCTGAAGCCGAGTTGCATCAGCACGTTGGCGAACAGCGAGTTCTGCTCGAAGCAGTAGCCGCCGCGCCTGCTGGCGACGAGCTTGTGCTCGATCGCTTCGAGGTCCAGCCTGACGGGGCGGCCCGTCAGCGTGTTGAGGTTTTCGAACGGAATCGCTGCCGGGTGCAGCCCGTGAAGCACCTGCAGAACTTCCAGCGTGGCCGCGCGCGGGCCCGTGTAGCCGATGCGCGCGAAGTAGCGTTCGAGATTGATGGCGTGGGGCATCGGCGTGGTTCCGGTAGAGAGGAGCGAGTTCGGCACGCGCGGGCCGCGCCTGTCTGCACGTTGCGATGCATGCTCATAGGCACACAGCACACAGCACGCGGCCCGCCTCATGAAACGATCATAGCGGCTTTTTGCGTCTCTCCGGCATGGCACGGCCGAGCGGAAAGCAACGATGTCCGCGCCGCGCCCGCTACCCGCTTCCTCCCGCCGCGGCTACATGCCCTTCAACGCCGCCGTCGCGGCCGACGGCACGCTGATGCCATGGCTCGACGCGAACTGCACGGCCGCACTGAGCGTCGACGTCAACGACTTCAACTGCCCCGGCGCCGATTGCGCGATATACGACGCGCTTTGCGCGGTCTGCGGATTGAGCCCCGACTGCAGCAACGAGGACGGACTCATCTGGCCGACGCTGCCGAGCCCCGACTGCAAGCTCGAATACTGGCTCACGCCCTTGCCGAACGACGACAGCCCATCGGTAAACGCCTGCTTGTCGACCGGCGCCGCCGACGCGCCGCCGCTCGCCTGACTCGCGAACGCACCGGTGAGCTTCTGCGACAACGACTGCTGCGTGCTGCCCATCTGCGTCAACTGGCTGACCGACGGCGTGCCGCCGCTCAGCAGCCCCGCGGCCTGCTGCGCCTGGCCGGCCGCGCTCGTCATGCCCATCGCCGAGGCGAGGCTCGATTGACCGCTCAGCACCTGCTGGTTCGCGCCCACATAGCCTTGCAGCAATTGCGACACGCCGCTCGACGAAGTACTGCCGGCATTACCGCCCAGTGCATTGCCCACCGCGGCGCCGAGCCCGCCGCCGGCCGAACCGCCGGTCGAACTGTCGCCGCCGCCGAGGCCGAACTGCTTCAGGCTCATCTGCGCATGCGCCGCGCCGCCCGCGAGCAGCGCACCGCTCGTCAGCAATGAAACCAGAAGAATGCGTCGATTCATTTCCCTCTCCTTACGTTGGCTGTCAAATTACCCGTGCGCTTCGACATCGCGCGCTCGCGCACGTTTCGTACGACCACATAAATACGATTAAATTACATATTAATTCCTCATTCATTACGCCGTCATGCCTTTTGGGCGCAGTCCGTAAAGAGCGGCATTACACCGCAGTAATATTGATGAGAATCGTTCTCATTTATATTGACTCCTGAAATCCGAGTACGTACGATCACGCCATCTACTGCGCCGGCATCCCGGGACATCGCGCGAATTCGCACGCGGGGCAGTCGCAACGTTGATTCGATCAGTAGAAACAACATCAATAAGGATCTCGATGAAGTTTGCCCAACTCAACGGACGCCGCGCCTACGCGCGTCCTCCTTGCGACTCCTCGACACGTCCCGCTGCAACCCATCGTACGCGCCTGCCTTCGATGCGGCACGTCGCGCTCTGCACGGCCTTCGCATGGGCCTCGCTGAACGCCGGCACGGCGATGGCCGAAACCAGTCCCGACGCCACCCCGGAAGCGCCCGAAGCCGACCTGAAAATCCAGGCGGCCCAGACCGACCAGTGGACCGGCGTCTGGAACCGTCAGCAGATGCTCGGCGACATCGGCGGCCTGCGTCCGTGGCTCGGCAAATACGGCGTGACCCTCACCGTGACCGAAACCAGCGAAGTGCTCGCGAACCTGCGCGGCGGTCTCGCGCGCGGCGCCGACTACGACGGCCTCACGACCGCCACCCTGCAGATGGACACCTCGAAGGCGTTCGGCCTGCCCGGCGGCCTCTTCAACGTGAGCGCGCTGCAGATCCACGGCGCGAACCTCAGCGCCAACAAGCTCGGCACGCTCAATACGGCGAGCGGAATCGAGGCCGACGACGCGACGCGTCTGTGGGAACTCTGGTATCAGCAGTCGTTTCTCGACAAGCGCGTCGACGTGAAGATCGGCCAGCAAAGTCTGGACCAGGAATTCATCGTGAGTTCGTACGCGGCGCTGTTCCTCAACACGATGTTCGGCTGGCCCGCGCTGCCCTCGTACGACCTGCCCTCGGGCGGCCCCGCGTATCCGCTCTCGGCGCTCGGCGTACGCGTGCGCGGCCAGATCACGCCGTCGTTGACCGCGCTGGCCGGCGTGTACTCGGGCGACCCGCTCGGCAACGACCCCAGCAACATGAGCGGCACGAACTTCAACCTGCATAACGGCGCGTTGTGGATCGGCGAATTGCAGTACGCGATCAACCAGCCGTCCGACGGTCAGATGGTCGGCGCGGGCGGCGGCGGCCTGCCCGGCACCTACAAGATCGGCGTCTGGTACAACACGAACAGTTTCGCGGATCAGCGTTACGACAACCTCGGCCTGTCGCTCGCGAACCCGGCGTCCACCGGCGTGGCCGCGAACCATCACGGCAATTACAGCATCTACGCGGTCGCCGACCAGATGGTGTGGCGTCCGGACCCCGACGAGCCGCGCAGCCTCGGCGTGTTCGCGCGCGTGATGGGCGCCCCCGGCGACCGCAACCTCGTGAGCCTCGCGGCGAACCTCGGCATCGTGCTGAAAGCGCCGTTCAAGGGCCGCGACAACGACAGCGCCGGTCTCGCGCTGACCTACATCAAGATCGGCAATCACGTCAACGGACTCGATCAGGATACCCTGGCATTCAACGGCGGCCCGTACGGCGTGCGCACGAGCGAAACCGCGCTCGAAGCGACCTACCAGTACCAGGTCAATCCGTGGTGGCAACTGCAGGCCGACGCGCAGTACACGTTCAACGCGGGCGCCGGCCAGAACCCGAACGATCCGACGCAGCCGCTGCGCAATACGTTCGTCGTCGGCGTACGGACCCTCATCAATTTCTGATGCCGCTCGTGCCCTCTCTCCACGCAGGCATTCAGACACGCCTGCACTCACACGCAATCGGACCCGCACTTTCCATGCTTTCGCTCCTCACCGCTACCCACGCTTTGTGCTCATGTACGGAGGCCCAATCGTGAACCATCCCACGCGCCAGTTTTCGCCGCGCGCCGCGCGGGCCCGGCTCGCCGCAACCGCTGCTGCAACCACCATGGCAGCCGCTGCTGCTCTCGTGACGACCAGCGCCGCCCATGCCGAGCCGCAAGGTTTCCTCGAAACCATCAAGCACCACACGACGCTCATCAACACCGTGCCCGATAACGGCGACCAGAATCCGTACGCGGTCGTGGTCGCACCCGTCAGCGCCGGCACCGTGAAGAAGGGCGACGTGCTGGTCGGCAACTTCAACAACTCGACGAACCTGCAAGGCACCGGCAGCACGATCGTCGACTATCACCCAGACACCCAACAGATGACGGTGTTCGCGACCGTGCCGCGCGACCTCAAGGAATGCCCGGGCGGCATCGGCCTCTCGACCGCGATGACGATGCTGAAGTCGGGCTACGTGATCGTCGGCAGCACGCCGAGCAACGACGGCACCACCGGCACCAAGGGCGCGGGCTGCCTGATCGTGATCGACCCGCAAGGCAAGATCGCCTCGACGATCTCGAGCCCGAACATCAACGACCCGTGGGGCAACATGGCCGTGGTCGACAACGGCACGAGCGCGACGCTGTTCGTCAGCAACGCGGGCTTCGGCGTCGGCGGCGCGGACGGCGAACCGCCCGTGTTCAAGCAGGCCACCGTGCTGCGCCTCGACCTCGACGTGCCGCAGGACAAGCCGCCCGTCGTGAAGAAGGAAACCGTGATCGGCAGCGGCTTCGGCGCGCAGGCCGACAAGGGCGTGTTCCTCGTCGGCCCGACCGGGCTGTCGCTGTCGGCCGATCAGAAGCTGCTGTACGTGTCCGATGCGATCGGCAACCGCATCACCGAGATCGACGATCCGCTCACGCGCGACACGAGCGCGGGCGTCGGCCGCCAGCTGACCGCCGACGGCCTGCTGCATCGTCCGCTCGCGATGACCACCGCGCCCAACGGCCATCTGCTCGTGACCAACGCGCTGAACGGCCAGGTCGTCGAAATCGATCCGGCGAGCGGCAAACAGCTCTACGCGCGCTGGATCGACACCGACAAGGCGCAATCGCCGCCGGGCAACGGCGACCTGTTCGGCATCGCGATGACGCCGGAAGGCGACGGCTTCTACTACGTCGAAGACGACGTGAATACGCTGGTGCTCGCGAAGTAAGCCACGCGCGTCGGCCCCCTTGAAAACGAAGTGACCATGACAAACGATCAACCCCCAAAGCCGCAACGTCCGCAACGTCCGTCGCGGCGCGGCTTTCTGAAGGCGGGCGGTGCGGCGGTCGCGGCCGGCGCGTCGCTCGGCGCCGGCCTCGCAAGCTCGCAGGCCGCGTTCGCCAAAGCGCCCGCGCCTAGCACCGCGAACGCGCAGAGCACCGATCCGCAGCTCGCGGTCGAGCCGTTCTACGGCGCGCATCAAGGCGGCATCACCACGCCGCAGCAGAGCCACACCTATGTCGCCGCACTCGATCTGACCACCGACAAGCGCGACGACGTGATCGCCTTGCTGCGCGCGTGGACCGAAGCGGCCGCGCGCCTCACGCAGGGCAATACGGCCGCCGCGCTGCCCACGGGCGACGCCGGCGACAACCAGGCCGCGCCCGATTCCGGCGACGTGCTCGGCCTCGGCCCGAACGGCCTCACGATCACGTTCGGCTTCGGCCCCGGCCTCTTCACGAAGGACGGCCAGGACCGTTACGGGCTCGCCTCGCGCCGCCCCGCCGCGCTCGTCGATCTGCCGCGCTTCAACGGCGATCAGCTAGTCAAGGAGAAGACCGGCGGCGACCTGTTCATCCAGGCCTGCGCGAACGACGCGCAAGTCGCGTTTCACGCGGTGCGCCAGCTGTCGCGCCACGCCTACGGCGTCGCGACGATGCGCTGGGGCCAGGCCGGTTTCCTGTCGGGTCCGCGCGGGCAGACGCCGCGCAACCTGATGGGCTTCAAGGACGGCACCAACAACCCGTCGACCGCGAAGCCGGAACTGATGAACCAGTTCGTGTGGGCCCGCGCCACCGACGACGCGCCGTGGATGGAAGGCGGCACCTACACGGTCGTGCGGCGCATCCGCATCACGCTCGAACACTGGGACAACACCGAGCTCGGCTTCCAGGAGCAGGTGTTCGGCCGCCACAAATACAGCGGCGCGCCGATCGGCAGCAAGCACGAGTTCGACCCGGTGGACCTGAAGGCCGAGGACAAGGACGGCAATCCGGTGATTCCGGAGAACTCGCACGTGCGTCTGTCGAATCAGGCGAGCAACAACGGCGCGCAGATTCTGCGCCGCTCGTATTCGTACAACGAAGGCACGAACTTCTATATCGAGCGCTGGCCGCCATGGCGCCAGGAAACCGAGTACGACGCGGGGCTGATTTTCATCGCGCACCAGAGCGACCCGCGTAGCGGCTTCATCCCGATCAACGAACGGCTCGCGAAGTTCGACATGATGAACCAGTTCACGACCCACGTCGGCAGCGCGATCTTCGTCGTGCCGCCGGGGGCGAAGCCGGGTTCGTATGTCGGCGCGGGGCTGTTCGAGACGTGATGCGCGCACGGACTCCCGCGCAATATCCATCAGACATCCGAAGCAAACGAAGCACGCCGGTCGCCTGGCGACCGGCCCACTCAACATAATCAGAACGGAATTCCGCAACATGGCTCATTCCTGGTTTGCCACCCGCCTGCGCGCGCTCGGCAGCGTGGCCGCGCTCTCGCTCACCGCTTTCGCGACGCTGCCGTCGGCGGCACACGCGGCATCGATCACGCTCTATAACGCGCAGCACGAGCAGGTCGTCAATCTGCTCGCCAAGGACTTCGAGAAGCAGTCCGGCATCTCGGTGAAAATCCGCAACGGCGAAGGCCCGGCGCTCGCCGCGCAGATCGTCGCGGAAGGCACGGCCTCGCCCGCCGACGTGTACTTCACCGAGAACTCGCCGGAGCTGATGCTGCTCGAGGAAAAGGGCCTGCTCGCCAAAACCGACGCAACGACGCTCGCGACCGTGCCCGCGCGCTTCAATTCGCCAAGCGGCGCATGGGTTGCCGTGACCGCGCGCGAAAGCGTGCTCGCCTACAACACGGCGAAGCTGCAACCGGCGCAACTGCCGCAGTCGGCGCTCGATCTCGCGAAGCCGGAATGGAAAGGCAAGGTCGGCATCGCGCCGAGCGACGCCGACTTCCTGCCGCTCGTGAGCGCCGTGCTCGCGCTGAAGGGCGAAGAGCAGACGCTTGCCTGGCTCAAGGGCCTGAAAACCAACTCGCAGATTTTCGACGACGACGAAGGCGTGGTCGCCGCGGTCAATCGCGGCGCGGTCGCGACCGGCCTCATCAACAACTACTACTGGTCGCGTCTGCATGCGGAGATCGGCGACGCGAAAACGCGCAGCGCGATCTATCACTTCGGCCACGGCGACGTCGGCGCGCTCGTCAATGTATCGGGTGCGGGCGTGCTGAAGTCGGCGCACAACGCGGACGGCGCGCAGAAGTTTCTCGCCTATCTGGTCGGCGAGCGCGCGCAGCAGTTGATGGCCAATAGCCACGTGATGTTCGAGTATCCGCTGCACGCGGGCGTTGCGCCGGACCCGGCGCTCAAGCCGTTCGCGGAACTGACGCCGCCCGCGCTGACGATCCAGCAACTCGGCGACGATAGCCAGGCCGGCAAGCTGCTGCGTCAGGCGGGCCTGCTGTAAATGAGCGAAGCACTGTCAGCCGGTCCGCCGGCTGTCTCCCCGCCTCCGGCGCGCATGCGTTCGCGCGCGCCGCGCGGTCTCTTCGCGGCGGCGGCACTCAGCGCTTTGCTGGTGCTGCTGCCGATTGCGTTTACGTTCTGGCGTGCCGCGAGCTTCGGCATCGGCGAAGCGCTCGATCTGATCTGGCGGCCGCTCGTCGGCGAACTGCTCGTCAACACGTTGCTGATTGCCGTTGCGACCACGCTCGTCTGCGCGGTGCTCGGCACGGCGGCCGCGTGGTTCGTCGAACGCACGTATCTGCCGGGACGCCGCGCGTGGGCCGTGCTGTGCGCCGCGCCGCTCGCGATGCCGGCCTTCATTTCGAGCTATGCCTGGGTGTCGCTGAGCGAGAACCTGCAGGACTTCAACGGCGCGCTCCTCGTGCTGACCTGCGCGTATTTTCCGCTCGTCTATCTGCCGGTTGCTGCCGCGCTGCGCGGCATGGACCCGGCGCTCGAAGAAAGCGCGCGCGCGCTCGGCTGCAACCGCTGGACCAGCTTCATGCGCGTCGTGTTGCCGCAACTGCGCCCCGCGCTGCTCGGCGGCATGCTGCTCGTCGCGCTTGGGGTGCTCTCCGAATTCGGCGCGTTTACGCTGCTGCGCTTTCGTACCTTCACGACGCAGATCTACGCCGAATTCCGCACCGGTTTCGACGGCGGCGGCGCCTCGCTGCTCGCGTGTCTGCTCATCGTCATCTGTCTCGCCGTGCTCGCGTTCGAGTTTCGCGTGCGCGGCGCGGCGCGCTACGAGCGCGTCGATCGCGGCACGCGCCGCGCGGTGCTGCGCTATGAACTCGGCGCATGGCGCTGGATCGTCGTCGTGGGCTTCGCGCTGCTCACGCTCGCGACGCTCGGCGTGCCGCTCGGCATGATCGGCTTCTGGCTCACGCAACCGGGCGCGGCCGCCGTCACGCCCGCCGACGTATCGCCGGAACTGCTGTGGAACGCGACGCTGTCGTCGCTCGGCTTCGGCCTCGCCGCCGCCGCGCTGACCACGCTGCTCGTGGTGCCGCTCGCGTTTCTGCTGGTGCGCTATCCGACGCGTTGCGCGACGCTGTTCGAGCGCAGCGTGTTTCTCGCGCAAGGCGTGCCGGGACTCGTGATCGCGCTCGCGATCGTCTCGCTCGCGGTGCATGCGCTGCAGCCGCTCTATCAGAGCGCGACGCTGCTGGTCGTCGCGTATGCGATCCTGTTCATGCCAGTCGCGCTCGTCAGCGTGCGCGCCGCGTTCATGCAGGCGCAGCCGCGTCTCGAGGAAACCGCGCGCGCACTCGGCCTGAACTGGCCGCAAACGCTCGTGCGCGTGATCCTGCCGCTCGCCGGTCCGGGCCTCGGTGCGTCGGCGGCGATGGTGTTCATCTCGGTCGTCACCGAACTGAACGCGACGCTGCTGCTCTCGCCGCTCGATACGCAAACGCTCGCGACCCAGGTCTGGGCCGACACCTCGACGATGGCATTCGCCGCGGCCGCGCCGTACGCGGCGCTGCTCACGGGCATTTCGCTGCTCGCCTCGGGACTGCTGTTCGCGCTGTTCGGCCGCTCGGCCCTGCTCGGCGAGCGCGCTTGAACCATGTAAGCCATCGCCGGCCTTTATCTTCGGACTCCATCGGATTTTCATGAGCGAACTTCGTATCCGCGGACTGCGCAAATCGTTCGACGGCCACCCGGTGCTGCACGGCATCGATCTGTCGGTCGAGCGCGGCACCCTGCTCGCGCTGCTCGGTCCGTCGGGCAGCGGCAAGACGACGCTGCTGCGTCTGCTGTGCGGCTTCGAGCGCGCGGACGGCGGCAGCGTCGAGATCGACGGACGGCGCGTGGCCGGCGACGGTCTGCACGTGCCGTCGGAACAGCGCCGCATCGGCTACGTGCCTCAGGAAGGCGCGCTGTTTCCGCATCTATCGGTCGCGGACAACATCGTGTTCGGCCTGCCGCGCACGCAGCGCCGCGCGCGCCATCGCGTCGCCGAACTGCTCGAACTGGTTGGCCTGCCCACGCATTTCGGCGAGCGTGCGCCGCAGCAATTGTCGGGCGGTCAGCAGCAGCGCGTCGCACTGGCCCGTGCGCTCGCACCGGCACCGACGCTAGTGATGCTCGACGAGCCGTTCTCGTCGCTCGATGCGGCGCTGCGCGTCGAGACGCGCCAGGCGGTCGCGAGCGCGCTCGCCGCAGCGGGAGCGACGGCGGTGCTGGTTACGCACGATCAGTCCGAGGCGCTGTCGCTCGGGCATGAAGTTGCGGTGCTATGGAACGGCCGGCTGATCCAGACCGCGACGCCCGAGGCGCTGTACCGGCGGCCCGTGACGCGCGAGCTCGCGTCGTTCGTCGGCGAGGCGGTGTTGTTGCCGGGCATGGCGCAGCAGGATCGCGCGAGTTGCGAGCTCGGCGATCTCGCGCTGGCCGCGCCGCTCGCGTCCAGCGGCCATGGCGCGGTCGACGTGATGCTGCGGCCCGAGCAGATCCGCCTGCTGCGTGCCGGCGAAGCCGCGCGTGACGGTGCCGCGCATGATGCGCTCGTCACCGAGGTGATCTTCCAGGGGCAGGACGCGAGCGTCGCGCTGCAATTGCAGTCCGCCACGCGGACGATGGTGCGCGCACGCGTGCCCGGTTATCTGTGTCCGCAGCCGGGGGAACGGGTACGGCTAACGGTCGAGGGCGAGGTGACGGCTTATCCGCGTGATTAGGTAGGGCTGCGTATAAAGCGCCACCTGCAAGAGCTACCTTAAGGGCTACCCATAAGGCACGGCGTAAAAGGTCCGCGCGGAACCGCGCCCTAGCGCAACGACAGATCCTGCACCATCTGCTGCGCCAGATAATCGCAGGTCGGCCGGTCCGATTTCGCGCTACGCGCGACCACGATTTCGAGCGGTGCGATCTTCGGCAGCCCTTGTGCCTCGCCGAGCATCGCGAGCCGCGGCGGCACGCTGCAACGCGTGAGCGCGATCACCGACAAACCCGCGTCGACGGTCGCGACGAGCCCCATCAGGCTCGCGCTGCTGAACGCCGCGCGATAGCGGATACGCGCGCCGTCGAGCGCGGCCAGCGTGTGCTGACGCGCGACGCAGCCCGGCTCGTAGAGTCCCACCGGCAACGGCGACGCCTTCAGCACCGCCGTATCGGCCGACGCGCCCACCCACACCATCGGTTCGCTGCGCACGAATTCGCCGCGCAGCTTGCGGTCGCGCGTGACGAATGCGAGGTCGATCTTGTTGTCGGCGAGCATCGGCGCAAGCGCGGTACTTTGCGCGCAGACGATCTCGATCTCGACGCGCGGGTACAGCGTCGCGAAACGCCGCAACACCGGCGAGAGCAAGGACGACACGTAATCGTCCGGCGCGCCGAGCACGACGCGCCCGGTCACCTCGGGCCGCACGATCGCCGCCCACGCCTCTTCCTGCAACGCGAGCGCGCGCCGCGCGTATTCGAGCAGCGTATTGCCGGGCCGCGTCAGCGACAGGTTGCGCGTGTTGCGCGCGAACAGCGTCGTGCCGAGCATCGCTTCGAGCCGCTTGATCTGCATGCTGACGGCCGCCTGCGAGCGATGCACGCTCGCCGCCGCCTTCGTGAAGCTGCCCGCTTCCACGACCGCGACGAAGCTGCGCAACAGATCGACGTCGAATTCAGGGTTCACGATTTATCAATCCAGCTTATGGGATTGCTCAATTTAATTCGTTTGCGATGAGGCCGCAAGCGGCGCAATACTCGGGCTCATCACCCTGGTTCACGACCCTATGGAGCCGCTTCGCATGTCCCTCAGCCAACGTCAACAAGGCGCGCTCACGCTCGCGAGCGGCGGATTGCTGATGGGCACGCTCGGCGTGTTCGTCGAGGAAGCGCGGCTCGATGCGCTCACGCTCGTGTTCTTTCGCTGCCTGTTCGGCTTTCTGTCGCTGGCCGCGTATTGCGCATGGCAGGGCTTTTTCACGCGCGCGCAGTTTACACGCCGCACGGTCGCGCTTGCGCTGATTTCAGGCGTACTGATGGTTACGCAGTGGGTCGGTTTCTTCGATGCGATTCATCGCACGAGCATCGCGGTCGCGACAGTCGTGTTTCATGTGCAGCCGTTCTGGGTCGTGCTGATCGGCGCGGCGCTTTTCAACGAGCGGCTCGGCGCGGACCGGCTCGGCTGGATCGCCACCGCGTTCGTCGGACTCGTGCTCGCCTCGGGCGTCGCGGCCAGCGGCAACCTGCAAGGCCACACGAGCTATCTGATCGGTCTCGGCGAGGCGCTGTTCGGCTCGCTGCTGTACGCGAGCGTCACGCTGATCGCGAAGAGCCTTGGTGAGTTGCGCCCGCATCTGCTGACGCTCGCGCAGTGCGCGGTCGGCGTGGTGTGCCTGCCGCTTATTGCACCGCTCATCGCGCCATTGACGCTCACGCATATCGGCCCGTTGCAATGGTTCTGGCTGATCGGCATGGGCGTGCTGCATACGGGGCTGTCGTACGTGCTGATCTATGGCGCGCTGCCGAAACTGAGCACGCCTGTGATCGCGGTGCTGCTGTTCGTGTATCCGCTCACCGCGATCGTCGTCGATGCGCTCATGTATCACCGCGCGCTGTCGCTGCCGCAACTCGCGGGCATGGTGCTGATCGTCGCGGCGAGTCTCGGCGTCAATCTCGGCTGGCCGTTGCTGTCGCTCTTGCATTCGGGCGGGCGGCGGCCTCACGCGGAGTGAGGCGCGCCAGCCTCGCCGTCGCCAGCCGCCGCGCTCGTGCCACCCCGCCGCCGCATCGGCTTCGCATGCCGCTCGATCAGGCGCGGCAACAGGCAGAACGCGCACAGCAGCGCGCCGATCACGATCCGCGTCCACCACGAACTGAGCGTGCCGTGCGTGCGTGTGGTACGTGCCATTCATGCCGCGGTACGGCTGCCCCGCTTCAAATGCGGATGGGATCATGGACCTCGCTCGCCTGGCAAGGCGCGGGTCGGCAGGCTCAGGGGCTCGCCGACGAAAAGAGACCGCCCGCTGCCGAAGCAGCCCGGGCGGTCAGGTAGCACCACTGGAGAAACCGGTTCGCTCTGCCCGTACTGCGCGCCTCCCGTGCGCCGGCCGTGGCATCGTCCGGCGCCGGTCGGTGAGCGGGGACCGCCGTCGCGCTCCCGCCCATGTCGCGTCAGTATTTACGCTTCGGCAGCGTCTCCGCGGCCACGCTCATCGGGAACACGGTCTCTTCCGTGACGATGCGCTTGGGCAACTGCTTGCCGGCCACGATGTCCTTCACGGCCGTCATCAGCTGCGGCCCGAGCAGCGGGCTGCATTCGACGTCGACGTTCATCTTGCCCCCGGCCATCGCTTGGAAGCCGCCCTTGGTTGCGTCGAACGACACGACGGCGATGTCCTTGCCCGGATGCATGCCGGCTTCTTCCATCGCCTGGATCGCGCCGAGCGCCATGTCGTCGTTATGCGCATAGACGACGTTGATCTTGTTGCCGTAGGTCTTGGCGAACGCTTCCATCACCTGCTTGCCGCCGGCGAGCGTGAAGTCGCCGCTTTGCGACGCGATGATCTTGAACTTCGGATCGTTCTTGATGACTTCCATCAGACCCGCATGGCGATCGTTGGCCGGCGCCGAGCCGACCGTGCCCTGCAGTTCGGCGATATTGATCGGCCCCTTGTCGTTCTTGTAGTGCTCCTCGAGCCAGCGGCCGCCGCGCCGTCCTTCTTCGAGGAAGTCCGAACCGATCATCGTCACGTAGAGCGACGGGTCTTTCACGTCGACGTTGCGGTCGGTCAGGATCACCGGAATGTTCGCGGCCTTCGCTTCGCGCAGCACCGGTTCCCAGCCCGATTCGACGACCGGCGAGAACGCGATCACGTCGACTTTCTGCGCAATATACGAGCGGATCGCCTTGATCTGGTTTTCCTGTTTCTGCTGTGCGTCGGAGAATTTGAGCTTGATGCCGGCATCCGCCGCCGCTGATTTCACCGATTCGGTATTGGCCGTACGCCATGCGCTTTCCGCGCCGACCTGTGCGAAACCGAGCGTAATCTGCTTGCCTTCGGCATGAGCGCCGGACGTCGCCAACGTCAGCGCACCGAGACTCGCGGAAAGTGCAAGCGCGCCCAGAGCGCGACACGCGGCACGTCGTCTATTCGCCATGACTGTCTCCTGATTGTTGTGTAGACGACCCGGCGACCTGTCCAGCCCTCGCGGCCCTCACGGTGCGCGGATCGTGATGTAGCGTACTGTGCGACGCGTTAACCGTCCAATCATATGATTCGCGTCGTCGATATCAATTTTGGTATAGCGCACGGGTCGGTGTATCGAGTCGGCGCACGGTCATTCGCGGAATTACCGTGGCGCGACTCCCGGCACGATCCAGCGAAACGTCAGATTGATGCGCTCGCCGCTCACGCCCGGCTCCTTCGGCACCCGGTGGCGCCACTCGGCCTGCGTGTCGCCCTTCATCACGAGCAGGCTGCCGCCCTTCAGCGAGAACGACTGCATGCGGCCGCTGCGGTTGTGCCGCAGATCGAACGTGCGCGCGACGCCGAGACTGACCGACGCGATCACCGGCCGGCTGCCGAGTTCGCGCTCGCGGTCGGCGTGCCAGCCCATGCTGTCGGTGCCGCTGCGGTAGCGGTTCAGCAGCACGCTGTTAAAGCGCACGCCGCTCGTCGCCTCGGCGGCGGCCTTCAGTTCGGCGACCGCGGGCGTCCACGCTTGCGGCACGTTGCGGATGCCCGAGTAGACGTACACGGCATCCGGCTCGCCCTGCCACGCGGTCAGACGCGGCAACGCGACACGGCCGGCCGGCGTGCCCATCATGTCCTGGCGCCACTCCACCTCGCCGATCAGCCGCGCGAACCGTTGCGCGGCATCGGCCGGCGCGAGCCAGTCGGGATACCAGTCGACGTCGGGCGTCGGCAGGTCGTCGAAAAGATCCGTCATCGATAAGTTCGGCTTCGAGTTGAATGCGGGCGGGTGCATGAAAACCCCGGCTATTATGGCGGCAAGCATGACGACAACGCGTGCCCGCCGACGCCCGCGCCTTGCTCTGTCATTCGACGCGGTATGCCGCGCCCTTCCCCGGCTCGTTTTCCTTCGCACGGAGCAGGCTCATGATTCTTTCCGACCAGGCGCTCGATCAGCTCTTTCGCGAAGCGCGCACGCACAACGGCTGGCAAGACAAACCGATCGACGATGCCGTGCTGCACCAACTCATCGAACTCGTGCTGCTCGGCCCGACCTCGGCCAATTCGAGCCCGGGCCGCTTCGTGTTCGTGAAGACGCCCGAAGGCAAGGAAAAGCTGCGTCCAGCGTTATCGGCGGGCAATCTCGAGAAGACGATGGCCGCGCCGGTCACGGTGATCGTCGGCACGGATATGGCGTTTTACGAGTATCTGCCGAAACTCTTTCCACATGCGGATGCGCGCAGCTGGTTCGTCGGCAACGAGCGCGCGATTGCCGATACCGCGTTTCGCAACTCGACGCTGCAAGGCGGCTATCTGATTCTCGCGGCCCGCGCGCTCGGCCTCGATACGGGTCCGATGTCGGGCTTCGATGCGGCCAAAGTCGACGCGGTGTTCTTCGCGGGCACGACCGTGAAGGCGAACTTCTTGATCAATCTCGGTTACGGGGATGCGTCGAAGCTGTTCCCGCGCAGCCCGCGTTTTTCATTCGACGAAGCGGCGCGGATTGTTTGAGGCGCGAGGTGCGTTGAAGCATTTGTTGTGAGCGTGTGCGCTGTGAGCACGTGTGTTGTGGCGCGCTGCGGTATGTCGCTGTTGCATGGCCGTTTGTCGCTGTGAGCGGACGACGTGTCTCGCGCATGGTGCGGCGCGCAAAGCGACGACACAGCGGACGGCGGGGCGAGTAGCGCTTCGTGCACCGTTGATTGGCCTCGCTCAGGTCATCATCGCGATATAAAACACCACCGTGCCGATCAGCGCGCCGACGAAGCAGAAGCCTTCGTCGGCTTCGTCGCCGCTCGAGCGCAGCCATGCGCCGACCGCACCGAACAACCCCGCGATACCGAGCGCGACGCTCACCATCACCACATAGAACAGCGCGTCCTTGCCCAACTGCGAGAAGTCGATGTCGCGCACGCCGAGGTAGAGTGCGATTGCCATCAGCGAGATGCCGACCAGCGGCAGCATCACGTGACTGCCCTCGTGCCCGACGCGATGTACATGATGAGGATGCGCGTGGTGCACATGGTGGAACAGGTGGCCCGATTTGAGCAGCTTCATGGTGCGTCCCCCCCGACCGATCTCTTTCCCGGCGACAGAACCAGTCGTGACCGCCCCGCGCGACCCACGCGGCAAGCTCTGCCGTGACCTTGCAATGCCGCTGCCGTGACCGGAGACAGACTGGTTTGCTTCAAGAATAGTCCACGCGCGAATACAATTCAAAGCCCATTTAATTAGCTTGCCTGGACATTAAAATGCGGCGCGGGTGGGCATACGAATGGCCGGTCGTCGGGTATTTAGCGAGCCCGTGTCTGTAGATGTGCCGTGGAGATAGATGCCCTGAACATATCGCGAGGCGGTGCTGGGCATGTGTGCCGCGTGCCGCAAGGGCACATGCTTCGCTCATGATCGGCCGAGGATCCGCCCATGATTTGCACGACTTTCGCGGCGTCGGCAAAGGCTCGGACATGCCGGTAGAATAATTCGCCGCGTTCGCGATCCCGCGCGTGCGTCGCCCGTCAACCGATTGCCGCTGCGCCTTCGCCCCTTCCCGCCTCGATCTTCTCTATGCGTCTTTCATCGTTTCTAGTTCGCCTGATCCTGATTGGCATCCTGATGCATCTCTACGTCGGCGTGCGCCTGATTCCCGCTCTGCCGATCGACACCACCGGCCGCTGGCTGTGCGTGCTGTGGCTCGTCGCTTCGGTCTTCCTGATTCCGCTCGGCATGATGGCGCGCCGCATCAAGCGCCAACCGCTCGGCGACCGGCTCGCGTGGATCGGCTTGCCCGCAATGGGCTTCTTCTCGTCGCTGCTCGTGCTGACGTTTGCGCGCGACCTCGTGCTCGCTTCGCTGCTTGCGGTCGATGCGATCTGGCCGAACACATTGGCGCTCGCGCATTGGCGCGCCGGCTCGGCGGCGGCCGTGCCGGTACTTGCGTTGATCTCGACGCTGATCGGCTTCTTCAACGCGCGCCGTCGCGCGCGCGTGGTAACGATCGACGTGCCGATCAACGATCTGCCGCCCGCGCTCGCGGGCTTCACGATCGTGCAGATCAGCGACATCCACGTCGGCCCGACGATCAAGGTGCGTTACGTCGACGCCATCGTCGATGCGGTGAACCGCTTGAAGCCCGATCTGATTGCCGTGACCGGCGACATAGTCGACGGCAGCGTGCCGCGACTGAGCCGACATACGCAGCCGTTGTCGCGGCTCACTGCACGGCATGGCGCGTTTCTCGTCACGGGCAATCACGAGTACTACTCCGGTGCGAACTCGTGGATCGACGAATTCCGTCGCCTCGGCCTGAACGTGCTGCTCAACGAACACGTCGTGGTCGATCACGAAGGCGCACGCGCCGTGATTGCCGGCGTCACCGATTACTCGGCGGGCCATCATGATCCCGCGCATCGCAGCGACCCGGTTGCGGCGCTCGCCGGCGCGCCTCGCGACGTGCCGCTCAAGGTATTGCTCGCGCACCAGCCGCGTTCCGCCGAAGCCGCCGCGGCGGCCGGCTTCACGCTGCAGCTATCGGGCCACACGCACGGCGGCCAGTTCTTCCCGTGGAATTTCTTCGTGCGATTCCAGCAGCCGTTCACGGCGGGCCTCGCGCGCCTGAACGGACTGTGGGTCTACACGAGCCGCGGCACCGGCTATTGGGGACCGCCGAAGCGGCTTGGCGCGCCTTCTGAAATCACACGTTTGCGGCTCGTGCCGGGTGGGCCGGGTTGAGTTCCGGGTAAGGCTCGTCGAATCGTGCCGCATCGGAGCGCATGAGCACATGCCAGCGGATGAAATAGCAAGCTCAAAAAAGCAAAACGTAATGCACGGGGTGAGCGTTATTCTCGAATACCCGGACGGTATTGTTCAATGAACAACGTCAATATTCGGAGTCGCAACTAATATCGCCGCCTCTTCACAACGCCACCGCCAATACCTGGTTGAAAGTCGTTGCGCAGAACCTGTACCGTGCGTTCGAGGCTTGACCAAGCGTTGTGCAACCGCCTAAAATTCGCCCACTTCAATTAACCGGAACCACGATCTTGGACAGTAGCAGTAGTACTTGCCGAGCTTCGCTTCGCCCGATCGCCTGATCGGCAGGATTTCCGCGTCAGTCTTTCTGTCGCCGTCCTGCTTCCTGGCTCGACGGCGCACGTCGCTTTTTTCCGCTCACTTTTTGTGTTGCCCGTGCAGCGCGCTTGCGTTCGCGTGCTTTGCCATGCATGACTACGGTCGTCCTTCAAACCGGCGACGGTAGACGACGCGCGGCTGTCACGCGTAGGCTTCACACTGCGCCAACCGCGCGGCAACCACACGCCAACCTTTCTGAACGATGACACTCGATTTCTTCCTGCGGCTTCTCACCGCGTTCGCCTGCGGCGTCGCCATCGGCCTCGAACGGCAGATACGGCAGCGCAATGCCGGGCTGCGTACGATCACACTGGTCGCGAGCGGTGCGTGCCTGTTCGTGACGCTCGGCGTGCTGACCGGCAACGGCGTGAGCGGCATTACGCAGATCGCCGCCTATGTGGTGTCCGGCGTCGGCTTCCTCGGCGGCGGCGTCATCATGCGCGACAAGGGCTCCATTCAGGGGATCAACACGGCAGCCACGCTGTGGTGCTCAGCGGCGGTCGGTGTGTTGAGCGGCGCGGGACATTACGGGCCGGCGCTCGCGGGCACCGTGATCGTGCTGCTGACCAACACCCTGCTGCGCGAAGTCAGCCGCATGATCAACTCGACGCCGGTTTCAAACGCCGATCTCGTGCGCGAGTACATGCTGACGATCGTCTGCCTCGAAGCCGACGAGATCCACATTCGCACCGCGATCTCCAACTCGATGTACTCGGCGCCGCTGTCGTTCCAGAGCTTGATGAGCGAAGATGTCGAGAACGAATCGGGGCGCATCCGCGTAACGGCGACGCTCAAGATGCATCCGAAGGATCAATCGAAGCTCGAACAGATGGCAAGCCGCCTCAGCATGGAAAAGAGCGTCTCCAGCGTCAGCTGGACGGCCCGGGAAGTGGAGCCGACCCCCGAGTGAACCGCAGCGCGTCGATCCCCTTTATTGGCGCGCATCGTCTACACTTAACTTGCTGAAGATTCAGACAATGTTAATTCAGTGTCCTGAACATGGACTGCCCCATAACCTTCGACTAAGCTCTATCACCGTGATTTTTTCACACTCAACCATGGAGTCTCGAATATGGAACACGGCGTCATTGCATGGCTCATCATCGGCGCGATCGCAGGCTGGCTCGCGGGTGTACTCGTCAGAGGCGGCGGCTTCGGTCTGATTGTCGACATCATCGTCGGGATTGTCGGCGCGTTCATCGGCGGATGGCTCGCCGGCGTACTGCATATCTCGCTCGGCGGCGGCTGGATCGGCTCGATCATTACCGCCGTGATCGGTGCGGTCATTCTGCTGTTTATCATCCGGCTCATCCGACGAGGCTCTTGAGCCAGGCATCTGATGTCCTGAAGCGCCAGCTGGTTTTTCCCGCTGGCGCTTTTTCTTTTCAGAGCCAACGGGCAGGCGAATCGCTTCGGGATGGGGGCCGGCTTGCTGTATGCGAAGGACAAGCCGGTTGCGATAACTTGCGAATTCGCTGAATACCTGCATTGGCCAATAGCGTGACTGATGTGCTGGTAGCGAACGCAACCTTACCAGTAGCCAGTAGCCAGTAGCCAGTAGCCAGTAGCCAGTAGCCAGTAGCCAGTAGCCAGTAGATCGACTATCGAGTCCTGTAGGACTTCAGAACAAATTTCCTAGCAGGCATCGAAAGGTGCATAGACAAAATCAGTCAACAACCAATACGAATGAAGTACAGATAGTTCGGGATGCGTTGCAGGTCGTGACGTTTACGCGGTCCGCGTGTACTGCGTGCTGCATGCCTCACGCGAGCCATGTGGCCGAGCGTACTGAAACGAGTGCGTGCTCGAGTGCTGGCCTGCCGAGTCGTTCGAAGAGTTGCGCCAGATCGTCACAAGCGTGCTCGCTAACGTTGCACCAGCAAGGTTGAAGGACATTGCATAAGCAGAGCGTTCTACTTCGCTGCACACATATATCACAAAGCGATGTATTTCGAGCAAAACGCATATTCAATGTAAATATCACGTCAAAGCATGCTCCACGTGTCTCCACGCCTCCTCTGTACAGGCTTATGATGTACCAACCGAGACCTTACGCATCACGAGTGTCCAATCCAGCATACGCCGGTTTTTCCGCTTCACGGCCGGGGGATTGTGGAGAACGCGGGCGGCATGACGCCCGGGTCCGTTCGAACGCTGCGGCTTCGGGATCCGGCGGCGTATCCCTGACGCCGTAAACGGCCGGACCCCGGCACTCAGAGTGAGAAGCCGG
>NZ_VWWL01000042.1 GCF_011752995.1 Burkholderia sp. Ax-1724
ACTACACGAAGGTTCTGGAGCCGCTGGCCGACAAGCTCGGCGCGGCGCTGGGCGCCTCGCGCGCGGCGGTCGACGCGGGCTACGTGCCGAACGACTATCAGGTGGGTCAGACCGGCAAGATCGTCGCGCCGCAGCTGTACGTCGCGGTCGGCATCTCGGGGGCGATCCAGCATCTGGCGGGCATGAAGGACTCGAAGGTGATCGTCGCGATCAACAAGGACGAGGAAGCGCCGATTTTCAGCGTCGCCGATTACGGTCTGGTCGGCGATCTGTTCACGCTCGTGCCGGAACTCGTGACCGAACTCGGCTAAGCGCCGCGGCGCCTGAAAAAGGCTGCCGACAGCAAGCGAAGGGCGCAGGACCGATCAAGTCCCGCGCCCTTTTTTCATATCAAGGGAGGAGAACCGACATGAGCTATACGGCGCCCATCAAGGACATGCTGTTCGTGATGAAAGAACTGGCCGGACTCGAAGACATCGCGACGCTGCCCGGCTTCGAGGACGCGAACCTCGACACGGCCCAGGCCGTGCTCGACGAATCGGCGAAACTGTGCGGCGAAGTGCTCGCGCCGCTGAACGTCGAGGGCGATCGCAATCCGAGCAGCTGGAAGGACGGCGTCGTTACCGCGACGCCGGGTTTCAGGGACGCGTTCCGCCAGTTCGCCGAGGGCGGCTGGCAGGGCGTACAGCATCCGCTCGACTATGAAGGGCAGGGACTGCCGAAGCTGATCGCGACGCCGTGCGTCGAGATGCTGAACGCGTCGAACCTGTCGTTCGCGCTGTGTCCCCTGCTGACCGACGGCGCGATCGAAGCGCTGCTGACGGCCGGCAGCGAAGCGCAGAAGCAGACCTTCGTGCCGAAGCTGATCTCGGGCGAATGGACCGGCACGATGAACCTGACCGAGCCGCAGGCCGGCTCCGATCTCGCGCTCGTGCGCACGCGCGCCGAGCCGCAGGCCGACGGTTCGTTCAGGCTGTTCGGCACGAAGATTTTCATCACGTGGGGCGAGCACGACATGGCGCAGAACATCGCGCATCTGGTGCTCGCGCGCACGCCGAACGCGCCCGAAGGCGTGAAGGGCATTTCGCTTTTCCTCGTGCCGAAGTTTCTCGTCAACGAGGACGGTTCGCTCGGCGCGCGCAACGACGTGCATTGCGTGTCGATCGAGCACAAGCTCGGCATCAAGGCGAGCCCCACCGCGGTGCTGCAGTTCGGCGATCACGGCGGCGCGATCGGCGAGTTGATCGGCGAGGAGAATCGCGGCCTCGAATACATGTTCATCATGATGAATGCCGCGCGTTTCGCGGTCGGCATGCAGGGCGTCGCGATCTCGGACCGCGCGTACCAGAAGGCCGTCGCGTATGCGAAGGAGCGCGTGCAGAGCCGTCCCGTGGATGGTTCGGCGAAGCAGTCGGTCGCGATCATCCAGCATCCGGACGTGCGCCGCATGCTGTCGACGATGCGTGGCCTCACCGAGGCATCGCGCGCGCTCGCGTATGTCGCGGCGTCGCACTGCGATCTCGCGCATCGTCATCCGGACGAAGCGACGCGTGCGCAGCATCAGGCGATCTACGAATACCTCGTGCCGATCGTGAAGGGCTGGAGCACGGAACTGTCGGTCGATGTGACGAGCCTCGGCGTGCAGGTGCATGGTGGTATGGGCTTCATCGAGGAAACGGGCGCCGCGCAGTACTACCGCGACGCACGCATTCTGCCGATCTACGAAGGCACGACCGCGATCCAGGCGAATGATCTGATCGGCCGCAAGACGCTGCGCGACGGCGGCAAGGTTGCGAAGGAACTGCTTGCGGGCATTGCCGGAACGGTTGAGGCGCTGGGCGCGCAGCAAGATGCACAACAGGGGCAGGCGTTTGCGTCGATGAAGACGCAGCTTGCGCAGGGGCAGCGGGCGATGAACGCGGTCGTCGATTTCGTTCTCGCGAATGCGAAGGGCGATCCGAATGCGGTGTTCGCGGGCAGCGTGCCGTATCTGAAGCTCGCGGGCATCGTGCTCGGCGGCTGGCAGATGGCGCGGGCGATGCTCGCGGCGTCGGCGCGGCGCGCCGACGATCCCGCGTTCCATGACGCGAAGATCGCGACCGCGCGGTTCTACGCGGAGCATGTGCTGCCGCAGGCGGCGGCGCTCGAAGTGGCGATCGTCAATGCGAAGGGCGGCGAGGGCGTGCTGGCGTTGTCGGAGGATCAGTTCTGAGCGCGGATGGGTGACGCGATCGTGGCTGGATGATCGGCGGACGTTCTCTGGATGTTCATGCTGTTCATGCCGGCTGCAATGCAAACGGCGCCTCGTGAGGCGCCGTTTGTTTTTGCGATTTGGGTTTTGCTGTTCGCACTCAGCGATGCTTGCTACGTCCGTATCAACGCATCGGCATGCCGTTCGATGCCGAGGTCAACGTTGCTTGCGCCGCTCGATCACGCATAAGCCGGCCGATGCTCGCCCGCCGTCTCACCCAGATAGCGATGCACCGACAGATCGTCGGCGCGGATGGCCGGCTGCTTGCCCGACATCAGATCGGCCAGCAACTGGCCCGAGCCGCACGACATTGTCCAGCCGAGCGTGCCATGCCCCGTGTTCAGGAACAGGTTCGGCACCGGCGTGCGGCCGACGATCGGCGTGCCGTCCGGCGTCATCGGCCGCAGACCGGTCCAGAAGGTCGCCTTCGACGTATCGCCGCCGCCCGGGAACAGGTCGTTCACGCACAGTTCGAGCGTTTCGCGGCGCGCCTGGCGCAGCGATTTGTCGAAGCCGACGATCTCGGCCATGCCGCCGACGCGAATCCGGTCGTCGAAGCGCGTGATCGCGATCTTGTAGGTCTCGTCGAGCACCGTCGACACCGGCGCGGCCGCCGCATCGACGATCGGCGCGGTGATCGAGTAACCCTTCAGCGGATAGACCGGAATCTTCACGATGCCGTCGAGGAAGCGCGTCGAGTACGAGCCGAGCGCGACCACGAACGAATCCGCACGCACCAGTTCGCCGCTGCATTGCACGCCGGCGATGCGGCCGCCCGCCATCGCGAGCGCGTCGATCGGCGTGTTGTAGCGGAACTTGACGCCGAGTTCTTCGGCGAGCGCGGCCAGGCGCGTCGTGAACATCTGGCAGTCGCCGGTTTCGTCGCCGGGCAGACGCAGGCCGCCCGTGAGCTTGTGCGATACCGCGGCAAGCGCCGGTTCGGCCTGTGCGAGTTCGGCCGCCGACAGCAGTTCGTACGGCACATTGGCGTCCTGCAGCACGGCGATGTCTTTCGCGGCGCCGTCGAACTGCTGCTGCGTGCGGAACACCTGCAGCGTGCCGCCGGTGCGGCCTTCGTAGCGGATACCGGTGTCGGCGCGCAGCGCCTGTAGACAATCGCGGCTGTATTCGGCGAGGCGCACCATGCGGCTCTTGTTCACCGCGTAGCGCGACGCCGTGCAGTTTTGCAGCATCTGCCACATCCATTGCAGCTGGAACGCCGTGCCGTCGAGACGGATCGCGAGCGGCGCATGCTTCTGGAACATCCACTTGACGGCCTTCAGCGGCACGCCCGGCGCAGCCCACGGCGACGCATAGCCCGGCGAGATCTGGCCCGCGTTGGCGAAACTGGTTTCGAGCGCCGGGCCGGCCTCGCGGTCGATGACGGTCACCTCGTGACCCGCGCGCACAAGATAGTACGCACTCGTCACGCCGACCACGCCACTGCCCAAAACGACGACTCGCATAGCTGCTCCAGATATTTCAGAAAGGTGAGTAGGGCGGTGGCGTTCGCCGGCGGTGTCGAGTTGGCTCGATTCACGTTCAACTCGTCAGTGCTAACCCGAGGTGTAACGCGGTTTGCCCAGTGTTAACCGCTATACTATTAACAGCCCGTCAGGTTTTGTTATCGTATTTTCATCATTTTCAGAAAAAACATCATGCGTACACAGCGCCAGCCCGTGCGGGCCCTCGACAAGCTCGATCACAAGATCCTGCGGCTCCTGCAGCAGGACGGCCGGATGGCGATGAAGGACCTCGCGGAGCAGGTCGGGCTGTCGGTGACGCCGTGCATCGAGCGCGTCAAGCGCATGGAGCGCGACGGCGTGATCATGGGCTACCACGCGCGTGTGAACCCCGCCGAGCTGGGCGCGGCGCTGCTCGTGTTCGTCGAGATCACGCTCGACCACAAGAGCGGCAACATGTTCGACCAGTTCCGGCGCGAGGTGCAGAAGATCCCCGAGGTACTCGAGTGCCATCTCGTCTCGGGCGACTTCGACTATCTGATCAAGGCGCGCATTGGCGAGATGGCCGACTACCGTAAGCTGCTCGGCGACATCCTGCTGCAGCTGCCGGGCGCGGTGCAGTCGAAGAGCTATGTGGTGATGGAGGAGATCAAGGAGACGCTGACGATCGCGGTGGGCGAGTAGCGGCTTCTAGGCGGCACAAGAGGGAATAAAGGCGCAAGGGCGCGCGGCGGCTTCAGCGCCCAGTTCGCGGGCGTGGAAACAACGCTCGACAAACGGCGTAAACACTGTATATTTATACAGGTATTTTGCGCCGTTTTTTTGTTTGGACGTGCGTTTGTGTAGCTCTTGCCGTGGCCTGCCGTGACCGATCCCGACACCTCTTCCATTCCCGAATTTCCGATTGCGCCGCCTGCGCCTCGCAAGGGGCGCGGGGCGGTGACGAACCTGCAAGGCCGCTACGAAGTCGACCAGCGCGAAGCGGTCGACGACGGCTGGCTGCCGGGCGCCACGGAAGACGGCGAGCCGAGGGCGCTGCGCACGCAGGTGTTCGAGGAGCGCGCCAGGACCATCCTCACGCGCAATGCGTCGCCGGATATTCCGTTCGGCGTGTCGTTGAATCCGTATCGCGGCTGCGAGCATGGCTGCATCTATTGCTTTGCGCGGCCGACGCACAGTTATCTGGGACTGTCGCCGGGGCTCGACTTCGAAAGCCGTATCTACGCGAAGATCAATGCGCCGGAATTGCTCGAACGCGAGCTGTCGAAGAAGTCCTATGTGCCGGAGCCGATTGCGCTCGGCGTGGCCACCGACGCATGGCAGCCGGCCGAACGCGACTTGCGCCTGACGCGCCGTGTGATCGAAGTGCTCAGCGAACGCAGCCAGCCGTTCGCGGCGATCACCAAGTCGTCGCTGATCGAGCGCGACATCGACCTGCTCGCGCCGATGGCCGCGCGCGGGCAATTCATGGCGGCGATCACGATCACCACGCTCGATGCCGACATCGCGCGCACGCTCGAACCGCGCGCGGCCACGCCGTCGCGCCGTCTGCGCGCTATCCGTACGCTGAGCGAGGCCGGCATTCCGGTGGGCGTCAGCATTGCGCCGGTCATCCCGTTCGTCACCGAACCGGACATGGAGCGCGTGCTCGAAGCCTGCGCGCAAGCCGGTGCCAGCAACGCGAGCTATATCGTGCTGCGTTTGCCGTGGGAAGTCGCGCCGCTCTTCAAGGATTGGCTGAGCGCGCATTTTCCCGACCGGGCCGAGCGGGTCATGAGCCGCGTGCGCGACATGCGCGGCGGCAAAGACTACGACTCGTCGTTTTCGACGCGCATGAAAGGAGAGGGTTTATGGGCGGACATGCTCAAGCAGCGTTTTCACCAGACCGTGCGCCGTTTGGGGCTGAACGGGCGCGACCGGGGCATTCTCGACATGTCGCACTTCCGGCGGGGCGAGCCATCGCGTGAGCGGGAAGCGTCACACGACAATCCGCAATTGAGGCTGTTTTAGCGCGGTGCCTGGAACCCGCCCGCTGGCCGTTACTGCGAGAGCGCCTTGGCCGCTTCCACCTGACTCTCGAAGTAGGTCTGGAACGAGACGGCGAGGCCGGTCATCAGCAGGAACGCGCCGATCAGCAGCGAAAAGATGACGATGAAAATGACCGTCCAGCCGGAGCGGCTTTTGCGTTGGGTGTGGGCGTTGAACTGCGCGTCCCATTTCTGATCCGGACGCAGCCCGTAGACGAGCGCGGCAAGAAACGCGGCGAAAAGCGAAATGGCGCCGATGGTCGCGAGCACCCAGCCGAGTATCGACGCGCGCTCGGTGGCGATCAGCAACATCACGCCGGGAATGCCGATCAGCGTGCCGATCAGATGCGCCCAGCCGTAAATGTCCCGGGTGCCGTACAGATAGAAGCGATGGGCGCCGAGGCTGCCGAAAAGGAACGCGAGCGCGGCGGTAATGGTCTTGGATCTGAAGCGCGGGGAAGTCGAGGCAGCGGTGGACATGGACGCGTGGGCAGAATGACGGGCGGTCGAAAGGAGCGGCAGGAGCGGCGCGCCGCATGGCGCGGACCGACGCGCATTCTACGCCTGCCGCGCGCGGGAGGTCACATTGCGACTAGGCGCGGGGCTGAAGGCGGGTAGGGAGCCGGCCGTGAGGGCTGAACGTTTGTGTAAGGGTGTTTGCGGCAACGCAGACGTCTCGTGCGGACGGATTTTCTTCGGCGCGGCCCGCAGGTTTGGCGGGTGCTGCAGAGGGGCTGCCCTCGGGGTTGTCGGGCAAGCCTGCGAACGATCGCTAAGGCGACGAATACGTCACGCGATAGATCGCGCCGGCGTAATCGTCGCTGATCAGCAGCGAGCCGTCGGGCAGCGGCAGCACGTCGGCGGGACGGCCCCAGACGGTTTCGCCCGGTTGTAGCCAGCCTTCGGCAAAGACTTCCTGGCGCGCGTTGCCGCCGTCCGGATCGGCGATCACGCGCACGACGCGGTAGCCGGACTTCTTGCTGCGATTCCAGGAGCCGTGTTCGGCGATGAAAATGTTGTTGCGGTAGTCGGCCGGAAACATCGCGCCGTCGTAAAAACGCATGCCGAGCGCGGCTACGTGCGCGCCGAGCTTGGCGACGGGCGGTGTGAACTCGCTGCACGCGTGGTCCTTACCGAATTCGGGGTCGGGCGTGTCGCCGCCGTGACAGTAGGGAAAGCCGAAATTCATCCCGAGCCGCGGCGCGCGGCTCAGCTTATCGCTCGGGATGTCGTCGCCGAGCAGGTCGCGGCCGTTGTCGGTGAACCACAGTTCGTGCGTGACGGGGTGCCACGCGAAGCCGACCGAATTGCGTATGCCGCGCGCCACGACTTCATAGTGGTTGCCGTCGGGGTCCATGCGGCCGATCAGGGCGAACCGGTTCGGGTCCCTGTCGCAGATGTTGCACGGCGCGCCTTGCGGCACGTAGAGCTTGCCGTCCGGGCCGAACGCGATGAATTTCCAGCCGTGATGCGTCTCCGTGGGCAGCTTGTCGGTAATGATGACGGGCTTTGGCGGATCGCCGAGATGGGAGTCGATCGCATCGAAGCGCACGATCTTCGACACGGCGGATACATACAGCGCGCCGTCGTGCCATGCGATGCCAGCCGGCATCTGCAGGCCGGAAGCGATGATGTGGCGGCCCGTCACGCGGCCGTTGCGCAGTTCGAGCGCGTAGACGTGCCCGTCGAGACTGCCGACATAAAGAATGCCCTTCGGCGAGAGCGTCATTGCGCGTGCGCTCGGCACTTCATCCGACAATACTTCGATGTGAAAGCCCCGCGGCAGTCTGATTTTCTCGATGGGCAGCGAGGCCGCCGCTGTCAGTGTCTGTGTGGCGAGCACGGCTGTGGCTGCGAGGCGCGGAATCCGGCTGCGCACCATGCGGGCAAGCCCCGTCAAGCGTGCCAGAAAGAGAAAAAAAGCGGGCAGAAACGGAGTGGGCTGCGGGCGTTTCACGGGCGATCCTTCAGGTATTTCGGGCATTTGGGCGGGTTCGCGAGCCCGCGATGGGGGGCCGGCGCAGCCGCATTGCTCAGTTTATCCCGGTAAGTGTTTGTTATGGCGTCGGTTTCCCGCTATAATCGCGTGTTTCAGTCGTTCCGCACCCCGGTTTTCAAGGATTCTAATATGGTCATCATCCGCTTGGCTCGTGGCGGCTCCAAGAAGCGCCCGTTCTACAACATCGTCGCTACCGACTCGCGCAGCCGTCGTGACGGCCGCTTCATCGAGCGCGTCGGCTTCTACAACCCGGTCGCTACGAAGGGCGAGTCCCTGCGTATCGCTCAGGACCGCCTCACGTACTGGCAAGGCGTTGGCGCGCAACTGTCGCCGACCGTCGAGCGCCTCGTGAAGGAAGCGCAAAAGGCGCAGCCGGCTGCCTGATATGGCGGTCCGCATGCGTATCGTCGTCGGTTCGGCCGGCGGCTCGCGCAGCTTGCGTGGGCAGTCCGATACGTACATTGTTTTACTGAAGCAGACGGCGAAGTCGTCTTCGAGGCTATCTCCGGGTTTATCTCATGTCTGAGCGTGATTCCGGCAGTTCTGGTCGCGCAAAGGCGTCTGGTCAGGCGTCGTTCGGTGCATTCGTCCGCAAGCCGGTCGAGCGGGCCGAAGACAAGGCGAAAGCCAGTGCGGCAAGTAGCGCTTCCGCAGCCGCTGAAATGCGCGCGGAAACGCTGGCAAGCTGGCCGGCCGATGCGGTCGAAGTCGGCGCAATCGTCGACGCTTACGGCCTCAAAGGCTGGGTCAAGGTGTCCGCCCACGCGGATGCCGGGCGGGGTGGCGACGCCCTGTTGAGCGCCAGACGCTGGTGGCTGCTCAGAGGCGACGAGCGCAGGTCCGCGCCGGCCTTGCAGGCCAGGACTCATAGCGACAGCGTGGTGGCCCATCTGGGCGGCACCGCCGACCGCGACGAGGCATTCGCATTGCGTGGTTTTCGCGTGTACCTCAGCCGCAGCGAATTTCCGGCTCTCGAAGCCGACGAATTCTACTGGGTCGATCTGATCGGACTCACTGTGGTGAACCTCGCCGGGTTTGAACTCGGCAGGGTTGCAAGCATGATCGACAACGGTGCGCAGTCGGTGCTGCGTATCGAATATCCGGCTACCGACAAAAGCGGCAAGCCGGTCGCAGACGAGCGCTTGATCCCGTTCGTCGGCGTCTATGTCAAAACGGTGGACCAGGCCGCGAAGCAGATCGTCGTCGACTGGGAAGCCGATTATTGAAATCTTTCGTTGAATGGAGAGAGCGGTGCAGTTCGATGTCGTGACGCTCTTTCCGGAAATGTTCCGCGCGCTGACCGACTGGGGCATCACCAGCCGGGCCGCGAAGCAGGAGCGCTATGGGTTGCGTACGTGGAATCCACGCGATTTCACGACCGACAACTACCGCACGATCGACGATCGCCCGTACGGCGGCGGCCCCGGCATGGTGATGCTGGCCAAACCGCTCGAAGAGGCGATCGGAGCCGCGAAAGCGGCGCAGGCACAGCAGGGCATCGGCGCGCCGCGCGTCGTGATGATGTCGCCGCAAGGCGCGACGCTCGATCACGAGCGCGTCATGAAGTTCGCGGCCGAACCCGGTCTGATACTGTTGTGCGGGCGCTATGAAGCGATCGATCAGCGTCTGCTCGATCGTGTCGTCGACGAGGAAGTCAGTCTTGGCGACTTCGTGCTGTCGGGCGGCGAGTTGCCCGCGATGGCGTTGATGGATGCGGTCGTGCGTCAGTTGCCCGGCGTGCTCAACGATTCGCAGTCGGCGGTGCAGGACAGCTTCGTCGACGTGCTGCTCGATTGTCCGCACTACACGCGGCCCGAGGAATACGAGGGTGTGCGGGTGCCCGATGTGCTGCTCGGCGGCCATCATGCGGAAATCGAGGCGTGGCGGCGGCGCGAAGCGTTGCGCAACACGCTGAACAAACGGCCCGATCTGATCGTGAAGGCCAGAAAGAATAAAATGCTAAGCCGTGCCGACGAGGCATGGCTCGCAAGTCTCGCGAAGGAAGAGCCGAAGGCCTGAGGCCCCGGTCTTTCGAGCGGGTATAGGCGGTGCCGTTCATGCGTGGGCGGTGCCAGATGTGAACCCATCCTCTATCGGGGCCGTCGTCGAGCGCAGTGGGGCAACCCACGGGAAACCAGCGCAAGGCAGGTACGAACGCCGACAAGATGGATCCAGGAGTCAGTGATGAATCTGATTGCAAAACTCGAGCAGGAAGAAATCGCGCGCGTTCTCGGCGAAAAGACCATTCCCGATTTTGGTCCGGGCGATACGGTCATCGTTAGCGTGAACGTGGTTGAAGGCACGCGTAAGCGTGTGCAGGCTTACGAAGGCGTCGTGATCGCCAAGCGTAACCGTGGTCTGAATTCGTCGTTCATCGTCCGCAAGATTTCGTCGGGCGAAGGCGTCGAGCGTACGTTCCAGACGTACTCGCCGCTGCTGGCAAGCATCGTCGTGAAGCGTCGCGGCGACGTGCGTCGTGCGAAGCTGTACTATCTGCGCGAGCGTTCGGGCAAGTCGGCTCGAATCAAGGAAAAGCTGGTCTCGAAAGACCGCGCTGCTTCCGAAGCGTAAATGCTGTAAGAAAAAGCACCCCTCGCGGGTGCTTTTTTGTTGGCCAGGTCAAAATAGCGGTATCCCCACCTGCTGATCAGAGAGACCCGTTGATCCGCCCTGTCTTCGAGCCCGAAAGCCTGCCTGTCATCGCGACAGGTGCCGATCTGCCGCCGGTGGCCGGCGACCGTCTTACACCCGATGCGCTACGGGCGCGCTTCGAGCGCCAGCTTGCCTGGACCCCCGAAAAAATTGCCGACGCGCCTTGGCGCAACACCGGAATCGATCCGCGCGTGGCTGCGGTGCTGGTGCCGCTCGTAGTCCGCGAGCACGGCCTGACCGTGCTGCTCACGCAGCGTGCCGACCATCTGAACGATCACGCGGGCCAGGTGAGTTTTCCCGGCGGCCGCCAGGAGCCGTTCGATGCCGATGCTATCGCGACCGCGCTGCGCGAGGCGCACGAGGAAGTCGGTCTCGATTCATCGCGTGTGGAAATTCTCGGTGCGTTGCCCGACTATCTGACAGGCACCGGCTTTTGCGTATCGCCGGTCATCGGTCTCGTGCATCCGCCGTTCACGCTGCAAATGGATACGCTCGAAGTGGCCGAAGTCTTCGAGGTGCCGCTCGCGTTCCTGATGAATCCGGCCAATCACGAAGAACGTCTGTTCCGCTACGAGGGCGGCGAGCGCCGCTTTTTTTCGATGCCGTACCCGCGCAGCGAGCCGGCGGCAATAGCGGAGCACACCGCGCAACCGCCGGGCGAGCACCCCGGCGTTCTCGAAGACACCCGCGCAACGCAAGCCGCAACCGAACACACTGCCGCGCAGGGCGGCGATTATTTCATCTGGGGGGCGACGGCGGCGATGCTGCGCAACCTCTATCGTTTCCTTGCAGCATGAGTTGAACGCGCAGAGTTGCGTGGACGATGCAGTTGTCGGCGGTTTGTCAGCGTCTGCGCTCAGAGGCATCCGACCCTGTGCTATCGTTATAAAACAATCGTAAAAACTCAAAAAGCACGGCGCATCGCATGACTTTTTTCTCCGTATTGCTGGCTCTGATCATTGAACAGGTACGCGCACTGTCGCCGAACAATCCGGTGTCTGCGTTGCTTCAATACCATGCGGAGTCGGCGGCGCACGGATTCGATGCCGGCAAGCAGCGCCACGGTCTGCTCGCATGGCTCGTGGTGGTGGTGCCCTGGACGCTTGCGGTCGCGCTCGTCTACTACGTGCTGTATCACATCCACTTCATGCTCGCGTTCCTGTGGAACGTCGTGGTGCTGTATTTCACGCTCGGTTTCCGCCAGTTCAGCCATTACTTCACCGACATCCATCTCGCGCTGAACAACGACGACGTGCCGCGTGCACGCGAAATTCTCAACGAATGGACCGGGCTCGATACCGTCGACATGCCGGTCAGCGAGATCGTGCGTCATACGCTGATTCACGCGGTGGTCGCCTCGCATCGCCATGTGTTCGGCGTGTTCTTCTGGTTCCTGATTCCGGTCGGTCCGGCGGGCGCGGTGCTGTACCGTTGCGCCGAATATCTCGCGCGCGCATGGGCGCGGCCGGCTGACGACCGCACCGTTGCGTTTTCGAGTTTCGCGCAGCGGGTGTTCTTCGTGATCGACTGGGTGCCGGCGCGGCTGACGTCGCTTGGCTTTGCGATCGTCGGCAATTTCGAGGATGCGATTTACGCCTGGCGCAATCACGCGCGGCAATGGCCCGATGCGAACGACGGCGTTCTGCTGGCTGCCGGAAGCGGGGCGCTCGGCGCGCGTTTGAGCGGGCCGCTTGCGGAGCAGTCGAGCCTCGACGCGCTCGCTACCGGCGACGGCGGGCCGATGCAGGTTGGCGACGACTGCACGCCGCGTACGTTGCAATCGGCGGTAGGTCTCGTGTGGCGCGCGGTCGTGCTGTGGATGATTCTGCTGTTGATGCTGACCATCGCGGTATGGCTCGCCTAGCATGACGTCATCATGCAGCGCCAGGCCGCCGTGCCTCGCGCAGCACATGAAAACGCCGGGCAATGCCCGGCGTTTTCAATTCCCGGTCACCTCACCAACCCGGCGGTCCACCTGTCTTCACCTCACCCCTGCAACGGATCGCGCGCGGTCCCGCATTGCCAGCACACGGTGAACTGCGCCTCGAGCATCTCCCCGCATTGCTGACACCGCCACCCCGGCGCGCCGGGTGCCGGCCCTTGCGATGCCGCCTCGATCAAACGCCGCGCGATCGCCTCATCGCGCTCATCGACGAGCCATAGCTCCGGCGCGCATTGATCCGCCGGAATCTCGCCGAGCGCGCCGTTCAGATAGCGGTTGTGCAACTCGCACGCAATGCCCGCGGTCTCGAGCACGTTGACCCAATGCTGCCCTGTGATCAGATTCGGCGCGCGCATCAGCTTCATGTCAGCGGACGATCTGGCTGGCCTCGTGCACGAGTTGCGCATACAGCGCATGCCGTTCGCGGCGGATGCGGCCATCGGCGATCGCTTCGAGAATCGCGCAGCCGGGCTCGTGCAGGTGATGGCAGTTGTAAAAGCGGCAATTCGGCAGCAGCGGGCGGAATTCGGGAAACGCGCGTTCGAGCTTGCCTTCGGTCAGATGATGCAGGCCGAACTCCTGGAAGCCCGGCGAATCGATCAGTGCGCCGGCCGGGCCGTTCGTCGCAGGTGAGCTAGCCGCTCCGTCCTTGCCGTCGAGGTCCGGCAACGGATAAAGACGCGTGAAGGTCGTCGTATGCCGGCCGCTGTTCAACGCGGTCGAAATCTCGCGCGTCGCGACTTCGGCGTCCGGAATCAGCAGATTCACGAGCGTCGATTTGCCCATGCCGGACTGGCCGAGCAGCAGCGTCGCGTGTCCGCGCAGATGCTCGGTCAGCACCGCGCGCGCGGTGTCGGGCTGCATCCGGATCGACACTTCGAGGACCGTATAGCCGAGCGCGCGATACGGTTCGAGCCGCTGGCGCGCACCGTCCAGCGCACCGGTCACGTCGATCTTGTTCAGCACGATCAGCGGCTTCAGCTCGTTCGCCTCGGCGGCGACGAGCGCACGGCCGAGCAGGTCTTCGCTGAAATGCGGTTCGGTGGCGAGCACGATCAGCAACTGGTCGAGATTGGCCGCGAACAGCTTCGATTTGTATTGATCGGAGCGATACAGCAGATTGCGCCGCTCGCCGATTTCGACGATCACACCCTGATCCGCCGAAGTCGGCTCGTAGATCACGCGATCGCCGACCGCCACCTCGCTGCGCTTGCCGCGCGGGAAGCATTGCAGCAACGCACCGCCGTCTTCGGGTGCGACGAGATAGTGGCGGCCGTGCGCGGCGACCACGAGGCCGCCCGTGCGGGCGCCGTTCGCGCCATGCTGGCCGGCCGCGGCGGCTTGCGCGCCGCGCGCCGCTTTTTTCGGGGCGCGGCCGCTCATGCGTGCCGCAGCAGTCGGTCGATCCGCTGCGAGGCCGGCGGATGCGAGTAGTAGAACGCGGTGTAGAGCGGATCGGGCGTCAGCGTCGACGCGTTGTCCTCGTACAGCTTGACGAGCGCGTTGACGAGGTCCTGCGCGTCGGTTTGCGTCGCCGCGAACGCATCGGCTTCGAACTCGTGCTTGCGCGAGCTGAGGCTGCCGAGCGGCGTGACGAAGAACATGAACACCGGCAGCGCGAGGAAGAACAGCACGAGTGCCAGACCGCTATTGCCGCCGACGAGCGACGGCCGCACGCCGAGCCCTTCGTAGAACCACACGCACTGCGTGAGCCAGCCGAGCAGCGCGAGCATCGCGAGGCTGATCGCGAAGGTGACGAGCATGCGTTTCGTCACGTGACGGCGCTTGAAGTGGCCGAGTTCGTGCGCGAGCACCGCCTCGATCTCGCGGCCCGACAGGCGCGCGAGCAGCGTGTCGAAGAAGACGATGCGCTTGCTTGCGCCGAAGCCGGTGAAGTACGCATTGCCGTGCGCCGAGCGGCGGCTGCCGTCCATCACGAACAGACCCTTGGCGGCGAAGCCGCAGCGCTTCATCAGCGCCTCGATGCGGCTCACGAGCGCTTCGTCCTTCAGCGGCTCGAACTTGTTGAAGAGCGGCGCGATGAAGGTCGGGAAAATCAGCAGGCCGAACATCTGGAACGCGACCCACACGACCCAGGCCCACAGCCACCAGAGATCGCCGGCGCGGTTCATGAGCCACAGCACGACGAACAGCAGCGGCAGCCCGAATGCGATACCGAGCAGCGCGCCCTTGATGCGGTCGAGAAAGAACAGGCTTTTGCTCATACGGTTGAAGCCGAAGCGCTGCTCGACGACGAACTGCCGGTAGTAGTCGAACGGCAGGTCGATGGCGCTCGTGATCGCGATCACGACGGCGACGAGCGCGATCTGGCCGGCGTAGCCGCGCCCGAGCCAGTCGGACAGCGCGAGATCGAGCGCCTGCACGCCGCCGAGCAGCGTGAGCCCGATCAGCACGGCCGCACCGACGACGATCTCGATCATCGCGAGGCGCGTGCGCTCGACGGTGTAGTCGGCGGCGCGCTGGTGCGCCGTGAGCGCGACGGTGGTGGCGAACTGGCTCGGTACCTGTTCGCGATGGGCGACGACGAAGCGGATCTGCCGCGACGCGAGCCAGAGTTTGGTGCCGACCATCGCGACGACGGCGACGACGAACAGGGCAGTGAAGTACAGGGTAGGCATCCGGGGATTCCGTGGTATCTATGCGAGAATTATATGTTTCTTCCCGCCTCGCGGCGGGAGCGTGGTTCACGGCAATGGCTCGGGGCGCGGTCCACGGCAGCGATGCCAGGCGGCGCTTCATGGCCGCCATGGCCGCCGCTTAAGCAGCCAGGCCTGCCCCGGCTCGAACCGCGCATCCATTTCGAACGAACACACGCCACGGTGCGCGGGTTTTCAGCGAAGCCCGCCGCCAGGCCATCAGGGTTGCACTCATGACTGACATCCTCGCATCCGCCGAACAGCCGCCGCTCGTGCGCAGCGACATGAATCTCATCTGGCTGGACATGGAAATGACCGGGCTCGAGCCCGACACCGACCGCATCATCGAGATTGCGGTGGTGGTGACGAATTCGACGCTCGACAGGATGGTCGAAGGCCCGGTGCTCGCGATCCATCAGAGCGACGAGACGCTCGCGAAGATGGACGAGTGGAACCAGAACACGCATGGCCGTTCGGGTCTGATCGGCCGCGTGAAGGCGTCGACGGTGAGCGAGGCGGACGCCACGCAGCAGATTCGCGACTTCCTCGCCCAGTACGTGCCGCCCGGCAAGTCGCCGATGTGCGGCAACTCGATCTGTCAGGACCGCCGCTTCATGGCGCGCTGGATGCCGGATCTCGAGCGCTTTTTCCATTACCGCAATCTCGACGTGAGCACGCTCAAGGAACTGTGCCGGCGCTGGCAGCCGGCCATCTACAAGGGCTTCCAGAAGCGCGCGATGCACACGGCGCTTGCCGATATCCACGAGTCGATCGATGAGCTGAAGTACTACCGCGAACATTTCCTCGTGCCGTCGCAGCCGGCGCCGGACGCACCGGCGAGCGCCAAATAAGCCCAAGCCCAAGCCCAAGCCGCGCGGACCAGTCCGCGCTTAACCCGGGATAAACCTCAGTCCTGCCGCGGAGCGCGCAATGCGCTCTTCGGCCGGAACGCCTTGACCACCTCGGCGTTGGTTTCCACGTACGGGCCGCCGATCAGATCGATGCAGTAGGGCACCGCCGCGAAAATCCCCGGCACCTTGACGGCCGCCTCGTCGTCGCGAAGACCTTCGAGCGTTTCCCTGATCGACTTTGGCTGACCCGGCAGGTTGACGATCAGCGCTGCGTGCTCCGCCGTTTCGCGGATCACCGCCACTTGGCGCGACAGGATCGCGGTCGGCACGAAATTCAGGCTGATCTGTCGCATCTGCTCGCCGAAGCCCGGCATCTCCTTCGTCGCGACCGCGAGCGTCGCCTCGGGCGTCACGTCGCGGCGCGACGGGCCCGTGCCGCCCGTGGTCAGCACGAGATCGCAGCCCACTTCGTCGACGAGTTCGATCAGCGTGGCCGAAATGGTCGGCGCGTCGTCCTGAATCAGCCGCGTGACGACCTGCCACGGCGACGCGAGCGCTGCGCCGAGCCATTCCTGCAGCGCCGGAATGCCCTTGTCCTCGTACACGCCGGCCGAGGCGCGGTCGCTGATCGACACGAGGCCGATCACGATCTCGTCGGGGTGGTTGCGTGGTGGGCGTTGCTCAGGCGTCGCGGTCGGCATCGTCGTCTTCCGGGGCGAAATCCGTATCGGGTTCGGCATCATGCGCGGTATCGGACGCGTCGTCGGCTTCGTCCGCGCCGGCCGCGGTTTTGATCCACTGGAACAGTTCGCGGAAATAGCGCGGCGGCTTGTTCTGCTGCGCTTCCTTGCGCGCGTTGCGGATCAGCGTGCGGCCCTGCTGCGGATCGGCGCCCGGGTGCTGGCGGATGAACTCGGTCAGCGCGGCGTCGTCGGCGAGCAGTTTCTCGCGGGTGCGCTCGATCCAGTGCAGCTTCGCCGTTTCCGTCTTGTTGATGCCCTTGTAGGTGTCGAGCGCGGTGCGCAGCGCGGCGGTTTCCGTGTCGTGCAGCGAGCGCATCACGCGGCCGACGTACTGGATCTGGCGGCGCTTGCCTTCGTGATCGGTGATGCGGCGCGCTTCTCGCACGGCTTCGTCGAGCTTTTCGGGCATCGGCATGCGCTTGAGCGCATCTTTCGGCAGCGCGACCAGCTCCGCACCCAGGTCCTGCAGCGCTTGCATTTCGCGCTTGACCTGGGACTTGCTCGGGCGGTCGTAGCCGTTTTCGTCGACTTCCGTCACGACGGATTCGATCGGTTGAATGCGGGTTTTGCGTGTCATGGCGATATTGTAACGTGCGGCGCCAGTCCAACTCGCGGCCGTGAGGCTGCGTTCGCTGCCGCGGCGGATTCCGTTTGCCAGGCCGTCGGCGTGATGCCCATTCGCGCACTGTCGCCGCCGCGCGCGAAGCCCTCGCGCCGTGACGCGAATGCCAGGTACGGCGTCGCTTACCTTGCTATGATCGCGGGATGCATTTATCTCGCACGCCTGCGCCGCCACCTGTCTTCTCGCGTGGCATAAGGCGCACGGTGCGCATACCCAGGGCCGCGCGGCCCCGAACAGGACGGCAACCACAATGGCAGCAGACATGGACGTCAAGCAGCGCTTTTTTCCGCATACCCAGGATGAGCTGAAGGAAATCGCCTCGGACATCCTTCGTCACGCGAAGGCGCTCGGCGGCACCGACGCCGCAACGGAAATTTCCGAAGGCGACGGCCTGTCCGTCTCGGTGCGGCGCGGCGAAGTCGAGACGATCGAGCACAACCGCGACAAGATGGTCGGCGTGACGGTGTTCATCGGCAACAAGCGCGGCAACGCCAGTACCTCGGACTTCTCGCCGCAAGCGTTGAAGGACACGGTCGCGGCGGCCTACAACATCGCCCGCTTCACCGCCGAGGACGATTGCGCGGGCCTTGCCGAAGCCGAACTGCTCGAAACCGCGCCGCGCGACCTCGATCTCTATCATCCGTGGAATCTGTCCGCCGACGAGGCGGTCGAGATCGCGCGCCGCGCCGAAGACGCCGCGTTCGCCACCGATCCGCAGATCAGGAATTCGGAAGGCGCGAGCGTGTCGGCGCAGCATTCGCAATTCGTGCTGGCGACCTCGCGCGGCTTCCTCGCCGGCTATCCGTACTCGCGCCACTACATTGCGTGCGCGCCGATCGCGGGCAGCGGCCGCAACATGCAGCGCGACGACTGGTACACGTCGACGCGCTGCGCGTCCGAGCTGGCCGATCCCGAGGCCGTGGGCCGTTACGCGGCGCAGCGCGCGCTCGCGCGCATCGGCGCGCGCGGCCTCGATACGCGCAAGGTGCCGGTGCTGTTCGAAGCGCCGCTCGCCGCCGGTCTGCTCGGTGCGTTCGTGCAGGCGACGAGCGGCGGCGCGCTGTATCGCAAGACCTCGTTTCTGGTCGACAGCCTCGGCAAGCCGGTGTTCGCGCCGCACGTGCAGGTGGTCGAAGACCCGCACGTCGCCCGCGCGATGGGCAGCGCGCCGTTCGACGAGGAAGGCGTGCGTACGCGCCAGCGTTCGGTCGTGAAGGACGGCGTCGTGGAGGGCTACTTCCTGTCCACGTACTCGGCGCGCAAGCTCGGCATGCAGACCACTGGCAACGCGGGCGGCTCGCACAATCTCTCGCTGCTGAGCTCGGACACGCGTCCCGAGGACGACTTCGAAGAGATGCTGCGCAAGCTCGGCACCGGTCTTCTGCTGACCGAGCTGATGGGGCAGGGCGTGAACTACGTGACGGGCGACTATTCGCGCGGCGCGTCGGGCTTCTGGGTCGAGAACGGCAAGATCCTGTATCCGGTCGAGGAGATCACGGTCGCGAGCACGTTGCAGGAGATGTTCCACCACATCGTCGCGATCGGCGCCGATACGATCACGCGCGGCACCAAGCAGACCGGCTCGGTACTGATCGAGCGCATGACGATCGCGGGGCAGTAATTCGGGCAATGAGCGGGGCGCGTGCTCCTCTCGGCTCGCAGCAAGCAGGAACGGGAAACGCCGCGCAATGGAAATTGCGTGGCGTTTTTTCATGGGACGCATGGCGCCGGCTTCGCGAAACCCGCCAGCGCGTCCGCGTTCAGTGCTCTTTGCGCTGGTACGTCACAAACGCGTAGTCGAAATCGTTCGGCGCATGCGCGTGATGCGTCTCGCGCGCGATTTCTTCCCACACGGTCTTGTCGACCGCGGGGAAGGTCGCATCGCCGTCGAAGTCGGCGGCGATCTCGGTGATGATGAGCTTCTGCGCGAGACGCAAACCCTCGGGGTACAGCTGCGCGCCGCCGATCAGAAACGCCTGCGGCGCCTGGTCCTGCGCGGCGAGGCGCAGCGCGTCGTCCAGATTGGTTGCCGTGTCGCAGCCCTGAAAGCGCCGCTCGGCGTCGCGTGTCACGACGATGTTGCGGCGTCCCGGCAGCGGCCGGCCGATCGATTCGTGCGTCTTGCGGCCCATGATGATGGGCGCGCCCATCGTCGTGCGCTTGAAGAACTTGAGGTCTTCGGGCAGTCGCCAGGGCAACTGGTTGTCGCGGCCGATCACGCCGTTGCTGGCGCGAGCGACGATCAGGGTGAGCGTCGTCATCGAATGGGAAAGGGAACGTAACCGGATGATTCTACCCGACGGGCAGGCGTGGGCTGCTGCGGAGGAACCCCGTGTGCCGTTGCGGCTGCCGGTGCTTCGTCGCCGTTCGCTATGCCTTCCGGTACGTCGCGGCGTTGCTTTCGCCGGCGTGCATGGCGTCGACCGGCACCGGCGGCGGCGCGGGCGGCGCGATTTCGTCCCACAGCGTCACCTGGTGGGAGCCGCCTGGCGGCCGTTGCGGCGTGGCGGCAACCGTCGGCATGCCGGCCGCGCCGCCGCGTTGTCGCTTTGGCGCGCCTGCTTCGCGAATCGCGAATAATGCCGTGCGGTTTATTGGAGCGCTACGGAAAACGAGTCGCATGATGTCTCTCCCTTGTGGACGCTATTTAGCGAAACATGTGCCATCGCGCGCAATCCATTGATGCATCGGGATGCGGCGTGCTAACGAAGGCGTAATGCCGTGGAAATTCGCGAAAAACGTTTCAGTGCTGAAACGACGCAGCAGAAAATACCTGTAATTTGTTAATTCGAAAGGTACGAACTACCTTCGGAAGAAGGCTGAAAAAAGTACTTGCAATATGGTTTTATTGGTCGGCTGAATAAATCTTTACCGGACGGATGTCATTGATGGGTAAGGGATTTTTGGCTGAATTCGCATAATTGTTTTCGAAGCGCCGCACGTATAGTAAGCTCTCGAAAAAGAGCTTCAGATTTAAAAAAGGCCCGTAACGGGCCGTCTCAAACACACACGCCGCTTTCTTGGGGATCAGCTGTCCGCACGGAATGGAATGGCCGTTCGGTTTTTGCGATTCGCGAATCCCGAACGAGTCAGCGTGTCTGAACCGCAGTTTCAGGTGCATGCGTCGTCCTTAACGTTCGTTGACGAGAGGATCTGAATAATGGAATCCGCAACGCGGCAACTGATTTACGTTTCGCGCGATCCGAGCGCGGAGTTGAATACGCGTTTTCATCAGCGCGGCTGGCATGTCGAAGTCGTGGGCTCGGCTCGCGATGTGCGCCGGGCGGTTCGCGCCGGCATGGCGGCGGGCGGTCTTCTCGATCTGTCCTGCGATTTCCAGCCGCACGAGATCGCCGCATTCGAGTCCTGTCTGACCATGCCGAACGTCGGCTGGGTCGCGGCCACCACGCCTGGCCAGCTGCAGGACGCAGCTTTGCGCCGGCTCGTGCGCGACTACTGTTTCGATTACGTGACGGTGCCGTATTCGGGTGATCGCATCGTCGATTCGGTCGGCCATGCGTACGGCATGATCTCGCTGAGCGAAACGGCCTCGAACGACGGTTCGCAGGGCGCCGAAGGCGAGATGGTCGGCTCGTGCGACGCGATGCTGGCGCTGTTTCGCTCGATCCGCAAGGTCGCGATGACCGACGCGCCGGTGTTCATTTCCGGCGAATCGGGCACCGGCAAGGAGCTGACGGCGGTCGCGATTCACGAGCGCTCGGCGCGCCGCAACGCGCCGTTCGTGCCGATCAACTGCGGCGCGATTCCGCCGCATCTTTTGCAGTCCGAGCTATTCGGCTATGAGCGCGGCGCGTTCACGGGCGCGAATCAGCGCAAGATCGGCCGCGTCGAGGCCGCCAACGGCGGCACGCTTTTCCTCGACGAAATCGGCGATCTGCCGCTCGAAAGCCAGGCGAGCCTGCTGCGCTTCCTGCAGGAGCGCAAGGTCGAGCGGCTCGGCGGCCATACCGCGATCGACGTCGACGTGCGCATTATCTCCGCCACCCACGTGGACATGACCGCGGCGATGATCGAGGGGCGTTTCCGCTCGGACCTGTATCACCGGCTGTGCGTGCTGCAGATCGATGAGCCGCCGCTGCGCGCGCGCGGCAAGGACATCGAACTGCTCGCGCGGCACATGCTGGAGCGTTTCAAGAAAGATGCGAGTCGCCGCCTGCGTGGTTTCGCACCCGACGCGATCGCGGCCCTGCATAACTACGGCTGGCCGGGCAATGTGCGCGAGCTGATCAACCGGGTGCGGCGGGCGATCGTGATGTCCGAGGGGCGCGCGATCACCGCGCGTGACCTCGAACTCGCCGAGTATGTCGAGATCGTGCCGGTGTCGCTCGCGCAGGCGCGCGAAGCGGCCGAGCGGCAGGCGATCGAACTCGCGCTGCTGCGGCATCGCGGGCGGCTTGGCGACGCGGCGCAGGAGCTCGGTATTTCGCGGGTCACGCTGTATCGGCTGCTGTGCTCGCACGGCATGCGCCATATGGAAGGCGAGCCGATGACGGCGCCACATGGCGATCTGCCGGCTTCGGTGCCGCATCTTTGATGCGGGAGTGATTCGCGACCCAAGAGTTGAAGTGCCGTGAGGCGGGCGGTCCGACGGCAATCGTCGAACTGCCGTATCGGCGGTGGCGGGGCGCCTTGTCTATCCGGTCTGTCAGTTAGCCCTCTGCACTATCGGTCCCGCGGAATGTCGCCGCAGAGAGGCTGCGGCGGCCCCCCTGCGGCATGCCGTTGCTTCTGCCGCTTCCACCGCTTCTATTTCCTGGCCGCGCTGGCTTCGTCCAGCTCGCGCTTTTCCTCTCTATCGGCTTCACGCTGAAATCGTCGGCGCCGCTCGCCATGCCCGGGCGTCGGCCGGGCGCGCTTGCTAGAATCGAGCTTTGCTCAATCCCGTGGCGCGGATCGGGCCGTTCTCGCGCCTCGTCGAAGGAAACCGCATGAAACAATACCTGGACCTCGTCCGCACGATTCTCGACACCGGCACGTGGCAGGAAAACCGCACCGGCATCCGCACCATCAGCATGCCGGGCGCGATGCTGCGCTTCGATTTGCAGCAGGGCTTTCCCGCGGTGACCACGAAGAAGCTCGCGTTCAAGTCGGCGATCGGCGAACTGGTCGGGTTTCTGCGCGCCTCGCGCAGCGCCGCGGATTTCCGCGATCTCGGCTGCAAGGTGTGGGACGGCAACGCGAACCAGAACGCGCAGTGGCTCGCGAATCCGTATCGCGAAGGCCCCGACGATCTCGGCGACGTGTACGGCGTGCAGTGGCGCAAATGGCCAGCCTACAAGGTGCTCGACGCCGACCGGAGCGCGCAGCTCGCCGACGCCGAGGCGCGCGGCTTTCGCGTGATCACGCAATTCGACGAGGACGGCCGCCCGAAAGTACTGCTCTACAAGGCGATCGACCAGTTGCGTCAATGCCTCGACACGATCATGCAGAACCCGGCTGACCGGCGCATTCTGTTTCATGCGTGGAATCCCGCCGTGCTGGATCAGATCGCGCTGCCGGCCTGCCATCTGCTCTATCAGTTCCTGCCGAACGTCGCGCGCCGCGAGATTTCGCTGTGTCTGTACATCCGCAGCAATGACGTGGGGCTCGGCACGCCATTCAATCTGACCGAGGGCGCGGCGCTGCTGCATCTCGTCGGACGGCTGACCGGTTATACGCCGCGCTGGTTCAGCTATTTCATCGGCGATGCGCACATCTACGAGAACCAGCTCGACATGCTGCAACAGCAGCTCGCGCGCGAGCCGTACGAGAGCCCGCAGCTCGCGATCTCGGAACGGGTGCCTGATTACGCGAAAACCGGTGTGTACGAGCCGGAATGGCTTGAGAAGATCGAGCCCGCGGATTTCTCGCTGACCGGCTATCGCCACCACGAGCCGCTGACGGCGCCGATGGCGATCTGAAGCCGTGTGAAGCCGTGTGATGCGGGGTGGTGGCGCCCGTGTTGCGTACGGCATACGAAAAAACCCGCGATCGCAAGATCGCGGGTTTTTTATTGCGGCTCCCGCTGGCTGATGCGGTAGCGGGGCGCTTGCCGGGATGCCGCGCTCAGCCTTTGTGATGCTCGTCGTGATTGCCGCCGCCCTGATGCTGCTCGGCGTGCTGCGGCTGAGATTGCTGCGGTTGCGGACGCGGTTCGGGGCGAGGTTGTTGCATCGGCTGCGGACGAGGCTCGAAATGCGGCTGCTGCACCTGCTGAGGCTGCGGTTCGGGACGTGCTTGCGGCATCGGCTGCGGACGTTGTTCGAAACGCGGTTGCTGTGCCTGCTGAGGCTGCGGTTCCGGGCGCGCTTGCTGCATCGGTTGCGGACGCGGCTCGAAATGCGGCTGCTGCGCTTGCTGAACCTGCGGCTCCGGACGCGGCACTTGCGGCGACTGTTGCATCGGCGACGCCCCTTGCGGACGAAACTCCGGCTGACGCGCCTGCTGTTGCGCGGCCGGATTGTCCATCGGATGCGGCACGCGAGGCTGCTCCGCACGCGGCGCCTGCTGCGCCATCGGCGTATGCGGCTGCGTCCAGGCCGGCTGCTGGCGTCCAACTGCGCCCCATTGCTGCGGCGTACCGTGCTGTTGCGCATAGGCCGGATTGCCGCCGGCCGCCTGCGGTGGACGCGGCACGCCATTCGTCGGAGCCGGATGCTCGCCTCCGGCCGCTTGAAGACCGGCTTGCGGACCCGCCTGTGGCCCATGCGGCAGGTTGCCGGCCATCGACGGCGGCATGCCGGGCCTTGGCTGTGGTCCTTGCGGCCCGTGCGGCGTCTCGCCACGCGGCCCAGGAGCACCGCCTTCGCCCGGCCGCGGTCCGGCCCCGGCCTGCACGACACCGCGTGCCGCCGCCGGATTCGCCACACCCGGCGTACCTGGCACACCCGCCGCCATACCCGGCGGCCGACCCGGAATATGCGACTGCACGACCCGCACGTTCGCGACCGACTGCGTCCCCGGCGAGCCCATCATATGCGCGGGCACCGAGGTCCGCACGACCGGCTGACCGCCGCCCGGCACGCGTCCGCCGCTTTGGGCGAAACGCTGCGCGAGGTCGTCGCGATAGGCGGCCGGCATGGCCGGAGTGCGCGTCGCCACGACCTGCCGGGCGGCGACGCTCGCGGGCGGCCGGTAATTCGCGCGCCGCAGATCGGACCCGAAGCTCTCGCGCACCGGCGCGATTCCCGGCGCACCGGGGTTGATCCGCGCGTTGCGCCATTGACCCGGATCGACCTTCTGCGCGAAACGTCCGACCGGCTGACCATGCACGAACGCGGTCGCCGGCACGGCTGTCACGCCGCCGGGCACGCGATAGTTCACATACGTGTTGTGGATGTTCACGTTCGTCACGTTGCGGTGGTAGTCGTTGACGATCGACGTGCGGTTCACGCGGTTGTAGTACCCAGGGCTCCAGCGGTCGTGATCGCCCCAGTGCGGATGCCACGGCTCGCCCGGACCGAGCGGGAACCACGCCACGCCCGCCGCGATCGCCCCGCCGATCGCCAGATTCACACCCCAGTCGACGCCGCCGTCATCGTCGCCGACGAAGGCCACCAGCGCGGGCGCATAGACGGGCGGCGCGGCGGCTTCGAGCGGACCCGGCACCCACGCCCACGAGCCGTCGATGTCGGCCCAGCGGCCGTAGTGGTAGGGCGCGAAGCCCCACGGTTCGTCGTCGACCCAGGTCCAGCCCCAGGGCGCCTGCCATACCCAGTGGCCGTTGTGATACGGCGCCCAGCCGGCGGGCGTCGCGCGCGGCACCCATACTTCGCCGTACTGCGGGCTGTCGCGCCAGGTGCCGTTGGCGTCGAGGTCCTCGTAACCGGGGATGTCGCGCGACACGTAGCGCGCCGACAAGGAACGGTCTTCCGTGGCGTCGCGATTGGCTGCCCACTGGTCGAGATCGTCGAGGCCGGGCGCGCGGTTGTCGGCGAGCTGCTGCAGATTGGTGCCGCCGAAGCGGATCTGCTGGCCCGCCGCGACCGGCACCTGGCCGCCGTCGCCGTACGCGATCGCGCTGCCGCTTCTGACGGTGACGGTCGTGCTGCTGCCGTCCGGCGCGACGTCGACGCGGTAGTCGCCGGGGCCGTTCATGCCGAGCGCGAGATTGGGCGTGTCGATTTCATACGACGAGCCCGGCGGGAGTTCGCGCACGTGCGTCGACAGCGTGCCCTGCGCGACTTTGAGCTGCGCGCTCGCGTCGTCGAGATTGAGCACGTCGAGGCTCGTGTTCTGGCCGAGGCGCACCGCGGTCGAGCCGATGTGCAGCTCCGAGCGCGCGTTCTGGTCGTTCCAGAGCTGGTCGCCGGCCGTGAGCGGGCGGTTGATCTGCGCGTACGACCAGTCGCCGGCGTCGGCGGGCTCGGTGGTCACAGTGCCGGCCGTGTAGTTCAGACGCGCGATGCGCCCGGGCGGATCGCCGCCCTGCGTGGCGGCCGCGCCTGCTGGCGCGGGCGGCGCTTCCTGCGCGAAGCCGGTTTGCGCGGCGAGCGCGAGCACGGCGGCCGCGATCAGCGTGTAGCCGGAGAGCCGGCGTTGGCGTGCGTGTCGTTCGATCCCGGATTTCATGGTGGTCTGGGTAGCGTTTGTCATGATTGATCTCCCTCCGACGGACGCGGCAATCCGCCGGGCCCGTAAGGTACTGTACCCGTCGCCGATGTTTCAGGGCCGCCACTTTTGTAAGGTGGATTCGCTGGCGGTAACAAAAGGTCTCCGTCGGGTGCAAGGGCGCGCGGGCAGGGCCCGGCGAGCGGTCGTTCGCGGGTTCGGGGCGGCTGGGATTGGACGGTTGCTACGAGCGGTTCACGTGGCGCTTGCGGTTCCTGCTGCACCCGCGGTTTCGACGATTCGGGCCAGCGGCACGATTCCGGCGATGCGTCAGACGATGCGGGACAGGCGCGCGTTCACTCGTATTCATCGGGTCGCAACTGGCGACTGGCGACTGGCGACTGGCGCTTGCGTTGGTGCTCATTCGGCGTTCATTCGGCGAGAAACGCATCGAAATACCGTTGTCCAGCAGGCGTGATGCGCAGAATGCGCGGCCGCTCGCTGCGTTCGACCCAGTCGTGCGCGCACCATGCATCGAGCAGCGCCGCGCCGAGCGCGCCGCCCAGGTGCGGACGGCGCATGCTCCAGTCCGGGCAGGTGCACGCGAAGCGCCGGCGGCGGCTCTTCTGTTCGGACAGAGCGATGCCCCAGTCGGCAAACCGGGCGGCTCCCTCGACGGTGGTTTCGAGCGAGGCGCCGTGCTGGGTGAGCATCCCGCGCGCGAGCATGCGCTCGAACAGCCGCACCGACAATTCGCCCGCCATGTGGTCGTAGCAGGTGCGGGCATAGCGCATTTCGAACGGCACGGTGCGCGCGGGGCGCGGCGCGTTCCGTTGCGGCGCGCTGAGCTGGGCGACGTTGGCGAGCGCTTCGATCGACGCCGCGATCTCCGGCGAGGCGATGCGGAAATAGCGATGCCGTCCGCGCACGTCGAGCGCGAGCAGGCCGCCGTCGGTGAGGCGCGCGAGATGCGCGCTCGCCGCCGAGGGCGAGAGCCCTGCGATCATCGTCAGTTCGCCAGCGGGGCGGGCGCTGCCGTCCATCAGCGCCCACAGCATCGCGGCCCGGCCCGGGTCGGCGAGCAAGGCGCCGATGCGGCTCAAGCCGGGGAAATGGTTCTGGTCGTCGGCGCGGGGGGCTGTTGTGGGGGAAGTCATCGGGGCTCCTGAGTCGTGTGAAACGCCGCTTGACGTGTCCAAAGGTGGCTACGGTTGGCTGGATGTGGCTGACGTCGATCCGGCGGCTAACGCGGTAATGCGGCAACGCGACAGACGGCGAAGCATTGCGATTAGCCGCCTTGAACCTTTAGCCTCAAGCCTCGGCAAGCGGCCAAGCCTGGCGGCACACGGCGGCGACGCGGCGTGCCTTGCTCTCCACTGTATCCGTCCGCGCGATTCGATGTTTCAGCCTGGCGTGAACGATGCCATACCGCAAGCGCGCCCAAAACCGGCAGCTCGGGCCGGGAACCCGCGTTTCGGCGCCGTCTCGGCCCGCCAGGCTAGAATCGAAGCCTGTCTTTGCAGGAATACGCGTGATGAAAACTCTTCTGGCCGTCGCCGCTGCGGTTCTGCTGCTGGGCGCCTGCGCGCAGGGCGGAGCCGGTTCGGGCTCGGCGGGTAGCGGCAGCATCGAGATGTACGGCACGATCGACGAAGGCATCAGCGTCCACAACTAGGCGCGGTTTTTATCGCGGCCGTGCCGCGCGCGAGGCGCTCCCCGGCGGATATTTCGCCTCTCCATGCGCTCGACGCCGCGCCGCGCGCAATATTGCGCTCGTATAATCGCCCCCTTTCAATGCATCCGATTGACCGGAGTCAAGATGAGCACTCTCCCCACCGCACCGCTGGACCGTTCGGAAACCACCTTCCGCTTTCTCGCCGAGCCGATCTCGGTCAACTTCGGCGGCAAGGTGCATGGCGGCGCGCTGATGAAGTGGATCGACGAGACCGCCTATGCGTGCGCGGCAGTCTGGTCGGGGCGCTATTGCGTGACGGTCAGCGTCGGCAATATCCGTTTTCGCCGGCCGATCCTCGTCGGCAATCTCGTCGAATTGCGCGCGCGGGTCGTCGCGACGGGCCGCACGAGCATGCATATCCACGTGTCGGTGCAGGCGGGCGACCCGAAAGGCGGCGAGCTGCTGCAAACCACGGACTGCCTCGTCGTGATGGTCGCCGTCAACGAGAACGGCCATCCGGTGCAGGTGCCCGCTTTCGTGCCGCAGACCGATGAGCAGAAGCGCCTCGCCAAGTACGCGATGGACGTCAAGGACGCGCTCGACGCGATCGTCGAGCTGAAGCCGGAAGAAGTCGCTCAAGGGAAGATCTGAGCACCGCGGGGTTGCCCTCCAGCCTGCATGCCGAGACTGGCGGCGCGTCTGCTGCACGCGCCGCCCCGCGCACTTCCAGCCGCACTTTCTGGCGCACTTACCCCGCCGTGCGCCCCACCATATCCTTCGGCTGCACCCACTCGTCGAACTGCTGTTCGGTGACATAGCCGAGCGCCAGCGCCGACGCCTTCAGCGTCGTGCCTTCCTTGTGCGCCTTCTTGGCGATCTGCGCGGCCTTGTCGTAGCCGATGTGCGGATTGAGCGCCGTCACGAGCATCAGCGATTCGTTGAGCAAGGTATCGATGCGCTCGCGATTCGGCTCGATGCCGACCGCGCAGTTCTCATTGAAGCTCAGCGCGCCGTCGGCGAGCAGACGCACCGATTGCAGCACGTTGTGCGCGATCATCGGACGAAACACGTTCAGCTCGAAGTTGCCGCTCGCGCCGCCGATGTTCACTGCGACGTCGTTGCCGAACACCTGCGCGCACAGCATCGTCAGCGCTTCGGACTGGGTCGGGTTGACCTTGCCCGGCATGATCGAGCTGCCCGGCTCGTTTTCGGGAATCGACAGCTCGCCGAGACCGCAGCGCGGTCCGCTCGCGAGCCAGCGGATGTCGTTGGCGATCTTGTTCAGGCTCGCGGCCACCGTTTTCAGCGCGCCATGCGCGAACACGAGCGCGTCGGCGCCGGCCATCACCTCGAACTTGTTGGGCGCCGACACGAACGGCAGACCGGTCAGCTTGCCGATCGCGGCCGCGACGTTGTCCGCGAACTGCGGATGCGCGTTCAGGCCCGTGCCGACCGCGGTGCCGCCCTGCGCGAGCTCGTACAGATGCGGCAGCGCCGATTCCACGTGACGGATGCCGTGCTCGAGTTGCGCGACATAGCCTGAGAACTCCTGGCCGAGCGTGAGCGGCGTCGCGTCCTGCAGGTGCGTGCGGCCGATCTTGACGACTTCGGCGAACGCCTTCGCCTTGCCGTCGAGCGTGTCGCGCAGCGTCTTCAGCGCGGGCAGCAGGTGCTTGACGATCGCGTACGCGGCGGCCACGTGCATCGCGGTCGGGAACACGTCGTTCGACGACTGGCCGCGATTCACGTCGTCGTTCGGATGCACCTTGCGCGCCTCGCCGCGCTCGCCGCCGAGCAGCTCGCTCGCGCGGTTCGCGATCACCTCGTTGAGGTTCATGTTGGTCTGCGTGCCGGAGCCGGTCTGCCAGACCGCGAGCGGAAATTCGCCGGGATGCTTGCCGTCGATGATCTCGTCGGCCGCCTGCATGATCGCGTGCGCCTTCTTTTCGTCGAGCACGCCGAGACCGAGATTGACCTCGGCCGCCGCGCGCTTGACGACGGCGAGCGCGGTAATCAGTTCGGGCGACTGCTTCTCCGTCGAAATCTTGAAGTTCTGCAGCGAGCGCTGCGTTTGCGCGCCCCACAAACGGGCGTTCGGCACGGCGATTTCGCCGAACGTGTCGCGTTCCATGCGTACGTCTTCAGTCATCTTGCACTCCACTTCTCAAAGTTCATCGTTGACAGGCAATAGGGAGAATAGACCCGTTAGCGCATTGCGGTAGAAACCCGCCTGCGGATCGAAAATGTAGGTGCGCGGCCGGCCGTCCTCGACGTCGGTCCACACGAGCGGCGAGCGCGGCGCGCCGATCGAGCGCAGGTAGGCAAGCTGCGTGGGGTCGGCGAGCGTCACGCGATAACTCTGCTCGGGCTGGGTCGCGAAATCGAAGATCTTCGCGACCTGATTCGCGAGGGCGGGGCTGTGGATCACGAGCGCGAGTTCGGTGTTCAGATGCGCCGAGCGCGGATCGAGATTCATCGAGCCGATCACGAGAATCTGGTGGTCGATCACATAGGTTTTCGCATGCAGGCTCGCGCGCGAACTCGAGCCCACCAGCCGCGCGCGCGGCGTGTCCTGGCGCGGCTTGAATTCGTACAGCTCGACGCCCTGTTGCAGCAGCGGCACGCGGAACGGACTGTAGCCGGCCTGCACGGCGACCGCGTCGGTCGCGGCGAGCGAATTGGTCAGCACGGCGATGCGGATGCCGCGCTGCGTGAGTTCGCCGGCCGCCTTGACACCCGCTTCGTGCGGCACGAAGTACGGCGAGATGATCAGGAAGTCGTGGCGCGCGTCGCGCATCAGCTGGAACAGCCGTTGCATCGGCGGGCTCACGTAAGCCGGCGAGGGATGCTCGATTTTCTCCGGCAGGTCTGCCGCGAATTCGGCCGGCGCCCAGGTGAGGTCCAGTTGCTCGCTCGCGATCTGCGAGGCGAGCGGCGTGGCGTTCAGCGGCTTCGCGTTGTACGGATCGGCGTTCTCAAGCCAGTGCTCGCGCAGATCGTCGCGCGTCTGGTCGAGCTCCTTCTGATCGAACGTCTGCTTGTTGAGCACGCTCAGCGGATAGGCGATGCCGCTGTTCCAGTAGTCGTCGAAACTCGCGGAGACATCCGCGACGATCGGGCCGGCCGCCAGCACGTCGAGGTCGCGGAATTGCAGCGTTTCGCTGGCGCTGAAGTATTCGTCGCCGAGATTGCGGCCGCCGACGATCGCCAGCTGGTTGTCCGCGATCATCGCCTTGTTGTGCATGCGGCGCGTGAAATGGCCGATCTGCGTGAACAGATTCGTGGTGCGCTCGAACATGCCTTCCTGCGCGCTGCCGAACGGGTTGAACACGCGAATCTCGATGTTCTTGTGCGTGTTCAGGCCGGCCATGGTGCGGTCGATGTCCTTGAAGTTCAGATCGTCGACGAGCATGCGCACGCGCACGCCGTGATCGGCCGCATAGAGCGCGGCGCCGAGCAGCAGCTTGCCGGTGGTGTCCTCGTTGGCGATGTAGTACTGCATGTCGAGCGTTTTCGTCGCCGCGCGCGCGAGCGCGATGCGCATCTGCAACGCGTCGGTGCCGCTCGACAGCACCCGGAAGCCCGATTGCCGCGGATGCTGCGCTTCGAGCGGCACGAGCGCGGCGCGCAGCGGGGTGTCGGCGGTGACGGGGAGGGCGTGGGTGAGGGCGCGGTCGTACGCGGTAGCGGGCGGCCTGGTGGCGCACGCGCTCAGCAATGCGCCGAAGCAGCAGAGCAGAAGGATACGTCCCGCTATGCCCGGTGCGCGCCGGCGGCGTGGCGTGGTCCGGCTCGGGTCGAGAGGCTCGTGCACGTGGTGTTCTCCCTTTTCGCAAGCGTCTCGTGGCGACTGGCGCGAAGGCAGGGTCCGCGCTGTCGAGAAGCCAATTCTAAGGGGAATCGGGCAGGGTGGCTTTCGTTCCGCGCAGGGCGATAAGGTGGCGGGGGATCGTGCTTGTGGTTTGGCGCGGCGTCTGGGTGCGTGGCGGGTGAGCGGGTGTTTTTTCCCCGGTTGCCGTGCAGGGTGAGATAGGGCGGCCACGCTGTTGCCGTGATCGAGATTGCGATCGCGGGTGAGGCTTTCGTTGCGTCATGGCGCGCACCGACAGGCTCCGGGCCAGCCGCTTCGTGCGTTGCGATGACCGTAGCCGCCCTTGCGGTGTCTAACGCGCAACTTCGTTGTTAAAGCGCTCGTTGCGCCACGACCGTCGCGTCGATGGGCTCCGTGCCGACCACTGCGCGCGCGGCGATCACCCGAACCGCAATCGCCGCGCCAAGCCCCAACTTACCCGCGCTCGGCATTCAGCGCGCGCTCGCCGTCGGCATGCGTCGAGCCCTTTGCCGGACGGCCGGCCCAGTAGCCCGCGAGCAGCGACCCCGAGAGGTTGTGCCACACCGAAAAGAGCGCGCCCGGCAGCGCCGCGAGCGGCGTGAAGTAGAGCTTGCCGAGCGTCGCGGCGAGGCCGGAGTTCTGCATGCCGACTTCGATCGCGAGCGTGCGGCAGACGGCTTCGTCGAAACCGAGCAGACGCCCACCCCAGTAGCCGCCGAGCAGGCCGATGCCGTTATGCAGCACGACGCCGAGCATCACCACGAGACCGACCGAGGCAATGCTCTTCTGCGTGCCGCCGACCACCGCGCCGATGATCAGCACGATCGCGACCATCGAGACGAGCGGCAGAATCGGCTCGACCTTGCGCACGAGCTTGCCGAACAGATGGTTGATGACGAGACCGACGACGATCGGCAGCGCGACGATCTGCAGGATGCTCATCAGCATGCCTTGCACGTCGACGACGATCGACGCGTCGACGTAAAGACGCGTCAGCAGCGGTGTCGCGAACACGCCGACGAGCGTCGACAGCGCGCTGATCGTGACCGACAGCGCGACGTCGCCGCGCGCGAGATAGATCATCACGTTCGACGCGGTGCCGCTCGCGACGCTGCCGACCAGCACCATGCCGGCGGTCAGGTCGGGCGGCATGCGCAGCACCCGGGCGATGACCCACGCGGCGAGCGGCATCACGAGGTAGTGCAGCACGATGCCGGCGATCACGGGCGCGGGGCGCGTGAACACGCGCAGGAAGTCGGACGCCGACAGCGTGACGCCCATCGCCAGCATGATGATCGTGAGAAGCGTGGTGACGTGCGGCGCGACGCCGGCAAACGACGCTGGCGAGAAATACGCGGCGATCGAAACGAGCACGGCCCAGAGCGGGAACAGGCGGGTGACGCGGGCAAGCATGGCGGTGGGTCCTCAGGTTTTTTTATTGCGAGAAATCGGTGTGACGGGTCCGGCAGCCGGCATCGGCCGGGGAGTCGGCTACCGGCGGCGGGCGTTCCGTTTTTTTGCTGCGCCGGAGCGCGTGAAGCGGTGAGCGGTGACAGCAGGTGCGCGGCCACGGCATCGTCGACGCGCGGCTAACCCGGTGCGATCCGATGCACGGCGCGTGGCGAGCAGCCCATTCGAGCGGCAGGCCGCGTGGGCGAGGGTAGGCGCCCCAGCTACGCAATCCGGCGCAGGCCTTCGTGAGGCGCGCCTGCCTGTGTGCGGCTCGTGGCTCGCGACGCGCGAACGCGGGTAAGCGCGCGCGTGCCGAGGCGGCCATTTTACCGTTTGCAGGGAGTGCTTCAGGAGTGGGGGTTTCCGCTATTTCGCTCAGACCGGCCGCGCCGGCGGCGTGGCCGGTTCCGCCGGCAGCCGGCGCAGGCTCAGCCGGTGAAAGCGCAGCGTCATCAGCAGCGCGACGCTCGCGAGGCCGGCGGCAAGCCCCCACCACAAGCCGCGCGCGCCGAGGCCGCCGTGAAACGCGAGCAGATAGCCGGTCGGAAAGCCGATCACCCAGTAGCCGAACGCGGCGGCGATCATCGGGATGCGCGTGTCCTTCAGGCCGCGCAGGCAGCCCGAGCCGACCGCCTGCATGCCGTCGACGATCTGGAAGATCGCCGCCACGCCGAGCAGCGAACTCGCGAGCGCGACGGTCGGCGCGTTGGCGGGGTCGTCGAGATGCAGATACAGGCCGACGATCCAGTGCGGCGCGGTGATCAGCACGAGGCCCGACATCGACATGAAGCCGACGCCGAGCGCCAGCGCGACGAAGCCCGCATGGCGCGCGGCGAGCGGCTGGCCGGCGCCGGCCCAGTAGCCGACCCGCACGTTGGCGGCCTGGCCGATCGACAGCGGCACCATGAACGCGACCGAGGCGACGTTCAGCGCGATCTGATGCGCGGCCAGCTGCGATTCGCCGAGCAGGCCGACCATCAGCCCCGTCGCGAGGAAGAGGGTCGACTCGACGCCGTAGGTGATCGCGACCGGCCAGCCGATGCCGAACAGCTCGCCCATCAGCGGCAGCCTGGGCCGTGTCGCGACGACGAAATGCCGGAAGCGCGGCCGCAGATGCAGCAGCGCCATCAGCACGAGCGCGGTCAACCAGACGGTGATCGTGGTCGCGGCCGCCGAGCCGAGAAAGCCGAGCCGCGGCAGTCCGTAGGCGCCGTGGATCAGCCCGTAGTTCAGGAAGCCGTTCACGCCGACGCTCGCGATCGACACCCACAGCAGCCGCCGCGCCGCGCCGATCGCCGGCAGGAACGAGCGCATGAGCCCCACGCCGATCAGGCTCGCGGGCGCGCCCCAGCGCAGCACCGCCGCATATTCGCCGACGTTGTGCGCGAGCAGGCCCGGCTCGCCGAACGCGAGCAGGATCTGCGAGGCGAACGACAGCAGGATGAACGCCGGCACCGAGAGCAGCACCGACAGCACGAAACCGGTCCAGTAGATAGGCGGCACGCGGCCGTCGTCCTGCGCGCCGCGCGCGTGCGCGACGCTGACGCTGACCGAGGTCAGCACGCCCTGCAGCAGCGTGACGACGACGAAAAACAGATTCGCGCCGAGGCCGCCGGCTGCGAGCGCGTCGGGGCCGAGCGAGCCGAGCAGGATCGTATCGGTGACGCTCATTGCCATCTGCGACAGTTGGGCAATGGCGAGCGGCGCGGCGAGCCGCGCGGTGTCGGCCGCGTGGCGGGATAGGGTCGGCGGCCGGGAGGCCGCGCGGGCGAAGCCGGATTGGGTCATGAAAAGCGGGTCATGAAATGCCTGGCGGCGAAAAGTGGCGACAGCGAGGCGCGGGCAAAAGCGGCGGCGCGGGTCGGGAACGGCGCGCCGGGCGGCCCGGTGGCGCGACGAACGGGGAGCAATTCGTGGCGCGGCGGCCGGCGGCGCGGTTCGTTGCGCGGGCTGTCGCTTACGCTTACCTGTCGAAACCCACAGCTTATTGCCTCGCCCGGCCAATGTCGATGGTGGATGCACGGTTCCAGTGCGTGCCGTCCGGCGCATTTCCGGACTGCGACGGTGGGACCGAATGTGCGGCGGCGGGGGCCGCGGATGCATTGCCTAAGCGGACCGTGGCAGCGGCCCCGGCCCCGCGCCGCGGGCTTTGAGCCGCGGCAAGCGGCTTCGGCTCCGCGTCAGCCCTCGTGAACCGCAATGCGCGTATCGCCGAGCAGCACGACCTGGCCCGCGCGGATCTTGCACGTTTTACGCGTTTCGATCTGACCGTCGACGGTCACGGCACCTTCCGCGACCATCATTTTCGCGGAGCCGCCGCTGTCCGCGAGGCCCGTTATCTTCAGGAGATTGTGCAGTTCGACGTACTCGCCGGTGAGCGTGAAATTGAGGTTGGGCATGACGTTTGCGCCTTTGCGGGGCTGCGGGTTGGCGGTCGGGGTTCGCATCATAAAGCACAACGCGGGCGCGAGCGGAAACCGGCGGCCGCCAACAGAGCACCAGGCGGCCGGCGGCGGGTGAGACGGGCGCCGGTCTCCCCGCAAGCAATTGAAAGCAGATGTTATGCAGATGTTGGAAAGTGAAACGTTCCGTAACGCTAGTCGTACCGGATGGATTTCACTCCTAAAGTGCAATTCAGCAGTGAAGCCCGCTGGATTCCGGATACGCACCTGATGGCAACTGGTCCGGCGACGCCCAGGACCGGGCGCGGCACGCGAGGCATCCGGCATACCCCGCCATCGTGACGTCAGATCGTCCGCCCGTGTCACGACCACTTTAGAGAGGATTTAGCCATGACTCAGATTCGTTCGCTCCTGATCGGTACCGTCCTTACCGCTTTTGCCGCGACGGCCGCCGTTGCACAGACCGCACAGCCGGCCACCGGCATCGGCGGTCAGGCGCAGATCCAGACGCAAGGCACCGTTGGCGTTGCTCCGCCGGCCCCGTCCGTCCCTGTTGCCCAGGGCGCGCTGCCGACTCCGGATGCGCCCGCCGCCCAGGGCGTCGAGCCGGCCCCGCCGCCGACCCGTCTGACGGCGCCGGGCTCGCCCGACCCGCTCGTGCAGAAGCGTGAAGCCGATGCGAAGGCCAACGCGGAATATCGCGCGTCGAAGAAGACGTCGAAGGCGGAAATGAAGGCGCAGCAGAAGGCCGCGAAGACACAGTACAAGGAGCAGGTGCGCGACGCGAAGATCAACCAGAAGGCCGACAAGCAGACCGCCAACAACGCGATGAAGATGAACATGGAAGGGCAGGCGGGCGAGCAGGCCGAGGGTGCCGACGTCAAGCATTAAGCCGCCGGCATCAGGCCCCGATGCCGGGGCGCGCGAGCGGCGTAGAAACACGCGGGCGCGTGCTCCGGCGCGGATTTTTCACAGGGAACTTCCCGACAGCGTAAGCTCTGACGGCAACCGGCAACCGGCAACCGGCAACCGGCAACCGGCAACCGGCAACCGGCAACCGGCAACCGGCAACCGGCAACCGGCAACCGGCAACCGGCAACCGGCAACCGGCAACCGGCAACCGGCAACCGGCAA
>NZ_VWWL01000043.1 GCF_011752995.1 Burkholderia sp. Ax-1724
TTACGGCGTCAGGGATACGCCGCCGGATCCCGAAGCCGCAGCGTTCGAACGGACCCGGGCGTCATGCCGCCCGCGTTCTCCACAATCCCCCGTCGCGCAGTCTTCAGTGCTGCCCAGCCCGCTGTGCCGACAAATCGCGATCTAGCGCAATCCGATGACTTCTTGGTGACAATCCAGCCATCGCGATCCGGCAATGCGACGCCAGAAGCGCGGGCGTCAACCTTCTTTCAATTGGTCACGCTATGCTCACGTATTCCTCCCGGAAAGCCGGCGCTGAGTGACCTATGAAATCTGATCTGCTATTACAAACCTACGGCGCGGACCTGACCGGCATGGTCTGCGGGTTCCGCTTTACGCCAACGCATGCTGGCCAGCCGCTCGACGCGGACGAAGTCATCGCATGGTGTCGCGAGCATAAAGCGGACACGGCCGTGAAAGAGGGAGAGGGAAGCGACGAATTCCTGTGGCTGCATTTCAATCTCGCGCACAGCGCAAGCGAACGCTGGATGAGGTCACAACTCGATTTGCCGGAAACGTTCTTCGACGCATTGCGCGAAGGCTCGCATTCGACGCGGATCGAACATGCGGACGGCGCATTGCGCGCGGTCGTGAACGACGTCATATTCAACCTCGAATTCATTCCATCTGAAATCGCGACCCTCTGGATCTACGTGCATAAGCGCATCATCGTCACGGCTCGCCTCAAGCCGCTGCGTTCGATCGACCGCTTGCGCGCGTCCGTGCGCGACGGCGAGATATTCAGATCGGCCGTGGAGTTGCTGGTGCATCTGATGCGCGACCAGGCCGACCTGCTCGTGCAGATCGTCCGGCGTACCAGTGCCGACGTCGATCGGATCGAAGATCGCTTCCTGTTGCAACGTCCGACGCAAAATCGGCTCGACCTCGGCGCGATGCGCCGCACGCTGACGCGTTTGCAACGCATGCTCGCACCGGAGCCCGGTGCGATTTTCCGTCTGTTGGCAAGGCCGCCGCGCTGGCTTCATCCGGAAGACGTGCAGGACCTGCGCGAATCGACGGAAGAGTTTTCGGTCGTTCTCTCGGATGTGGCAGGTTTAATCGAGCGGGTCAGGCTGCTGCAGGAGGAAATCACCTCGCGTCTCGACGCGCAGAACAACCGCACGCTGTTCACGCTGACGCTCGTCACGGTGCTGGCGATGCCGATCAATATCGTCGCGGGCTTCTTCGGTATGAACGTCGGTGGCGTTCCGCTCGCCGAGAACAAGAATGGCTTCTGGGTGATGGTGCTGCTGGTCGCGGGCTTTACCGGCCTCGCTGGCTGGTGGGTATTTCGCCGAAGAAGAGAGCGTTAAAGAAGGGCGCGTTGAAGGAACGTGGCGCTAAAAGGAGCGTTGCCGCACGCGGCAGGTTCGGCCCGTTTTCACGGAGACCAACCCAACCGTGGCGATTCGAACTGAAACGCCGGAGTACATCGAGCAACGAAATATGATTATAGGGACGTGGCTACCTCGCATTTATGTTTGTGGGGGAAATGTTCGGGGTAACTGATGGGGCGGAGGGGAGGTATGGCGGGATGGCCGGGAAAGTTCTAAACGATGTCTATCAGGAAGAGCTCGATGAGTTCATGCGCTGGATGAAGAGAAGAAGTATGAGGTGACAACACCGTTGCTGATTGTTTTGTTCGTGCTATTCATCGGTTCGGGTGTAAGAGGCGTATCCACGAGGCCAGGTGCAACAGCATTCACACGGATATCCGGGGCGAGCGAAAGGGCACGCAGGCGGGTCACGTGGTTGAGTGCTGCCTTGGTCGCGGCATAAGGAATGGATGCACCTTTTGGCCGGACCCCGGCATTCGATCGGCTACACCGAAAGACCATTACTGACTCAAGCCCGGGTCGGCAGCCACGCACGGTTTGCTAAGATCGCTGCTCTCAAGTTGGGATCGATCATAGATGACAAACGACCGGCCGCTTTGGGTCGCTACACCCATTACCCCGGAACTGTTGCGCGGCGGCGCCGAATTGGAACAAACCAGCCGCGGACTCATACTGCACCGCCTGTCCGCTCGGGCTCGCGCTCAGTGTACAGATCCTCAACTGGCGATGGCAGAGTCGCAGCCGTCGGGTGTGCGACTGGTGTTCCGCACCCAGGCGACGGTTATTGAAATCGATGTGCTCCCGACGCGGTACATCTATGCCGGCGTCCCGCCCAGGCCGGTCGGCGTGTATGACCTGCTCGTCGATGGTCAACTGGTCCGCCAGGGCAGCGCAGTCGGCGGAGACGTCATCACGATCGACATGGCCGCCGGTACGGCTTCGAAACAGCCAGGTCCCGTCGGCACCGTCCGCTTCACCGGTCTGCCGGGCCACGACAAGCAAGTCGAGATATGGCTGCCGCACAACGAAACCACGGAGCTCGTTGCGTTGCGTACCGACGCCCGCATCGGCCTTGATGCGGATCACGGTCGAAAGGTCTGGCTGCACCACGGCAGCTCCATCAGCCAGGGTTCCAATGGCGACAGCCCCACCGCGATCTGGCCTGCGCTCGCCGCCTCGCGTGGTGGCGTGGAGCTCATTAATCTCGGCTTCGGCGGCGGCGCTTTACTCGACCCCTTCACGGCTCGGGCGATGCGAGGCACCCCGGCCAACCTGGTTAGCGTGAAAATCGGCATCAACCTCGTCAACACGGATTTGATGCGTTTGCGTGCCTTTACGCCAGCGGTTCATGGCTTTCTCGACACAATCCGCGAGGGCCATCCGACCACGCCGCTACTCGTCATTTCGCCCCTCTACTGCCCTATTCACGAGGACACGCCTGGCCCCGGCGCATTCGACCAAAGTGCGCTGGCGGCAGGAAAGGTATCGTTTCGCGCGACAGGCGACCCTGCCGAGCGTAAGGCTGGCAAGCTGACGTTGACCGTCATCCGGGGAGAATTACGGCGCATTGTGCAGCAGCGAGCCGCGGACGATCCGCACCTGCACTATCTCGATGGACTAGACCTGTACGGCCCACAGGATTTCGTCGATCTGCCGCTTCCCGACCAACTCCACCCGGATGGCCGCGCGCATCGACGCATTGGCGAGCGGTTCGCCGAGTTTGCATTCGGCTCCGATGGACCCTTCTGCGTCGAGCGCCTGGAGCTATAGGGCGAGGCAATATTTCCGGAAGCGAACATTCGAGCGGAACGCGTGAGTGTCGCTTCACGGCCGAAGCCGGTCCTGATGTCGAACTGCGAAATGCCGCTCCCGACCAACCCGCCACACCCGCTTTCCCCTCACCCAAACCATTCCAAAACCGACGATCACGCCCAGCGTAATCTTTACCGCCGTGATCGCGTCCCCAAAAGCCACGCCCGAATTCATCCCAAAGCCAGGAACGAGCAACGCCATAGCCGCCCCGTAGGCAGCGCCTTCGCGCGAAAACATGCCTGACGTCCATCGCTCTTTAGACGTTCGTCGCGTCAGACACAGAAGGTGCGGAAAAAGTAACCTCTACCTGTCTATTCGTCAGAAAAATAAGCCTATTTCTTACCGGCCTCTAATCTCTCGTCCATTCGTTGCCGACATCCAGGAATGTATTGCCTGGAAAGGGGCAGAGAAAGAGGTAAATACTACTGAATCACCATCGCTTATTCCTTTTGGCGAATTTGGGCAAAGTCGCTCGCTTGCTGCGCCAACGCAGACCAGGTGAGCGTCGCTCCGGTAATCGAAATCCTTCCGACAAGCAGATCGATAGAACACGCGGCGCCTTGATAAACGTCTGGGCGCCGCCGCCAGATCGTGCCGTACCCGGTTGATCAGTATGCCGAATTAAAAGGTTCATTTGCATTCGGTCGCACGTGTGATTCGTGTGACCCGAGCGCGTACCTACTGAATTTTGCCGGGTCTCCCGGCTGCGGATTATTTCTGTGATCAATCGACGACAATTCCTCGGCTGCCTGACGGCGGCTGCAAGCAGTTATGTACTGGTGGCGTGTGGCGGTGGGGGTGACGACGCCCCCGAGCCTGGCGGCGGCACCAGTGCGGCCAAGGCCCAGACAAAGGCTGGGGCAACGGCGAGCCTTTCTCCCTCGATCAACGGTACGACAACGCCGCCAGCGGCGTCCATTGTCGACTCTGGCGGCAATGTGTGGACGCTCTCCAGCGGGTATATCTACAGGAACGGAACCAAGGATGCCGGCTCGTACAACGTCACTACGCTGCTGTGGTATAGCGGCAGCGTCTACCAGGAAAACACGAGCGGGGCTTTCTATCAGTGGACGGGATCGGGGTGGGTGGCCTCTCTCGATCCGCGCCTCGGGGGCACGTCGGTGGACGGCACGGTCATTCCGTCCGCGTCTTACATCATCGACAAGTCCAACAACGTCTGGACCGTTTCGAACGGCTATATCTACAGGAACAAGATCCAGGACCCGTACTCCTACAACGTCAGCCTGCTGTTGTGGTACGGCGGCCTGATTTTCCAGCGCGGAACGGGCGGGCAGTTCTATGTTCTGACCTGCAACGGCAACTGGCTGCCGTGCGCGGACCCGCGTATCGCCGTGACGGCAACGCCGGGTGCGTTCTACGGCGTGAACGGACACTACGATTATCCGTTCTCGCCCGCGCAGGTCGTCAGCGCATTGCGCTCGCTCGGGTGTACGACGTATCGCATCGGTTGCGTCAACACGCCGGCCCAGTTGAACCCCGTGATCGCCATGGCCAGCGCTTTCCAGGCCGCCGGGTTGACGCTTTTTACCCTCGTCAATTACGGGCTGCGCGACGTCAACAATGTTCTGTACACGAGTGAAGCGGCGGCCTATCAGGCTTCATTCGCAGGGGCCGCGGCAATTGCCACGGCGCTCGCGCCGTATGGCGTCACGATGTACGAATGCGGCAATGAACTGACGCGCGACCCGGCGATCATCCTGAACCCGGCCACGGCCGGCACCGGCCGTGGCGACTTCAACAATGCGAACTGGCCGATCATGCGCGGTGTCATGCGCGGCATGATCGACGGTATCAAGTCCGTGCAGCCGCACGCGAAGTGCGGCATCAACTTCTGCGTGGCGGATATCGCCGCTTCCGACATGCTCTGGGACGGTATGCAGCCGGATGGCTCGGGCGGTTACCCCCAGGTGCGCTGGGACACCACGACCTGGCACAACTATCAGGTGTATGGCGATATCTTCAATGTCGGCACGGACGGCGCCGGTCCGGGTTTCAATCTGCCGGTCTATTGCAAAGCACGCTATGGGGTGCCGTTCATGATCTCCGAATGGAACGCCAATCCTGAGCAAACCGAAACTTTCCGGGCAAGCTACGTCAGTCAGCAACTCGGCGAGTTTTATGCGGCCCGCAAGACGGTTGCGATGCAGTCGGTGATGTACTACGAATTGACGAGCGGTGACGAGACGTATGGCATCGTGACGAACAACCTGGTGCCGATCCAGCCGACTTACGGTGCGTTCAAGAGTTTTGTCGCGGCGCATCCCGACACCTGAGCCATTGCGGATACCCGAGCCGGCATTCACGATGGCGTCCGCGGCGAACACTGCGGACGCAAATCATGGCCCGGATGACCACGGCTTTTTGCTTCTGCGGGTGGCACACAAATACGACAACGCCTACGCCACTCGCAGACCCCATAACACATCGAGTACGTGTTGCGTGGAACGCTCGACGTACCCCGCGCGATGCGCGATGCCTAGCCGACGCCACAACGCGGGGCGCAGCGGACGCATGACAATGCGCTTGTCGGGTAACGGCGTGGTGGCCTCATGGGGCAGTAGTGCCGCGCCGTAACCCGCCGCGACCAGACTCTTGATCGCGTCGTTGTAGTTGAGCTGAATACGCGGCGCCGGATGGTGCCCGGCGGCCGCGAACCATTCCGCCGTCAGACGCGAGAGGCGCGTGGTCGCGTCATTGAGAATGAGCGGCTGGGCAGCGAGCCATTCGGGTGTGACGCGGGCCGGACACCGCCAATGCGCCGGCACGAAGGCCATTACGGGGTCGCGGCGCCACGGCTTTATCACGAGTCCAGCCACGGGGGGCTGAGGCAGGGCGACCAGCCCGACATCCAGCGTTCCATCCGCCAGTCGCGATAGCGTTTCTTGCGAAGTCAGTACGGCCACCTGAACGTCGATGGCGGGATGGTGTTGACGCAGCACCTCAAGCGCTTGCGGCAGCAGATGCGCGATCGCGCCTGTCGACGCACCGAGCCGCGCGCGTCCTTCGAGTCCCTGCACCTGGCGTTGAATATCGTCCAAGGCCTGTTCCGCATCGGCCAGCAGCCGACGCGCGCGCTCCACCAGCACCTCGCCGATTGCCGAGGGCTTGACCTGTCCGCGCTTTCGCGACAGAAGCGGTGCCCCAATGCGGTTTTCGAGTTCGGCGATGTGGAGGCTGACCGTTGGCGGCGCCAGGTGCAATGCACGCGCCGCATCGGCGAATGAGCCACGCTCGGTAATGGCGATCAGAGTGCGCAGGCGGTCCAGGCTGATCTCTCGCATGTTCTCGTCCTAATTCAGAAAAGCTGAATATTCACGTTATGAAATTCAACTTTCTCTATTCTAGCGGTGCATGGAATATAGGGGCTTGTTCTGGCCTGTTACGACCTATAACGGCCTATAAAAACCTATAGCCAGCGGAGTATTTCACGTATGAGCTCTCCTGTTGTTTTCATCGACGGCGACCAGGGCACCACCGGGTTGCAAATCCACGAACGGCTGCGCCACCGGACCGACCTTGGACTGTTCACGCTCGCCGAAGCGGAGCGCAAAGATCCGCGGCGTCGCGCGGAAGCCATCAACGCCTGCGATATCGCCATCCTCTGTTTGCCCGACGACGCCGCGCGCGAGACCGTGCAGGCCATCGTCAATCCCGCCGTCAGGGTTATCGACGCCAGTTCCGCGCACCGCACACAGCCGGACTGGACCTACGGTTTTGCGGAAATGACGCAGGGACAGGCTGAGCGCATTGCGAACGCACGTCGGGTCACTAATCCCGGCTGCTATCCGACCGGTGCGATCGGCTTGCTGCGTCCTCTGTTGCAGGCCGGGCTCATACCCGGCAACTACCCGGTCAGCATTCATGCGGTGTCCGGCTACTCCGGACGTGGGCGTGCCGGCGTGGAAGAGCATGAGGGGCAGGGGGCCGCCGGCGCGCCCGCATACCAGGTGTATGGCCTGGAACTCGCGCACAAGCACACGCCTGAGATTCAGCAGCACGCCGGGCTCGCGCAGCGTCCCATTTTCGTCCCCGCGTATGGTGCGTTCCGTCAGGGCATCGTGCTGACAGTACCTCTGGCGTTGCGGCTGCTTGCCCCCGACGTGGATGGCGCCACGTTGCACGCATGCCTCGCGCGCCACTATGCCGAGGCGGCTCATGTACAGGTCTTGCCGTTGCACGAATCGTGCGCTTTGAAGCATCTGGATCCGCAAGCGTTGAACGGTACGAACGACATGCGTTTAAGCGTGTTTCCCAACATGGAACACGGGCACGTCCTGCTGTCCGCTGTTTTCGATAATCTCGGCAAGGGCGCGTCCGGCGCCGTGGTTCAGAACCTGGACCTGATGCTCGCGCGGCAATAGGGGCTGGTGATTGGAATTAACGTTCGAGCCACACGCCTCTGCCAACAATGGTTGTCTATCTGGTCGTGGCTGGCGAATGCTTCATATTCGCCGGCTGACGCGATTGCATATGGTCAGGATGACTGTGCTTCGAGCAGTGCTTTAAGTTTGTTCAAGTCACGCACGACCCATTGCGCGTCGGCGGCAAATTTGTCGTCACTCATACCGGGTACACGGAAGAGCGTGAACTGTACTTCGCTTCCCGTACCGTTTGCGATGATCCGCATGGGTATGTAAATCTCGCTGCCGTCGGGAAGTTCGACATAATGATCGAGTACACCGTACTCGTTGGGTTCGGTGAAGCGGATCTTCGCGAGACCATTCTCGCCTTCGAAGTGCCACACGTTTCCTTCGTTGCCGAGGGGCTTGCCGAGACCCGATGCCCAGCGCGCGAACGAGGCGGGCCATGCCGTGAAGTCATAGACGTCCTTCAGGCTTCGCTGGATCGTGATGCTGATTATTTTCGATTCGGCGGTTGGCATCGTAAGGCGCTCCGAAGTGGGACGAAGTTGAGTAGATAGGCAGCGGGGGGCGGCGGACTTGCCGTGACTGCCCGCCGATTGTCGGCGATTCGGCGATGCATGTCGAACGGCCTTTCCTGGCCGAGGCCGGTCCGATCCCCGTGGCCGCGCAACTTCGTGCGTGCTCCATATAACGAACAAAAATATGCCCCCGGCGAGCAGTATTTGTGATTTGATACCGCTGCAACAGGGCAAATATGCTTTTGCTTCAGTGACAGACTGCTTTCGTTAGAATCTACGTCAGATTCTATTCTTCATCTTTTACCGGAGGCGAACGTGCCAGGTTTACTTCCCCATGTCGACCCCGATGGGCTCCTCGAATATTCCGTGGTTTACACCGACCGGTCGATCAATCATATGTCGCAACGCTTTCAGGGCGTCATGCGGGATATTTCCGGTTCCCTGAAAAAAGTCTACAACGCGAAGTCGGCCGTGATCGTTCCCGGCAGCGGGACTTTCGGCATGGAAGCCGTTGCCCGGCAGTTCGCGACGAACAGGAAGTGTCTGGTTGTCCGCAATGGCTGGTTCAGTTTCCGCTGGTCGCAGATTTTCGACATGGGCGGTATTCCGTCCGAATCGACGGTGCTGAAGGCGCGTCCCGTCGAACAGGGACGGCAGGCCGGCTATGCACCGGCGCCAATCGAAGAAGTGGTCGCCGCAATCAGGGAGCACAAGCCGGACCTGGTCTTTGCGCCGCACGTCGAAACTGCATCCGGCATGATGCTTCCCGATGCCTGGTTGCGCGCGGTGTCCGACGCCGTGCATGCCGTCGGCGGCATGTTCGTACTGGATTGCATCGCTTCCGGGACGATCTGGGTCGACATGCAAGGGAGTGGCGTCGATATCCTGATCAGCGCGCCGCAAAAGGGATGGAGCGCGTCACCCTGTTGCGCGCTGGTCATGCTGAGTCCTCTCGCCAGGGAAAGAATCGACGCGACAACCAGCACCAGTTTCGCCTGCGATCTTCGCAAATGGCTGCAGATCATGGAAGCCTACGAGAACGGCGGATTCGCGTACCACGCCACGATGCCCACAGACGGTCTCGCGACGTTGCGCGACGTGATGAAGGAAACCGAGGCATACGGTTTCGACAAGGTGAAAGCGGAGCAGATTGAACTCGGCAGGCGCATTCGCTCGCTCCTGACAGGCAAAGGTTTCAGAAGCGTGGCCGCCGAAGGCTTCCAGGCCCCGAGTGTCGTGGTCAGCTACACCGATGACGATGGCATACGATCCGGCAAGAAATTCGCCGATGCCGGCTTGCAGATCGCGCCCGGCGTTCCGCTTGAATGCGACGAGCCTGAAGATTTCAGAACCTTCCGCGTCGGATTATTCGGGCTGGACAAACTGCATGACGTCGAAGCTACGGTTGCCAGGTTCGCTAAGGCGTTGGACCGTATTCTTTAGTGTGTTTTTCCGGAGCGTGCGCGCATGGCGCGCGTCCGCACCGGAATCGTGGCTGATATGACGCGCGCGGCAATGCCTTGTCTTTACGGTGGCCGCGCTATTTCTCAGGCGGCTCTGTTTGCCACGACGTGTCTATTGCAAAGTTACTGCACCAGCCGAGGCATCATGATCGTCCCATAGTCGGGGCCGATGCCGTCCATCTGGCTGTTTTTGCAGTAGTTGGGGTCGTTGCCCATCTGAACGGTGATAACCGCGTTGGAGCCGCTGCCTGTTTCGTTGAGGATATGCAGGCACCCGAATGCGACTATCGGCAGCGTGCTCCCTTGTGCCCCCGTGACGTTACTCACCACCGCGACCGTCACCCAGGCACAACTACCGGCTGTACCCGCCGCGACCTGGCTGCAGGTTGCAACATTATGGAATGCATTGCTATTCAGGCCCGTTTCAATATAAATCGGTTGGCCGATAGACATCGGACTCGCATTTCCGCTCGTCATTAACCCGACAACGGAGCTGGAACCAATCTGCGCATTGGCAGAGGAGAGCGAGGTCCATTGCCCCGCGTCGCAATTGGCAGCCTGGTAAGATGCCCTGATCCCGAAGATGTACGGTTGCCCGACCGTCTGCACGATAGGCGTGCCATTGTTCGCCGCCTGGGGATCGGTTGTACTGGTCGCGAGTTTGGGCGAGTTGGTCGACGAATTCCAGTAGGAGTCGTAGAGGCATTGCGACATCACCAGCGGAAACAGCGCCCCAATCTCGGCCGTTCCCGGACTGGCCACGACCGCCGTCGCCGTCGCACTCGTATTCAGCGACTTGATGTTCAGTACCTGCGCCAGGTACACCGGAACGGACCCGTTGGAGTCGGTCCCGTCCTTGTGGACCGTCACCTGGACCGCCGGCACGATGTTTCCGCTCGCGACCGGCGAGGTTGCCTGCGAGACGCCGTTCGCAACATCGGTGACGTCCACATAGCCGGTACTGACATCCGACGATTGCAGTTGCGCGGCGGCTCCCTGGACGTTGTTCGAGGGGCCGAACGAAACAGCTTCGGTCTGCGAGTCGCTCCAATCCGGATTGGCGGCGTTCGCGTTGTTGCAACTGGAGTTGTTGGCTTGAGCGTATAGGCACTGGGCCCCGGCCAGTGCCGCGGCGTCGGCGGCCGTCTGAGCCTGAGCGCGGGCCAGCATCAGGTTGCCAATGTCGATCGCGAGCGCCGCGAAGCCGAGGAGTACGAGCAGCAGCAGGGCGAACATGATGGCCCCCACGCCCTTTTGCTTCCTGATCGATTTTGCGCGGCGCCGAGTATGCACGGCATGGACGTTACTCATGATGTTCGTCCTATTCGTTGTTCATCGTGGCCGTGGAGCTCAAGGTGATCGGTCCGGTTAGCGGGTTCACCAGGGCGCTGAGAACCAGCCCCGTGAACGTATAGGAAACCTTGACGGCCAATGCCGTGCCGAACCCACCGCCCGCGTTCGTCACCGAGACCGACGGCGTGGGCTTTTGCGCCGCAAACGAAATCAGGTACGAGGACGTATAGTTGGTCACGACGTTCGTGATGTCCGTCGTCGAGGGCCTCGGGTTCGTAAGCACGATGCCCGCTCGCGCGCCCTCTCGGGCCGCGTTGGTGATGATCGCCGTGTCGTACAGGACCAGGCCGAATTCGATGATGCCGAACACAACCAGCAGCAGGATCGGCAGGACGAGCGCGACCTCGATGGCAGCCACGCCTTTTTGCTTTTTTTTCAGGCTCATCATTTGACTCCGTGTGCGTTCACACAGCATTCACCGGCAGGACCTGCCACACTAAAGTAGGCGCTCTGCTCCGAACGCCGATTCGGTGGACGCGATCCCGGATTTCGCAAAGACGCGGCTAGTGCGAGGGAATCGAAATGGGAGTGACTGAACCGTCACGAGCCAACGCATATCGGGTTAACACCGATGACGTGGCCGGCCTGAAACAGAATGGAGTTGCGACGGTATGCTTCGCTTGATATCTCATAGTGCCCCCCGACGTTATGAGTCACGCCCTGTTTGGATTGCTGGGTATGAAGGGCGTGGGTAAGCCATCTCGTTGTAATTTTTGGCTTCCGTTTGTACGCAGAATAGGCGACGAATCGGGAGAGGGATGAGTGGTTCCGCACAGTTCTTCGACAATAAACTTTCGCGTGTCTGGTGTCCTTCGGGCGTGCCTCGTGGCCGGTTCAAAAAAAGCTGCTCTCTGCGCCCGCGGATGTTCCCGCAGGCGAGAGAGCAGCCAGGTTTGACGAAGCGCTTCGTGGACGTCGGCCCGATGTTCGATGCGAACGCGGAGCCGACGAAAATGATGAAGCCGCGGTGCTATCTATTCGATGACGAAAAGACGCTGCCGATGGTCAATCGATGGGATTGGACGGACTGTCGCCATCCGTCAGGACTTCCCATTGTATTTCGTGATCGGTGGGATTCTGGAAAGGAATGACGACGTTAGAGATATAAGTGTGCGTCGAGGGCAGTGCCATCCCCATACGATTTGCGTAGGCATTGTAGGCCCGCATCATCGTCGGCTTGGTGTCGTACTGGAATTGATCTGCCGGCGTGCCGCTGCTGCACAACGAGCCGAATAGTCCTCCTGGCGCGGTAACGAGATCATCGTTCTTGTGACCCGCACTTCCATTCAGCAAATTCGCATTGAATTCGAGTGCCGTGGTCAGACGGGAAGCTTCTGCCGCATAGAGATCCGTGCCTTGAATATAGGCGGTTTCCGCTGCGTTGAAGGTCGCGCCCATGCCGTATTGGGCGTGCCCGAGATCCCGACACGTTTCCTGCGTGACGCCGCTCACCACCGAATCGAATACCGTTTGACCATTCCAGAGCGAGAGGGTGGCCTGGCGGCAGGTCGGGCCGCAGGTATTGGTGGGCGAATTACCGCTCGGGCTGCCTGGGAACGTGACAGGCGCATTGCCGTCGAGCGACGCATTGTAGTAGTACGCGGGAATCCACTTTTTCCATTGCGCCACGGCGTCGTCAAACAATGCCCGGTCGTTGGTGAAAACCGCAATGTCGATCATTCCATCGATCATGGAGAGCTTCCAGTTGCCCTCTGTCGCATAGCCGTTGACGCCGTTGATATCCGGCAGATACTGCGTCTTCAGCATGGTCTCGAATGCCTGGGCGTCGGACTCGGACCACCCGCTATACGTGTATCGAATGATTTCGGCGGCTGCCGGAAAAACTTCCGCATTCCAGGCTGCTTCCAGTGGGCCATTGAATCCACTATGTCCGGCTGTCAGATTCTTTGCATAGAAGTTCAGGATCGACACCGTATTTTTTGCATAGGTCTCGTCTCCTGTGAAATACCACATCAACGCTTGGGCATAGGCGGCTGCCGCATCGGCTTTTTCCGCATTGCACCCGTGGTCAACGGATGACACGGCGCCACAGCTAATATTTCCGTCAGTCAGCGTACCTGCCACCGTGTAAGACGCCGAGGCCGACTGGCTGTTTTTCAATTTATTGAATTCATTGACGAACAGTGGATTATTGGCGGCAATTTGCGCCTTCACATAATCGAGCCGTGCCTTCGTTGTCAGAATCCCCGGATGTTTAAATGCCACGACGGCATCCGGCGGCGTGGTCGGGGCTGTGTCGCCCGAGTTGCCGGGCGTGCTGGCGGTGTCGCTGGGCGCCACCGAATTTCCTCCACCGCAGGCACTCAGCATGAGCAGCGCGGCACAGCAAAGCGGCATTTTTGATCGGATAATTCTCTGCAGCATATTTTCTCCATGAATCGTTTTGTTATACATATTTCGGACCATGCGGCTGCGCAATGAAGCGCATTGAGTCTCGGCCGCCGTCACGATCTGCTACGAGCCCGCCCAGCTATTCCTGGTGTCGGGCTCACCGCCCCGTTGTGCACGAGGGAACCGGGCCGTTGCGCTATCGGGCGCAAGCGCTCGGTTAACCTCGGCGTACCATTAGGTATCCTTTTTTATTTATCGGCAGTCAGGCGACGAGAAGCGTGCCGGTCATCTGGCGGTATCACGCGGTACTGATGCGCCAGTCCTGCAGTACGGCTAGCGCAATCTTTTGAATCTGACGGTCATGTCAGGGCTCTCTCAGGTCAATTGCTCGTCGGCGCTAATTAGCCAGGATCGATTATTGTTATCGGTTATATGATGACATAAATCCTACAAATAATTACGCTATGCGTACAGGTGGGGATTACCCGCATCCCGGACTGCACTGTGAATAACAGATTTTCGAAAGTGGTGACTGCGACGGTATCGTTGAGAATTCAAACGGTCGTTATGTTGTCTGATGAGAGATGACTATTGGGGCGGCCGATTATCAAATGCCCCGCGATCGTTGCCGCCAGATTCAACCCGCTATCGGCGGGCAGAATTTTGCCGGTCGAATAATCCGCTGCGACGAGCAGCGAAACCGCCTGCACGATGTTTTCCGGGCTAGCCGCCCAACGCATTGGCGCACGCTCTTTACATACTTAGGAGCGGCATTCGATGTAGAAAATTTGTTCTAGACAAATTATTCTACGTCCCGCCGCTCTACTCGTTGAGGTTTCGTCACGGCCAAGACCGCCGCTCCATCGAGGCCGACCGCGGCCGAGCTCGATCTCCTGCGGGTTCTATGGTCGATCGGGCCCGCCACCGTCAAGCAGGCTCATCAGGCCATGCAGGTCGAACGCACGGAGATCACCTATGCGACCGTATTGCGCCAGATGCAGGTCATGCATGCGAAGGGGTTGCTGACGCGTGACGAGAGCGAGCGCTCTCACGTCTACGCCCCGGCGCAGAGTCAGAACACGCTGCAAACCAGTCTGTTGAAGGAACTGATCCACAAGGCGTTTTCCGGATCGGGCAAGGCACTCGTGATGGCCGCCTTGCGCAAACACGTTACCCGGGCGGAACGCGACGAGATTCGCAAGTTTCTGCATGGAGACGAAAAGTGATGCCTCTTTCCTGGGTTCTCATTCAGGCTTTGAGGTGGGCGCTTCTGAATTCTGTCTGGACCTACCCGTGACTCACTCGATCACACGCCGAAAACTGTTGATTGAACTACCCCTGCTCGCTGGCATGGGCGTCGTACCCGCGCTGCGCGCGGCTGAATCGCCGATAGCCGACATCGAGCGCCGGTTTGGCGGCCGCTTCGGCGTGTTCGCCATCGACACGGGCTCGGGGCATACGCTGAGCCATCGCGCCGACGAACGCTTCCTGATGTGCAGCACATTCAAGGGGCTTCTCGCGGCGCAGATACTGTCGCGCGTCGATCGCGGCGAAGAGCGGCTCGAGCGCCTCGTCCACTATACGGAGAAGGACCTCATTTTCACGTCGCCCGTGACCAAGGCCAACGTCGCGCGCGGTGCGTTGCCGGTCGACACGCTCTGTCAGGCCATTCTGGAAGAGAGCGACAACACGGCCGCCATCCTGTTGATGAGAAGCGCCGGCGGCCGGCGAGATCGTCAAAGGCGTTGCGGATAGCGCGACCGATATCGGCATCGTCGCGGGCAACGTGCATGCCGGGCCTCTGGAGATGCTGCCGTATCGCGACGATCGCCTCGTGCTCGTCACGTCGCGCGACCATCCGCTTGCGAAGCGGGCGTCGGCCGATTTCTCGCAGGTGCTGAGCGCGAACTTCGTGAGCCTGCCCATGTCGAGCGCGATTCACGCGTTCATCATGAGCGCCGCCGATGCGCTCGGCGCGCGTCTCAAGTTGCGCATCCGGGCGCGCACGGACAGCCGTAGCCCGCCTCGCATTGGTCCACTAAAGTTTCCATCTGGAAACATTGCCATGCGCGGCTGACCAACAATCCTCACGGAAACCCCTTCTTGCTGCCATAAAAACCCGCGTGTATAGTTTCCGAACTTACTCTTGTTTCGTATCGGAAATAAAAAGGGGTTCATATGGACGCGTCCACCATCCTCGCCGATCTCGGCATTGTCCACGCGGCGCAAGCAGGCGACATCGCGGTTCATTCGCCGATTACGGGCGAGCTGATCGGCCGCGTGGCCAGCAACACGGCGGCCGAAGTCGATGCGGCGCTCGCCCGGGCGAACGACGCCTTCGCCGCGTGGCGCAACGTGCCCGCGCCGCGTCGCGGCGAGCTGGTGCGGCTGCTCGGCAGGCGTCTGCGCGAGCGCAAGCAGGCGCTCGGCGCGCTTGTCTCGCTCGAAACCGGCAAGATCCTGCAGGAAGGCATGGGCGAAGTGCAGGAAATGATCGACATCTGCGATTTCGCGGTCGGTCTGTCGCGCCAGCTGTACGGCCTGACGATCGCGTCCGAGCGGCCCGGTCACCGGATGGCGGAATCGTGGCATCCGCTTGGCACCTGCGTCGTGATCTCGGCGTTCAATTTTCCGGTGGCGGTGTGGTCGTGGAATGCGGCGCTCGCGCTCGTGTGCGGCAACGCGCTGATCTGGAAGCCGTCGGAAAAGACGCCGCTCACGGCGCTGGCCGTGAGCCGCATTCTCGACGACGCGCTCGAGGAATTCGGCGACGCGCCGGCCGGTCTCGCCGCGCTCGTCAACGGTGGCCGCGAGGTGGGCGAAAAGCTCGTGGCCGATCCGCGCGCGTCGCTCGTCAGCGCGACGGGCAGCACGGAAATGGGCCGCAAGGTCGGCGTCGAAGTGGCGAAACGCTTCGGCCGCGCGCTGCTCGAACTCGGCGGCAACAACGCGGGTATCGTCACGCAAACGGCCGACCACGAACTCGCGCTGCGCGGCATCCTGTTCTCGGCGGTCGGCACGGCCGGACAGCGTTGCACGACGCTGCGGCGTCTGTTCGTGCATGACAGCGTGTACGACAAGACCGTCGAGCGGCTCAAGCAGTTGTATAGCCGCGTGCCGATCGGCAACCCGCTCGACAAGGGCACGCTGATGGGGCCGCTGATCGACCGCCAGGCGTTCGAGCGCATGCAGGAAGCGCTGCGGCAGGCGCGGGCCGAGGGTGGCGCAGTGTCCGGCGGCGAGCGCGTCGACGTGAAGGGTTATGAGGGCGGCTACTACGTGCGGCCGGCGATCGTCGAGATGCCCGCGCAAACGGCGGTCGTGCTGAAGGAAACCTTCGCGCCGATTCTCTACGTGCTGCGCTACAGCGATTTCGCCGCTGCTGTCGACGCGAACAATGCCGCGCATCACGGTCTGTCGTCGTGCGTGTTCACGAACGATCTGCGCGAGGCGGAACGTTTCCTGTCCGCGTCGGGCAGCGATTGCGGCATCGCCAACGTCAATATCGGGCCGAGCGGCGCGGAGATCGGCGGCTCGTTTGGCGGCGAGAAGGAAACCGGCGGTGGCCGCGAGTCGGGCTCGGATGCGTGGAAGGCTTATATGCGTCGCGCGACCAATACCGTCAATTACTCGTCGGCGTTGCCGCTGGCGCAGGGTATCGACTTCAGCCTCGACTGAATAAGTGCCCGAAAAAATGAAACGCGCGCTTGAGTTGTTTTGAGTTCGGTAATAAATCTTTAAACCATAGCGAAGCGGCGTGGCATGAAATAACCCGGCGAGCATAGCGTGTGCGGCCGGGTTTTTTATGCGCAGGCCCGCTTGACGGGAAATAAAAATCGGCCCCATGCCGAAATATTTTTCATTGGCAATCGACCGTGCGCAACTGATGGTTAAATGCCAACAGCATGCGGGTTTTATTCAAAGATATCGGTTATCATCGCCCGGCATCAATATCCGCTGCCGCAGGTTTCCAATTCCGCGCGGCATCGGCGTTAATAGCGTCGCGTCGAACCAGAAGAAGAAATCAGATGAAGATCTCGCGAAAAAAGCTGGTAATCCTGAGCGTCGGTCTTCTGGTCGTGGCCGGCATCATCGTGCAGGCGGTATGGCGTCCGTTCGCGCATCGCAAGGCCGCGCAAAACAACGCCGTCGTCCTCGATATTCACCATCCCGATGCAGTGATCGACAGCGAAGCGCTGTCGCGTCTGCCGCGCGACATCGTGCGCGTGCCGTTGCTGCACGACGTGCTCACGCAAGATTTCGTCGACTACTACGAAGCGGACCCGACGCGCCTGTCCGCCGAAGGCGCGCTGCGGCGTCTCGCGTTCGAGCATCAACTGGACTGGCGCGACGAACTGCTGCGCCGCGTATTCGACGAACCCGCGCATGTGCTGCTGTGGCGCTCGCCCGATGGCCGGCTCGGCAACTGGGTGATGTCGATCCATCGCAATGGCCTCGCGAAGCTGCTGCAAGGGCTCGGCAATGTCGCCGCAAGCGACGCGCAACTGAGCCAGGTCGCGAAGCTCCCGGGCGACGTGCCGGTCTATGCGCTGAAGCTCGCGGTCGGCCGCACGCTGCTGTTCGCGGCGAAGGACGATCGGCTCGTCGTGCTGTCGGCGCCCGGCTTGCTGCTCGACGAAAAGGGCGGCCTGATCGGCGAGCGCGCCGATGCGGTGTCGGAGATGTTGTCGTCGGGGCGCGACGAGGCGGCGCGCGCATACCGGCTCGATAGCTCGGGCGATGCAGCGGGTGACACAACGGGCGACGCAACGAAGGGCCATCGGATCGTCGTCTCGGCCAATTACCTGTCGTTCGGTTATCAGGCGTTTTTCTCCGGCATCGACGCGTTGCGCTTCGACTTCGCGCCGGATGCCTCGTCGAACGGCAACGGCGCCACGGCATGGAAAACCTGGGCGCTGATCGATCCCGACAAGCTGCCGCAGAAATGGAACAGCGCGGACCTGTGGCGCGTGCTGCCGGCCAATCCGGCGGCTTGCGCGAGCTTGCCGGCCGACTGGAGCGATGCGGCGGCGCTGCTCGCGAAGGTCACCGACGGCGGCGCGCAGGGCACGGCCGCGCTCGGCGAGCAGCTGGCGGGGCCCGCGGCGGTTTGCTGGTACGCGAAGTCGACGCTGCTCGCGCCGGTGTTCGTGGCCCGCGTGAAGTCGCAGGACGCGGCCGGCAGCGTCGCCTTGAAGACCGCGCTCGGCAAGACCTTCGGCGACGTGATCGGCGCGTACGAAGCGAAGGCCGCCGCCGCAGATGGCGCGGCGGCGGGCTATCGTCGTCTGCCGGTCACGATGCGCGAGCAGGGCGCCGACGTTGTCGTGTGGCAGCGGCCGGTCAGTGCGCGATCGGGCACCGCATTGAGCAGCAAGGCATCGTTCGCGGCGCAGTTGTCGGCGGAGCGTTATTTCCCGGTGACGCTCGCGCTCGCGCATGGTTACGTGATCTTCTCGCCGGACGGCCGCCTCGTCGACGACACGCTTGCGGTGCTCGACAAGCGCTACCCCGCGCTCGCCGATACGCTCGCGCCGCAGCGTCTGCCGCGCACGATTCTGACGCTGACGCCGTCGTCCGCCGCCGCGCTGATCGAGCGCGAGGCCGGCGCCGCGTTGCCACCCGATCAGGAGGCGGTGTTCCGCAACGCGTCGCGCACGCATCTGGTGCCGAAGCTGCATGCGCTCGCGCACTATCCGCCCGTGTCGCTGACCTTGCCGCAGAGCTTGCCGGGTTCGGCGGGCTGGGTGCCGGTGGAGTGGTGGTTCGATCGCGCGCAGGGCGATGCCGGTGCGCATGCCGCAACGGACGGCGCGCCGGCAGCGCCGGCGGATCAACCCGGCGCCGGGGCCGACTGACGTGGGCCGGGTTCGCTCGCAGACCGTGGCCGTGCCGCCGGGCACGGCGCATCATCGGTTCTGGCCTGCGCGGATGGCGTCGCCGCTTGCGCGGACAAGCGCCCCATCCTGCGCGCGCGCGCTCCCGGGCGGCACCATGCAGCCCGACCCCGCGCGTCGTCTCTGGTTCGCGCGCGCCGCATCGCTCATGGCACTCGCTGCACTCGCGAGCGCGGCGCCGTTGGCCCACGCGCTCACGAGCACGGCCGCGCAGCCCGACCCCGACGCATTCTCGCCTCAGCAATCGGCCGCGTTTCGCGCCTGGTTCTCGCGCATTGTCGATCAGCAACTGCGGCACGGTCCGACCCCGCGCTGGACGCAGCGCGATTGCGCGGGCCTCGTGCGCTTCGCGGTCGGCGAGACGCTGAAGCCGCACGACAGCAAATGGCTGCGCGCGAACGGCATGACCGGTCTCGCGGACGCGAGCAGCATGCCGCCCGAGTTGCAGCTAACGGCCTCGCAACGCACGCTCGCGAACCGCTGGACGCGCGTCGACGGCTCGACGGGCGCGTATGCGTCGGCGATCGCGCTGATCCAGCGCAACAGCCGCTTCGTCGCGAAAGACATCAACCAGGCTTTGCCGTGCGACCTGCTGTTCTTCGACCAGGGCGACGACCAGCATCTGATGATCTGGCTCGATCGCTACATCGCCTATCACACCGGCACCGTCACGCCGACCGATACCGGTCTGCGCGCGGTCGCCGTTTCCGACCTCGTGCAATGGAAAGATTCCCGCTGGCAGCCGCTCGACGGCAATCCGAATTTCGTTGGCGTGTTTCGTTTGGACTTTCTGACACCATGATCCGAAGAAAAATCGCGTGCGGCCGTTTTTCGAGCGGCGCCTGGGGCGGCGTGTGGCGTCGCGTGGCCTGCCTGTTCACCGCGCTGTTCGTCGCGCTGACACTTGCGTTCGCATTCACGGCCCCGGCTCGCGCCGACGACGCCGCCGCAGCCGATGACACGGCCGACGCCAACATCGCCGCGAACCCCACGCTGCAAGCGGCGCCGCCGAGCAACTACAGCGCGCAGAAGGTCGACGGTCAGCCGTTCTTTCTGCTGTCCGACGCGAGCTTCGGCAGCGATCAGCTCGCGCAGGTGCGGCTCGAAGCGCCGGGCCGCGATTTCAAGGACGCGTTGCAGCCGTATGGCGGCGCGGACATCGTCGTGTATCGTGTGCCGCAGCCGCTCGAGTTTCTGAAGGCGCAGAAGAATCTGCATCGCCTGAACGTTGCGCCGAATTACCAGGGCGAAGGGCTCGCGAACACGCTCGCGTATCTGTGGGACCGGTGGTTCACCGAAGCGCGCCGCGCGTGGCAGCGCGTGCTGTCGTTCGCGACGCGCAGCAAGGTGACCGCGGCCGAGCCGCAATTCAAGCTCGGCGAGCAGACCGGCAAGCAGACGCAGTTCGAGCCGCGCTCGTCGTTCGCGCCGTTGAAGGGCTACGACGTGGTCGCGCGCTTTCGCTATCCGATCTGGGACGCGAAGGCGATTGCGCCGCCGAAGGGCGTGAATCTCGAAGGCAGTAGCAGCAACTTCATCGACGAGAGCGCCGGCAACGTGATGATTCCGGTCGGCAAGCTGCCGCCGGGGCTCTATATCGTCGAAGCCGTGATCGGCAACTATCGCGCGCATACGCTGCTGTTCGTGTCGGACACGGTCGCGGTCGTGAAGGCGACCGCGGGCGGCATGCTCGTGTGGACCGCGCGGCGCGACAACGGCAAGCCGGTCGCGAATACCGAGGTGAGCTGGACCGACGGCGTGGGGGTGCTGCAAAGCGGCACCACCGGCGGCGACGGCGCGCTGCCGTTGCAGCACGTGAGCCCCGAGCGCAGCTATGTGCTCGGCGTCGATCCGCAGGGCGGCGTGTTCGTCTCCGAAAATTTCTATTACGACAGCGAGATCTACAACACGAAGATCTACGCCGTGACGGACCGGCCGATGTACCGGCCCGGCGATACGGTGCAGGTGAAGTTCATCGGCCGCACGTTCCAGAACGCGACGCAGTCGTCCGCGCCCGAAGCCGCCGACCTCAAGCTCGACGTGCTCGACCCGAACGGTGCGCCGGTCGCGACGCGCAGCGTGCATTTCGCGTCCGATACCGGCGCGGATACCTCGTTCACCTTGCCCGCCGACGCCACCGCCGGCGGCTACACGCTGCGCTTCGATTATCGTGGCGACGTCTATGGCAGCGCGTTTCGCGTCGCCGAATACGTGAAGCCGCACTTCGACGTGAACCTCGCGATGGAGAAGGCCGACTACGCGACCGGCGAGCCGCTGAAGGGCAAGATCCAGTTGCGCTATCCGGACGGCAAGCCGGTGCGCGACAGCAAGATTTCGGTCACGCTGCGCGCGCAGAAAGTGACGATCGTCGACGGCGAATTGCGTTACGCGGGGCTCTTTCCGGTCAAGCTCGAACAGCAGGAACTGAAGACCGACAGCAACGGCAACGCGGACCTGACGCTGCCGGCCGCGCAGGAGCCGAGTCGCTACGCGCTGACGCTGTTCGCGCAGGACGGCGCCGCGTACAAGGTGCGCGTGACGCGCGAGGTGCTGATCGCACGCGGCGCGACGCCGTATCGCCTGAGCAGCGCGAAGTCGTTCTCGCAGCCGAAGGAAGCGGTCAGCTTCGATCTGCAGCCGCTCGGCGTGCTCGATCCGGCCGCGCATGCGCCGGCGAAATGGCAATGGACGCGCCTCGAATCGCAGACGCACGGCGAAGGCGCGCTGAAAACGGCGGGCGCGGGCGGCAAGCAGTCGTTCCTGGTGCAGTTCGACGAGCCGGGCTCGTACATGGTGTCGGTCAAGGACGATCAGGGCAATCTGCTCGCGGCGGCCAGTCATTGGGTCGCGGGCGACGGGCTCAAGGCGATTCCGGGCAGCGTCGAGATCGTGTTCGATCGCGCGCGCTACAGGATCGGCGATACCGCCGAAGCGCTGATTACGTTCCCCATGCCGGTCGACGACGCGCTGCTCACGCTCGAACGCGACAACGTCGAGCACCGCGCATTGCTGAGCACGGGCGGCGACTGGTTGCAACTGCAACGCATCGCGCCGTCGCAGTGGAAGGCGCGTATCAAGGTCGGCGCCGAGTTCGCGCCGAACATGACGTTCTCGGTGCTGTACGTGCATGGCGGCGAATACGTGTTCGAGAACGCGGGCATCGTCGTCGCGCAGCCGAGCATCGAGCTGAACGTGAAGAGCGACAAGCCCGTCTACGGTCCCGGCGATACCGTCACGCTCGACTTCGACAGCACGCTCGCCGGCAAGCCCGAAGCGGCCAATCTGACCGTCAGCGTGGTCGACGAAATGGTCTATGTGCTGCAGCCGGAGATCGCGCCGAACATCGTCGACTTTTTCTATCACCCGCGCCGCAATAACGTGCGCACCTCGTCGAGCTTGTCGTTCATCACCTACGACCTCGCGCGCGCGCCGTTGAAGGGCGCGCCGGGCGGCCCGCAGCGCGCGAACTACAACGAGCGCGGCGTCAAGGTGCTGGAGCGGCCGCGGCGCGACGAGCAGGACACGGCCGCGTGGCAGGCGAATCTGAAAACCGATGCGAACGGTCACGCGACCATGAGCTTCCGGATGCCGGACTCGCTCGCGCGCTGGCGCATTACCGTGCGCGCGGCCGCGCCGGACGGCATGGTCGGGCAGCGCACCGCGTACGTGCGCTCGGACAAGGCGCTGTATCTGAAGTGGAGCGGGCCCGCGCATTTCCGCGCCGACGATCAACCGGCCATCGACATGATCGCGTTCAACCAGACCGATGCGGATACCGACGCGCAGTGGGTCGTGAACGGCGGCGGTCTCGCGCTGAACCAGAAGGTGACGTTAAAGCGCGGCGCGAATTATCTGCGTCTGCCGAGCGGCGCGTTGAAAGCCGGCGTGATCGATGCGACGCTGCGCGCGGGCGGCAAGGACGTCGACCGCTTGCAGACGACGATCCGCCTCGACGCGGATGGCTGGCTCGATCTGCATCAGGACACGGTCGCGCTCGACGGCACGGGCAAGCCGCTCGCGCTGCCGGCCGATGCGCAGGACGTCAGTGTGCGTTTCGTCGGCAATGCGGCGAGCCAGTTCATGCGCGTCGCCGACGATCTGATCGCCTATCCGTACGGTTGCGCCGAGCAGACCTCGAGCCGGCTGATTCCGCTTGCGCTCGTGCACGATACGCTGCGCGACACGGGCGGCGAGGCCAATGCCGCGAGCCCGGCGCAGGGGCTCGAAGCGCTGCTGCGCAATCAGCGCCAGCGGCTCGCGATGCTCGCGGGCGTCGGCGGCACGTTCGGCTGGTGGGGCGATACGACGGGTGGCAGCGCATTGATGACCGCTTACGCGTATTACGCCGACTGGCTCGCGAGCCGCAGCCTCGGCATCAGTTTGCCCGCCGACAACTGGCAGCACGCGATGGACGTCTATCGCGACGCCGGCGCGAAGGAGCCGCTGCTGCATCGCGCGCTTGCGCTGTGGTTCCTGCAGCAGATGGGGCTGCCGGTCGCGACGCCGGTCGCGGGCATCGCCGAGGATTTGCAGGGCGACGCGGCGGCGCTGGCCGCAGCGAACGGCAAGGCGGCCGGCGGCACAGGCACAGGCACAGGCACAGGCACAGCCGCGCGCGGCAATGCAGCCGGTACGGCGGACAGCATCGTGTTCGCGCAGGCCGATTCGCCGCGCGGCAAGCAGATGGCGACGCTGCTCGTTGCGAGCATGGCGCGTGGCGCGAATGCGCCATTGCCGGCGGGCTTCGATGCAGCCGTGAGCGCGGCGCGTGGCGCGCTGGCGAACGATCCCGCGCCGTTGGTGCAAAGCCTGCTCGTCGTGACCGGCGCGGGGGCCGGCGCTGCCGATGCCGGCGGCGCGCCGCTCGATCCCGCCGCGCTGCTCGCGAAAAGCAGCGCCGACTATCCGACGATCGATCGCGCCTTGACGCTGCTGTGGCTGCGCAAGGCGCTCGGCGGTGCTGCCGCGGCGTCGCCGCAGCCGCTGCCGACGCTGCAAGGCGCGGGCTGGACGCGCACGACGACGCCGACCGGCGCGCCGCTCTATCGCTGGAACGGCGCCGCCTTGCCGACGACGCTCGATGCGGGCGCACCGCGCGGCGACGTCAGCGCGCTGGTCTCGTATCGCAGTCATACGAGCGAGGACAGCCGGCTCAACGTCACGATCGCGCGCCGTCTGTACAAGCTCGAACCGCTCGAAGTCGCGGCCGATCCGAAGAAGGCCGGGGCCGGCGAAAGCCAGCTCGGGCGCGCGACGTTCAGCGCGCATCTGGTGAAGTCCGGCGATCCGCTCGACAGCAACGCGCTCTACGTCGACGAAGTCACGCTGACGCCGCGCTCGGGCAACGCCTACCACTACGGTCTGCTCGACGTGCCGCTGCCGCCGGGCGGCGACGTCGAGGCGACCAGTTGGGGCGTGTCGATCGACGGCCTGCCCGGCGCGAAGGACGGCAGCGGTCCGCAGCCGTTCCAGCGCGCGGCGTCGTACGAGATGGGCGAGCTGGCGTATCACCAGCCGGTGCCGCTGCTCGATAAGCCGGTCACGCTGCGGCAACTGGTGCGCTTCTCGTTGCCCGGCACGTTCACGCTGCCGCCGGCGCGCTACTTCCGCATGTACCAGCCCGACGCGAAGGCGTTCGAGGGCGGCAAGAGCGATCGCATGACGTCGCTGCGGATTCAGTAGGCGAGGCGGCCATGCGTGGGGCGCGTTGGCGGATCGGGGCGTGGTGGGCGGCGCGGCTGCGAGGCGGCGGCGCGGCTGTGTGCGAGGCGCGTGCGGGTGGCGTGTATCGCGGACGGAATGCCGGGGCGGCTTTGGCCGCGGCGACGGGGTTGCCGTCGGCGGCGTTGGCGTTGCGCTCGGCCTTGGCGACGCTGGCCTTGGCCGTGGCGCCCGTTTCGGCTTCGGCCGCTGCCTTGCCGTCGTCATCGCTCACGCTGGCCGCGCATGATCGCCCGGCCAGCCACGGCTCATCATCATCATCATCTTCCGCTTCGACCGCGGCTACCCCGCTGCGCTTCGCCTGGCTGCGCGACAACCAGCCCCAGCTCTGGCAAACGGATGCGAGCGGCACGGCGCCCGCGCTTTCGCCGCAAGCCGCGCAAGCGTTGCCCGCGACGCTGGAAACGCCGCTCGGCAGTGTCTGGAAGCTGTTCGTCTACGGCTATCTGGTGGATCGCCACATCGCGACGCCGGACTACGTCTGCAACGGCGGCGACCGCGACGAAGTGTATTGCTGCATGACGGGCGGCCACGTCGACCGCGAGCACGCGTTCGTGCAATCGTGCGGACTCTACTTCGAACCGGCGCGCCTGCAACTCGATCCCGCCGACTGGCGCCGCTACTGGAGCGCCGCGCATGCGCCCGCATGGCTGCTCGACCTGCACGCGCTGACGCCCGCGCGGCGCGTGCCTGTCGCCGATCTGCTGGCCGCGTTGCAGGCGATGCCCGCGCGGCCGCGCGAAGCGGCATCGAGCACGCTCGTGTCGGTGCTGACGAGCGGACGCGGCGAGGGCACGGTGTCGCTATACGGCAGCCTGTTGCGCGCGAAGACGTGGACGATGCCGGACCCGGCGCGGCCGGGCGCGTCGATCGGCGGCGCGGCGGGCTGGCTCGCCGACGGCACGCCGGTATGGCTCGGCGGACCCGGCGGCAGCGCGCGCGTGCTTGCGGCCGCGGCGCCGCGCATCGCGCCGTTGCTGACGTCGATCACGGTGCCCGACGACGGCGCCTGCGTGCTCGTCGATTTCTTCAGCCGCTATCCGGTTCGCGAAGTGCTCGGCGCAGTGCACGACGACGCGCCCGACGATGCACCCGGCGGCAAGCGAAGCTCGACGGCCGTACCCGACGGCCCGTTGCGCGGCGAGTTTCGGGTCGGCTTCGTCAACGGCAACTGGGCGCGCGCGACGAGCCGTGGCGAACTGCGGCTCGACCGGAACGGGAGCGGCGCGCCGCAGATCGTCGGCCGGTTCGGCATGAACGACTACGTGGCGCGCGTGGTCGAGCGCGAGGGCGACACGAGCCAGCCGGAAGCCGCCAAGGCGCTCGCGGTCGCGGCGCGCACCTACGTCGTGCAGCACGGCCGCCACGACCACGGCTGCTTCCGTATCGACGACAGCAGCAGCACGCAGCGCGTCCTGCCGCGCACTCCCGAGCCCGCCGCGCGCCGGGCCGCCGATCTGACCGATGCGCTGGTGCTGACCGGCGTGCCGGTCCAGTATCACCACGACAAGGCCGCGCCGGGGCAGATGAGCTGGCTCGACGCGAAGGCATCCGCGCAAGGCGGCCGCGCGTTCGACGCGATTCTCGCGCGCACCTGGCCGCAGGCGACGCTGACTTCGTTCGAGAGTCCGCTCGCGGGCGACTGCATCGCGGTGGCTGGCGCGCAAGCCTGGCTGCAACGCAACGCGCCGCTGTGGGCACGCCGCCTGGAAGGCGCGGACGGCTACGAGACGCCCGATCTGCCGGCCGTGTGCGCGGTGCGCGAAGGGCGGCCCTATGCCGACGCGCAGCGCAATCGCGTCTACGTGTACCGCCTCGTGACCGAAGAGGACCGCATCGCGTTGACGCACGAATACCTGCACCTCGCGTTCCAGCATCATCCGCGCGGGCTCGACGAAGCGTTCGTCGAGCGCACCGCGCGTCTGCTGATCCGCACCGACGGGCAGATTCAATGAGCGAGCCCATGAACGATTCGACGAGCGATGTGATGAGGCGGATTTTTTCCCGTGTAGAGCGTGAGACAGGAGCGGTAACGATGAAATCCAGCGCGACAGGTTGGCTCAAGGCGGCGGGCTGGTGGCTGGTCGTCTGCGTGCAGACGGCGCCGGCCGCCTGGGCGGGCGATATCGACTTCAGCGCGCCGCTGAACGGCTGGCGCAACACGAGCGGCGACAACGAGCGCTATACGCAGGACGTGCACTACCCGGCGGTGTCGGTGTCGACGCCGGAAGGGCAGTCGAAATTCGCACTGATCGAAGGGCAGATCCGCAACACGCCGAAGAAGAAGGGCACCTCGGTGGGTACGCTCGTCGTGAACGGCACGCCGCTGCCACAGCGCGTCGAGGAAGACGGCCGCTTCTCGCGGCCGTATGCGTTTCCGTCCGGCAGCAACAGCGTCGAATTGCGCGCCCCGGACGGCAGCCGCAAGCGCTTGCAGTTCTACGACGCCTACAGCGGCAAGACGCAGCCGAAGCTGCGCGTGGTGCTCGCATGGGACACCGACGGCACCGACCTCGATCTGCACGTCGTCTCGCCCGACGGCGCGCACGCGTGGTACGGCGATCGCGTGACGCCCAACGGCGGCTCGCTCGACGTCGACGTGACGACCGGCTACGGGCCGGAGATCTATTCGTCGGCGGCGCCGCTCAAGGGCACCTACCTCGTGTTCGTCAACTACTACGGCAACGGCAATAGCGGCAGCGACATAACGGTCGCGCAGGTCACGATTATCACGAACGAGAACACGCCGGACGAGAAGAGCGAAACGATCCGCGTGCCGATGCGCAAGCCGGGCGAGCTGACGCTCGTGAAGACGTTTGTGATGCCGTGAGGCCGGGAAGGCGGGGTGTCGGCGATCAGCGCGGGCGTGTATGCGGACGATGGTAGGCGAGGTTCGCGACCTGTCGTGAGCGCGCGCGTGAAATCGAGTGGGCTCAATGAGTTAGCGCGGTCATGCGCAGGTTGTCCACAAGCTTGTTCCCAGTTTCTGTGGACAACAATCGAACGCCTGTTTGGACCGGCGTGAAGCGCCATGTCGTGCGACGCGGCGAAGCAAAGGCACGCGTGCGGGCATGGGGGGCGGAAGAAGTTATGCGTGCGCTGCGTGTTCTATTGCTGTCGCGAAGAATGGAGCGCGAATAGCCATCACGCGCGCGAAGATCGCCCTGTGTTTCCACATGCGTGCTACGCGGCTGAAGGGAGCAGGCAGCAGAAGTCACCGTTGGCCGGTTGGTTCTGCTGCTTGTGTATGAGGCGGGGGTGTTGCGGCTTGCCGTGCGGGGAGCACGGCAAGCATGAAGGCCTGAACGCGGCCTGAAGGTGAGGGCGGCCGAGGCTTAACGGTCGAGGAACGACTTCAGACGGTCAGCGCGGCTCGGATGCATGAGCTTGCGCATTGCCTTGCTTTCGATCTGACGGATCCGCTCGCGCGTGACGTCGAACTGCTTGCCCACTTCCTCGAGCGTGTGGTCCGACTTCGTATTGATGCCGTAGCGCATGCGCAGCACCTTCGCTTCGCGCGGCGACAGCGAGTCGAGCGCGTCGTCGATGGCGGCGCGCAGGTCGGCCTGCATCGCCGCATCGGCCGGCGAGGAAACGCCCGCGTCTTCGATCATGTCGCCGAGCGTCGCGTCGCCGTCGTCGCCGACCGGCGTTTCCAGCGAGACCGGCTGCTTCGCGATCTTCAGAATGCCGCGCACCTTCTCTTCCGAGAGTTCCATGCGCTCGGCGAGCACGGCCGGATGTGCTTCCTGGCCGGTCTGCTGCAGAATTTCGCGCGAGATGCGGTTCAGCTTGTTGATCGTTTCGATCATGTGCACCGGCACGCGGATCGTGCGCGCCTGGTCGGCGAGCGAACGCGTGACAGCCTGGCGAACCCACCACGTCGCGTACGTCGAAAACTTCCAGCCGCGACGGTATTCGAACTTGTCCACGGCCTTCATCAGGCCGATATTGCCTTCCTGGATCAGGTCGAGGAACAGCATGCCGCGGTTCACGTACTTCTTCGCGATCGAGATCACGAGACGCAGGTTCGCCTCGATCATCTCGCTCTTGGCCTTGCGCATCTTCGACTCGGCCGCGACCATCTGGCGGTTGATCTCTTTCAGCTCCTTGAGCGGCAGGGAAACCGTCGCTTCGATTTCGATGAGCTTCTGCTGTTCGGACTGGATCGCCGGCAGATGGCGCTCGAGCGCCGCGCTGTAGGCCGTCGAGGCCGGGCGCGCCGCGCGCTCGGTCCAGCCGAGGTCGGTTTCGCTGCCGCCGAACGATTCGATGAACTTCTCGCGCGGCATGCCGGCCTTCGAGACGACGATTTGCAGGATGTTGCGCTCGATCGAGCGCACTTGCGCGACCTGATGCTGCACGTCGCCGCACAGGCGGTCGATCGTGCGGGCGGTGAAGCGGATGCGCGCGAGGTGCAGCTGGATGTCTTCGCGGGCGCGCAGATAGGCTTTCGAGCCGACGTCGCCGCGCGTGTGCGCCTCGCTCATCTGGTCGTACAGGATGCCGACCTGCGCGAAGATTTCGAGGCAGTCGCTCGTGAGCTGCTTCAGACGCGCTTCGTCCGCCGCCGCTGAGTCGGCCTGGCCGACGTCGTCGCCGTCCTCGTCTTCGTCGCTATCGTCGGAGTCGGTGTCTTCGTCGGCATCGGCGTCGGCGCTTGAGTTCGAGTTCGAGTCTTCTTCCGCGGCCACGTCGTCTTCATTGAGACCGTCGACCAGTTCGTCGATGCGCAACTCGCCGTCGGCCACCTGCTGGGCGCTCGCGAGAATCGCGGAGATCGCGAGCGGGCACGCTGCGATCGCCTGCACCATCTGATGCAGACCGTCTTCGATGCGCTTCGCGATTGCGATTTCGCCCGCGCGAGTCAGCAGTTCGGTCGCGCCCATTTCGCGCATGTACATGCGCACGGGGTCGGTCGTGCGGCCGAATTCGGAGTCGACGGTCGAGAGGGCGACTTCGGTTTCCTCGTCTGCCTGGTCGTCCGAGACGACGGTCGGCGTGTTCGAGTTCAGCAGCAGGGTTTCCGCGTCGGGGGCCTGCTCGTAGACCTGCACGCCCATGTCGCTGAACGCGCTGACGATGCTGTCGATCGCCGCCGTTTGCGTGAAGTTGTCGGGCAGGTGGTCGTTGATCTGCGCGTGGGTCAGGTAGCCTTGCTCCTTGCCCAGCTGGATCAGCGCGCGCATCAGGCGCTGACGTTCTTCGGCTTGTTGCGGCTGCAGTTCGGCCGCCACGGGGATCGCTTTGCCTGCGCCCTTGCCCTTGGCCGTGCGGCCCGAGGAAGCTTTGGCGATGAAGGCGGTTTCGTTTTGCGAATCTTCGCGATCAAAAGGGTTCACGTATTTTCCTCTAGAGGCTTCGCTATGAGACGCAAGACGCTACCGTCAGGCGTTTCGAGCAGGGCTCAGCATCACCTGATGTGACTCAACGCGGTTGTTTGGCTGTGCTCTGGGGAGCAAAAAGATGAGCCCGCTCGAAGCGGGCCGATAGAATGAATGCGAAATTTGCGCGGCTCGCATTATATACGAGCTTGCGTGTTCGCGCTCACGCTTGCACATCAATTAGTCATATTTGTGTTGCTTCGCAGACGTTGACGCATCACATGCGTGGGTGTTTCCGGCGGACGATGGGTTGATACGCGCATCGGCGGGCATCGCTGCCGCTCGATATATGTGGAGATGTTTCGCCCTCACGCAAGGGGATCGGTTGCCATGCCCTCACACACTATGCATGAGGCGCATCTTTTTGCATCGGTTCGAAGAAAATTCGCACAGGGGTCTTGACGTGATGCGGGGCGGTCAGCATAATCTCGTTTCTCTGCTGCAGACGCAGCGACGCGAACGAAGCGGTGCCGGGTGGTTTGGGTGCTGTGAGTTTGTGGACTG
>NZ_VWWL01000044.1 GCF_011752995.1 Burkholderia sp. Ax-1724
CCGTGTGGACACCGGTACTTCCCGTGCGGCAACGTACCGGCCGCGTCATGCCGCCCGTTCTCCACAATCCCCCGTCGCGCAGTCTTCAGTGCTGCCCAGCCCGCTGTGCGTCCGCGTAACCGGTCAGCGCTTAATCCTGATGAATTCGTCGTCTTGGCTGATGAGCCGGTAACACACGACGATTTACCCCTTCAGGGTAGCAAGGACCTCGACGAGGATTCCGGACGCATGATGCCAATATCGATTCATTTACACATGCAATCGAGACCGGTATCAATATCAATTGCGATACCTTTCTTAGCCCAACCTCGCACCGCTCTTTATAGACCAGAAGAATTTGCGAGACGCATACCTCTCGTGCTGGAAGCTGATTCGAAGGTTTTACCGTGATTTGCCACGATACAGGGCGGTATTTCTCAGTAGCTCAGTGTGTTTTCATTATTGTGCCCGGTCGTCTGGTTAGTCATGTGCACCTTGAGCGTCGAAGTGCTATTTTTCTTTGATCCACATCTGTTTTTAGCAAATCAGTTCCCAATGTTTCGACGCCGTCGGATGCTTTGCGTTACTTGAGCTTCCGGGTTGTGTAAATGCCAAATTCTCGCCTATTGATGTATCGATCTAAATAATCTGCATACCTGATTATTTTCAATTCATCTCGTTTGATCGCGTCGTTCATGCAGTTTGTCGGGACAATTGTCTGAAGTTGACGAACTCAGCACGCTTGAGTTCAACGAAGCTGACCCACGCACCATCGCTCTTCTCGCCGCAACCTCAGCTCTTAACATCCACCCTGGAATACTGTATAAATATACAGTATTCCAGGGTGCTAGATCGTCTCCCTCCCACCCCTTGTTGCGAGGAATTGATTGCATATCGACACGATTTATATGCAAAAGCCAGAATTTTCTGTCTGTTCGTTGCCGCCAACAACGTCGATGCATATCGATCAGGGCGGCGATGCATCTATGCCAGGAAGAGGCGGAGTATCCGCGAGTAAAGAGCGTGTCTATGGCAGCAGCAATTCAGCTAGCGACGACCACGCTGTCGTCGCAATTACGGCGTCAGGTATGGCAAGGCAATGCGCTTGCCGGCCCGGACTCGCTCGTCGTCTCCAGCGGCTATGCCGAGCTGGACCGGCTACTGCCGGGGCAAGGCTGGTCGGCGGGCGGGCTGACGGAGTTGTTGATCGAGCATTGCGGAGTGGGTGAGATGCGTTTGCTGGCTCATGTGCTTCGGCATCTGACACAACAGGCCGAGCAGCACGTCATGCTCGTGGCGCCGCCGTATCAGCCTTGTGTCGCGGCACTAAAGACTTGGGGCGTCGATATCAGGCGTGTCCTATGGGTGCGCTCGACGGAAGATCAGGCGCTTTGGGCTGCCACTCAGGTACTGAAACAGAGCGGTATCGGCGCGGTGTTCGTGTGGCTGCAGAATGCGCGCGCCGACAAGGTCCGGCGTTTGCAAGTGGCAGCTCAGGAGTCGGCGGCGCTGGCATTTCTGATCCGTCCTGCGGCAGCGGCTGCGCAATCGTCGCCGGCGCCTTTGCGGATGATCTGTGAACCGCTTTTGCCGGCCAACGCGCAGACGATCAATCGTCGTCAGTGGTTGCACGAGATCGGTATGTCGATCGATATCTTCAAGCGTCGCGGACCGCCGCTCGCCGAGCCTTTGCGCCTCATTCTGCCTTTACAAAGCATTGTGTTGCCGAAAAACGAGGGCAGCCATCAACGCCCGGAGGTCAAACATGTTGTGGATCGCCGTCACCTTACCGCTGTTGCCGCTGGAAGCGGTGAAGCCGTTCGCGCTGCTTCCAGCTGGTTCACTCGCGAAACCGAATCGGCGTGATCCGTGCGACGGCGCGAGCCAACCTCAAGCTGCCGCGGACCCGAACGCGGAAACGCGCAGCTGTTATGCGCTGGCCGATCACGCGCACATCCTGATGCCCGATCTCGACGCATGGCGCGCCGGTGTGCAGGCGGGGCATTCGCGCTCGTATGCGTTGGCGCTGGCGCCGGGGTTGACACTGCTTGCCGCCGATCCAGCCCGCGTAACCCAGGCATTCGAAGCGATCGCGCTCGCCTTGCTGAGCTACACGCCCAAAGTGTCGCTTGCCGCTGTGCATACACTGCTGCTCGAAGTTGGTTCCGGCTTGCGCCTGTTCGGTGGCCTGCGCGCGTTGTTGTCGCGCGTATCGGGCACGGTAGCGGAATTTGGCTATACGGCGCGCATCGCGTGTGCGCCGACCGCTTGGGGGGCGTGGTTATTGGCGCAGGCGCGTGCGTGCCGGCAGGGACGTCGCTGGCATGTGCTCAAGGAAGCGTCGCTCGCGCGCGTGCTCGATCGTTTGTCCGTCGCGCTGCTGCCGGTTTCACAGGAGCATCGCGATGCGTTCGCGCATGTCGGCTGCGCGACGCTCGCCGATTTGCGCCGCTTGCCGAGAGCGGGCATTGTGCGGCGTTTCGGCGGTGGCGTTCTGGAGCTGCTCGCGCAGGCATATGGCATGCGTGCCGATCCGCGCGAATCGTTTCGCGCGCCGGCGTCGTTTCATGCGCAACTGGAATTGCCGTCGCGAGTCGATAACGCCGATGCGTTGCTGTTCGCCGCGCGCCGGTTGATCGTGCAGCTGGCCGGCTGGCTCAGTGCGCATCATGCGGCGCTGAGCGGCTATACGTTGCTGCTCGAGCATGAGCTGGCGTCGCGTCACGCGCCGAAAACATCGAGCCTGAAGGTTGCGTGGGCCATTCCGTCGCGCGATGCTGAGCATCTGATCTGGCTGTTGCGGGAAAAGCTGAACCAGACGGTGCTGGCGGCACCGGTCATCGAACTGAAGCTGGTGGCGGAGCAGATCGTCGATCATGCGGGACGGTCGGACACGCTGTTTTCAATGCCCGAGTCGGATGGCGATTCTCTCGCGCGCTTGCTCGAACGTCTGAGCGCGCGCCTCGGGCCTGAGAACGTGCTGCAGTTGTCGCAGCAGGACGATCATCGGCCGGAGCGGGCAACACGCGTGGAAGCCTATCAGTCGCAAGCGTTTTCACGCAGACAGCGCATGCCGTCGAAGAGCCGCGTCAAAGCCAGGGCGGATCAAACCTGGCTGACCGATGAACTGCGCAATGCCGCGCTTGAAGAAGCACGCGAGGGCGGCGCAACGCCAGTGCAAGCTGATCCGGCAACCCCGGCAACCCCGGCACTATCCGCATCGGCTCCCTCCCAAAGCACACCCGCATTCGCCGCCCAACCCGGCAACGTCCAGGCTTCGCTCGATCTCCCCGACTGCGCGCTACCCGCACAGCCTCGTCCGCTCTGGATGCTCGACCAGCCGCTGCGTCTGATGGTGCGCGACCAGCGGCCGATCTATCGCCGGCCGCTGACCATGCTCACGCGCACCGAGCGGATCGAAGCGGGGTGGTGGGACGGCGATCTCGTCGAGCGCGATTACTACATCGCAGCTGACGATCGCGGCCACCTGTTCTGGGTGTATCGCAAGCGCAAAGGCGAGTGGTATCTGCAGGGCCTGTTCGGTTGAATGCGATGACGACTTCCGCGCCGTCCTTGCCTTCGCAGCCGACGTTCGCGGCGCATTTGCCGCCGTATGCGGAGCTGCATTGCCTGAGCAACTTCTCGTTCCTGCGGGGGGCTTCGCATCCGCACGAGCTTGTCGAGCGGGCGATGTCGCTCGGCTATCGCGCACTTGCCATTACCGACGAATGTTCGCTGGCAGGCGTCGTGCGCGCGTACACGGCCGTGAAAGAACTCGAAGAGACGCAGGCGCGCGAACGGAAAGAGCGCGAGGCAAAAGCGCAGCAGGCGATGCGGGCGGCGGCGCCGGAGGAGATCACCGTCGCAACGGCTGCGACAAAGCATGAGAAAAAACAGCTTCCGAAGGACGACCCCCCGAAGGACGCCCCCCCGAAGGACGAACCCCCGAAGGACGAACCCCTAAAGCCGATCCCCCACCTGATCATCGGCAGCGAATTCAATCTGACCGATGCCGAAGGCCAACCCTTCTGCACCCTGGTGGCGCTCGCACTCAATCGCAACGGCTACGGCAATCTTTCCGAACTGATCACGCTCGCGCGTTCGCGTGCGGACAAGGGCTGCTATCGCATCGGTCCGGAAGACTTCACCGAGATGCTGCCGCATCTCGAACACCTGCGCGGCTTGCCCGATTGCGTGCTGCTGCTCGTGCCGCAGCGCGCGGCGACGCTCTCGCATACGCTGCGTTGCGCGCATTGGCTCGCGTCGTTCGCGGCGCAGCGTGCATGGATTGCGCTCGAACTGTGGCAAACCGGCAGCGATGATCTGCAACTCGACGCCTTGCGGATGATTTCACAAGACAGCGGTTTGCCGCTCGTGGCCGCGGGAGGCACGCTGATGCATGTGCGTTCGCGTAAGCCGTTGCAGGACACGATGACCGCGATCGGTCTCGGCACGCCCCTCTCGGCCTGCGGTCACGCGCTAGAAGCCAATGCGGAGCGGCACCTGCGCACGCGCGTGCGTTTGGGCAAGCTGTATCCGCGCGAGACGCTCGAAGAAACGCTGCGCATTGCCGCGTTATGCCGCTTCTCGCTCGAGGAACTGCAATACGAATATCCCGAAGAACTGGTGCCCGCCGACGAATCGCCGTCGAGCTATCTGCGCAAGCTCGTCATGGCCGGCGCGATGGAGCGCTGGCCGGGCGGCATGGACCTGAAGCGGATTCAGCAGATCGAGAAGGAGCTGGGTCTGATCGCCGATCTGAAATACGAAAAGTATTTTCTGACCGTGCACGATATCGTGAGCTTCGCGCGCTCGCGCAACATCCTGTGCCAGGGGCGAGGCTCGGCGGCGAACTCGATCGTGTGCTACTGCCTGCATGTCACCGAAATCGATCCCGTCAGCATGAACATGCTGATCGAGCGATTCATCTCGCGCGCCCGCAACGAGCCGCCCGACATCGACGTCGACTTCGAGCATCAGCGGCGCGAGGAAGTGATCCAGTACATCTATGCGAAGTACGGCCGCCATCGCGCGGCGCTGACCGCGTCGCTGATTACGTACCGCTCGCGCAGCGCGCTGAAAGACGTCGGCAAGGCGCTGGGTCTCGAAGCCTCGCTGATCGAGCGGATCAGCAAGTCGCAGCAATGGTGGGATGGCCCGGGCGCGGTGGCCGCCTATCTGGCCGAAGCGGGCTTCGATGCCCGATCGCACATCACGCGGAACCTGATCCGGCTGACTCAGGAGTTGCGCAATTTTCCGCGGCATCTGTCGCAGCACGTGGGCGGCTTCGTGATCGCGAAAGACCGGCTGTCGCGGCTCGTGCCGATAGAAAATGCGTCGATGAAAGAGCGCAGCGTGATCGAGTGGGACAAGGACGACATCGATGCGCTCAAGCTGCTGAAAGTCGACGTGCTGGCGCTCGGCATGCTCTCGGCCATCCGGCGCGCGCTCGAATTCGTCGCGTTGCGGCGTGGGTTGCCGCGGTTCCGGATGCAGGACATTCCGCGCGAGGATCGTGCCGTCTACGAGATGTGCGGCCATGCCGACACGATCGGCGTGTTCCAGATCGAATCGCGCGCGCAGCAAAGCATGCTGCCGCGTCTGAAACCGGACAAGTACTACGACCTCGTGATCGAAGTGGCGATCGTGCGGCCCGGGCCGATCCAGGGCGGCATGGTGCATCCTTATCTGCGTCGCAAGCAGGGGCTCGAGCCGATCGATTACGCCAAGGACGAGTTGCGGCCGGTGCTCGAACGCACGCTCGGCGTGCCGATTTTCCAGGAGCAGGTGATGCATCTGGCGATGGTGGCGGCGAAATACACGGGCGAGCAGGCCGACCAGTTGCGGCGCGCGATGGCCGCATGGCGGCGCAGCGGTAATCTCGCGAAGTATCAGAAGGATCTGACGGACCGCATGCTGGCGCGCGGCTACGAGCAGGCATTTATCGAGCGCATCTGCAAACAGATCGAGGGCTTCGGCGAATACGGTTTTCCGGAGAGCCATGCGGCGAGTTTCGCGCTGCTCGTTTATCTGAGCGCATGGCTGAAGCGCTACGAGCCGGCCGCTTTTCTGGCCGGTCTGCTGAACAGCCAGCCGCTGGGTTTCTATTCGCCGTCGCAACTCGTGCAGGACGCGAGGCGTCACGGCGTCAAGGTATTGCCGCCCGACGTGACGCTGAGCGACTGGGAATCGACCTTCGAGCGGCGCCATGCCGAAGGACGGCGGATTGCCGCTGACGAGACGCGTCTGCATCGTCAACATGCCGTGCTGGCCGCACAGCAATTGCGCAATCTGTCCTTGCCGCACCTGAAGGTGAGCCGCACGATCCGGCGTGCCGCGCGGCGGTTGACCGCGCGCGTGTTCAAACCAGCGAGCACGTATGGTTCGCGCGGTCCCGCGGTGCGTCTCGGTATGCATCTGATCAAGGGGCTCGCGCGGGACGCCGCCGAACGCATCATGGCGGCCCGCCGCGATGCGCCGTTGGTTGACGTCGACGATCTCGCGCGTCGCGCGGCCTTGACGCGGCGCGATCTCGAAGCGCTGGCCGTGGCGAATGCGCTTGTCGGTATCGCCGGTCATCGGCGCGAAGCGTGGTGGGCCGTGACCGCGCAGCACGCGGTGCCGAAGCTGCTGCGCGACGCGCCGATCGCCGAAGCGCCGCTCGCGTTGCCGCGCGCCAGCGAGCATCGCGAGATCGTCGACGATTATGCGAGCTTCGGTCTCACGCTCAATCGCCATCCGCTGGCGTTGTTGCGGGCGCGTCTCGCGCGGCATAAGTTTCGCACGGCGGCCGAACTCGCCGCGTGCCGGCACGGCACAATGGCGCGGGCGTGCGGCATCGTCACCGTGAGACAGCGGCCGGGCACGGCGAACGGCACGGTGTTCGTGTCGATCGAGGACGAAACCGGCTCGATTAATGTGATCGTGTGGCCGTCGCTGGTTGAAAAGCAGCGCAAGGCGTTGCTCGGTTCATCGTTGCTCGCGGTCTATGGGGTTTTGCAGCGCGATGATGGGGTGAGTACCGGGGGCGAGAGAGGAGACCGCGCGAGTCAGGGAGAGCGTGCGGCGAGTGCGGACCGGCGCAATCGGGCGTGGGCGGGAAATGAGGCAAATAGCACAGGCGGCCCCACAAGTGGCGAAAGCGGCGAAAGTGGTACGGGCGAGGCAAGCCGCAGCGGCGAGGCGCGGCGGCTTGCCGGTCGCAAACAGAAGGGCGAGGTGGTCCATCTCGTTGCCCATCGTCTCGAGGATTACAGCGAATGGCTCGGCGAACTCGCCACGACGAGCCGCGATTTTCATTGAGGCCCGGTAGCGGGCGGGTGGCGGGTGATGAGCGGACGCGCGGCACGGCCGGCGAATCCTGCATCGGCAGCCAGCAGGCGAGCGACGCTTGCCGTGCGCTCGTGAATCCTTTCGTTTGCGCGATGCAGTTGAATGCCGGTCAGCCGTGCGCTACACAACGCACTTGGGCAAATGCGATGTATATGCGCCAGAAGCACAGCCCCAGCAGCACAGCCCCGCGGCCAACGCGTCCGATCACAGCGGCGGCCTTGAGCCGGACAAACCAGCAAACCCCGTTGCGTGGCGTCAATTCAGCCGCGACGGCATAGCGCCTTGCCACGGAAACGCAGCCAGGACCTCGCGGATCGCCGTATCGAACGGCGTGCGCCGGCCGATACCGAGCGCTTCGAGACGGCTCGACGCCAGATGGCAGTTATGCGGGCGAGGCGTCGAATCGGTTGGCGTGTGCTGAGGCGTCAGGCGCGCATCGAGTTGCAGCGCTTCGGCGATACGCACGGCGATCTCGTATTTGGTCATGGGCTCGTCCCCCGACCATTGGACGATGCCGGAGACCGTCTCTCCGCGCGCATGCAGTGCGAGCATCTGCCGGATCACGAACGCGACGTCCGGCGTGAACGTGGGGTAGCGGATCGCCCAGGCGTCCATCGTGGCGGGCTCGCCAGCGGCGGCGGCCGAGGCGGTGATCGCCGGCACGAGGCTCGTCACCGCCGATTCCGACCAGCCGACGATTGGCCCATAGAGCAGCGGCAAGCGCAGCACGCAGCCGCGCCCGGTCGTTCCGGTCAGTGCGCGTTCGCCTTCGAGCTTGCTGTGCCCGTAAGCGTTGAGCGGCGCGGGCGCGCTGTCGTGCCGATACGGCGGCTCTGTGCCGTCGAACACGTAGTCGGTCGAGATCGACAGGGTCCATGCGCCGCACCGGCCTGCCGCCGCGGCAACGATGCGCACGGCATCGACGTTCAGCGCGCGGGCCAGCGCCGGGTCGCGCTCGCAGATGTCGGGGCGGCGCTCCGCGGCGGCAATCACAACGGCATCCGGCGCCGTGCGCTCGATGAAGCGTTCGACCGCCTGCGCGTCGCGAACATCGAGCGCGGCCATTTGCGGCGACGGCCGGCTGAACGCGGTGGCGACGACCTGCCAGTCGTCCTGCCGTGCCAGTTCGTCGACGAGCGCGCGGCCGAGCAGCCCGGAGCCGCCGATAACGGCAACCTTGAACACGATCCGCTCCCTTAGCGAGCCGACGTGACCGTGTAGCCGGCCTCGTCGATCGCGGCCTTCAGCGCATCGACGGATTGCGCCGATTCCACGACCACGCGCCCGGCCACGAGATCCACCTGAACCTGCGCGGCGGCGTCGTGTTCGCGGATCGCGTTCGTGACGGCAGCGACACAATGCTGGCAGCTCATGCCTTCTACGTGGAGTTCGATTGTCATGGCGGGGTCCTCGGCGAAATCAGAATGGCGAATGGCTGAATTATGCCTGCCGATCCGTATTTGAGTGGCTGACCTTCCCATCATGGGAAGGTGTAGGATCGATTCGAACCTGATCCAGAGCATGGGGAAACAGTCATGAATATTGGCGAAGCGGCCCGCGCGTCGGGCGTCACCGCAAAAATGATCCGCTATTACGAAAGCGTCGGCCTGTTGACAGCCAAGGCGCGCACGAGCGCCGGTTATCGCGTATACGGTCCGCAGGAAGTGCATTCGCTGCGCTTTATCCGCCAGGCGCGCCGGCTCGGCTTTCTCGTCGAAGACATTCGGCGGCTCCTCGCGCTATGGCGCGATCGTTCGCGCGCGAGCGCCGAAGTGAAGCGGATCGCGCTCGAGCATGTCGCGGACCTCGACCGCCGCATCGCCGAGCTGACCGACATGCGCGACACCCTTGCGCATCTGGCCGATCATTGCCACGGCGACGACCGGCCCGACTGTCCGATCATCGAGCGCCTCGCTGACACCGATCTGGTGTCGGGGCAGGGATGTCATTCGCTGTAGCCGTTGCGGGGAAAGGTGGAACCTGATTGCACCAAGGATGTGCACCATTCCGGAACGGAATGCACCTCATGTAGGCATTTCACTGTCCGACTCAGGGCATCGGGTTATAATTAGGGTTAACCCTTTGGCGGGAAATCCCTGATGTCCGATCACCGGGGATTCGATCTGATCCTTGGAGAACATCATGTTTGCATACCTGCTTGAAAAGCTGAACACCTGGTTGGAATCTGCGGAACGTAATAGCCGTGAGGCCTACCTGGCATCGTCGTCGGATATCGTCCAGCTCGAACAGCGCATCCGCTCGATCGAAACCAACGGCTATTCGCGGTAAGTTTCAGCTTCGAGTTGGGCCCGGCGGTGCAGCGTGCACGGCCATAGCAGCACAGCATCAAGCCCCGTCGAAACGGGGCTTTGTCACACTGGGCCCTGGGAATTGACCGCTTTTCCGGCAGGTTTGAAGCCGGCGACGCCGGAACGCCAGTCGTGGCGACTCTCGACTAGCTTCGCAACCTGCGCCGAGGTAAGGTAGGGCGCTTTTTGCGCAACCGGGCATTCATAACCAACGGGGCCGCCCATGCTCTCTGTCCGCTCGCTCGAACCCTTCAAATTCCGCCTCGCTGCGGTTATGGTGACGGCGCTGACAACCGTCTGCGCCGCGCCGGGCGCGTTCGCCGTGTCCGACAGTGCCCGCAAGCCGGTGATTCTCGACTCGCTGAGCGGTATCAACGACGGCCAGAGCGGGAGTGTGCTGATGAGCGCGCCGCTTTCGCGGCACCCGATTGTCGCCGCGCCGCCGATTGCGGCTCCTGTCGAGCTGCCGCAGGAAGCGTCGCCGCCGATCGTGGTCGCGCCATATATCCCGTTGCCGGCGGGCGGCGGCGTTCCGCCGAGACCGATGCCGCGCCCGGTAGCGCCTTCGCAATGAGGGTGGCATAGAAGGGCGGCGGCCCGGTATCTTCGCCATCGGCTTTTTCAGTTCCGTTGCACCTCGCTGGGATCCTTGCCCGCTGCATCGGATCGAGCGTCTCCACGTCTTCCGCCTATGGGCCGCCTCGCACCCCGGCCGATTCCGCATTGGGGTTTGGGCGCATGGCGTACGAGAAACCGTCCGACGACAATCGTTGCGCGCTTTGTCGCTGGCGGCCCGGTTGCGGCATTTGCGTCGCGTCGCCGCTTCGAACGGAAAACGGAACAAGGAGACGTCAACATGCCGATTCACTGGATGCGGCGCGCCATACGCGCCTGAGTCATGCTGCTCGCGCTCGCCGGGTTGTCCGGCGCCGCGCTCGCCAAGGACACGCCTGAAAAACCCACGCTGACGATGGCCGTCGGCGGCTTGCCCGGTCTTTACTATCTGCCGGTGCTTGCCGCGCAGCAGCTCGGCTACTTCAAGGACGAAGGCCTGGACGTCACGCTCGAGGACTTCGCGGGCGGCTCGAAAGCGCTGGAAGCCGTGGTGGGCGGCAGTGCCGACGTCGGCGCGGGCGCGTTCGAGCACACGCTCTTCATGCAGGCGAAGGGACAGCACTATCGCGCGTTTGCCTTGATGGGCCGCGCGCCGCAGATCGTCATCGGTGTGGTGAAGTCGAAGGCGGATCGGATCAGATCGCTCGCGGACTTCAAGGGCGCGAAGGTCGGCGTGAGCGCGCCGGGGTCGTCGACGGATCTCGTGCTTACCGTGGCGTTGCGCAAGGCCGGCGTGCAGCGCAGCGATATCTCGGCGATCGGCGTCGGCAGCGGTGCGACGGTGTTGGCCGCGGTGGGTAGCGGGCAGATCGATGCGCTGTCGAATGTCGATCCGATGATGACCAAGTTGACGCGCAGCGGCGCGATCAAGGTGCTGGTCGACACGCGCACGGTGAAGGGGACGCAGGCAGTGTTCGGCGGAACGATGCCGGCGGCGACGCTTTACGCGCCGGAGAGCTTCATTCAGAAGAATCCGAAGACGACGCAGGCGCTGACCAATGCGGTCGTGCGCGCGAACCACTGGCTGCAGACCGCGAGCGACGCCGATCTGCTGAAGATGGTGCCGCAGGCCTATCTGCTCGGCGATCCGGCGCTCTACCTGGAGGCCTTTCACAACGTGCGCGACGCGTACTCGCCCGATGGCCTGATGCCCGCGGACGGTCCGGCGACCTCTCTGCGCGCGCTGTCGTCATTCGACAACCGGCTCGATCCGAAAAAGATCGACCTGGGCGCGACCTATACGAACGACTTCGCGAGCAAGGCGGCCGCGCAGTTGAAGTGAGCCAAAGAAGTCATGCCGTTGCGTGTGATGCCGGCGTGAGCCGGGATGTGCGAGATGCACGAACAGCCGGCGGAGAAGCGGGGGAGCGCGCGGCTGATGTCTGCGACAACGACATCGGTGCGATCGGCTTGCGCGAGCCGATGTTGTGGTGTCGAGAGCGTTCGGTGATCGCTCGTGTGCCGCCTAATTGCCCCGATATTCGACCTTGAAGGTTGCGGCCTTGTCTTCGCCGAGCGTCTTGACGAGCCATGGCATCTGCTCCTTGAGCATTTTCGCGAGTGTGTACGGCGGGTTCAGGATAAACATGCCGCTGCCGAAAAGTCCGAAGCCATCCGCGGGCGGATTGCTGACGGTCAGGCTGACGTGCAGCCAGTTGTCCTTTTGCAATTGCTTCAGCTGATCGGGAAAGCGCTGCGATTCCGGGCGCTTCACCTGCGGATACCAGACTGCATAGGTGCCGGTCGGAAAGCGCTTCAGGCTTTCCTCGACACAGCGCAGCGTGCGACTGTAATCGCGCTTGTCCTCATATGACGGATCGAGCAGCACCAGCGCGCGGCGCGGCGCCGGCGGCAGCAACGCGAGGATGCCGTCGAAGCCGTCGCCCGCGTAGAGCATCGCGCGGCGTCCCGCGTCGCGGAAGTTATGGCGCAGCACGTCGATTTCAGTCGTGTGCAGTTCGAACAGGCGCATGCGGTCCTGTTCGCGCAACTGCCGCCATGCGATGTACGGCGAGCCTGGATAGAAGCGCAACTGGCCGTCGGCATTGAGCGCGCTTACTTCGTCGACGTATTCGGCGAAGAGCGACGGCAGATCGTTGCGTTCCCACAGTTTTGCGATGCCGGTCTGGAACTCGCCGGTCTTGGTCGCGTAGCCTTCCTTCAGCGAGTAAACGCCGGCGCCCGCATGCGTGTCGATATACCAGTAGGCTTTGTCCTTCTGGCCGAGGTAGCGCAATAGCTGCAACACGACGGCGTGTTTCAGAACGTCGGCGTGATTGCCGGCATGGAAGGCGTGGCGGTAACTGAGCATGATGAGAGGACGCTGAAAGAGGACGTGCCGGCCGGAGCGGAGACAGTGGCGCGCGGTCGCGTATTGTACGCGAGCGCGCGCCGCCGGTTATCCGCTTGCTGCGCGGCTCACTCGTGCGCGTCGCCGATGATCTCCTCGATCCGCTGCTTGATCTCCGGCGTCATGCGCTCGGCCACTTCGGCCGATTTCATGTTTTCGCCGATCTGCTCGACCCGCGACGCACCCGTGATTACCGTGCTGACATGCGGATTCTTCAGAATCCATGCGATCGCGAGCTGACCGACCGTGCAGCCGAGTTCGTCGGCCACCGCTCCCAACTGACCGACCACGTTGTTCTTGCCCGGGTCGGTGAGCTGGTTGCGCAGCCAGTCGTAACCTTGCAACTGCGCGCGGCTGTCGGTGGGTATTCCAGCGCGATATTTGCCGGTGAGCAGGCCGGACGCGAGCGGGCTCCAGGTGGTGAGACCAAGGCCGATGTCTTCGTAAAGCCGTTTGTATTCCTGCTCGACGCGCTTGCGGTGAAACAGGTTGTATTGCGGCTGTTCCATGACCGGCTTGTGCAGATGATGCCGCTCGGCGATTTCATACGCGGCGCGGATTTCTTCGGCGCTCCATTCGGAGGTGCCCCAGTACTGCGCCTTGCCGCGCGCGATCATGTCGCTCATCGCCCAGACCGTTTCCTCGATCGGCGTGTTCGGGTCGGGACGATGGCAGAACACGAGATCGACATAATCGAGCTGCAGGCGCTTGAGCGAGCTGTCGATCGCGTTCATCAGGTACTTGCGGTTCAGCGTGTGGTACTGGTTCGGCGCTTCCGTCAGACCCCAGAAGAATTTCGTCGACACCACGTAGCTCACGCGCGGCCACGCCAGTTCCTTCAGCGCGTGGCCCATGATTTCCTCGGATTTGCCGCCGGCATAGACCTCGGCGTTGTCGAAGAAATTGACGCCGGCGTCACGCGCCGCGGCAAGCGATTCGCGCGCGGCGCGATGATCGACCTGGTTGCCGTAGGTGACCCACGAGCCGATGGACAGCTCGCTGACTTGCAGGCCTGAGCGGCCCAGACGTCGGAAATTCATGTCTCTCTCCTTGTTGGTGATGCACGAAAATTGAGGCGTGAAAATTGAGGCGTGAGTCGAGCCCGAAACGTAGGCCGGGATTGAGTCCGAAGCCGTCCAGTTTAAAGAGATACGGCTCGATGTGTGTTTTACCTCTGGAATTCACGGGGTTCATGCACAATAGCAAAGTTGGCCGCAATGCAGCATCGGCCGAACGGTCTATGCCGTTTGGCTGACTTCACGCCGCATGCGGCCTTGTGGTCTCATTGCTCATCAACTGCATGGAGGTTCCGGATGTCGTCTCTGAACACGAATCTGAATGGCAAGGTCGCTGTGGTTACCGGCGCGGCAAGCGGCATCGGCAAGCAGATCGCGCTGACTCTGTCCGCCTCGGGCGCGGCGGTCGCGATCGCCGACCTGAACCAGGACGGCGCGAACGCCGTGGCTGAAGAAATCAGGGCGGGCGGCGGCAAGGCAATCGGCGTGGCGATGGACGTCACGAACGAAGAGGCGGTCAACCAGGGCATCGACAAGGTTGCAGCGGAATTCGGCTCGATCGACATCCTCATCTCCAATGCCGGCATCCAGATCGTCAATCCGATCGAAAACTACTCGTTTTCGGACTGGAAGAAGATGCAGGCGATTCACGTTGACGGCGCGTTCCTGACCACCAAAGCGGCGCTCAAGCACATGTACAAGGACGATCGCGGCGGCATCGTGATCTACATGGGTTCGGTTCATTCGCATGAAGCCTCGCCGCTGAAGTCCGCCTACGTGACGGCCAAGCACGCGCTGCTCGGCCTCTCGCGCGTGCTCGCCAAGGAAGGCGCCAAGCACAACGTGCGCTCGCACGTGGTATGTCCGGGCTTCGTGCGCACGCCGCTGGTCGACAAGCAGATTCCCGAACAGGCAAAGGAACTCGGCATCAGCGAGGAAGACGTGATCAAGCGCGTGATGCTGGGCGGCACGGTCGACGGCATTTTCACGACGGTCGAAGACGTCGCGCAGACGGTGCTGTTCCTGTCCACGTTCCCGACGGCCGCGCTGACGGGCCAGTCCTTCATCGTGAGTCACGGCTGGTACATGCAATAAGGAGAGGCCCATGGCGCAACGCAATCTCAAGCGGGCGCGCGTGGGCGTGTCCGGCGACGGGGAGGGCGCCGGTCCGGCGCCGGCCACGCACCCGCGCCGGCATCTCCACTTGCCTAACTACGAAACCGTCGCGCTGATGCTGCAAGGCGGCGGCGCGCTGGGCGCCTATCAGGCGGGCGTTTTCCAGGGACTTTACGAGGCCGGCATCGAGCCCAACTGGCTGGCGGGCATTTCGATCGGCGCCTTGAATACGGCGATCATTGCGGGCAATCCGCCGGAAAAGCGCGTCGAGCGGTTGCTGCAATTCTGGGAAACGATCTGCCAGCCGGCCTTCGGGCCGCCGGTGCCGGCTTTCGTCGAACACGCGTTTTTCAATTCCAGCGAAGCCGTACGCAAGGCATTCACGGCGGCGCAGGCGATGAGCGCGATCGTCGAAGGGCAGCGGGGCTTTTTCGTGCCGCGCTTTCCGCCGCTGTTGCCCACGGTGTCCGGGCCGCCGCAAATGGCCAGCTACTACGACACCACGCCGCTGAAAGCCACGCTCGAATCGCTATGCGATTTCGACCGCATCAATTCGGGCGAGATACGTGTGTCGGTGGGCGCGGTCAATTGCGGCACGGGCAACTTCGAGTATTTCGACAATACGCATACGACGCTGCGGCCCGAGCATTTCATGGCGTCGGGCGCGTTGCCGCCGGGCTTCGCCGCAGTCGAGATCGACGGTCAGTACTACTGGGACGGCGGGCTGATGTCGAATACGCCGCTCTACGAGGTGATGCAGTCCACGCCGCGCCGCGACACGCTCGCGTTTCAGGTCGATCTGTGGAGCGCGATCGGGCCGGTGCCGGATAGTCTCTCCGACGTACAGGGGCGCATGAAAGACATCCAGTATTCGAGCCGCACGCGTCTCGTGACCGACATGGTGCAGCGTTCGCAGCGCTTCCGGCATGTGCTGCGCGAGGTGCTGGACCGCGTGCCCGTCGAGCAGCGCGACGACCCGTGGTGCAAGCTGGCCGAAGATCTGTCGTGCTCGAAGCGCTACAACGTGATCCACCTGATTTACCGGCACAAGGAATACGAAGGCCACTACAAGGACTTCCAGTTCGGCCTGTCGACGATGCGCGAGCACTGGCAAAGCGGCCTCGAAGATATTCGCCATTCCCTCGAGCAGCCCGATTGGCTCGAGATGCCGGACAACGATGCGGGGTTCGTGACCCACGACATCCATCGGGATTCGCGCTGAGTTTGCATCGAGTTCGCGCTGGTGGGGTTGTTGCCGAAAGAGCCGAAGCATTGGCGCCAGCGCTACCTTTGCTCAGGCAATAAAAAAAACGGCGCCCTTTTCAAAAAGGGCGCCGTTTTCATTGGCGTCTGCCATCCAGCGCAATCAAATACAGCGCGGCCAAGGTCCGCGCCGCGCAATGCCTTACTTCAGCACGTGAGCAATCGCGTTGGCGACCACGTCGAGATTACGCGTGTTGAGCGCAGCCACGCAGATGCGGCCCGTGCTCACCGCGTAGATGCCGAATTCTTCGCGCAGACGGTCCACTTGCGGTGCCGTCAGACCCGAGTACGAGAACATGCCGCGTTGTGCGTTCACGAAGCCGAAGTCGCGGTCGACGCCGGCTGCCTTCAGGCGCTCGACGAGGCCGTTGCGCATTGCGCGGATGCGCTCGCGCATTTCGCCCAGTTCGGCTTCCCACGTGGCGCGCAGTTCGGCCGATGCCAGAACCGCCGCGACTATCGAGCCGCCGTGCGTCGGCGGGTTCGAGTAGTTCGTGCGGATCACGCGCTTCAGTTGCGACAGCACGCGGGCCGATTCTTCCTGGCTGGCCGTGATGATCGACAGTGCGCCGACGCGCTCGCCGTACAGCGAGAACGACTTCGAGAACGACGACGACACGAACACGTTCAGTTCCGCTGCCGCGAAGAGGCGCACGGCTGCCGCGTCGGCTTCGATGCCGTCGCCGAAGCCCTGGTAGGCGATGTCGAGGAACGGCACGAGGTTGCGCGCCTTGACGACTTCGACCACCTGCTTCCACTGCTCGACGCTCAGGTCGACGCCGGTCGGGTTGTGGCAGCACGCGTGCAGCACGACGATGGTGCCGGCCGCGTAGCCGTTCAGCGCGCTCAGCATGCCGTCGAAGTTCACGCCGTGCGTTTGCGCGTCGTAGTACGGATACGATTCGACGACGAAGCCCGCGCCTTCGAACAGCGCGCGGTGGTTTTCCCAGCTCGGATCGCTGATCGCGACCTTGCTGGCCGGATTCACGCGCTTGAGGAAGTCCGCGCCGATCTTCAGCGCGCCCGTGCCGCCCAGCGCCTGCGCCGTGACGACGCGGCCCGCTGCGATCAGCGGCGAATCGTTGCCGAGCAGCAGCTTTTGCACGGCCGCATCGTAGGCGGCGATACCTTCGATCGGCAGATAACCGCGCGGCAGCGCGGCTTCGACGCGGGCCTTTTCCGCGTCGCGCACGGCGCGCAGCAGCGGAATCTTGCCTTCTTCATTGAAGTACACGCCCACCCCGAGGTTGACCTTGGTGGCGCGCGCATCGGCGTTGAAGGCTTCGTTCAGGCCCAGGATCGGGTCGCGGGGAGCAAGTTCGACGGCGGAGAACAGAGACATGATGGATGGGCAGCAGTAGTGAAAAGAGGGCGGCGTCGCGCGCGGGCGGCCTGGCTTCGGGCGTCGGCGGCGTTTCGGGCGTTTGGCGGGAATCTGGCGAAACACGCGGCGAAACGCACGGAGAAACACGCAAAACGAGGCCGGTCCATCGGGCAGCGGCGAGCGAGCGCAACTTCGCATTGTAACGAATCCGGCCGCGTTTTTCGTCCGCCAAGGCGGGCAACCGGCAATTATTTGCTTGAAAAACAGGCACGACGGGGCCACGTGTGGCAGCGGGCAATCCGCGCAGATCCCGTTTGGCGAAGAGGGAGCCCGGCGCCTGTTCTGCGTAACCGCGCCCGATCCCCGCTTCCCGCAACCCGTTAGAATGGTTCTTTGCTCCAAGGCCCGGTGCCGTCCCCATGTCCGAACACCATCTGACTGAAGCCGAAGACACGCTCGACGAATCGAAATTTGTCTCGTTCGAAGGCTCGCCGTTCCGGCTTTACCAGCCCTATCCGCCCGCCGGCGACCAGCCCACGGCCATCGACACGCTCGTCGAAGGCGTCGAGGACGGTCTCGCGTTCCAGACGCTGCTCGGCGTGACCGGCTCCGGCAAGACTTTCACGATGGCGAACACGATCGCGCGGCTCGGCCGCCCGGCCATCGTGTTCGCGCCGAACAAGACGCTCGCCGCGCAGCTCTATTCGGAGTTCCGCGAGTTCTTCCCGCACAACGCGGTCGAGTATTTCGTCTCGTACTACGATTACTACCAGCCGGAAGCGTACGTGCCGCAGCGCGACCTGTTCATCGAGAAAGATTCGTCGATCAACGAGCATATCGAGCAGATGCGGCTGTCAGCGACCAAGAGCCTGATGGAGCGGCGCGACGTCGTGATCGTCGCGACCGTCTCGGCCATCTACGGTATCGGCAACCCGTCCGAATATCACCAGATGATTCTCACGTTGCGCACCGGCGACCGGCTCGGCCAGCGCGACATCATCGCGCGGCTGATCGCGATGCAGTACAGCCGCAACGAAGCCGACTTCCAGCGCGGCTCGTTCCGCGTGCGTGGCGACACGATCGATATTTTCCCGGCCGAGCACGCCGAGATGGCCGTGCGCGTCGAACTGTTCGACGACGAAGTCGAAACGCTGCAGCTGTTCGATCCGCTCACCGGCCGCGTGCGGCAGAAAATTCCGCGCTTCACCGTGTATCCGTCGTCGCATTACGTGACGCCGCGCGACACCGTGCTGCGCGCGGTCGAGACGATCAAGGCCGAGTTGCGCGAACGGCTCGAATTCTTCTATGGCGACGGCAAGCTCGTCGAGGCGCAGCGGCTCGAACAGCGCACCCGCTTCGACCTCGAAATGCTCCAGGAACTCGGTTTCTGCAAGGGCATCGAGAACTACTCGCGGCACTTCTCGGGCGCGGCGCCCGGCGAGCCGCCGCCGACGCTCGTCGACTATCTGCCGCCCGACGCGATCATGATGCTCGACGAATCGCACGTGCTGATCGGCCAGCTGAACGGCATGTACAACGGCGACCGCGCGCGCAAGGAAAATCTCGTCGACTACGGCTTCCGGCTGCCGTCCGCGCTCGACAACCGGCCGCTCAAGTTCAACGAATTCGAACGCAAGATGCGCCAGGTCGTGTTTGTGTCGGCGACGCCGGCCGACTATGAGAAGAAAACGGCCGGCCAGGTTGCCGAACAGCTCGTGCGCCCGACCGGGCTCGTCGATCCCGAGATCGAGGTGCGGCCGGCGCGCAGCCAGGTCGACGACGTGCTCGGCGAGATCAACGAGCGCATCAAGGTTGGCGATCGCGTGCTCGTCACGGTGCTGACCAAGCGCATGGCCGAGCAGCTCACCGAGTTTCTGGCCGATCACGGCATCAAGGTGCGCTATCTGCACAGCGACATCGACACGGTCGAGCGCGTCGAGATCATCCGCGATCTGCGCCTCGGCGCATTCGACGTGCTGGTCGGCATCAACCTGCTGCGCGAAGGGCTCGATATTCCCGAGGTGTCGCTCGTCGCGATTCTCGACGCGGACAAGGAAGGCTTCCTGCGCGCCGAGCGCTCGCTGATCCAGACGATTGGCCGGGCGGCGCGCAACGTGAACGGCAAGGCGATTCTCTACGCGGACAAGATCACCGACTCGATGCGCCGCGCGATCGACGAAACCGAGCGGCGGCGCGCGAAGCAGATCGCGTTCAACGTCGAGAACGGCATCACGCCGCGCGGCGTGGTCAAGCGGATTCGCGACATCATCGACGGCGTGTACAACGTCGACGAAGCGCGCGCCGAATTGAAAGAGCAGCAAACGCGCGCGAAATTCGAGGACATGTCGGAGAAGCAGCTTGCCAAGGAGATCAAGCGCCTCGAAAAGCAGATGATGGAGCACGCGAAGAACCTCGAATTCGAGAAGGCCGCGCAGACCCGCGACCAGTTGGCATTGCTGCGTCAGCGCGTGTTCGGCGCGAACGTCGGCGATCATGTGTCCGGCGTCGACTGACGCGCAGTTCATCCGGGGCGCGACCATACGCCGCGCCCCGTTCATTGCACCCGCCCGCGAGCGACTCGCCCGCGCTCCCGCAGCCGCGCAATGCATGGCATCCGGGCCGGCGCCATCGCCGGTGTACCCCGGTTTCACTATCGCTCCCCATTTCCGCCGCCAGCACCCGTTCCCTTAAATCTGCCTTAAGACCCTGACGGCACAAGGCCTGGCGTGCGTTCGCGTTTGTTCTCCCCGGGGATAGATGATAAACTCGACCAATATTGAGAATGGTTCGCATTTAAATTTACATCTGGCTTGCGCGCACTGTTCCAATGGATTCGATTCCAGTCTGATAAAAACAAGGAGTTTCAATGCGGATTTCTTCATTTGCACGTGGCGGCGTAGCCGTGGCGGCCGCTGTCGCGGCGCTCTCGGTATCGGCTGCGGAATACCCGATCGGCAAGCAACAGATCCAGGGCGGCATGGAAATCGGTGCGGTCTACCTGCAGCCGATCACGATGGAACCCGAAGGCATGATGCGCAAGGCATCGGACTCGGACGTCCACCTCGAGGCCGACATCCACGCGGTCAAGAACAATCCGACCGGCTTCGCCGAAGGCGACTGGATGCCGTATCTGCAGGTGCATTACGAACTGACGAAGGCCGGCTCGAACCAGCCGCTGAAGGGAGACCTGATGCCGATGGTCGCAAACGACGGTCCGCACTACGGCGACAACGTCAAGCTGCAAGGCCCGGGCAAGTACCACCTGAAGCTGATCGTCGAACCGCCGATGCAGATGGGCCATACGGCGTTCGGCCGCCACGTCGACAAGGAAACCGGCGTGGGTCCGTGGTTCAAGCCGTTCACGCTCGACTATGACTTCACCTTCGCCGGCATCGGCAAGAAGGGCGGCTATTAATTGCCGCGAAGCGACCGCGAGCCGCGCCGAGGATCGCGTCGCCGTGCCTGAACGCACGGTCGCGCGACGGCCGGGGCGGCTCGGTGAATGCAGCAGACGGCGCGCCGGCGTCCGGTGTGGTAGCCGGGGTCGGCGTGCCGTGTTTTCCGGAAAGGCTCATGGGAATCAACCGAAAGATTGCGATGCTCGCGGCGACGTTCTGGCTGGCGGGCGCGGCTCACGCAGCCGACCTGCCGACCTTCAAGCTCGAAATGAGCGACGGCAAGCTGAACCCGGCGCGCATCGAAGTGCCGGCGGGGCAGCGCATCAAGATCGAGGTGCGCAACACCGGCAAGGGCGCGGCCGAATTCGAAAGCGTGCAGTTGCGCAAGGAGAAGGTATTGGCGCCGGGCGCCGATTCGTTCGTCGTGATTGCGCCGCTCGAACCGGGCGAATACAAGTTTTTCGACGATTTCCACCAGCAGGCGCAGGGCGTGATCGTCGCGAAGTAAGCAGTGGCCTCGCACGCGCGCGCTCGCGCGCGGGGCAGCAGAAGTATCGAAGGAGAGCTTGAATGGGTCAGATTCTGTTCATCGTGTGGCGGGAAAGTGTCGAGGCGCTGCTGGTCGTCGGCATCCTGTACGCGTGGTTGAAAAACGGCGACGACGACGCGCGCCGCGGCCTGCCGTACCTGTGGGGCGGTGTGGCGGCCGGGATTATCGCGGCGGTCGCGCTTGGCGCGGCGCTGGTCGGTTTCACCGAGGTGCTGTCCGGCGACGCGCAGGACTACTTCCAGACCGCGATGGTGCTGATCGCCTGCGTGCTGATCGTGCAGATGGTGCTGTGGATGAAGCAGCATGGCCGCACGCTGAAGCGCGACATGGAACAGTCGCTGCAAAAGAGCCAGCGCGATTCGAACTGGTGGGGCGTCGCGGTGCTGGTTGCGCTGGCGATCGCGCGCGAAGGCAGCGAAACGGTGATCTTCCTGTACGGCCTCGGCTTCGGCCAGTCGGGCCACGTCGACGGCAGCCAGATGCTGGCCGTGGCGATTGGTCTCGCGCTCGCGTTCCTGACCTTCTACGTATTGCAGCTCGGCGGCAAGATTTTCTCGTGGCGGCTCTTTTTCCGCGTCACCGAAATCATGCTGCTGTTCCTCGGCGCGGGCCTGTTCCAGACCGGCGTCGACAAGCTGATCGACAAGGAAATCCTGCCGACGCTCGTCGACCAGTTGTGGAATTCGTCGGCGATCCTTGACGATTCGAGCACCTTCGGCTCGCTCGTCGCGACGCTGACGGGCTATCGCGCGCATCCGGCACTGATGAACCTGATCGCCTACGCGGTCTATTGGGGCGTCGTCTGGTGGCTCGTGCGCCGCGCAACCCGCAAGCCGGCGCAGCAGGCAGCAGGGCGCGCGGCATGAGTACCGTGATGGCGCCGCGGCCGGGCCGTCTCGCGGCGGCCGGCCAGTGGATGCAGCGTCACGGCGCGGCGATCCGCGGCATCCAGTGGATCGTGGTCGCGGTGTACGCGTTCCTGATTATCGTGCCCGCGCTGATGCCGCTGCCCGACGACACCGCGCATCTGTGGAGCAACCTGACGCTCGCCGCGCAGTTCGTGTTCTGGGGCATCTGGTGGCCGTTCGTGCTGCTGTCGATGGTGATGCTCGGGCGCGTCTGGTGCGGCGTGCTGTGCCCCGAAGGCGCGCTCGCCGAATTCGCGAGCAGGTTCGGCCGCGGCCGCGCGATTCCGCGCTGGATGCGCTGGGGCGGCTGGCCCTTCGTCGCGTTCGGCATCACGACGATCTACGGGCAGATGGTGAGCGTCTACCAGTACCCGAAAGCCGTGCTGCTGGTGCTCGGCGGCTCGACCTTCGCGGCGATCGTGATCGGCCTGCTGTACGGACGCGAGAAGCGCGTCTGGTGCAAGTATCTGTGCCCCGTCAACGGGGTTTTTGCGCTTCTGGCGCGCCTTGCGCCGTTTCACTACAAGGTCGACGAAGACGCCTGGCGCCGCTCGTACACGAACGGCGAGCACGGGCATCGCGTGATTCCGATCAACTGCGCGCCGCTCGTGCCGTTGCGCAACATGAAGGGTGCGGCGGACTGCCATATGTGCGGCCGTTGCAGCGGACACCGCGACGCGATTGCGCTGACGTGGCGCAAGCCGTCGTCGGAAGTGGTGCAACTGGGCGACAAGAAGGCGAACCCGTGGGACACCGCGCTGATCCTCTACGGCCTGCTCGGCATCGCGATCGGCGCGTTCCACTGGACTGCCTCGCGCTGGTTCATCGATCTGAAGATGTTTGCCGCGACGTGGCTCGTCGATCACGACATCACGTGGCCGCTCGACACCAACGCGCCGTGGTTCCTGTTCACGCATTATCCCGAGCAGAACGACGTGTTCTCATGGCTCGACGGCTCGCTGCTGATCGGCTACATCCTCGCGACGGCGCTCGTCTACGGCACCGCGCTGCTGCTGTTGCTGATGGGCGCGACGCGCATGCTCGGGCGCTTTGACGCAACGCGGCTGCATCATCTGACGCAGGGGCTGATTCCGATTGCCGGCGCGGGCGTGTTCCTCGGCCTTTCGGCGACGACGCTGTCGTTGCTGCGCGCCGAACACGTGCCGCTGTGGTGGGCGTCGGATCTGCGCATCGCGATTCTGGTGATTTCGAGCCTGTGGAGCGCGTGGCTCGCGTGGCTCGTCACGCGCCGCTATAGCGAGCGCTTCGTGCCGCGCGCGCTGGCGCTGCTGTGGTTCGTCGCGGCGCTGGCCGTGGTGAATAGCGCGTGGTGGCTGATGTTCTGGGGCTGGGCGTCGAAGTAGTAGGCGGGAAGTAGGCGAGCGGCGCGCGCCGGCGGCTTCGCGGACTGCCCGGCGTCGGTGCTCGCTCCGCGCAGCCGCCGGCCGACGCGCAGCGCAGCGAACCGTATCGGCCAAAGGAAAAACCGGCAAAGAAAACCCTAGGCGGAAAACCGCAGCACCAAACAGAAAGCCGTGGGATGTCACCATCCCACGGCTTTTCCATTTTTCCGATTCAGCGACACGCGACGTTTGGCGCATCTGCTATCCAGTGAGAACCAAAAAAGCGGCCTGGCTTGCTGCGACGGCTGGCTTGGTGTCTGCACGAAGGGGTCTAGTTCTCGCGTGCAAGCCGTCGTGGCTGGCTAATGCCTAACACCTCTCTGGGAGGTGGTCCCCACAATACCCTGTACTGACCTCTCGTTCCTTACTTCGTCAGAATCAGCTTGCCCAGCCGCGTGGCACGCAACTGGTAGGTCTCGCCGTTATGGACGATGCTGACGTGACTATGACCCTGTAGCAACGCGTCGCTGCGCACGACCCGCTCCTGTGTCTCGCCCGGAGCGTTCTTGCGATCCGGGGCCGGCTTGGCCGATGCGTTGGCCGTCGACGACGTTTTCGGGCGGCTGGTCAGCGCGGCCGCCGGGCGGCGCAGGCCGAGCGTAGAGGAGCGGTTCAGATCGGTCATTCGTTTGAGCTGTTCGTCGATTCGATGGATTTGATTCTAAATGATAACTATTCCTATTTACAAGAAAGAGTAATTTATTGGATTCGACTTCCGATAGGTAGAGGAACGACTCGCCGTACGAGGATCGAGGGCCGTCGTGGTCACGGCCCTGCGTGGAGTGGCGTGGCGCGGGCAGGGCGCCCGCGCGTCATTCAATGCAACGGTCCCGGTTTCTGCTTCGCCACCACGTACTGGCGGATCAGCCGTACCGTGTCGATATCGTTCTCGCGATACGCCGACTTGACGATCTCCTGCGTCTGCACGGCGTCCTGATCGGTCGAGACGGGCAGCGTGGTCGCATACTCGAAACGCAGGAAGAGCTGCAATTCGTCGGGCTGCTCGATCGTCATCGTGAGCGAGCCGCCGACGTGGTCCGCGGTCGGCAGGATGTCGTAGCGCACGCTGCGGCTTTCTTCGAGCGTGACACGGTCGCGCACGGTGGCCTGGCCGTAGTGCAGTTCGCGTTCGAGGACATTGCCTTCGCGCGACAGGATCGTGCAGCTGTCGAGGCCCATCACGAACAGTTGCGGCTGCTCGGCGCGCAGCACGAGTCCTTCCCACAACTGTTCGCGGGTCATCGAGTCGACGAAGGGATTCAACGGATCGTTGATCTGGATAAGGTGTTCGAAATTCAAGACGGCTGCGTCCTATGAAAACATTGCAAACGTTGCGATATCCACCGACCTCTGTCGATCTCCGCGGCCCGCTTGCGTGGGCTCGTCCGCCGGACGTCCGTCACGCGACGGCGAGGGCGGAGCGGATCGAGATCGTATGCGTGAGGATCTTGTGGACCGGACACGCATTGGCAATCTGCAGAAGCCGTTCCCGCTGCTCGTCGGACAAGTCGCCTTCGAGCACGATCTGACGGTCGATCGTGGAGCCGGCGTCGCCGGTTTCCAGCGAGAGCTTCACGCGCACGCCGGCCAGCGGCCATGCCTTACGTTGCGCGTACATCTTCAGCGTGATCGACGTGCAGGCGCCGAGGCTCGACAGCAGCAGCGAGACGGGTGTCGGGCCGCGATCGCCACCGCCGAGCGATGCGGGTTCGTCGGCGAGCCACGTGTGCCTGCCGTCGTCGAAACTGACCTGGAAGTTCGTCGAGCCGATGTGGGCGGTGACGGTGGACTCTGCCATGCGTGCTCCTCTGCGGGGACGAAAAAAGCGCCGCGCGTCGCGGTTCGTTGCAACGAACCCGCGGGCGGCGCGATTCAAAGCGTTATTGTGACCGAATTTACAGGCGTTCGCGGCCTGGCCGGCCAAGGCAGCGGCGGGTTTCAGTGCGTAATCGCGCCCATCCGGCCGGCCTGGTAATCGAGCACCGCCTGGCGGATCTCGCCCTCGCTGTTCATGACGAACGGGCCGTAGCGCACCACCGGCTCCTTGAGCGGTACGCCGCCGAGCAGCAGCACTTCGAGCGGCTCCTCGCCGGCCGAGAGCGTGACCGCGTCGCCGTCGTCCTCGAACACGACCATGGTTTGCGCGGCGATTTCGCGACGCGCCTCGCCTTCGCCGTAGATGCCCTTGCCGGACAGCCCGTAAGCGAACACGCGATAGTCGGCCGGCACGGGCTGGCGGATCGTCGCGCCCGGCTGCAGCGAAAAATGCTGATAGAGGATCGGCGTGCGCGTTTCGATGGCGGCTTTCACGCCGAGCGCTTCGCCCGCGATCACCTTCACGCGCACCTTGCCGTCCGCGGAGGTCGCGACGGGGATGCTCGCCGACGGGACTTCCTGGTAGCGCGGCGCGATCATTTTGTCGCGGCGCGGCAGATTCACCCACAATTGCAGGCCATGCACGCGCCCGCCTGTGCGCACGAACGCCGGGTCCGGCATTTCGCTATGCACGACGCCCGCGCCGGCGGTCATCCATTGCACGTCGCCGGCGTGCAGCGTGCCGGAATGGCCCGCCGAGTCCTTGTGGCCGAACTGGCCTTCGAGCACGTACGTGACCGTCTCGAAGCCGCGATGCGGGTGATCGGGCGCGCCCTTGGCCTCGCCAGGCGCGTAGTCGACCGGCCCCATTTCGTCGAGCAGCAGGAACGGATCGAAATCCATTAAAAGACGCGTCGGAAACGGCCGGTGGACGATAAATCCGCCGCCTTCAACGGTGCGAACCGACGGGAACGTGCGTTCGATCGTGCGTGTCGTGCTCATCAATATCACCTTGAAAAATGGGGAATAGCGTTATTTTTGAAACATGAGGCTATTATAGGGACCGTTTTTCACGGTACCAGCCACCTTCAAGCAATGGATTGTTCTGCTAACGGAACGATGAGATGAAGATCGATTCTCACAACCTGAACGACCTCATGTACTTTTCGCAGGTCGTCGAACATGGCGGATTTTCCGCTGCCGAGCGCGTGCTAGGCATTTCCAAATCGCGTCTGTCGCGGCGGCTCACGGAGCTGGAGGCGTCGCTCGGCGTGCGCCTGCTGCAGCGCTCCACGCGCAAGCTCGCGCTGACCGAGGCCGGCCAGCTCTTCTATCAGCACTGTCAGGCGATGCTGAGCGAGGCGCAGGCGGCGGTCAACGTGGTGCAGCAGCTGCGCTCGTCGCCACGCGGCACCGTGCGCGTGAGCGTGCCGGTCACGATTTCGCAGACCATCCTGTCGGTCATCCTGCCGGAGTTCATGCACCGCTATCCCGAGGTGCGCGTCATCATGCGCGTGACGAATCGCGTGGTCGACCTGTTCGAGGACGCGATCGACGTCGCGCTGCGCGTGCGCTCCGATCCGCCCCAAAACGCCAACATCGTCGTGCGGCCGCTGTGGCGCACGCAGCAGATGCTGGTCGGTGCACCGAGCCTTTTGCAGCAGAATGCACCGCCGCTGACGCCGGCCGACCTGAGCCGCTTCGAAACGCTCGACGTGCCGACGAGCGACGGCCGCCACGTCTACAACCTGATCTCGCCCGACGGCACGCGCCATGTGCACGAACATGAGCCGCGCCTCGTGACCGCCGATCTGATGACGATCCGCGAGGCGGTGCTCGCGGGCGTCGGCATCTCGGCGCTGCCGGAGATGATGTACGGCGCCGCATTGCGGGCAGGGCAGTTGTCGCCGGTGATGCCGGGCTGGAGTTTTCCGACGCCGCAGCTGTACGCGGTGTTCGTCTCGCGCCAGGGGATGGTGCCGGCCGTGCGGGCGTTCGTCGATTATCTGGTCGAGATGCTCGATCAGGATTCCGGCACGCACATCATGGGTGAGTGCCCGGTGCGCGACGAAAAGGCGGCGCAGGCGGCGTCCACGGCTGCCTCGGCAGTTGTCTCATAGCGCCCGCATCGCCCGCGCGTCAGCCGTATCGCGTCGCGCAAATCGTTTTTAGCATTTAAGCGCGGCCTGTCATGGTTACTTTCAATGGCCGTTTGCTTGAATGCGCGCGCCCTCGGGCCTATAGTGAAATCCCTTCGCTAAGGAGTCTCTTATGCGAAAACTCATGGCCGCTATCATAGCGAGCCTGATAGGGCTGACCGCGCTGTCCGTGTCGAGCACGGCTGTCGCATGCGGTGATAGGAGCTATCAGTCTTCGGCCGATGGCAAATGATCCCGCCGCCCGAAGGCGCCGAGTGCGCACAAAAAAAGGCCTTCATCTGACGATGAAGGCCTTTTACTTTTTGGCTCTTGTTTTTTTAGCCCCTGTACAAGGGGCTTTTTTGCGTTTTCACACCGATGCGGCGTTACTTCGCTTTGGGCTGCGTGACGAAGCCGATCTTCGTGAGACCGCCTGCCTGCGCCGCCGACATCACCTGCGCGACTTTCTCGTACGGCACCTTGCGGTCCGCATCGAGATGCAGTTCCGGCTGCGGGTTCGCCTGCGCGGCCGCCGCGATCTTCGCGGCAAGCGCCGCGTCGTCGACCTTGGTGCTGTCCCACAGCACGTTGCCGTCCGCGTCGATCGACACTGTCACCTGCGCGGGCTTCGTGTCTTCCTTCTGACTGCTCGCGTGCGGCAGATCGATCTTGACCGCATGACGGATCACCGGAATCGTCACCATGAAGACGATCAGCAGAACCAGCATCACGTCGACGAGCGGCGTCATGTTGATCTCGTTCATCAGGCCGTCGTCATCGTCTCCGGCGAAAGGGCTCATTGCCATCGGAATGCCTCGTCGATCAGTTGGCGCGGGTCGCGAGACGCAGGCCGTCGCGGCTACGCTTGGACGACGACAGGCGCGCGCCCGTCACGAAGAACGCATGCAGGCCGTGCGCGAAGCGGGAGAGCTTCGCGACGATCGCCTTGTTGGCGCGCGTGAGCGCGTTGTAGCCGAGCACGGCCGGAATCGCGACGAACAGGCCGAACGCGGTCATGATGAGCGCCTCGCCGACCGGGCCGGCGACCTGGTCGATCGACGACTGGCCGCTCGCGCCGATCGCGAGCAGCGCGTGATAGATGCCCCACACCGTGCCGAACAGACCGACGAACGGCGCCGTGCTGCCGATCGACGCGAGAATCGCGAGGCCGCTCTGCATGCGCGCGACGCTTTCGTCCATCGTGTCCTTCAGGCAGCGCGTGATCCAGTCCGACACGTCCATGCGGTCATGCAGATGCGGCTGCGTTTGATGATGATGGTCGGCCGCTTCCTGGCCCGCCAGCGCGAGCGCGAGGAACGGATTGTCCTGCGGCGTCGAGGAGCCGGCGCCGAGCTTTTCCACGCCGTCGGCGAGATCGTCCGAATGCCAGAACGCCTGCTCGGCGTTCTTCGTGAGACGCTTCAGGCGCATCACGTTCCAGCTCTTGACCACGATCACGCTCCACGACATCACCGACATGATCAGGAGCGCAAGCGCGATGCCGCGCGTCACGAAATCCCCTTGCGCCCACACGTGCGCCAATCCGTAGTTTTGCATTGCAATTCCCTGTTTTTGAAAGCTGCTTCAATCGGTCAGATTGAAGTTGAAAGGCTGGGTGTACACGGCCCGCACCGGCTGGCCGTTCTCGAGATAGGGCTTGCAGGCGCTCGCGCGCACGGCGGAGACCGCGGCGTCGTCGAGGCGGCTGAAGCCGCTGCTTTTCTTCAACTCGACGCTCTCGAGCTTGCCCGTCAGACCGACCACGAAGCGCACGTACGCCGTGCCGGATTCGCCGCGCCGTTTCGACAGCATCGGGTACTCGGGCTGCGCGATGTTGCAATCGATGTGCGAGACGTTCTTCGGCGCGGCGATTTCCATCGTCTGCCGGCCGATCGGCGGCGCTGCCGCGGCGGGCGGCGGCGCGGCTTCGGCGGGCGCGGGCGGCGCCGGCT
>NZ_VWWL01000045.1 GCF_011752995.1 Burkholderia sp. Ax-1724
TGCCAAACTGTTCAAGCAGCTCGGCGGGAATTGCCGGCAGATCGGCCGGTGGGGTCTTTGGTTTGCGAGGCATATATTCTCCTGGGGAGCATCATATGCCTTGAACACGAAATTACTGACAGGCCCCGCGCTGTTGGCCATCAAGCATCAGCGTCAGCTTACCTATTTCGCGTGAGACGTCAGGAACGCGAGGACGTTTCAGGTGCCCCGAAAAGCAAGAAGCCCGCAAGAGCGGGCTTCTTCGCCAACATTATTCAGAAAAATGATCTGGATCTGGCCATGACACAGAATATACGTATTTGTATACGCAAAAACAGTAGATTTCTCAGGACGATGTCAGTACTGAATCGTCGCCTAAGGCAAGTCCGATCTGCTCGATGAATTAATCGGTGGCAAGGTCACGGGAAATTTAGAGGACGCATGGGGCAGGCGGCATCATTCGCGTGGCACCTTAAGGTTTAAGTCGACTGCTGAATACTTTTCGATACCTCACGGGCGATAGCGAATATTGCTTCTGGAACTGATGCCGCATGGCGGAGGTAGATGCATACCCAGCAATGCGCGCAATTTCTTCCATAGAAACATCGGTATTCTCGAGGAGATCTACCACCTTGGAAAGACGCTCGGCATTCAACCATTTCGCAGGGGATGCACCTACTGCTGTTTCGAAGCGCCGCAAGAATGTGCGTTTGCTCATTCCCGCCATTTCCGCCATGACAGTGATCGAGTAAGTCACGGTAAGATCAGAGCGTATTTTATCGAGCAGTGCTCCGAGTTTCCCGCTTTCATGCATGGGTGAAACAGCACGGTCGATAAATTGCGCTTGTCCACCGTCACGGTGTGGTTGCACGATCAGTCGACGCGCAACCATATTGGCTGCTTTGGTGCCGAAGTCGCGTCGAATCAGATGGAGGCAAAGATCGATTCCAGCCGCACCGCCTGCGGAAGTCAACACGTCGCCGTCATCGACATAGAGCACATCAGGCATGACGGTAACGTTAGGGTAACGCTCGGATAAGTACGGCGCGTCTTTCCAGTGAAGCGTCGCCTTGCGACCGCTGAGTAGTCCTGCAGCAGCCATGACCATGGCTCCCGAGCAGATCGACATGATGCGCGCGCCATTTCGATGTGCGGCGCGCAAAGCGTGGGTGAGATGGTCGGGTACGGGCACATCGAGTCCTTTCCATCCCGGAACGACGACTGTCCCGGCTTTCTCGATCAACCGGCAATCTCCATCAGCAAGAAAGCGAATTCCGGCCGTGCCACGCATAGGTCCCTGATCTACTGCAGCGACGGCGAACCGATACCAGTTCGCGCCCATTTCCGGGCGTTCGAGCCCGAATATTTCCACTGCGATAGCAAACTCGAACGTACATAGACCGTCGTACGCAACGACGACAACCAGAGGGTTCGGAAGCTCTGGCAGATCAACGGACATTGGCGTGAATCTGCCAAAATTTGGCACTAAGCTCACTTTTTTAATCTTCCTGCTGAGGATAAAATTATAAGAACGATATGTATAGAAAGTACTGCTTCCATTTAAGATTATTATGAATTCTAGTGGATAAAGGCTGATTGCACATTAATATTTTGAGATGGCGATGACTGGGTATGGTGGTTCATTGCATCACTTGTTTTTTTGTGCTTTCGGATTATCAGCTCTTAACATTGAAGGCGAGAATTCATTGGCTTAAAGATAAAAAATTGACGAATGGTGAGTGATGCCTTGGTCGTGTAATTAAAATGAAAAATATGATGCGACTGATCTTGCTGTAATCTTATTGATATGCAGGGGCATATTTTACATGCATAATCGTGCGGTCACTGTTTTAATGAGTTATTAGAATAATATATAAATAACTATTTCTATGGCCATAAAATGTGTCCCGAATTCGTTTTTATTTTTACAATAGTGATGGCTATGGGTCTGGCAGTCCTGATCGGGGTAAGAATAGGGCTTAGGCATTTGCGAAGGAAGACTTTCTCGCATGAAGCGACACGTCGGCTGGATCTTGCAATTGAAATGACGAGGCATGCCAGTTGCTGTCGATGCGCGCAGGCGCCGGTAGGATCGCCAAGCGCATGCGACCCGCATGAGGTTCATTGCGGGGGGGACACTGAGTTGGCATCGTCCGGTGAATCGAAGGCAAATATGCTAATTGTGCGCGCTCCAGGTACAAGGCTTCCTATCACATGAAGGGAAATATGTAATGCTCGCTCGTGGTTAAACCCGGTACTTGTCGTTTGCTTACTACTGGTTGCCAGCCTCGCGTCCTACACCGCTCTGGATTTGCCTTGGAGAATTGCTACCGCAAAGAGGCAAGCCGCATAGCGGTGGCTTGCCGGCGGCGCATTCGCATGCGCACTTCGTTGACATGCTGGCGTTCACCATGTCGATTCCGCAGGTCTGTGACCCGGCGATCACGCTGCTGTCGCCGCTGATCGCTATTGCGTCTTCGGCCTTCGCACTGCGGCTGGTCTGCCAGAAAACGCTGCCATGGTCGCGGCTCGGAGTCGGTGCGTTGCTGATGAGGCCAGCCATCCCCAGCACGCACTATACGGACATGGTCGCAATGCGCATGACTCCGGGTATCGAGTATGACTTGCTGCTCTTTGTACCGTCCGTCGTGATTGCTATCACCGCATCCGATGCAGCGCCGTGGACTGTGTTCCACCTGCGGCTGGAATCTTGGACCGCAGTACGGCAGCATATCTATGATGCGTGCCAGCACTATGACAGACAGCGGATCCAACAACGGAAAAACGGGAGTACAGCGTGAAAGGAATCGTCTTCAACCTGTTGGAAGAGCTGGTGCGCCGCGAGCACGGCGAGGACGCATGGGATGACCTGCTTGACGCGGCACACGTGCAAGGCGCCTATACGTCGCTCGGCAGTTATCCCGACGCGGAAATTGCGAGGTTGGTCGCGGCTGCCTCCGTACGACTGGCATTGCCGCCGGCAGACGTGCTTCACTGGTTCGGGCGTCAGGCGATGCCGCTGCTGGCGGAAAAATATTCGGTGTTCTTTGCTGGGCACAACACGACTCACAGCTTCGTGCTGACGCTGAACAGCATCATTCATCCGGAAGTATGCAAGCTGTATCCGGGTGCCGTCACACCCGTATTCGACTTCGACACCAGCACGCCGGGAGTGCTGACGATGGGTTACCGGTCGCCGCGCAGGCTGTGTGCGCTCGCACACGGCTTCATCGAGGGCGCGGCCGATCACTACGGGGAGCGCCTCGTATACCGCCACGTGCGCTGCATGCACCACGGCGATGACCAGTGCCTGTCTCACTTGCAGTTCGAGCCCCATTCACACTGAGTCGATGATGACGGAGTTCGTATCCATAGACGAGAAAATTGCACGCCTGACACGTCGGCTCGAACGCGAGCGCCAGGCGCGCGTAGAAGCCGAAGCGATTGCAGAGCGCGGTCTGCGCGAGCTGTACCAGCGGCAGCAGGAAATCGGCTTGCTGGAGACAGTCGCCACGGCCGCCAATCAGGCGTCCGGAATCGACGATGCGCTGTCGCTGGCGGTCCGTGAGATTTGCGGCTACACGCAGTGGCCGGTCGGACATGCGTTTCATGTACATCGCGATCACCGAGATGCGGTCCCGGCGCCCGTTCCGTCCCGAATCTGGCATCTTGCAGAGCCGTCGCGGTTCGAATCGTTTCGCGACGCGACCGTCGTGCTGTGGGATGCGGCAATGCACGGGCTGCCGGGCCGCGTGCTGGCGAGCGGCGCGCCGGCGTGGATCCCCGATGTCGCCGGCGATGCCGATTTCCCCCGCGCCGCTGCGGCCCGGGCGGCCGGGCTGTGTGCGGCGTTCGGATTTCCGGTGCTGGTGGATACCGAGGTGGTCGCGATTCTCGAATTCTTCTCCGAACAGGTGGCGGAGCCTGACGAGGTCCTACTGCGCGTGATGGCGCAGATCGGCACTCAGCTTGGCCGGGTGGTCGAGCGCCAGCGCGCCCGTGATCGGCTGCTGCACGAGGCGTTCCACGACGCACTGACGGGACTGGCGAACCGAGCACTCTTTCTCGAGCGGCTGGAGCTGGTACTGGACCACAGCCGTCACAACCCGGATTACCGCTTCGCGGTGCTATTCCTCGATCTGGACCGCTTCAAGTCAGTCAACGACAGTCTCGGGCACCTAGCCGGCGATGCCCTGATCGTCGAGACCGCGCGGCGGCTGTCGTCATGCCTGCGGCGCGACGACACGCTTGCGCGTGCCCCTCGGCTCACGCACGGAGAGAGGCTGTCGGCCGCCGATGAGGGCATGGTCGCCCGGCTGGGCGGCGACGAGTTCACCGTCCTGCTGGAGGGCATTCGCGACGCCAGCGCCGCAGTGCGCGTGGCCGAGCGTCTCCAGTGCGCGCTCGCGGCGCCCTTCGTGCTGGCCGGTCAGAAGTTGTTCACCTCGGCGAGTATCGGCATTGCGCTGAGCACGACGGGCTATGGCGCCGTGCATGACATCCTGCGCGATGCCGATATCGCGATGTACCGCGCGAAGGCAGGTGGCCGGGCCCGTCACGCAATGTTCGATGAGGCGATGGGCGCGCAGGCTAGCGCAGCGCTGAAGCTCGAGGCGGACTTGCGGGAGGCAATCGTCAACGGCGAATTCACTCTCGTCTACCAGCCCATTGTGTCGCTGCAGGACAGTGCGATCCACGGGTTCGAAGCATTGCTGCGCTGGCGCCACCCAACCCGCGGCATCATTTCTCCCGCAGCGTTTCTGCCAGTCGCCGAGGAAACCGGCCTGATCTGCATCATCGGCCGATGGGTGCTGGAAGAGGCCTGTCGGCAGCTCCGGCGCTGGCACGATGACTTCCCGTATCAGCCACTGCTAACCGTCAGCGTGAACGTATCAGCCAGTCAGTTCTCCGAAGCGGATTTCGTCAGCCATGTCGTGCAAACGTTGCGGACAACGGGTATCCCGTCGGGCTGCCTGAAGCTGGAACTCACGGAAAGCACAGCAATGGTGGATACCGGGCGCACCGTGGCGCAGCTTCTCGAACTACGTGCGCTGGGCATCCAGATCAGCCTCGACGACTTCGGTACCGGCTATTCGTCGCTTAGCTACCTGCGTCGCCTGCCGATTGACACGCTCAAGATCGACCGCTCGTTCGTCAGTGGCATTGAGACGAATCCGGAGAACCGGCATATCCTTGAGACGATCACGCTGCTGGCCCGCACGCTGGGGATGGAGGTGGTTGCAGAAGGCCCCGAGACCGCTGATGAGGTCGCGAGCCTCCGTGCGATCGAGTGCGGGTACGCACAGGGCTATTACTTCTATCGCCCCTTGGACCCGGCTGCTATCGCGACCGCCCTGCGCGCCCAGACCACCGAAAGCGGTTGCGACCGCACGCTCCACCCGAGCGCTGTAGGGCATGACCAACCAGCGAAAACATCATGAACGAACCTGTCCGTACGACAAGTGCTGAGGGCGCGAGCCATAAACTCAGACCGGATGACGTGCCAGTCGGTACACCGCTCGCGTGGCCAGTTGTCGATACCGATGGCGCTCTGCTGTTCGGGCAGGGGACGACACTCATCGATACGGCAGAGCGCGAGTTTCTGTTTAAAAACTTCCAGCCGCAGCGCGGCGATTTACCAGTTTCGCGTCCAGTTTCCGCCGCCGCCGGGCCAACTGCACACGTCGGGCAGCCGATCACGCCTGCTGAGATGAAACTAGGAATTGGTGCGCTGCTTGGACTGCGGCCGCAGATCGGCATGGGACGCGCGATGCATTCGAGCCGGGTGATCGGTTTCGCGCCGCATCAGGCGCTGTTCGTGACACCACCCTGGTCGGACGGCCAGCCGGTACCGCTCGCCCGGGGCGAACAGGTCGAGGTGGTCGCAATCGCCAGCCACGCGGTATTCTGGTTTGTCTGCACAGTGGACGCGGTGTGCCGGGACCCGTTCAGCTATCTCGTACTGTCGCCGCCAGGTACGATCCGGCGGCTGCGCGAGCGCCGCGCGCAGCGCGTACCTGTACGGCTGGCCGTGCGCTACGGCACCGATGTCGCCAGCGCCAGTTGCGACAGCGTGGGCGTCGCCCGTGATCTCAGCGTGCTCGGGATGTCGCTTGCAGCATCCCGTTCTCTCGGCGAGCCGGGTGAGCGCCTGTGCGTGGCGTTCCGGCTCCGCATGGATGACACCGACGTCGAGATCCAGACGGCCGCTGTTATCCGCAATGTGCATTGGGACGCGTCGAAGCCGGGCGATGAAACAATCCATGGCCTCGAGTTCGCATCGCTCCAACCGTCGCAGCAGACGGCACTGAAAAATTTCGTGTTCGACCGGCAGGACGTAGTCTCCGTGCATGGGCCGGGACTAACCGGATGACGCTGAAGGGCGTTGTCACGTTAGCGGGGTACTCGCCTGACATATAGCGCAATGGAGAAGACGAAATCGCGCTATCACAGTCACCGATTCTCGGTGGGCGTCATCTCTCAAATGATGCGCAGATATTTCCGGTTCCAGCTCAGCCCGCGCGATATCGAAGAGCTGCTGTTCGAACGTGGCGTGATCGTTAGCTATAAGACGATCGTTTCAACTGCCGCTTCACGCGGCTTCGGGGAAAACTGTAGTCGCCGATTCATGTCTGCAATGTACATATAGCGACGAATCAATTGACGGACCATAAATCACCGATGCAGAAGGCGATTTGATCGCTGCGCGCATGACAACATGATCGTTGATCACTCGAAGTTTTAGCTCAAGGTCTAACGCTTTGTTCGGGGTTGGAGTGGCGATCATGCGGGGCAGTGCGGCTGTGCCCCGCGGGCATCGTTGAAACTCAGGGTGCGGTGGGCTGCCAGGACGGATCAGGATCGAACGCCCTGATTGCCGCCGCGATGCGCGCGCCGTTCGGTCCGAGATTCTTCTGATACAGCTTGCCGTCCTGGTTGACGATGAAGCTCATCACACCGGTCTTGCCATAGTCGGCCGGCTACGCGATCAGAGCGAAGCCGCCTTTGAGCTGTCCGTTTCCGGCATAGCTGCGCGCGCCGCCCTCCGCATGCGGGCCCTGCGCCGTGAGGATGCGGAAGTGGTAGCCGTGATAACCCTCCTTCGGCGTCACCTTCGCGTCATGCGGCATGGTGGCCGCGAGCGGGTCGAGCGGGCTTTCGGTTTCGCCGGACCCGGCCGGCCAGTAGAGTCCGTCATGCGTGCCGGGCGTGCTCATGAAGCGTTGCGCGTAGTGTTGCATCATGCCGTGATACTCCTTCTGCGCATCGACATAGGCGAGCGAGGTGAGCATCGCGGCGCGCTCGTTGCGGCCGATGCGGCGTGTGAGGATCTCGCCCGCGTCCTCGCGCGGGTCGAAGCTCCAGCCGTGCGCGCCCTGCACGATCGGCGTCGCGTTTATTGCCGATAAACTGGGGCGCCGCAAGGTGTTCGTGGGTGCGCTGCTGTGTTACACCATCGCGGCAGCCATCATGTCGTTGCAGACGGACCCGGTCTGGATCGTGTTCTGGCGCGTGATCGCGGGCATCGTCGTGGGCGCCGAACTCGTCACGATCGACGCATACGTGTCGGAGTTTGTCCCGGCGCGCATCCGCGGGCGCGCGTTCGCCTTTCTCCAGACCATCCAGTACACGTCCATTCCCACTATCGCATTCCTTTCATGGCAACTGGTACCGATCGCACCGTTCGGATTCGACGGCTGGCGATGGGTGGTATGGATCGGTTGCGCGGGAGCGATTCTCGTCTGGATCGTGCGGCTCGGATTGCCGGAAAGTCCTCGCTGGCTGATCCAGCAAGGTCGTGGCGAGGAGGCCGCGAAGATCGTCGCACGGATCGAGGCGAAGATTAAAAAGATAACCGGTGAACCGTTGCCTCCGGTTCCTGCCACCGTACCGCCGGTCAAGGCAGTTGCGTCCGATGGAACCATCGGCTCGTGGTACGCCCGGTATCGCAAACGCACCATCGTGCTGCTCGTCTTCAATTTCTTTCAATTGATCGGATACTATGGATTTGCCAGCTGGGTACCGACGCTGCTTGCCGAGAAGGGCGTGGCGCTGACTCATAGCCTGATGTATTCCTTCATCATTGCGATTGCCAGTCCGTTGGGCCCGCTTGTCGCGATGCTATTCGCCGATCGCGTGGAGCGGAAATGGCTGATTGCAGGATCTGCCGCCAGCATGGCGGTCCTGGGAATCATCTTTGCCCAGCAACGCGATCCTGTGATCGTCGTCGCAATGGGGCTGTTGATGACGTTGGCTTTTTCATACAGGCCTTATCAGGCGGAGCTGTTTCCCACTCACATGCGTGCACGCGCTATCGGCATGGTCTATTCGGCCAGTCGTGTCAGTGCCATGTTGTCGGGGTTCCTGATTGCGTTCTTCCTCCGACACCTCGGTGTGCTGGGCGTATTCTCGCTCATCGCGGGTTCCATGCTGATCGTGTTCATTACGATCGGCGTTTTCGGCCCGCGTGTGCGCGGATTGAGTCTCGAACAGATTTCGCAGTGAACAGCTCCGGCAACTATCTCCCCGTTCGCGAGGCGTGGCTCGAATCCGGCGCTGAGGCCGCGCTCGAGCCCGACCTGCCCATCGTCGACGCGCACCATCACTTCTACGATCGCAAGGGATGGACTTACCTGCTCGACGAATATCTTGAAGATGCGCGGTCTGGACACAACATCACGGCGTCGGTTTATATGCAGGCGCTCACGCGCTATCGACGGTCGGGTCCCGAGGAGTTCTGGCCCGTGGGCGAAGTCGAGTACGTTGCTGAAGCGACTGCCCACATGCAAAACACAGGAATCCAGGTCGCAAAAGGTATCGTTGGTTATGTCGATCTTCGACGCGGTGCGGCGTTCGGGACGTAATCGAGAAAGAAGTTGAACGAAGCGACAGGCGTTTGCGCGGAGTGAGGCATCTGGTGGCCTGGGACCGTGACCCGACTCTCGTGAATCCGTTGTCCGCCGCGCCGCGCGGTCTGCTGCTCGATCCACACTATCGGGCAGGTGTGGTGCAACTGGGCTCGCTCGGTCTGTCTTACGATGCATGGCTCTTTTTTCCGCAACTTCCCGAAGTTTCGATCTGGCTAAGGCGCATCCGGATATTCCAGTCATCATCAATCACTGCGGCGGGGATCGTGCGAATATCCAGCTATCGCGATCGTCGCAAGGAAGTATTCGAGACTTGGGCGAGATCGATGCGGCAACTGGCTCGATTGCACAACGTGTATGTGAAGTTGGGCGGGTTGGGTATGCGTATCAACGGCTTCGACTTTGAAAAAGGCGAGCGTCCACCGTCGTCGCTGGAACTCGCGGAAACCTGGAAGCCGCGGATGCATACCTGTATCGAAGCTTTTGGCGTAAATCGCCGTATGTTCGAGAGCAATTTCCCGGTGGACAAGGGCTCTTATCCCTACAGCAACGGCTGGAATGCGTTCAAGCGGCTCACCAGGCAAGCCAGTGCGGAGGAACGCGCGGCCCTTTTCCGAGGCACTGCAACGACGGTCTATCGTCTGTCTTCGCCCGTGTAGACGCTGGAGGGAATGCGATTGCAGCTGCAGAATAGGACGCCAATCTTGGTCTGCCGGTAGCGTCCGCAGTGTCTGCGGAGCGCGTCATAGGCCGCAATCTGATCTTGTGCGACGAACTCTTACAGGGCGGTCAGAAGCCGGAACGTCCTTCGGTCAGCCGAAGGACGCAATGGTCGCGCTTTTAGCGGGGCGCCGTTGAGACATCCCTCAGTAACGCCGGATGTGCGATTACTGAACGACGTTGACCGGCCCGTGGTCGTCGCAATGATTGCCATGAGAATGATGGAGGTGATCGTCGACCAGATAGTCGACGTGATCGCCGTGAGGCACGGCTTCGTGTCCGCAACCAGGACCGTGCACGTGTCCCGGCGCGTGTCCACTGCATTGGTGATCGGGCGTGCAGCGATCCGGGTTGGTTGCGGTGACCTCCAGACGGTGTTCGTCCACGTGATCGCCATGCGGGTGATGGAGATGGCCGTCGTGGAGATAGTCAACGTGGTCTCCGTGCCGGATAGCCGTATGGCCGCAGGCCGGGCCATGCTGGTGATCATGATGGGCGTGATGCGGTTCATTGCAGGTTGTCATGGCTTTTCCTTCAGGATGTTGATGGACTATCCCTGCTCGGCGGCGTGTGCCAGCACGCTGTTGAGCAGTGTCAGAACGTGGTCGTCGGACAGGGCGTAAAAAACATGTTTCGCTTCCCGCCGCCGCTTCACGAGACGCGCGGCATACAGGACCTTCAGCCTCGCCGAGATACTTCCCAGCTTCGCTTGCTCGGCTTCAACCAGTTCCGTGACGTTTCGCTCGCCTCGCGACAGCAGAATGAGCAGCCGCAGTCGCGATGGATCGCGTAGTGCGTGAAACATCGTGCCCGCCACCTCAAGCTGGGCGGGTGAGGCGACGACGGTAGGTGGAGCAGAAACGCAGGGGCTACCGGTAGGTTTCATTCTCTATCATTCTAAAGTTTTATTGAATGATAGAAAGATTCACAGCTCTGTCAAGTGGACGCTGAACGGCGCGGCCTGACTGCCTGTGTCAGGATTCGGGATTTTCCACAATCCAAATTAATGCAACATGGTTGCGTTAACTGGTATATTGCAACTATGTTGCGATATTGATGATATTTGATATCGATCCGGATCTCCTGGCGACGGTCCTCTGCGAGGTCATGGATAGCTAGTTCGAGAGGGTGCGCGTCGATGTCACGACACAGAGGACCTGTCTGCCGGCGACGCACATCAGGACTTGGTGCTGATCGGCGTTGATATGGACGAGCTAGGATTGCGCCAGCACCTTGACGCCTGTCTGCTTACCGATGCGGAAATGGCTGAGGGTCCGCAGGCATGGACCCGGTACGACGATCCTTTCCCTGCATGGGGCGGCCGTCTACCCGAGGCAGAAGGTACGGCATGAGTCCGAGGCCTGACGCGGGCGCCGGCCGGGCATCGCGAAGACGGTGCAACTGCCGGATCCTGGGAAGCTGGATCAGCGAGATCAACGAAACGGGGAGTGTGCGATGGACATGATACCTGTCACCCTGCTGACGGGGTTTCTCGGCAGCGGCAAGACGACGATGCTGAACCGGCTGGTGCAGCAGCCGGAAATGGCGGATGCGCTGGTGCTGATCAACGAGTTCGGCGAGATCGGGCTCGACCACCTGCTCGTCGCGCACAGTCGTGAAGACATCGTGGTCGAGATGAGCAGCGGCTGCCTGTGCTGCACGATTCGCAGCGATCTGGTCCGCACGCTCAAGGACATCCACTGGCGGTTCGCGCGCGAGGGTCGCCGACAGTTCAGCCGCGTGGTGATCGAAACCACCGGGCTTGCGGATCCAGCGCCCATCGTGCATACCTTGGCGACACACCGCGACCTGCGGGATCGCTACCGGCTCGATGGGCTGGTGACGACGATTGACGTACGCAACGGCGAAGCGACGCTCGACGAACATGTCGAGGCGGTCAAGCAGGCCGCGATGGCCGACAGACTGCTGTTGACGAAGACGGATCTCGTGGATGCCGACGCATTGGAACGGCTCGCCAGCCGTCTGCATTCGATCAATCCGGCCGCGACGCTCATCCGTGTCAGCCATGGCGAACTGGCGGTGAGCCGGATACTGGATCTGGGTCTTTTCACGGCGGACGGCAAGATCGCGGACGTGGAACGCTGGCTTGCCGAGGAAAGATACCGTCAGGACGATGACGAGCATCTTCATGGAGAAGATCATCACGATCATGACCACGGTCATGACGATTCGCATGCGGAGGCACAAGGCCACGAACACGGTTATCGCGATGCACATCATGATGGTCATGCGCACACGTACCACCATCACGGGCACGGGCACGAACACGACGTCAACCGTCACGACGACCAGATCCGGGCGTTCTGCTTCACGGTCGACGAGCCGATTCCCGAGCAGGTGCTGACGGACTGGCTGGACGTTCTGCTGTCGCTGATGGGCCCTTCGATGCTGCGAATCAAGGGGATCCTGAACGTGCAGGGCGAGGACAGGCCGATTGTGATCCACGGCGTGCAGCACGTGTTCCATCCGCCTGTGCCGCTCGATGCGTGGCCGGGCGAGGACCGGCACTCGCGGATCGTCTTCATCACGCGCGCCGTCGAACGCGAAACGGTAGAAGAAACGTTCCGGCTGTTCAGCGAGGTGGGCGCGATCCGTGCACAGGAGGCCCGGTCCGGATGACGCTGCCTACCATCATGCTGTACAACACGCTGACCCGTAGCCGGGAGCCGTTGCGAACCGGTGTGCCGGACGCCGTCACAATGTACGTGTGCGGCCCGACGGTCTACAACTATGCGCATATTGGCAATGCCCGGCCGGCGGTCGTGTTCGACGTGCTCGCCCGATTGCTGCGCAGGCGTTACCGGTCCGTGCTGTATGCGCGCAACCTGACGGACGTCGACGACAAAATCAATGAGGCTGCGCGTCGCGACGGAGTACCGATCGCGAACGTCACGGCGCAGTACATCGATGCATACCATGCGGACATGCAGGCGCTGGGCGTTCTCCCGCCGGATATCGAACCGCGCGTGACCGCACATATTCCGGAGATCATCGCGCTCGTCGAGACTTTGATCGAACGTGGACATGCTTACGTCGCGCAGGGGCACGTGCTGTTCCACGTGCCGTCCTTTCCGGAATACGGCCGGCTGTCAGGGCGCCGCACGCAGGAGATGATGGCCGGCGCCCGCGTCGAGGTCGCGCCGTTCAAGCGCGATCCGCTCGACTTCGTGCTCTGGAAGCCTTCCACCGATGATCTGCCCGGCTGGGCCAGTCCGTGGGGCCGTGGGCGGCCGGGCTGGCACATCGAATGTTCGGCGATGATCGGACGTCATCTGGGCCGCACGGTCGACATTCACGGCGGTGGCCAGGATCTGATCTTTCCACACCACGAGAACGAGATCGCGCAGGGCGTCTGTGCCCACGGTGGCGAACCGTACTGCCGGATGTGGATGCACAACAGCTTCGTCACCGCCGACGGGCAGAAGATGTCGAAGTCGCTGGGCAACGTGCTGCTGGTGCGGGATCTGCTGGCACAGGCGCCAGGGGAGGCAATCCGGCTGGCATTGCTGTCGGCTCACTATCGCCATCCGCTGGACTGGAGTGCCCAGCGGCTCGATGCAGCCCGCAGGACGCTGCAGCGGGCCTATACGGCGCTTGCCACCGCTTCGCAGGTACCGGACGTGGAAGTCGAACCGGACAGCGAGGTGGAAGCGGCGCTGGCGAGCGATCTGAATGTGCCGCGCGCGATGGTTCGCCTGCATCAACTGGTGGCGGATCTGGAGAAGGCGGCAGACGGGCCGGCGCAGCAGGGCGCGAAGGCGCGGCTGCTGGCGTCCGGGCAACTGCTCGGTCTGCTACAGCAGGCGCCGGCGCAGGCGATGGACGCATTGCGCCGGCACGCCGGTGAACGGCACGCACCGGACGACGCATGGGTGGAATCGCATGTAGCCCGCCGTACCGAAGCACGCCGTCGGCGAGCCTTCTCCGAAGCCGATGCGCTGCGCGACGAACTGGTGCGCGCGGGTATTCAGATCGAGGATACGCTGCAGGGAACGGTCTGGTATCGGAGTCAAGGAGTACCGGCATGATCCGCAAGAATCCACGAGGTGATCTGCCGGTCGTCCACGAAAGTGCATTTGTCGATCCGACGGCCATTCTCTGCGGGAGGGTGATCGTTGAAGAGAACGTGTTCATCGGCCCGTATGCGGTGATCCGCGCGGACGAGACAGATGCCACGGGCGGCATGGAGCCGATCCATATCGGCGCGCACTCGAATATCCAGGACGGTGTCGTGATTCACTCGAAGTCCGGCGCCGCGGTGACGATCGGCTGTCATACGTCGATTGCTCACCGCGCGATCGTTCATGGCCCGTGCGAGGTCGGCGACCGGGTATTCATTGGCTTTAACAGCGTGCTGTTCAACTGCACGGTCGGCGAAGGCTGTGTCGTGCGCCACAACGCCGTGGTCGACGGTTGCAGCCTTCCGCCGGGCTTCTACGTGCCGTCCACGCAGCGCATCGGTCCGGGCACCAACCTGTCGGGCATTCCGAAGGTGACGGCGAGCGCATCCGAGTTTTCGGAGGACGTCGCCCAGACCAACGTGAAGCTCGTTCAGGGATACCGCCGCATCGCGAACGAACTCTGACATTACTGGAATTCCCATGCTTATCCGCAAGCTCTTTTCATTCGAAGGCGCACATGTTGTGCGGCATGCGTCGTCGCACCGTTGCGCGTGGTCGATCCATGGCCATTCATACCGGGTCGAGATTGTCCTGGAGGCCGATGCACTGGATCACGGCCAGATGGTCTATGACTTTGGCCTGCTCAAGGGTGAGGTCCGCGAGATCGTCGACGCGTTCGATCACACACTTGTGTTCTGGAACAGCGACGATCCGCAATACATCGCGATGTGCCGCAGTCATTCGCAGCGCTGGATCTCGCTGCCCGTATCGCCAAGCGCGGAGCAGCTCTCTCGCGTGTTCTTCGTGCTGGTCGATGCAGTGATGCGCGCGATGCCGATGCGTAACGGCGAGAAGGACGTGAGGGTCCACTCGGTCATTGTGCACGAGACGGCGACGGGCTACGCGCAGTGCTTCCGGCGCGATGCGTACAACGCGCGCATGGGACGGGTCAGTCCCGGTGCGATCGAATTCTCCGAGGCTGTGCGCCGCGAAGCGGCAAGCGGCATCGTCGACGAACTGGCGAGTGCCGCGGTGTGCGTGCCAGCATGCTGACGAGAACAATGGACGCGCTCGGGCGTCATGCCGACCTGCTCGTTCGAGGCGGCACGGTGGTGACGCCGCAAGGAAGTGGAAAGACGGACGTAGCCTGTGTGGACGGCCGCATCGTTTGCCTCGACGCGCATGGCTGGAGTGCGGACCAGATCATCGACGCGAATGGCCTGCATGTGCTGCCGGGCGTCATCGATACCCAGGTGCATTTCCGCGAGCCAGGCCTTGAGAACAAGGAGAACCTGGAAGCCGGCACACGCGGCGCGGTGCTGGGCGGCGTGACGGCGGTCTTCGAGATGCCGAACACCGACCCGCTGACGTTGTATCGAGCTGACCTCGAAAGGAAGAGTGCGGCAGCATCGGGCCGTGCCTGGTGCGACTTCGCGTTCTACGTGGGTGGCTCGGCACTCAACGCTGGCGAACTCGGCCATCTGGAGCGGTTGCCGGGATGTGTGGGCGTCAAGGTGTTCATGGGCAGCTCGTTCGGCGATCTGCTGGCGGACGACGATGCCGTGCTGCGCCGGATTCTCGCGCACGGCCGGCGGCGCGTGGCCGTTCATGCGGAGGATGAGGCGAGACTGCGTTCACGCAGACGGATCGCGGAGGCATCGGGCGACGTGCGGGATCATCCGCACTGGCGGGACGTGGAAAGCGCCCTCAATGCGACGCGCAGGATTGTCACGATGGCCGGCGAAACGGGACGGCCGCTGCATGTCCTGCATGTTTCGACGGCGGAGGAACTCGCGTTTCTGGCGTCGTACCGGAACCGGGTAACGGTCGAGGTGCTGCCGCACCACCTGACCCTGTGCGCGCCCGAATGCTACAAGCGGCTGGGCACGCTCGCGCAGATGAATCCACCCGTTCGCGACGCCCGGCACCGGGAAGCACTGTGGCACGCGCTGCGCGAAGGCAGGGTGGACGTGCTCGGCAGCGATCATGCGCCGCATACGCTGGAGGAAAAAGCGCGGCCGTATCCGCAGTCGCCCAGCGGCATGACGGGCGTGCAGACGCTCTTGCCGGTCATGCTGGACCACCTCAGCCACGGGCGATTGTCACTGCTGCGTCTCGTGGAGCTGACCAGCTCCGGTCCGGCGCGAGTGTTCGGAATTGAGGGGAAGGGACGGATCGCGGTGGGCTATGACGCCGACCTGACGCTGGTTGACCTGAAGGCGCAAAGGGAGATCACGAACCGGTGGATCGCCAGCGTCTGCGGGTGGACGCCGTACGACGGCCTGCACGTGACCGGCTGGCCAGTGGCCACGATCATCCGGGGTCACGTCGTGATGCGCGACGATGCCGTGCTGGCGCAGCCGGTGGGAAAGCCGGTCCGGTTCAGCGAGGAGATGGCCGTCACGTCGGCATGATGCCGACCGTCTCAAAGCCGTGTGGGATTGGACACGTCGCCGTAGACTGCAATCGGGTCGAAGGTCTTTGCACTTTCCGTGAAGCGCAGTGACGTATTCGGCAGATTGACTGCCCGGTAGAAGCAGCTATGGTAGCCAACATGGCAACTGGCGCCATTGCCGTCCACCTCGACGCGAATCCACAGCGCGTCCTGGTCATCGTCGATGCGCATCTCGACCACGCGCTGTGTGAGGCCACTCGTAGCGCCCTTGCGCCAGAGCAGCTCCCGACTGCGACTCCAGTAGTGGGCAATGCCCGTCTCGATCGTGCGCGCGAGTGCCTCACGGTTCATGTAGCCGACCATCAGGACATCAGCGCTTCCTGCATCGCTGACGACACAGGGGATCAGGCCGTCGGGGCCGAATTTGGGTGCGAACGAGTCGCCTTCCTCAACCTCGGCAACGGACGTACGGGGCGCAAAAGCAGACGGAGAAGTCATGGCGGCAGGGTTTCCAGAGAAGGGCAGTCTGGTGGGCGCGCGGGCGTCAGGTTTCACGCGTGAACGGATGTGTTTTCCAGGGCCCGGGAGAACCAGTCCAGCACACGCTGCCTGCGCGTTTCGCCGTACAGGCGCACAAACCGGTGCGTCTCGGCATGGTCTGCATCGCCGAGCACCGCCAGACGCTCGCGGATGAAACCGGGCATCAGCGGGATACCACACTCGTGCTCGATGCAGTGCTGCCAGGCATCGAAAGTCTGCGGGATCGGTGCAGTCATGGGTACTCCTTGTACTCGAACAGGGCTTCATGTTAGCGAGGTCAACCCATTAATGCAACACAGTTGCGTTAATGGGTTGATATCCGCAGCGGTGCTGGATACTGGGAATATGCTGATCAACGTCTGCGCTGGCAGGTCTGGTACGAAGGCGACAACGGGGCAGACCATGCGTGGCTACGCGGTATTCACGCGCCTTCGAGAAAGACGACGCGCGCGATGGCAGTGACGGTCAATGCCGCGCGGTGAGGAGCGTCGGGGCGCCGGTTCCGGTGCCTCAGCAGCGGGCGGTTGTTCCAGCCTGTGGGTTACGTGCTGTGGCTCGAGCAGTCCCGGCAGGTGCCGTGGATGGTGACGGCGGAGTTCGTGCTGTGTACGCCACGGCGACTCAGCTTGCGCTCGATGCGCGCCAGTACACCGGCCAATTCCGGATCCGCGGGTAGTGCGGAAATACTGTGGCACTGGTCGCACTCGAAATAGCCGCTCGCGCCCTGGCGCTGTGCGAGCGCATGGCGCCAGGTGCGGTCCGATCCCTGGAGACGGATGAGCAGCCCGGCTGTGGTGAGCCGGTCGAGAATCCGGTACAGCGTCACGCGGTCTACCTTTTCTCCGTTTGTTGTGGCGGCCAGATCCCGCGCGAGTTCATCGTGTGACCGCGGCAGGTCGATCCGTTCGAGGCATTCGAGCACGGCAACGCTGAGTGCCGTCGAGCGCAGTCCCGCCTCCCGCAGCCGGGAAGGCCAGTCGGTAACAGGTTGCGGCGCGGACGGACGGGCAGGGCGGCGGGTCGGCATGGATAAAGGTAACAGGATACGGGCTGATAGCGAAATCATACATCGTCACGCCGGCGGAGCGGGGAAGGCTATCGTCAGGCAGCGGGGTCGGGTTACGCACCAGCGTCCTGAATGATTCGAGGTCGGTAGCCATGCCTTGCTGTCCAGGTATATCCGAATTCATGGCCTGGTTCATCGTGTAGTGTCATGACGCGATCGGCGCCAGCATCGTATGCCGGCAATTCCACGAACGGCAACGGCACAGGTAATTGCGGCGGTCTTCGTCCGTGGCCGGGCGATCGAGCTGGAGACGGTAGTCGAAGCTCAGTTCCTCGCCTGTGCGGATTCCGCGTTTCGCGTGGAGATACACACGCAGGACACCCTCACGGCCGCGTTCCTGGGGGCACAGCGGTGATTGATCCAGCGGGCCGCGTTGCCACCGTTGCGCGCATCGATGCAGTAGCGACCGTCGCTCAGGGCAAACAAAAACGTGTGAAACGGATTTTCGGGATTCGCGGGATGCTGGCGCAGCGCCGTGATGTGGGTGATCCGCGCACCCTTGTACTCGATGATGCGTGTACCCCGTGGAATGTCGACAAGGGCAAAAACACCCTTGCCGTGGATGGGACTGCGCCGGACCCTAGATTCGACGGGGCATGGGAGAAGGTGGGCTGACGTAACGTGATCTTTGCTGACAGTACACGCCGTCGGCGGATATTAATGCAACAATGTTGCATTAAAGTTTGATCATGAAAAGGACAATACGGCTGGCTGCCAATATGACCGTCACCGGATCGGTCCTGCGTTCGCTGATCTGGCGTTATGCGAATCATTCTGGGGCTCTGCCGCGAGAATGTGCAGCCGGATCCTGCCGGCCATGATCGCGATGGTTGCCCTGGCCATGTGCAGCGGAAATGCGAGCGCCGTATCGCCAGGCGAGATCAAGGCAATTGGCGTGGAGAACGAGTATGCCGACCTGATTTCGCAGATCGGCGGCAAGTACGTCCAGGTGATGGCGATCGAGACGGATCCGAACACCGAGTGCATACGACTTCAGTGAGGGGAACGAGATGCGGGGGATTCCACCAGTGTGTGTCGACGAGGCGAAAGCGAGCCTGCTCGCCGAGGTGTGCGCCGATTTCGGTTATGGGGATGACAGACGTATTGCTCGCAAGAATCGATCAGTGCACAGTGAGTACGTTCTTGGAGTTCGAACTTCAATGTACTCAAAAACGTACTCATTTAACGACGGCTTATCCTTTAAAGTGTGAATCTGCCGGTGCCTGGAATGCAAAAAAGCCCACTAAAAAGTCGGCCTTGAACAATTCGTTTCGGCGCGCGGATGCGGTCAGGCTGCCGACGGCATAACGGTTTTGAAGCCGAGCGACGCGACGAGAATCAGCGCGTAAAAAAGCCGCAGCTTCCGGAGAATCATCCTCAGGTTGTGGCCTGCGCCGCACCGCATGGATCGCATCACCCAGCGTCCCTTTCAACCAGTTCCGATCGAGCTTGCCGTCGGCCTTCATATGACCGATAACTGGCTCGATCGCGCTGCGTCGCCGGATCATCGCGCGCAGGCCGCGCGTGATGCCACGTCGCAAACCCGGGTGATAGACCTTTACGCCATCGACGGCAACGCCCTTATAGCCGTGGTCGACGACGGCGATCTCCGCTTGAACGTCGCTCAGGATCGCCGCCTGTTCCAAGGCTTCGGCCAGCGTATGCCCGTCGTACGGATTGCCCGGCATCGAGCGCGCTCCCACCACCAGGCCCTCCCGGTGCGTCGTCGTGATCGACACCTTGACACCGAATTCGTAGGGCTTGCGCGCTTTGCCCTTCGCCGGGCACTCGACTTCCGGCGAGTGCAGCGCGTACAGCTTGTTCTTGTCCTTTTGCTTCTGCGACAGAATCCGCTTCGTGCGGCCGATCAGGTCTTCCAGTGCCGCGCGGCTTTGCTGCGCGACGTCATCGAGTTGCCGTTCGACGTCACGCATTACACGGCCCACACGCGAACGCAAAGTCCGCAGCGCCTTCCTCATCCGCTTGTACTGCTTCGCGTGTGCGTAGCGACCAATCTGGCTCTCCAGACGGGGCGCCTCGCGGTTGTAGTTCTGCCGCAGCTTCAGACCGTGCCGGGCGGCTGCCTTCACCAGATGTTCACGGCAGCGCTCCAGCAGGCGCGAATCGGTCGGATGCGCGATTGCCTTCTCCATCACCGTCGTGTCGACAATCACGTGCTTCAGGCTTGCGCTCTTGATGACGTTCGCCCGTTTCGCCACTTCGATCGTCTCCGCCAGCAGTTCTTCAACGCCGGCTTCACCGAGCCGCTTGCGCCAGCGCGTCAGACTCGACGGATCGATCGGTGGCTTCGTTTGCAGGTACGTCTCGCCGGTGAACACCTGCCAATACGGATTCTCGAGCCATTGCCAGACCACGTCTTCGTCCGACAGGTCGAATGCGTGCTGCAAGTACAGCAGTCCCGCAATCAGGCGCGGCGAGGTCGCCGGCCGGCCCCGCTGCGAGACAAAGCTCGCGCTCATCGCCGTGCCCAACCGATCCCAGTCGATCAGATCGGTCAACCGCACCAGCGGATGCTTCAAGTTGATCTGCTCGCGCAGCGGTTGGCGGAAGAAATCTCCCTCGGTCACAGGCGTCTTCGGACCCATCCAAACCTCGTCGAAATTTGCAGGAAACTCGCACCAATATGCCTGTGCCTTGCAAATCCCACAACACCGTTTCAGCTCATCAGCCTTGATGCATAGGCTTCGGCAGATTATTCAGGGCCGACTAAAAAGCGGGCTTTTTTGCATACATAAACTGACCAAATGATCTAGTGCTAATTTTATGGCGCCTAGAGCGTGTTAGGCACTTTGTGCCAAACCTGGTAACCTGGCGCAATGCCAGAACGCAAACCGTACCCAACAGATGTATCGGACGAGGAGTGGAGCTTTGCCGCTCCGTACCTCGTCCTGATG
>NZ_VWWL01000046.1 GCF_011752995.1 Burkholderia sp. Ax-1724
TGAGGCATCGAGTGCCGTGCGCATCGCATCGTCGACGACGATCAGGTCGGCCGGCCATACGCGCTCGGGCGCCAGCACGAACAGCGCGCCCGCTTCGGCGGGATTGCCGAGCCGGTGCGAACCGCCCGACGCCAGCGCGGCGAACGCCGGCAGCGCGCGCAGCGGCGCCGGCACGTCGAGCGTACCGAGATCGATCGTGTCGCCGGCCTTGGGCCATGCGCGGATCACGGGCTCGCGGCCGTCGCGCTGCATCAGCGCGGCGGCGCGCCATGCCGTGTCGTAGCCCGGCGCGGCCACGCGCGGCGCCGAGATCACGATGGACGGCACCGGCGGCAAGGCCGACCAGGCGGTCCGCAAATCCTTGACGTCGTTCGTGTCGTAGCGATACGTGAGACGCGTGGTGGGCGCGACCCGCAGCACGTTGCCGATCGCGGTCTGATCCGCGCAGTCCGCATCGTTGACCACCGACGCCCACGCAAGCCCGGCGCGCACATAGCCGCCCGGCCTCGGTTCGCCGCTCACGCCGACGCTCGCCGCCGCGTCGCCGCGCGGCTCCGTGAGCGCGCGAGCCAGCACGGGCGAGCCGTCGAGCGAGACGCGCATCGTCGTGCGGCCGCCGTCGGCGTGCAGATAGTCGGCATCGACCTGCAATTCGGCGCCGTCGAGCGGCACACCGGCCGGCACCGGAAAGTAGTACTCGCGGCTCGCCCGCGGCGCGTCGAGCACGGCGACGTCACGCACGCCGAGATCGCGCAGCGCAACGGTTCGCGTCGTCACGCTGTTGCCTGCACTGGTCAGCGCTTCGGCAAAACCATCGGCGGATGCGGCGGCGGCTGGAACCGGCGCGAAGCCGCCGGTGGCCGCGAGCGCGCAGCCCAGCAACAAACCGGCGATATGCAGGCAGCGGGAAGCCCCGCTACGGCGAATGCGTGCGAAGCGCTCGGCACGCGAAGCAGAGGTTGAATTCACGATCGTCTGTCAGGAAAGAAGCGGCGGGAGCGGACGTGCTGGATGCGGGCGCTACGCCTCGCCGGCAAATTCGAAGGAAGAGGCGTGCCGGCGCGCGGGCGGATCGGCTGCATCGGTGAGCGTTGCGGGGAAGTCCGCGAAGGGTTTGCCCGTTACGCGGACAACCGCGTCGACGTCCGCCTCGCGCTCGGGCCGCATGACGGGCGGCGCCATTCCGATGGCTTCCGGCCGTGTGGCTAATATCGACAGAATTCTGGACCCCATAGCGTTGTTGTTACCGTCGTTTTTGTTTTGGTGTCACTAAAAATTAATCGAGCCGGATGCTATCTCGACTCCCCCGAAGGGAAAGAATTCTAAGCGGCCTTATCCTAAAAAAGCCAGTGTTTATCGAGCCAAACTGCAAATTATTGATAAATAAATATAAGGAAAATTTAAATTCGCAAAACGCAAACGTTTGGCGATTTTCTGTCCATAGGTGAAACCTGGAAATTCGGGAAAATAGTGGCTTATGTTCCGGCAACTGATAGGGGGAAAAGCGTGCTACCGCGGCCGAGACGTACCGCGGATGATTAATTTAACGAGGTGGCATTTCAGATGACGGGAGTGGCAGTTCATCAGACTCGAACACGGAAAAATCGAACTGCCCCTTGCGAATAAGAGGCATCGACTCAACGCGTGAAATCACGGTCGTAGTATTGCCGAGCCTCTCAAAACACCCCGGTGAATCAAACCAGATTTGACAGTAGCTGGTTTTTCGTTACACGAACGGCACGGAACCCACTATGAATATGAACGGTATCCGGCCATGAAAGACATCGGCCTCACCCCACCCGCGCGTAATAAAGATTCTGCGGATGCTTCGCCTCCGCGAAGAAAAACCAGCGCTCGGCAACGAGCCCCGCATACTGCACGAGCGAGGCCGCGGCCAGCAGCCCGAACGACACGTCAATCGAATGCAGGCTCGCGCCGAGCACGATCAACAGCACCGGCGCAACGAACGCAGCCGCGAGAAAAGCCCATTTAACGCCACGCAACGTCCCCGCCGACTTGCCGTGGAAAAACTCGCGCAGATTGAACGCGCCCGCCGTGAAGCCGCGCGTCACCTGCACGAGCTTCGGGTTGCGAATGCCGGTGGCGCTCTGCACGGTCGACTTCGGCCGCAAGCGCGCATTGCGCACGAGCGAGGCCGAACGGCTCGCGCATCCCGCCAGCGTCAGCAGACACGCGCAGATCGCGAGCCCGGCCGTCAACGCAGGCGCGAGCCATGCGCTGAGCGCCGTCGCGAGCGTGAAGCCCGATGCGCAGCCGAGCAACACGAAGTTGACGAGCGTAAGCGGCGTCGCCCATTCCTGCAGAAAGCGCAGGCAGGCATAGATCATCGCGGTGCAGACGAATAGCGCCACGCTCGCGAGCACGCCGAGCCAGCCGAGCGCAAGCGACCACGGCCAACCAAATGCGTGCGCGACGCCATACAGGCACGCGCAAGCGAGAAACGCGGGCAGGCACAGGCATTCGCGCGACAGCCACGAGGTGCGCCACATCGCAATCGCACGCCATGCGCGTTCGGGATGGCCGAGATGGAAGAACGACGCGATCAGCCCGAGGCCGCCCAGCACCACGGCCAATGCCGCGCCGGCGACGTAAAACGCGGTCGCGGCGGCCGGTTGCGCAACGAGACCCCACCACGCCGCACTCTCCACGCCGACGAGCGCAATCAGCAAGCCCTGCGCCGCGCCGCTCAAAGTCGTCAGGAATACGACGGAAAATGCCGGATTCATCGTGAGGTCTCGCCGTTGTTCATGCTGTTGTTCAGATGCGCTTCGCCATCGACGCGAGATGCAGTTCGCCGCGTCCGAGCTGCGCTTCGAGTTCCGATGCGAGTTCCGCTTCGGGCGAGGCCGGCACGGGCGTCGAACCGTCGGCCGCCGAGCCGGACGATTTGCACGCGCATGCGTCGCCACCGCAACCGGCGGACGTGGTCGGCACGCGCGGCAAATAATGATTCGCGGGACGCGTGCCCCACTCCGGCATCAACTGATAGCCGCCGCGCTCGCTGATCGCTTGCGACACGACGGACTGCGGATCGTGAATGTCGCCGAAGAGCCGCGCCGAAGTCGGGCACGCGAGCACGCAAGCGGGCTGGCGATCGCGCTCGGAGAGCTTGTCATCGTGAATGCGATCGACGCACAGCGTGCACTTGGTCATCTCCTTGCGCCCTTCGTCGAGCTCGCGCGCGCCGTACGGACACGCCCACGCGCAATACTTGCAGCCGATGCAGCGATCGAAATCGACCAGCACGAGACCATCTTCCTTGCGCTTGTAGCTCGCGCCGGTCGGACACACGGGCACGCACGGCGGGTCCTCGCAATGCAGGCAGGACTTCGGAAAATGGATCATCTCCGTGTCGGGGAAACTGCCCGCCTCGAAACTCTGCACGCGGTTGAAGAACGTGCCGGACGGGTCCGCGTCGTAGGGGTTGAAGTCCGCGAGACTGCCCGACTCGCCCGACGTGTTCCACTCCTTGCAGCTCGTCACGCATGCCTGGCAACCCACGCACACGTTCAGGTCGATCACCAGCGCCATCTGGGTCATCGCATGCTCCTTGCCGTTGCTCCGGTCATCGTCGTTAGCATTACTTGCGGCGGGCCGCGCCGCGCAGACGCGCCGCGAATTCGCCACGGCCCGCGAAATAGGTCTGCACGATGCGCGACACGACACCACCGCCGCCCACCGAGCCGGGCAATTCAGGCATCGCGGCGAATTGCGGCAACGTATGCCGCGCGTCGGCTTCGGCGGGATAGATCCGCACACGCACGTCGTACCACGCGGCCTGCCCCGTCACCGGATCGGAGTTCGACAGACGCGCGGCCTGCCCATCGCCGCCGGGCAGTTCGTCGGTAATCAGGTGATTGAGCAGGAAGCCGCGCTGCGATTCGTTCGCGCCGGGGCCGAGATTCCACGCGCCGGCCGCCTTGCCGATCGCGTTCCAGGTCCATACGGTTCCCGGCTCGACGGTTTCGCTGAAGCGCGCCATGCAGCGCACGCGGCCCCATTGCGATTCGACGTAGATCCAGCCGCCATCGGCAATGCCCTGCGCCGACGCCGTTTGCGGATTCACGTAAAGATAGTTCTCCCCATGAATCTGCCGTAGCCACGCGTTCTGCGAATCCCACGAGTGATACATCGCCATCGGCCGCTGCGTGAGCGCCGTCAGCGGAAACCGCGCGAGATCGGTCGCGGCGCTTTCGAGCGGCGCATACCAGAACGGCAGCGGATCGAAATAGGTTTCGAGGCGCGCACGCAGATGCTCGGGCGGTTGTCGGCCGCTCGTGCGCCCTTGCGCCGCGAGCCTGAATTTCTGCATCACGTCCGAGTAAAGCTGGATCAGGATCGGCTCGCCGAATTTGCGGAAGCCGTTTTTGACCGCCCAGTCGAGATACGGTCCGTTGCAGTTGCGCATGTACTGCAAGGTCTCGGGCAAGCGGTAATGGAACACGCAGTTGTTCTTCGCGTACTGCTCCCATTGGCGCGGATTCGGCTCGCCCACGAGCGCCTTGTCGCCGTCCTTGCCGCGCCAGCCGATCAGAAAGCCGACGCCGGAATCGGGCGACGTGGTGTGATTGACGATGAAGTCGGGATAGTCGCGAAAGCGCCGCGCGCCGTCCGCCGTGGTGAAAGCCGGAAACTTCAGGCGCGCCGCGAGTTCGATCAGCACTTCCTGAAACGGCTTGCACTCGCCGGTCGGCGGCACGACCGGCACACGCACCGAATCGACGGGACCGTCGAACTCGGAGATCGGCCGGTCGAGCATCGACATCGCGTCATGGCGTTCGAGATAGGTCGTGTCGGGCAGGATCAGATCGGCGAACGCGGTCATCTCCGACTGGAACGCATCGCACACGACGAGAAACGGAATCTTGTACTCGCCGTTCGCGTGCCTGTCGACCAGCATCTCGCGCACCTTCATCGTATTCATCGACGAATTCCACGCCATATTGGCCATGAAGATCATCAGCGTATCGATCGGGTACGGATCGCCGCGCCAAGCGTTGGTGATGACGCTATGCATGACGCCATGCACCGCGAGCGGATACTCCCACGAGAACGCCTTGTCGATGCGCACGGGGCCGCCGTGTTCGTCGACGAACAGATCCTCGGGCGCGGCGGGCCAGCCGAGCGGGCCGGTCGCGAGCGGCGTATTCGGCTTGACCGCGTCGGGACTGTTCGGCGGTTTCGCCGACGGCGGCACCGCGCGCGGAAACGGCGACTTGTGACGAAAGCCGCCGGGCCGGTCGATCATGCCGAGCAGCGACATCAGCACCGCCAGCGCGCGAATCGACTGGAAGCCGTTCGAATGCGCGGCCAGCCCGCGCATCGCATGAAAGGCAACCGGATTGCCACTGACCGTTTCGTGCGTTTCGCCCCAGGCATCGGTCCAGCGGATCGGCAGCGTGATGCGATGCCGGCGGCTCGTTTCGATCATTTCGCCGGCGAGACGGCGGATCGTTGCCGCCGCGATGCCGGTGATTTCTGCGGCCCACTCCGGCGTGCAAGCGGCGACGCGCTCGCGCAGCAACGCGAACGACGGCGTGACCGGTTTGCCGTCCTCGAGCGTATAGCGGCCGTCGAGCGCGGGCGTGACGCCCGGCGTGTGATGCGGCACCGCGCGCTGCGCGGCCGGGTCCCACCAGAGATGGTTCTGCGGAAACAGCGGATTGCCCACGGGCCGCTGCGGATCGCGCACGAAGAGGCCGAAGTTCTCGCTACCCTCGTCGAGATCGATCAGCTCGGCCGCATTCGTGTAGCGGCGCACGAACTCGTGATCCCACGCGTCGGCGGCGATCAGTTCGTGCAGGAACGCCATGAAGAGCGCGCCGTCGGTGCCGGGCTTGATCGGCACCCACTCGTCGGCAATCGCCGCATAGCCGGTGCGGACCGGATTGATCGCGATGAAGCGGCCGCCCGCGCGCTTGAACTTCGAGAGCGCGATCTTGAGTGGATTCGAATGATGATCCTCGGCCGTGCCGATCATGAAGAACAGCTTCGCGCTGTCGAGATCGGGCCCGCCGAACTCCCAGAACGAGCCGCCTATCGTATAGATCATGCCGGCCGCCATGTTCGCCGAGCAGAAGCCGCCATGCGCCGCATAGTTAGGCGTACCGAACTGCTTGGCGAAGAGACCGGTCAGCGCCTGCATCTGATCGCGGCCTGTGAACAATGCGAACTTCTTCGGATCGGTCGCGCGAATCGCGGCGAGGCGCTTTTCGAGCAGGTCGAACGCGACCTCCCACGAGACCGGCTCGAACTGCGCGCTGCCGCGCTCGGCGCCGGTCTTGCGCAGCAACGGCTGCGTAAGGCGCGCGGGCGAGTACTGCTTCATGATGCCCGAGGCGCCCTTCGCACAGATCACGCCCTGGTTGAGCGGATGCTCGGGATTGCCGTCGATGTAGCGCACCTCGCCATCGCGCAGATGCACGCGAATGCCGCAGCGGCACGCACACATGTAGCAGGTGGTGGTCTTGATGTCGAGCCGTTCGTTCTGCGTGCGGGCGCGATGCTCCATGGGCGATCTCCGGCGCGGTTGCGGATGAGCCGAAGCAGCGGGTCATCCGTGCTGCTCATACTACTCGGGCGGCTCATACGATAGCGACCATCGTATGCGCGTCGCCGTCACAAGGGAAATCGCGATTCGCGACGGAAACTATCCGGCTCGCCGATAGTTTCCGTTTGGCTTTCAGCGTTGCCGCCCCGCCGCGCCGTTCGGATTCAGATCGGCGTCAGCACTGGCTCGCCCGCGAAATGCCGCCGCGCGTTGGCGAGAAAGTTGTCGACCGACGCGGTGATCGCTTCCGGCGAGCGGCCGCCGACATGCGGCGTCAGCACCACGTTGCGCAGCCCGAGCAGCGCCTGCGGCGGTTCGGGCTCGCCCTCGTAGACGTCGAGCGCCGCGCCCGCCAGGGTTCCCGCTGCCAGCGCCCGGGCCAGGGCCGCCGTATCGACGACACTGCCGCGCGACACGTTGACCACGAAGCCGCGCGAACCGAGCGCCGCCAGCACGGTCTCGCCGATCAGATGCCGCGTGCCCGCGCCGCCCGGCGTCGCCACGACGAGAAAGTCGCTCCATTGCGCGAGTGCCGCGACGTTGTCGAAATAGCGCAGCGGCGAATCTTCGCGCGGCTTGCGGTTGTGGTAGCCGACCTCCATGTCGAACCCGGCGGCGCGGCGCGCGATCTTCGCGCCGATATGGCCGAGCCCGACGATCCCCAAACGTTTGTTCGACACATTCGGATGCAAGGGCAGATGATCGCGCCATACCCCTTCGCGCGTCGCCCGGTCGAGCTGCGGAATGTCGCGCACGACGGCCAGCAGCAACGCGAACGCGTGATCGGCGACGCAGTGATCGTTGGTGCCCGCGCCGTTGACGAGCACGATGCCGCGCGAGCGCGCGTGATCGACGGCGAGGTTTTCGTAGCCGGCGCCAAGCGCGCTCAGCAGTTCGAGTCGCGGCATGCGGTCGATTTCCGCGGCAGCAAGACCCGTCGTGCCGTTCGTCAGCACCGCGCGGATCGCCGCGCCATGCATGGCGAGCGCGGCTTCGCGCTGCGCCGGTTCGGGGGCGTAGACGACGTCGAACGCGGCCTCGACACTCGCGCGGCTCGCGTCGCTCAGAGGGATCAGAACCAGCAGGGATGGCTTCATGACGATAGTGTCCCGACGGGGTGAATGGACGGAGTTCGGACGGGGTTTGGACAGGGCTCAAGCCGAACCCATGATGCCCGAGTGTAGCAAGGTCGCGCGTGCGTGGCCGTCCCTTCGCCGCTTTGGCCGCTTTCGCCCCCCGGCGCCTGCGAAAAAAACGACGTCTCGCCAGTCTTTCGTTTCGGCGCGCGCGAAGCCGTCATAAAATAGCCGCACTTTCGATCCCGAGAACCTCATGCTGGATACCCTCACGAGCGGCTCTGCGCCTGTCAACGACGATTCCGGGATGTTCGAGCTCGCCCCCGTCTCGCTCTGGCTCGAAGACTTCAGCGGCGTGCAGACGCTGTTCGATGCATGGCGCGCCGCGGGCGTGACCGATCTGCGCGCCCATTTCGCGGAAGACCCGCACCGGGTTGCCGAATGCGCGCACCGCATCCGCGTCATCAAGGTCAATCGGCAGACACTCGCGCAGTTCGAGGCCGCCGACTTCGACACGCTCACGCATAACCTCGCGTCGGTGTTCCGCGACGACATGCTGAAGACGCACCTCGAAGAGCTGTGCCAGTTATGGGCCGGGCAATTGCACTTCACGAGCCACACGGTCAACTACACGCTCGGCGGACGGCGGCTCGACGTGCTGCTCAAGGGCGCCGTGCTGCCCGGTCACGAGGAACGCTGGGACCGCGTGCTCGTGTCGACCGAAGACATCACCGAACTCGAAGGCGCGCGGCGCCGCGTCTCGCTGGCCGAGCAGTACGCGCGCGGTCTCTTCGAGCATTCGCCGGTGTCGCTATGGGTCGAGGATTTCAGCGCGGTCAAGCGCCTGATCGACGGCGCGCGCGCGGCGGGCATCAGCGATTTCCGCGTGTTTACCGACGTGCATCCCGAGTTCGTCGAACGCTGCATGGCGGAGATTCACGTGCTCGACGTGAACCAGCACACGCTCGGCATGTTCGCCGCGAAGGACAAGAAGACGCTGCTCGCGCGTCTCGCCGACGTGTTCCGCGACGACATGCGCCCGCATTTCCGCGAGCAGCTGATCGACCTGTGGGACAACAAGCTGTTCCAGCAGCGCGAAGTGCTCAACTACTCGCTCGACGGCAACGAGGTGCACGTGCATCTGCAATTCTCGGTGCTGCCCGGCCACGAGGATAGCTGGGACCTCGTGCTCGTCGCGCTCACGGACATCACCGCGCGCAAGAAGGCCGAGGCCTACCTCGAATTCCTCGGCAAGCACGACGTGCTGACGAAGCTGCGCAACCGCTCGTTCTACGTCGACGAACTGAACCGGCTCGAACGCAAGGGGCCGTGGCCCGTGACGATCATCATGGCCGACCTGAACGGCCTGAAGCGCGTGAACGATCAGCTCGGCCATGCGGCCGGCGACGCGCTGCTGCGGCGCGCCGGCGAAGTGCTCGCGAAGGCGATGGAGCTGCCGTTCCACGCGGCGCGTATCGGCGGCGACGAATTCGCGATCCTGATGCCCGATACCGACGAGCGCGGCGGCGCCGCGATGATCGATTCGATCCATCAGCTCGTCGAGATGAACAACCAGTTCTATCCGGGCGCACCGCTGAGCTTCTCGATGGGCGCGGCGACCTGCCAGCGCGGCGACCGGCTCGAAGCGGGCGTACAGCGCGCCGATCTGCTGATGTACGAGAAAAAGCGCGCGCACTATGAGAACCAGCCGGCAACGGATGCTGGCGAGTAAGGGACGCTACCGGACGCTGCCGGCCGGTCGATCCGATCGCGTGCCGGCACGGCTTCGCAACTCGCCCGCTCAGGCGCCCGGAAACCTCAGCTCGAAGCGCACCACGCCCGGCATCGGGCACACCGCGCGCGCGGTGCCGCCATGCAGATGCATGATCGCCTTGACGATCGCGAGCCCGAGTCCGTTCGATTCGGTGAAGGCGCTGCGCGCCGCGTCGCCGCGATAGAAGCGGTCGAACAGACGGTCCAGTTGCGCGTCCGGAATCGGCGCGCCCTCGTTTTCGACCGTCACGGTCGCGCCCTGCTCGTCCTGCGCGCCGCTCAGGCGCACGACCGTATCGCCCGCGCCGTAACGCACCGCGTTGACGACCAGATTGTTGATCGCACGGCGGCATAGCATCGGGTTCGCCGACACCACGCCGGCCGCATCGACTTCGAAGCGCATGCCGCGTTCGTCGGCAAGACCTTCGAAATAATCTGCGATCCTGAGTAGTTCGCCTTGCAGGTCGACCGGCTGCCGCTCGATCGGCAAGCCCGCATGATCCGCGTGCGCGAGAAAGAGAATGTTCTCGGCGATATGACTGAGGCGATTCAGCTCTTCCAGATTCGATTCGAGCAGTTGCTGATATTCGTCGGCCTCGCGTGGTTGCGCGAGCGCGACCTGGGTCTGACCGATCAGCACGCCGACCGGCGTGCGGATCTCGTGCGCGAGGTCGGCGGAAAACTGCTGCAAGCGTTGATAGCCGTCCGCGAGACGATCGAGCATGGCGTTGAACGCGCGCGTGAGCTGACGCAGTTCGAGCGGCGCGGCCTCGCTGTCGAGACGCACCGCGAGATTCGCCGGGCTGATCTGCGCGGCGCGCGTCGCGATCTCGCGCACCGGCCGCAGCGCGCGGCGCAACACGCAGTAGGCAAGCAACGTCGCGGCCAGCATGCCGATCAGCGTCGCGAGCACGATGCGGTTGCGGTACGCGGCCAGCATGCGCATTTCGTGGGTCATCGGGTGCCCCGCGATCACTTCGACTTCGGTGCCGTCCTCGCGCGCTTTCGCCGTGGCGACCGCCCAATGCACGGGCACACCGTCGGGCAGCAGCGTCTGGCGGATATCGGCGACGCCGGGCAGATTGCCCGCCGGACGCGCCGGCAAATCAGGCACGGCGAGATTGCCCGGATTCACGTCGACGAACGGCGCTTCGCCCGGGCGGCGAAACAGCAGCACGTCCTCCTCCGCGCCGAGCATCGTCTCGAACAGCAGCGGCCGCTTCTTCAATTCGCTAACCGAATAAAGATCGTGCACGATGCGGCTGAAATGCTCGACGCGGCCGGTCAGCACGACGTCGGCGCGGCGCTGCAGCGATACTTCGGCTGACTGATAGAAATACGCGCCGAGCGAGCCGATCACGACGCACGCGATCAGCGCGAACAGTATCGTCGTGCGTGCGATCAGCGAGCGTTCGGTCCACAGTTTCATGCGCCGTCGCCGAACGTGTAGCCGATGCTGCGCACCGTGTGAATCAGCTTCTTCTCGAACGGATGATCGATCTTCGCGCGCAACCGCTTGATCGCCACGTCGACCACGTTGGTGTCGCTGTCGAAGTTCATGTCCCACACTTCCGAGGCGATCTGCGAGCGCGACAGTGCCTCGCCCTCGCGCCGCACGAGCAGATGCAGCAGCATGAATTCCTTGTTCGTGAGCGGAATCTCGACGCCCTCGCGCGTGACCCGGCGGCGCAGCACGTCGAGCTTCAGGTCGGCCACCTCGAACACGTCGCTCTCGCGAATCACGCCGCGGCGCAGCAGCGTGCGAATGCGCAGCACCAGTTCGGTAAACGAAAACGGCTTGACGAGATAGTCGTCGGCGCCGAGTTCGAGGCCGCGAATCCGGTCGCTAACCTGATCGCGCGCGGTCAGGAAAATCACCGGCAGATCGCGCCGCGCGCGCAACGCGCGCATGATTTCCCATCCGTCGATGCCGGGCAGCATCACGTCGAGCACCACGAGTTCGTATGCGTGTTCCAGCGCCATGTGCAGGCCGTCCGTGCCGGTACGCGCGAGGTCGACCGCATAGCCGCTCTCGCGCAAGCCCTTCTTCAGATAATCGCCGGTCTTCGGATCGTCTTCGATGACGAGAATGCTCATGATGCGCGCGGCTCCTGCCCACGGTTCGACATAATGGCCCGCGGCATATCCGATCGGCACGCTCCACACGCTTCGATATGCCCGAATATGCCCGATACGCCGCAATGGCCCTGGCGGCCATTCTACGTGGCTGTCACCCTGCGTTCATGACGTTTTTGTCATCCGCCTGTCACCGCGACGAGCCAGGGCGCGAGCTAGGCTGTGCGCACCATTCCCTGTTTCACCCTTCCTGGAGCAGCCTCATGAAGATCGTTTCCGCGCGAATGCTGCGCGCCCTCACCGCCCCCGCGCTCGCCGCCGCCCTGTTCGCCACGATGCCCGCGGCCCAGGCCCAGAACGCCGCGCCGACCGGCCTGCGCGGCACGATAACGTCGCTGTCGGGCGACGTGCTCAAAGTGCACACGCGCGACGGCAAGGACGTCGACGTGAAGCTGCCCGCCGACACGCCGATTCGCGGCGTCCTGCTCGCCAACGTCAACGACATCAAGCCGGACAGCTATGTCGGCACCGCCGCGATTCCGCAAGCCGACGGCACGCTGAAGGCACTCGAAGTGCACGTGTTCCCGGCCAGCATGCGCGGCTCGGGCGAAGGCCATCGCCCGTGGGATCTCGGCGCGAACAGCACGATGACGAACGGCACGGTCGGCTCGCTCGTGGTCAGCAACGGCCGCACGATCACGGTCAAGTACAAGGACGGCGAAAAGAAAATCGTGATTCCGCAGGACGTGCCCATCGTCAGCCTCGAACCGGGCACCCGCGCGCTGCTCACGTCGGGCACGAAGGTCGTGCTGTTCGCGCATAAGGAAGCGGACGGCTCGATGACCGCGAACTTCATCTCGGCCGGCGAGCATGGCGTGACGCCGCCGATGTAAGGCACCGCCCTTCCCTGTATTTCATTCGAATGGCCGCGCCCGCACCGGGCGCGGCTTGCCGCTTCTCTTCGCTGAGCGCTTTCCGCCGATGTCCGAACCGCAGGCAAAACCGCAAGCCATCCTGATCGTTCACCCGCTCGTCGTACGCGTGACGCACTGGATCAACGCGTTCGCGATGGTCTGCATGCTGATGAGCGGCTGGGCGATCTACAACGCCTCGCCGATCTTTCCGTTCACGTTCCCGGTGTGGGCAACGGTCGGCGGCTGGCTCGGCGGCTCGATCGCCTGGCATTTCGCGGCGATGTGGCTGCTGTGCGCGAACGGCCTGCTGTATCTCGCGTACGGCCTCGCAAGCGGGCATTTGCGGCGCAAGCTGCTGCCGGTTCATCCGCGCGAGGTGGCGCGCGATGCGGCGCTCGCCTTGCGCTTCAGACTGCCGCACGATACCGGCCGATACAACGCGGTGCAGCGCGCGCTCTATCTGCTCGTGCTCATGCTGGGCGTGTTGCTCGTCGCTTCGGGACTGTCGATCTGGAAGCCCGTGCAATTCTCGTGGCTAACCGCGCTGTTCGGCGGCTTCGACTTCGCCCGGCGCGTGCACTTCGTCGCGATGGCCGGCGTGGCCGGCTTTGTTGTCGTGCATCTGGCGCTCGTGCTGCTGGTGCCGCGCACGTTGCCGCCAATGTTCACGGGCCGCGCGCGCCGCGTCTCGCATGCCCCGCGCGAAGCGCAGGAAAGGACTCGCGCATGAACACGCTCAAACGAAACGACGGAACCGATAGCGCCGGGAGTGCCGAAAGTGCCGAAAGTGCCGCTGCCGCGCAGGATACGCGCCGCTCGCGCATCCTTCTCGCCGACCACCAGCCGCAGATCGAGCAGTTGCAGCGGCGTCTGTTCCTGCGCTCGTCGCTGTCGATCGGCGCGCTCGCGATGCTGTCGGGCTGCAACATGCAGGACGGCGATTCCGTCGACAAGGTGCTGTGGGCCATGTCGCGCTGGAACGATCGCGTGCAGGCGTGGCTGTTCAACCGCAACAAACTCGCGCCGACCTATTCGGAACGCGAGATCACCGACCCGTTTCCGTTCAACGCGTTCTATCCCGAGTTCGACGCGCCCGATATCGACGGCTCGACCTACCGGCTCGAAGTGTCGGGGCTCATCGCCGACAAGCGCAGCTGGACGCTCGAACAGCTGCGCGCGCTGCCGCAGGTTTCGCAGATCACACGTCACGTCTGCATCGAAGGATGGAGCGCGATCGGACAATGGCGCGGGGTACCGTTCCGCACGTTCCTCGAACGGATCGGCGCCGATCTGAGCGCGCGCTACGTGGGCTTCAAATGCGCGGACCGCTATTACTCGAGCCTCGACATGGCGACCGCGCTGCATCCGCAAACGCAATTGACGCTCGATTTCCGCAACGAGCCGCTGCCGGCCAAATACGGTTATCCGCTAAAGCTGCGTGTGCCGACCAAGCTCGGCTTCAAGAACCCGAAGCATATCGCGGCCATTTTCGTGACCAACACGAACCCTGGCGGCTACTGGGAAGACCAGGGCTACAACTGGTTCAGCGGCCTGTAGCCGCCTGTCGCCATCAGACCGCGGTGACATAGCGCGGCGCCGGCTTGGGCGGCTGCCGCGGCGGCGAGTCGTACACGGCACGCATGCGTTTGACTTCGTCGCCGGGGCTGAGGCCGAACAGGCGCTTGAACTCGCGGCTGAATTGCGACGCGCTTTCATAGCCAACCCGCACCGCGGCCGCGCCTACATTCAAACCGTCCTGCACCATCAGAAGACGCGCGTGATGCAGGCGCGTGGTCTTCACGTACTGCATCGGCGAGGTAGCCGTCACCGCCTTGAATTGCGCATGAAACACCGCGAGGCTCATGCCCGCTTCGGCCGCGAGCGTATCGACGTCGAGCGAACCGTGATAGTCCGCATGAATGCGCCGCAACGCCTTCGCAATGCGGCCGAAGTGATTCTGATGCGTGAGCGCCGCGCGAATCGCATCGCCCTGCTCGCCGGTCAACACGCGATAACAGATTTCGCGCACGATGGCGGGTGCGAGAATGCGCGCGTCGAGCGGCGCGGCCAACGCTTCCATCAAGCGCTGCACCGCGTTGCTGAGTGCCGGATCGAGCGGTGTGGAATAGATGCCGACCGGCTCGTTCTGCGCGACGCCCTGCGTTTCGTTGAGGGCCATCAGCAACTCGGCGACCATCGTCAGATCGACGCGTACCGAGATGCCGAGAAACGGCTCCTCTACACTCGCCTCGGTCTCGCATTCGAACGGCAGCGGCACCGACAGCACGAGATACTGCTGCGCGTCGTACTGGAACACCTGATCGCCGAGATAACCGCGCTTGCGTCCCTGGCAGACAATCACGATGCTCGGCTCGTACATCACCGGCATGCGCGGCATCGGCTGATTCGCGCGCAGCAGGTTGACGCCTTCGAGACTCGTGCGCGTGAAGCCGACATTGGGTGCGAGAACCTCGAACAGTTCGAGCACGCGCTGCTGCGCGAGGTCTTGCGTGGCTGGGCGGACAACTTGGGTGGACATGACGGTATGGTGACAGGCAAGAGAATAATGCTTGAAATCTAGCATCAAACAGCCTGCCGTGCCGCTACCCAGGAGTTTTAGGCAAACCTTCAAGACGATCAGGTATTCCGCGAGCGGTGTCTGGCTCCTATGATGGGAACCCTGCCGGATCGTCCTTTTCGTTGCGCAAAGCGCGCCCGTCCATTCGTTGCCCTACCTCGCATCGAGTGGAGAATCGGGTCCGCTTCGCGCTTGCCGTCGTTCGCATCACGATCCTGTTTCATGCTGGGGTTCGCCACATCCGCAACGCAGGTTGCGTATCGCTGGCGCGCCGCCTTTTGCGCCATCATCTTTTTGCTGGAGCTACCCATGAGCACGACTTATGCCTATGCAGCAACCGACGCCAGCGCGCCGCTGGTCCCGTTCGACCTCGAACGCCGCGCGCCTCGCGCCCATGACGTGCAGATGGACGTGCTGTTCTGCGGCGTGTGCCATTCCGACCTGCACCAGGCACGCAATGAATGGAAGAACACGATCTACCCGCTGGTGCCGGGCCACGAGATCGTGGGCCGCGTGAGCGCGGTGGGCCCGAACGTGACGAAGCACAAGGTCGGCGATCTCGTCGCGGTGGGCTGCATGGTCGATTCGTGCCGCACCTGCGCGAATTGCGCGGAAGGTCTCGAACAGTATTGCGAGAGCGGTTTTGTCGGCACGTACAACGCCATGGATCGCGTCGACGGCCGGGTGACATACGGCGGCTACTCGACGCAACTCGTCGTCGACGAAGCCTTCACGCTACACGTGCCGGCCAGCCTCGACCCGGCCGGCGTCGCGCCGCTGCTGTGCGCGGGCATCACGACGTATTCGCCGCTACGCACGTGGGGTGCGGGTCCAGGCAAGAAGGTCGGCATTGTCGGCCTCGGCGGTCTCGGCCATATGGGCGTGAAGCTTGCGCATGCGATGGGTGCGCATGTCGTGCTGTTCACGACGTCGCCGTCGAAGATCGAGGATGCGAAACGGCTGGGTGCCGATGAGGTGGTGATTTCGAAGAACCCGGAAGAGATGGAAGCGCATGCGAACAGCTTCGATCTCATCATCAATACGGTGGCGGCGCAGCACGACCTGAATCCGTTTTTGAGTCTGTTGAAGCGGGATGGCACGCTGACGCTCGTTGGCGTACCGGAGCACGATCATCCGTCGCCACAGGTGTTCAATCTGATTCTCAAGCGGCGGCGCCTGGCCGGGTCGTTGATTGGGGGAGTTGCGGAGACGCAGGAGATGCTGGACTTTTGTGGGCGGTATGGCATTACTTCCGATATTGAAGTTATTCCGATGCAGAAGATCAATGAGGCGTATGAGCGGATGCTGAAGAGTGATGTTAAGTATCGGTTTGTGGTGGATATGGATTCTTTGAGGAAGTAGTGGGTGGTTTTGCCCGCGCAGCGGATGGTTTTTTTGCCTGCGGCGCGGGGGTATGTTTTGTTGTTTTTATTTTTTTTGCCTGCGGTAGTTTTGTCGTTGTTCTGACTTTGTGGGCCTTTCCTTGTGTTCGTGTCGGTCTGTTGGTGTTGCCCCTGTGCGGGGCGGCACCTACTTTCTTTGCGGCTGCAAAGAAAGTAGGCAAAGAAAGCAGCTTCACACCGCCAGCTCTTAAGCGGGTCCCCTGGCCTGGAGGGGATCGTGGTGCATCTGGAGTCTGTCTCCTCGCGCACTCCGCGTAAGTGACAAGGCAGTCATTCTTCCGGCGGCGGGGCCTGTCAGTAATTTCGTGTTCAAGGCATATGATGCTCCCCAGGAGAATATATGCCTCGCAAACCAAAGACCCCACCGGCCGATCTGCCGGCAATTCCCGCCGAGCTGCTTGAACAGTTTGG
>NZ_VWWL01000047.1 GCF_011752995.1 Burkholderia sp. Ax-1724
AGCTTTCCACTGTCGAAGCCGACGTCGACAGCGAAGCCACATTGCTGTTCGTCGTGCTCAGGCCAGTCGACAGCGAGCTTTCCACTGTCGAAGCCGACGTCGACAGCGAAGCCACATTGCTGTTCGTCGTGCTCAGGCCAGTCGACAGCGAGCTTTCCACTGTCGAAGCCGACGTCGACAGCGAAGCCACATTGCTGTTCGTCGTGCTCAGGCCAGTCGACAGCGAGCTTTCCACTGTCGAAGCCGACGTCGACAGCGAAGCCACATTGCTGTTCGTCGTGCTCAGGCCAGTCGACAGCGAGCTTTCCACTGTCGAAGCCGACGTCGACAGCGAAGCCACATTGCTGTTCGTCGTGCTCAGGCCAGTCGACAGCGAGCTTTCCACTGTCGAAGCCGACGTCGACAGCGAAGCCACATTGCTGTTCGTCGTGCTCAGGCCAGTCGACAGCGAGCTTTCCACTGTCGAAGCCGACGTCGACAGCGAAGCCACATTGCTGTTCGTCGTGCTCAGGCCAGTCGACAGCGAGCTTTCCACTGTCGAAGCCGACGTCGACAGCGAAGCCACATTGCTGTTCGTTGTGCTCAGACCAGTCGACAACGAACTTTCCACTGTCGAGGACGACGTCGACAGCGAGGCCACATTGCTGTTCGTCGTGCTCAGACCCGTCGACAGCGAGCTTTCCACCGTCGAAGCCGACGTCGACAACGAAGCCACGTTGCTGTTCGTCGTCGACAGACCTGTGGACAGCGAGCTTTCTACCGTCGAAGCCGATGTCGACAGCGAGGCCACGTTGCTGTTCGTCGTGCTCAGGCCAGTCGACAGGGAGCTTGCCACTGTTGAGGACGACGTCGACAACGACGCCACATTGCTGTTGGTCGTGCTTAGGCCAGTCGAGAGTGAGCTTTGCACCGTCGACGACGACGTCGACAGCGAGGCAACGTTGCTGTTGGTCGTGCTCAGGCCAGTCGACAGCGAGCTTTCCACTGTCGAGGACGACGTGGACAACGAGGCGACGTTGCTGTTCGTCGTTGACAGACCCGTGGACAATGAGCTTTCCACTGTCGAAGACGACGTCGACAACGAAGCCACATTGCTATTCGTCGTGCTCAACCCCGTCGACAGCGACGAGATAGCACTGACCGTATTCGTCACCACACCCGCCAGCGACTGCAACTGGCTCACGTTCACCGCATCGGTCGCATTACTGCCCGGCGCCACATTGGTGATCTCGCGCTCCGCGCCCGCCGCGCCCATGCTCACCACGCCGCTTGCCGTGCCCGACAGCGTGCCCGTACCCGGGTTGTAGTACGCCGTATTCGCCGTCCCGACCGTCGAATTCGCGCCTAGCACCACGGAATTGTCCACCGCGTCGTTGATGTTGCTGCCCATCACGAACGCGTTGTTGCCCGATACCGTGTTGTTGTTGCCGACCGAATAGGACCCCGAACCGCTGACCACGCTCGGATCGCCGAACGCACCCGAGTTGTTGCCCGTCACCACGTTGCCCGTGCCCACGCTGATCGACGAAGTACCGCTCGCCGTCGCCCCCTGTCCGAACGCCAGCGCATTGTTCGCACCCGCCAGCGCCTGGTTGCCCAGCGAAATCGTATTGCTCGCCGTGATGCCGTTGCCCGCCCGGCGGCCCATCGCGATGTTGTTGCTGCCTGTCACGTTCTGGCCGGACTGGAAGCCCAATCCGATGTTGTTCGCGCCCGTCACGTTGGTACCCGACGTGCTGCCGCCCGCGAAGTTGTTGTCGCCCCCCGACACGTTCGAGCCGCTGCTGTCGCCGATCGCCACGTTGTGATTGCTGCTGACGTTGTTGCCCGCGGCCGTGCCCACCGCCGTGTTGTAGCTGGCGGTCGTGCCCGAACTGCCGACCGTGTCTCCCGCCCCCGCTCCCATGGCGGTATTGTTCGCGCCGAAAACGGCATTGCCGGCATTGAAGCCGTACGCCGAATTGATCGTGCCCGTCACGTTCTGGCCGGAGAAGACCCCAACCGCCGTATTGCCCGAATTCGCCGCGGCTCCGCCCATGCCCGCGCCCTGGCCGACGGCCACGCTGCTGGTCCCCGTGGCCTGGGCGTTTTCGCCGACCGCCACAGTGGCAGCGCCATTCGCAATCGCCGCCTGGCCCATCGCAACCGACCCGCCCCCGCTCGCCGTGGCGTTGTAGCCCAGCGCGCTGTCGCCCGCGGCCGCTGCCAGAGAACTCGTGCCGATCGCCACCGAATTTTGCCCGGTGGCTTTCGGTCCGGTTGCATCGAAGTTGCCTGTACCCGGCGTTGTGCCGCCCCCGAGGGCGATGGCCCCCTGGGCCGTCGCTTGAGCGGAATTGCCCATCGCAATGGTGTTGGCCGCCGTCGCGGAAGTCACGTTCCCCTGGCTAATAGAGAAATTGCCCGAGGCAGTCGACTGACGTCCCAGTGCAATGGCCGTATTGCCCGAGGCCGTGTTGGCTATACCGATCGCGGTCGTGCCGCTGCCGGCGAGGAGATTGCCCGTGCCTGCGGCAAAGCCCCCGCCTGTCGACATGTTTCCGTAACCGATGAGAAACGATGGAGCCGATATGGCCCCCGTGGCAAGATTTCCATTGCCGATTAAAACGCCACCGGAAGCGGTAGCACCAAGGGCCTGGATAACGTTACCCGCACCAAGAATGGTCGCCGCTACCTGCTGGGAGATGAGGTCGGCGTTGCTTACCGCATAGTTCAAAACCCCCGGACCGGTACGGTTGGCCATCTGGATATAAACACCGTTCACTGAAGCCGAGGACGAGTTGGGGCCAATGACCACGTCATCGGCTATCGTGCCGGTTCCACCCGAGCCCCCCGTATATTGCGCGAAGGCTGCCGACGGCATCAGGATGGCAGCCAGCACCGCGAGAGCGATGGCGCGCTTCGACACGCGCAAGCCCTGATTTGCCTCGTCATCCGGGCGAGTGAGCGCAATCGGCTCGAGTCCGGTCACATGGCTGCTTCCCCCCTTCCCCTTCGCCAAAGCTGTTTCAGGAACTGCGACCCAGGAGGCCAATGCTTCATTCCATATGCTGCGATAGTTCTTGTTCACAGGTCACCCCGCCATTAATTTTTCGATACTTCCACGCAAACCCAACGATGGTTTTGTCAATTCGTTCAAGCGAACGGACTTATATGCCCTGAATTAAATCAACTGATTTATACGTTCGTTTTATTCACTCAATTGCATTGACTCCCGGTTCAATTCAAAAGGCGCACACCTCCCTGGGGCAGATACATTCCCCATGGCAAAAAATGCTAATTAATTTTTTTCGTGAAAATCCCTATACCGCATTACTCACGTCGGCTTAGGAACTCGCGGTGCCTCGACTACGCACGCAACAAGTCCTGCCAGCAACCCGTGTCAATGAGCCATAGCATGAGCGACCGATCCTGATTTCCCCATCCCGAATCCGCTTTTATTTCTGATGGATATTTTTCACCAATGATCTGAAGCCGAAGAATTTCAATTACCGCCCCCACACCCGAATCCAGTGAATACGTTCTTTTACTCGCCAACGAGGTTTATCAGGAACGCGCTCATGACTGAACGTGTCCTTTAGTAGTAAAGGCGAACGAGAAAAAAGAACGGACCATCCGATCGGCTAAAAATATTGCTATCGAAAAACTTATTACGATTTCGATCGCCTATTGCCACGGCCGGTAGGTCGAACGCGGTCGCCGTTGCGCGTGAATAGTGAAATTCAGTCAGGAGTCGTACAGGACAAATGGCCGAGCAACCCGCGCTTGCCGCAAGACTCACCCGATCAACCGCCTCCGGAAGAACGCCAGGATTTCATCGCGCGCCCGAACCGTGGGCTGGCCCGCCTCGTCTATCAGATGCGTCGTGACGACACTGTGTGGATTCTTCATCGGGCTATCGGGATTCGCCGCGCTATCAGGCAGCACGCGACCGATGAAGCGATCGCCAAGCGCCTCCTGATAAGCGGCAAAACGCGCCGCCGTGCAAAGTTTGTCGCCATCGAAGCGGTAGGCCAGCACCGTCAGATCTTCAGCCTCCATGCGCGCCTTGATCGCCGCCAGTTCGCCCGGCGCGATATGCATGCCCGCGGGGTTATTCAGCGGCAGCGCGGGTTGAGACAACACCGGTGCGATCACAGACGGTTCGAGCATCATCGTCAGTGCGAAATTGCCGGTCAGGCACATGCCGATTGCACCGACGCCCGTCCCGCCGCACTCCTTGTGCGCCAATGCCGCCAACGCCCGCAACCACTGCGTGGCCGGTGAACTCGCATTGGACTGGAAGGCGCGGAATTGGCGGCTGATGCAACTGTTGTAGAACATCGTCAGCATCACGTTCGATTTGCGGAATACCGCGCCGTCCCTGCCGTAGATATGCGGCATATAGACCGTGAAACCCGCATCCCGAACCCAACGCGCAAAGCGCGTGACATAAGGATTGATTCCCGGAATTTCAGCCATCAGAACAACGGCGGGACCGCTTCCCATCACATAGACGCGATGTGTGTTGTCGAGCAGCAGAATATCCCGATGCTCGAAATCGTCGAGCGGATCGGCCTGGTCAAGCGCGGGCATCGTCATGATTGACTCTCTATTCGCAACGTGTTCAATAGGGCTCTCCTGGTGGCATGTTCTGCACGACGAGTCTATGCGGGCTTGACAGCATGACGCCCGCCGCTCGCAACTGCTTGAGGATGCCGAAGAGTAAATCGCTCTTCGTCGAACCCGCGATTCGCGGGCTCGATACGTAGCCCGTCACGCTCAGCGTGATTCCGTCCGGCATGAGCTGACTGAACGTGACGGACGGCGCGGGCTTCTCCAGAATCTCCGGGTGCTCGCGATAGGCATCGAGCAACAGGTCGCGCACCTGCTCGGGATCGGTATTCAGCGGAAACGTCAGCACGAGCGTCGCGACGCCTTGCGTGCTGTTGCCCATCGTCACGTTGCGCAGGTTCTGCGAGATCAGCTGCGAGTTCGGCACGATCACCGTCGAACGATCGCCGAGCTGGATCTCGGTCGCGCGCACGTTGATGCGGCGGATATCGCCTTCGACGCCCGCAATGCTGATCATGTCGCCAACCTTCACCGGCCGCTCGGTCAGCAGGATCAGCCCCGAGATGAAATTCTTCACGATCTCCTGCAGGCCGAAACCGATACCGACCGACAGCGCGCTGACGATCCATGCCAGGTTGCTCCATCTGACGCCGAGCAGCCCGAGCATCATCAACACGAGCAGCACGTAGCCGACATTGGTGAATAGCGTAATCAGCGACAGGCGCATCCCCGTGTCCATGCCGAGCGCGGGCATGAACTCGTCGTCGAGCCAGCGGCGTACCGAGCGCAGCAGGTAGAAGCCGATCGCGAACCCGATCGCGGCATTCATGATGCGCTCGGGCATGATGTTCAGGCTTTGCAGCTTCTGGCCACCGATCATCGCAAGCACGCTGCCGAGCAGATCGCCCGGCGTCGTGCCGAAGCCGCCCATCAGCAGCGCGATGGCCGCGACCACCGTCAGCAGGCTCGTGCCGAGACCCGACACCACGGTATGCGCCTGAGCAAGATGCCGGTCGTCGAGCGCGAACAGATGCCGGATCTGCCGGCCCGTCGGCAGGCTCGCGGAGAACAGGCTTTGGCTTGCGTCGCGCGTCAGTTGCGTGAGCACGTAGACGCTGCACAGCACGATCTCGAACCACACGAGTTCGTAAGTGATGAAGCGAGCGACCGTGATATAGCCCACGGCCAGCGCGATCAGCGCCGCGGCGGTCGCCAGCGTCACGCCGGCGTGGATCAGCCCGGCGAGCGTCGAGCGTCGCTCGGGCGACTCGCCAGCAGCCGCGAGCGCGCTGCGCACGCGGTTCGAGCGCAGCAGCGACGTGCCGACCGTCAGCGCGACGACGAGCGATACGATGCCGCGGCCGAACAGCGTGACCGACAGGCTCGTGTCGGCGATCCGGTTGACCGATTCGAGCGCGCCCGACAGCAGCAGCAGCGCGGCCAGCACGCCCACGAACGGCTTCATCGCGAGGGCGACCGGATCGGCAAGCGCCGGCAGCCGCCAGCTCGGGCGGTTCGTGCATAGCAGCGCGCGGCCGAGCCCGGCGATCAGCGCGCAGGTCACGGCCAGCTTGCCGAACTGGTCCCATAGATCGGCCATCGCCGGCGTGAGTTCGCTGTGGCGCGCCAGCGCGAGATAAAGAACCTGCACGGCGAACGCCGTTGCCAATAGCGTGGAAATGGCCGTCGACAACGCCAGCGCACTACGGCGCAAACGCGTGGCCGGCAAGCGGTTCAGGCAAAGCCAGGCGAGCGCATGCTCGACGAGCCGGCGGCCGCCGAGCCAGATCGCGAACGCGGCGATCAACAGCAATACGGTGATCGTGCGTTGTCCGGGCACCCAGGACGACTGCAGCATCGCGCGCAGTTCGGCGCCGAATGCACCGAGCCTGCGCTCGTCCTCCGGCGGAAGCCGAAACAGCGGCAACCAGAACCGCGCGCCGAAGATGCTGCCCGAGCGGAACACGAGTTCGTTTTTAAGCAGGCTGCGATGCAGCTTCGCGAACTGATCGGACAGATTCGCGAGGTTGGTTTTCTGATCGGCGGCCTGCTTCAGCGCCGCGTCGATCCGTGTTTTGCGCGCATTCAGGATTTCGCGCTGCTGCGCGACGGCCGGGGTTTCGGGCGCGGCGCCAGCGGCAGGCGGCGGCCCGAGCACGTCGAGTTGTGCCTGGAGCCGCGCGCGCTGCGGAACGAGTTCGCTTTGCAGCTTGCCGACATCGGTACTCAGTTGCTGAGTGGCGTCGTCGAGTGCGTCGAGTGCCTTGCCGCTGGTGACGGTCGAAGTCTGCTGCTTGATGCGGTCCTGCTCGACCTGCATCTGCTCGAGTTGCACAACCGCGTCGCTCAGCGAAATGGCCGGGACGGGCGCGGCATCGACGGCGCTCACGTCCGGCGCGGAAGCCGCGGACGGAAACGCCGATGCGCTCGCCACTGCCGCGAATTGCAGCAGTGCAATCGATGCGATCCGGCACGCGCCAATAGAGAGTCGTCGCATGAAATCGATCGTGGCCAGAGAGTCCACCCACTCTGGACCCGACTACGGGCGCCTGCTCTTACGCACCGTCACAGGTGTCCGAGCCGAACCCGCCGACGGCACTTCAATGCTGGTCGTGTTCCCGCGCATCGTCCACTCCCGCCGTTTCCACTTCGAAGTCGCGCCGGTCCTTGCCTTTCAGCCAGAGCGGCTCGCGTCCTCGACCACTCCATACCGCGCCGCTTTGAGGGTCGAAATAGCGCGGTTTGATTTTTCGTCGCTTGCCGTTTGGAAACAGCTCCTCCCGATCGAAGTTGAATTCCTCGATCGCGCTCATGATTTCAAGCAGTATCTCGTCTCGAACAAGCGCGCGATCCCTCGCGATCTGGGACTCCAGATCCGTCTTCCTCTGCATGTAACTGGTAAATTTATTCATCACACACCCGGCGGCTCATTTCCGTTTTCAACGGCGACTATTGCTTGAAATTCGTGTTGCCCGACGCTGCATTCCACTACAAACAAGTCGAAATTTATCGATATGGCATCCTGATCATATGGGAAAGCCGCCGGCGCCACGGTCTGGATCGCCCTCGGCGGCGAGAACATTCTCCCCGGATCGATGAAGCTCACTCACGCAGCCTGGTCGTGATTTTTCACACGAGTCTTCGTTAGACGGCGCTCACGCCGTCCGCGGCTTCGTTTTACATCGCCTGCGTGTAAGGGCGAACGACGCGGCTAAACGGACCAGTCATCCGTTTGAAAATTATCTTATCCGAATCGTCATTTGATCCAAGAAATCTATTGCAGTCGATCCTGCAGATAGACGTTATAGAAGTCATTTTTCCCAGCCGGGAAATAGATGAACGCTCCGCCATAGGGCGACCTGGAAACGGCGCACCAATGTAATCGCCGCTATCCACGGCCGACTTCGGGCTGTTCCAATTGACCGGGTACTGGAAGCCGGCCAGCATGGTCTGCTTGAGCGGTCCCATGGAGAATGCCGCTTTCAGATGGCTGTCGGTTACCCAGTTGGACACCCGATTCTCGCCGGCGAGCCTGTAGAACACGAACTCCGTATCGGCGGATTTCCCCTTCCCCATCCTCCCCACGCCATTGCGTCGCGCTTGACCCGCACGATATTCACGCTGCGTCGCGCCCTATCTGCCTTGAATAAAGACAAACGACATGGGTGAATAAGCCAGTCAGTCGGCCGCTCATATTTTTATTGAGCGTTTTGAATGAATTGCAACGACTGCTCCCACGAGCCGCATAACCGACGAGGCGGCATTCAGCGACGAGATGCAATCACCGCCGTGCCGTTTTTCTGAAATTCGACAGTCACGGGGACGACCTGCGATAAGGTTTTCAACAGAAGGTCGGGATCGGTACTGGAAAATCCCCCCGTCACGCGATAATCGCCAATCCGGCTATCCGCAAGCACGACCGGCGTTTTCCGGTAGCGCTGCACCTCTTCGACGACGTCCCGCAACGGCGTGCCGTTGAATTGCAGGCGATTGTCTTTCCAGCTTGTCATCGCCTCGAACTGCTGCTGGTCCTGAATCTCGACACTGCCCAGGCGATCCGCGCGGGCCGCCTGTCCGGCGCTCAACGCGACCGGCGCGATCCCGCTCGCCGCGGACAGTTCGACGTTGCCTTCGAGCACGGCAACATCCACGCCGTCGGACATTTTCCGCACCGAGAAGCGGGTGCCGATATCGCGCACGCTGGCGGTGCCCGCCGCGACCTCGAAGGGCCTCACTGCATTGTGGACGACCGAGAACAAGGCCTCGCCGCGCTGCATCGTCACGTCGCGGGAGCGCAGCCGGTTAACGAAGGTCAACTCCGTGTCGGTATTGAGCACGACCTGGCTGCCGTCCGCGAGCGTGGCATCGAGATGTTCTCCGATCGCCGATTGCAGATGCTCGGACGACAAAACCGGATTGACGATCCACAGCGCGGATACCGAACAGAAGAGCAAACCGGCGCCATAGGCCGCCGCGCCCCGATACCAGTTTTGCCTCGGCGCTCGCGGAGCGACCTTCCCGCGTGGCGGGGAAAGAGTCGGGGCGGTTGGGATGGTTGGGGCGGCTGGGGTCAAGCGAGCGCGAGCGGGTACGTCGACATGCCGGCGGTACAGCCGGCCCAGATCGTCGGCCAGCGCGTCGATGGTGCGTTCCGCCGCATGGTGATCGGCAACGTACTGAAGCCGCGCGGGCGCGCTGCTTGCCCACTCGTCGAGTTCGGTTCGAGCACGCGACTTCTCCTCGTCACTGCCAAATGCCAGTGAAACGAGGAGATCATCGGCTACATCGATCTCGGCCTGGGTTAGCGGCATGTCATGCTGCCGACCACAAAGGTTTGCAACCCGCAGTCATCTAGTATTTATAGCGCGGCCTCACGGCATGCCTTCATTGCCTGAACCAGATACTTCTTGATGACCGTCGGGCTGATTTCCATTTCGTGAGCGGCTTCTTCGTATGAGAGACCATTCAGTTTACACAGAATAAACGCTTCGCGACAGCGCGGCGGAAGCCCATCCAGCGCCTGAACAACCTGATCCAGCGTCTGCCGGCCGATGCATTCCCGCTCGGGAGTCACATCGGTGCGTCCGAGTCGGTCGAGCGCATCGTCCCCGGTCTCGTCTTCGCACAATTGCTGGGGCAAGAATTTTCTCCGGCGCGCCGCATCGATCTGCAAATTGCGCGAAACGTGAAAGATCAACGCCGCGGGCGACTGCACCTCGTTCTGCCCGACATAGCGCAACGCCACCTCGAACGATGCCTGTGCAATATCGGCGGCGTCTTCGCTGCTCAACCGTTTGGAGAGATAGCGCCGAAGATCGCCGTAGCCCCGTAAAAGATCGTCCAGTACGCCAGCCATCTTCTTCGCCCCGTGTTTCGATCAACCGCCATGAAGGCACGCCATCGCGCCCACCTGGATATTTCAAGAATAAGACAAGTCCTATGTTCTGGATGACATTATCGTTCCCAATCATTAAACCAACAAAAATATTTTGGCAAATATGGGGCTTTCGACTGTTAAGAAATGACAAATGGCGGGAAGCGGGGCTAAAAATCCGACAAAACGCATGGAATTTCCCAGAAAGACTGTGGTTAACCCTGAACCGATCGCGACAATAGATCGCAAAAATCAAGGCAACGCCGTCGATAGCAATTTTTTTCGAGAAACCGGTGGTCCATTTGTCGATCCCGTTCGCCTTGGTTATTAAAGGCCATACAACGAAGCGGCTGAACCGCAGTTGAGTCATTTTTACTTCGGCGAGGACGAAGAGCGTCGGCCGCGACGTTGAGCAAACGAATAGGTTGCAGATAAACGAGCATCGAAAATAGTTTGTCGATATTGCCAGGACGATTTAACCGTATCCGGTGTCCCTCGCACCGGGTGCTTTTGCGCGGATTGACCTCACCCGCGCGCTTTTTATTCCGTGAAACACGAACGATGTCCGTGAAAAATGAGGGCATCGCATGAGGTTCGGCAATGGGCGCCGCGACAAGCCCAGTATTTGAAAAAAATACCAGCATCGATGACGTCGCGTAACGAGGGGTTACCTGATTGGCCGGAGACCCGGCCAGCAAGATCCAGCATCGACCCAGGTAACACGTAGCCGCGCAAACCGAAGCGGCATTAAAAAAGTCATTCAGGCATGCTAACCGTAGGCGATTCATGATCCAACCCGCTTCGAGTACGCCATCGGCCTGCCACTACCATGACGGGCGGCTGGATATGGTCATAAGGATAACGAACCTCAAGGAAATCGAGCGGCGATATCAGAAAATGATTTCCCGCGCAATGGATATAGAATTTTTCGAGCGTATCAGAGGTATCGTCGACGACCAGGCAACGATCTGCCGGGTGGACGCCGGATGCATTCGCGTCACCGGGATGCTGAAGGCGAGCATGAGCCTGTCGAGAACCCATGCCTGCATCGAGATGCTGCTCAGGCATATTGCCTCTGCTCATGGCCTGCTCCCGCTTGCCGCGCTGGACGTTACCGTCGAGCGTCCCGACGGCAGACCTCATACGAAGGTCGTGAGAATTCCGGCTTCGGAAGGGCGCATGCATCTCGCACACGCCACCGAGGTCCTGAATGCCATGGCGCACGGGCATCTGGCACTTTCCCTGCAGCCGATTTTCAACGTCGGCGAGCAGGACCGTTCGTTATACGACGAATGCCTCGCGCGAGTGATTCTGCCGGAGTCCCATTGCGCGATGATGCCGTCCAGCTTCATCCCCAGTATCGAGCGGGCACTGCTCATGAACGAATTCGACCAGATCGTCGTGTCGTCGGTGATCGACCGATTGGCCGCCGATGACACGCTGATGCTCGGCTGCAACATTTCCGCCGCCAGCGCCGCGCTCTCCCACTGGTGGACCGCCATCATCGACCGGTTGAAGCGTCGGCCGGACATCGCCCGGCGGCTGGTCCTCGAAATAACCGAAACCGCGCCGCTCAAGCCCGCCGAGGCGCAAGAGTTCTCGCGTTGCCTGAACCGGCTCGGCTGCAAAGTGGCGATCGACGATTTCGGTTCGCGCTATGGCACGCAAAACGCCATCGACATCGGCACGCCGGACATCATCAAACTGGATACCTCGTTCCTGACGGATGCAAAAGACACGTCCCACGGCTTCGAACGGCTTCACCGCATGACCGGATTGGCCCGTACCGTCGTCATCGAAGGCGTGGAAGACGAGATGGATCTGGACATCGTCACGCGCGCCGGTTTCGAGTGGGCGCAAGGTCACTTGCACGGCGAGGTGGAGAGCGCCATGTTGCACCAGGTGCCTCCCGCGCATTCCAGGTAGCGGTCGTGAGCGCCTCGCCTCTTTCGCATGTCGTACCGTGAATCGAACGAGTGATCCGATGGACGGCAACCCGAACCACGATACCGATTCCGTATGGCCACGCGCCCTGATTGCGCGCGTGTCGGGGTACGCAATCTTCAGGCTCACCGAACAGGGCGACGTTGCCAGTTGGAACCCCGGCGCGAGGCGCATCGCGGGATACGATTGCGAGGAGATCATCGGCCAGCACTTTTCCCTGTTTTATACGCAGGACGACCGGCTCGACGGCATCCCGCAAGCGGCCCTGCAAGCGGCGCGGGAACAGGGTCAATATGAAACGGAAGGCTGGCGCGTGCGCAAGGACGGCACACGGTTCTGGGCCACGGTGGTCATCGTGGCGCTCGATGCCGCGGACGGTACATCCATCGGTTTCGGCGAGATCGTACAGGACACCACGGAAAAACGCCTCGCCTGCGAAGCGGTACTGGACAACGAGCGGCGGTTCAGGCTGCTGGTGCAGGGCGTAACCGATTACGCGATCTTCATGCTGTCTCCCGAAGGCCTCGTGACAAACTGGAACCTCGGGGCCGCGCGCATCAAGGGCTATGAGGCGAGCGAAGTTGTCGGCACGCATTTCAGGCGCTTCTATACGGCTGAAGATATCGCGCGCGAACTGCCTCAGCGCGGCCTGACCATAGCCGCCGACGAGGGGCGCTTCGAAACCGAAGGATGGCGCGTCAGGAAGGACGGCAGCCGGTTCTGGGCCAATGTCGTGATCGACGCGATCCGCGATGAGGACGGCAAGCTGATCGGCTTCGCCAAGGTGACCCGCGACGTGACGGAGCGCAAGAGTGCTCACGAAGAACTTGAAAAAGCCCGCGCTGCGCTGCTTCAGTCACAGAAGATGGAAGCGCTCGGCAAGCTGACCGGCGGGGTCGCGCACGATTTCAACAACGTCCTGCAGGTGCTGCGCGGCAACCTGGAACTGCTCGAAGGCCGGCACGGCCGCGACGGGTGGACACGGGAGCGGCTCGGCAAGGCGATCGAGGCGGTCGAACACGGGGCAAAGCTCGCATCGCAGTTGCTTGCCTTCGGGCGCCGCCAGGCGTTGCAGCCGATCGCCGTCAACCTCGCCGCCATGCTGCGCGGCATGGACGATCTGCTCAGGCGAGCATTAGGCGAACTGATCAACGTGGAAACGGTCATTGCCGGCGGCCTGTGGAATACGCTGGTCGACCCGAACCATCTCGAGAACGTGGTGCTGAATCTTGCCATCAACGCCCGGGATGCGATGCCGGAAGGCGGCAAGCTGACGCTCGAACTGTCGAACGCCATGCTCGACGACCACTATAGCGCCCTTGCCGCGGACGTTCGCGAAGGACAATACGTCCTGCTCGCCATTACCGACACCGGAACGGGCATGCCCCCCGATGTCGTGGAACGCGCCTTCGAGCCGTTCTTTACGACCAAGCGCGAAGGGAAAGGCACGGGGCTGGGCTTAAGCATGGCGTATGGCTTCGTCAAGCAGAGCGGCGGCCATATCCGGATTTACAGCGAGCCCGGACACGGGACCACCGTGAAGATCTATCTGCCCCGTTCGATGGATAAGGCCGCCGAGCGCGAACCCGTACACCCGATCGTTCTCGCCGGAGGCTCGGAAACCATTCTCGTCGTCGAGGACGACAGGCGCGTGCAGGCAACGGTCGTGGAAACGCTCAGGCAACTGGGCTATACGGTACTGAAAGCAGACGATGCGCAAAGCGCGCTGGTGATCGTGGAAAGCGGCATCCATGTCGACCTGATGTTTACGGACGTGGTGATGCCCGGCACGATGCGCAGTACCGAACTCGTCAAGCTCGCGGCCCAGTTTCTACCGAACATGAAGATCCTTTTCACTTCGGGATATACGCAGAATGCCATCGTGCATGGCGGCCGGCTCGACCCGGGCGTGCATCTGCTGAGCAAGCCCTACAGCCGGGAACAGCTTGCCTCGAAGATCCGCCGTCTGCTGGGTCCGTCCCCTGCCCCGAACGCCTTCGCGGCAACGGCGCCCCCTGCGGGACAAACGCCGTCAAACGTGACGCTTGCGCCAGCCAGCTTCTCCATTCTCATCGTGGACGACGACGACGCTTCTCGCGAAGCCGTCAGCGAGTTGCTGGCCGGCATGGGCTATGACGTGCAACAGGCCGCCGACGCCGAAGCGGCAATGCGGCTATTGGCGACGCGAAAAGCGGACGTGCTTCTCACCGACATCATGCTTCCCGGCATGTCCGGCATTGAACTCGCCCGCGCTGCGCTCGGGCAGCATGCGGACATCAGAATAGTTTTTGCGTCCGGCCAGGAAGCCCCCGCTCCCGAAGAACTCGGCTTCGACTGCGCCTCGCTGCCCAAGCCATTTGCCGCAGAGCAACTGCTGGCGCTGATTGCGGCGATACATGAACAGGCTGAACGCAAGAGCGCCGAATAAGGGTTCTGTCCGACACGGTAACGTCTGCTCAAGGTATCGATTACCTAGGTAACCGATACCTGTAGACCTAGGTAATTTGTGCACCTACCCTGCTTTCAACCCGGTCCGAAACCGGCCATTGAGAGGGATAGGAAACGATGTCGAATCAAGCAACCCAAGAGGTCGATACCAGGACGCTCAGACGCGTCATCGCGGCGGCTTCAATAGGCAATTTCGTCGAGTGGTTCGATTTCGCCGCGTACGGATTCCTCGCGACCATCCTCACTCGCGAATTCTTTCCCGGCAGCGATCCCACGGTCGGGCTTCTCAAGACATTTGCGGTCTTTGCGGTCGCCTTCGCGCTGCGTCCGCTCGGCGGCCTGTTTTTCGGGGTCATCGGCGACCGGTTCGGCCGCAAGCGAACGCTCGCCCTCACCATCCTGATGATGGCCGGTGCCACGACGCTGATCGGCCTGCTCCCGACTTATGCCCGCATCGGCTACTGGGCGCCGCTGCTGCTCACGATCATTCGCTGCGTACAGGGGTTTTCCGCTGGTGGCGAATACGCGGGAGCGTGCGCGTATGTGATGGAGCATGCGCCCCGCCGCCGGCGTGCCTTCTTCGGCAGCTTCGTGCCGGTCTCGACCTTTTCTTCGTTCGCGTGCGCGGCCGTGGTGACTTACGTGCTCGAATCCTCGCTGTCGTCCGCGACGATGGTCGACTGGGGCTGGCGCATTCCGTTTCTGGTCGCGGCGCCGGTCGGTCTTATCGGCGTGTATCTGCGCATGAATCTGCATGAGACGCCGGCTTTCAAGGCACTCGAAGGCAAGAAGAAAGTCGCACACGCCCCCTTGGTGGAAACCCTGCGTTCGCAGTCCGGAAACATACTGAAGCTCGGCGCGTTCATCTCGGTGACGGCGCTCTCCTTCTATACGTTCACAACCTATTTCGCCACGTATCTCCAGGTCGCCGGGCATCTGTCTCGCGGAAGCTCTCTCCTCGTGACCGTTCTTGCGCTGTTCTTCGCCGCGGCATTGTGCCCGCTCGCCGGGCTCTTCTCCGATCGGGTCGGCCGGCGCGCGACGATTGCCAGCACCTGCGTGTTCATCATCGTGTCGGTTTATCCCGCCTTCACGCTAGGCGGCTCCGGCAGCTTGTCCCCGTCGCTGCTCGGCGTCGCGCTGCTTGCCGTGGGTGCCGTTCTCTCGGGCGTGGTCACTGCGCCGCTTCTGTCGGAAGTGTTCCCCACGCAAACACGCTATACGGCATCGGCCATTACTTATAACCTCGCGTACACGATTTTCGGCGGCACCGCGCCGCTCGTCGCGACCTGGCTCATCTCCGTGACGGGAACGAACCTCTCGCCGGCCTATTACCTGATCGCCGTATCCATTTTCGCCATGCTCGGCGGCCTCTCGCTGCGAGAGACTTCCACCACCGCACTCGAGGAAGCCGGCACGACGCACGACAACGACGCGGCGTCCGTGAAGCACGCCGTCAAACGGCCCGTCTGAGCGCGTTCGGTGCGCTTCCGACCCGCTTTTGACCTGCTTTTGACCTGCTTCTGACCTGCTTCTGACGCTGACCTGCAAACCTGAACGGATTTAGGCAATGAGTACTCTTCACGATTCGAGCATCATCATCGATGGTCTGAACATTTCGAAATTCGAACGCTCGGTGTTCGAAGACATGCGCAAGGGCGGCGTCACCGCCGTGAACTGCACGGTCTCCGTGTGGGACGACTTCCAGAAGACCATCGACAACATCGCGGAAATGAAGCAGCAGATCCGCGAGTACG
>NZ_VWWL01000048.1 GCF_011752995.1 Burkholderia sp. Ax-1724
TGAAGTCTGGAACGGCTGAATCGAATAGAAAGCAGGAGTTCGACTTGCAACCGCAATTGCCTATCGACGTCGATCCGCACACCGGCGTCTGGACCACCGATGCGCTGCCGATGCTGTACGTGCCGCGCCATTTCTTCACCAACAATCACACGGCGGTCGAAGAAGCACTAGGCCGTGAGGTCTACGCGGAGATTCTCTACAAAGCCGGTTACCAATCCGCGTACCACTGGTGCGAGAAGGAAGCGGAAAAGCACGGCATTGCCGGCATGGCGGTATTCGAGCACTATCTGAAGCGTCTTTCGCAGCGCGGCTGGGGGCTCTTCTCGATCGTCGAGGCGGACCCGGCAACGTCGAATGCGCGCATCCATCTTCATCACTCGTCGTTCGTGCTCGCGCAACCCGGCAAACATGGCAAGCTCTGCTACATGTTCGCCGGCTGGTTCGCCGGCGCGATGGACTGGGTCAACGACACCGCACCGGAAGGCGCCGCAAAAGGCCCGCGAGCGAAATCGGCCGAGATGCAATGCGCGGGCGAAGGTCACGACTGCTGCGTCTTTCACGTGACGTGAACGCGCCGGACACACGCTACAATCACCTGGAAAGGAGTCCATGCATCCCCAGGCCCGGGTCGGGGCACAGCCAACAGCGATACAGCAATGCCGAAAAGGACCGACACGATCTCCAGTCTCGACTACGAGGATCTCTTCAGGCATCTGCCCGTTGCGGTTATCGTGGCCAGAGAAAGAGTCATGGTGGACTGCAATGCCCGAGCCCTCGCGCTCTTCAAGGCCCGGCGCAGCGATATCGTCGATCGGTCGTTTTCCGTGCTGTATCCGCAGCAGAAGGACTTCACCACCACCGGCCGCCGCCTGGCGCCGCTCCTTGCAAAACATGCCGTGTTTAGCGACGACCGCATCATGCGCCGCATCGACGGAAGCCACTTCTGGGTCACCGTGTGCGGTTTCGGATATAACCCGAAGCGGCCTTTCGAGCTGGCGATCTGGACTTTCACCGATCTATCGGACAGCACGAAGCAAGCCGACGTCGCCAGCACGCTCACCGAGCGCGAACGCGACGTCGCCGCATTCCTCGTGCACGGCATGACGAGCAAGGAAATCGGCAAGGAACTGAATATCAGCCCGCGCACGGTCGACATTCACCGCGCGAGCCTGTTGCGCAAATACGGCGTACGGGCGACACCCGATCTCATTGCGCGGTTGCTGGCCTGAACCGCGTACGACTTCTCTTCTCTCACCATGCACACCATGTCGACCCGGCCCGAAAATGTAGCGGCGTTCATTGACATTGCACGAACCATCTTTCAATCGGAGAAGCTTCCCGACGCCGGGAGAGAAGTCGCAGCACGCGTGTTCGAGCGGCTGCAAACGGTATCGGACGACGGCAAGAGACATGACACGAGCTATCCGGCACGCCGCTGGATCGAACCGGCCTTGTTGGCGATCATCGACGAACCGACTCACCTCGGCGCGGCGGCAAGAGCCATCAGAACGCTCGAACCCGTGCTCGGATGGTGGCGCCGCACGTCGGGCTCGCACGGCAGCGAGAACTATATCGACGAGCATGTGCACGGCATGATCTGCGGGCCCGGCGGCACCGAGAGCCGCTACGACGTTCAACTCGGCTTTTCGGTGATGGCGCCCAACGTGCGGTATCCGGACCATCGCCATCTGCCCGAAGAGGCCTATGTACTGTTGACCGCCGGCGAGTTTCGCCAGAAAGACGGCGACTGGCTCAACCCCGGAATAGGCGGCGGCATCCACAACGCGCGAGGCAGCCTGCATGCAATGAGATCGCTGTCCGATCCGTTTCTTGCCATCTGGTGTTTATTGATCTGACGGTCGAGCCGGCGAATTGTGGCGCGCCTTCGCACGACAGGCGCGCCGACACGAGGCCCCCTCTCTCACTTCGTCATACGCCGCTCATGACTCGGCGCGTGGCCGAACTGCACGCGGTAGGCCTTGCTGAAATGGCACGGCGAATTGAATCCGCACACCGACGTTACGCGAGCGATCGACGCATCGGTCGTGCGCAGCAGTTCGCGCGCCCGTTTCAGGCGCAACGTGAGGTAGTAGTGCGTTGGCGAGACGTTCAGATACGCCTTGAACATGCGCTGCAAATGCCGTTGCGAAAGCCGCACGAGGCGCGCCAGTTCTTCCAGCGACAGCGGCTCCTTGATGTTCGCTTCCATCAGCCGCACGACCTCGACCAGTTCCGCGCGCGAAAAACCCACGCGCGCATCGACAGGTATTGGCTGTAAGTCAGTGGCGCTGCGAATCCGCTCGACGATAAACTGTTCGGATACCTTGGCAGCCAGGCCGCGGCCGAGCCGCGCGCCCACAAGATCGAGCATCAGATCGAGCGGCGCGGTGCCGCCCGTGCAGGTCAGCCGGTCGCGATCGACCACAAACAGCTCGTCGGCGAAACGCACGCGCGGAAACTCTTCGTGCAAAGCCGTGAGGTCTTCCCAATGCACGGCGCAGCGGTAACCGTCGAGCAGCCCGCTCGCCATCAGCGCATAAGCGCCCGTGCAGATGCCGCCGAGCGGAACGCCGCGCTGCGCCACCCCATCCAGCGTGGCGCGCAGGCTGTCGTCGACGATCTCGCGTATGCGCACGCCGCCGCACACGATCAGCACGTCGGGCAGCGACGCCGGATCGAGCGGCTGCGCCGGGCGTACCGCGATGCCATTGCTCGCGTGGACGGGCGCGCCGTCCAGCGAGTAGATGGACCAGCGGTAATGGTCCGCGCGCCCGACATAGTTCGCCATACGCAGAACTTCGACCGCGCTCGAAAACGCGATCATCGAAAAGTTCTGTAACGTCAGGAAACCGAAATACCTGAGAGACGATGCCGCATGCGCGTCGACGGTGGACGCTGCGGCGATGTCTGTCGTCACATCGCGCTCCTCGGGAAACAACGGTTGAAAACCCCGCAGTTGAAAACCGGATCAGACCTCGGCGACAGCGGGACGCGCGCGCATGAGTTGCCTGAGCCCCGCGAACGGCGACACTTTTGGCGCGCCAGGCGCACGACCGAAGCTCTCGGTAATGCGGTCCAGGATGATCGCCAGCAACACGACGGAAAGCCCGCTTTCGAAACCGAGGCCGATATCCAGACGTTGAATACTCGCCAGCACGTCGTTGCCGAGACCGCCCGCGCCCACCATCGAGGCGATGATCACCATCGACAGCGCCATCATGATGGTCTGGTTCACGCCCTGCATGATCGACGGCAGGGCATTCGGAAACTGCACCTTGTACAACAGCTGCCATGGCGTGCAGCCGAACGCCTGCCCGGCTTCGACAATCTCGCGATTCACGTGCTTGATGCCGAGACTCGTCAGGCGAACCGCGGGCGGCATGGCGAAGATCACCGTAGAAAGAATGCCGGGCACGCGGCCGAGACCGAACAGCATGGCGGCCGGAATCAGGTAAACGAAGGCCGGCATTGTCTGCATCAGATCGAGAATCGGGCGCACGATCGTCTGCACGAGCCGGCTTTTCGCTGTCCAGATGCCGAGCGGAATACCCACCACGAGGCTGATGACGGTGGACGACAGCGTGAGCCCGAGCGTGACGACGGTCTGGTCCCAGAAGCCCGTCGCATAGATCAGCAACAGCGAACAGGCGGCGAAGATCGCAAAGCGCCAGCCCACGCGCCACAAACCGATAAGGATGAAGAACGCCATCAGCGCCCACATCGGAATGGCCTGCAAGCTATGTTCGACGAAAGCGGCGAAACTTTCGATCGCCCGGCCGACCGTGTCGAAACTGCTCGCGTCGTGATCGAGTAGATAGTGAACCGCCTGGTCGACCCACTGGCCGACGGGAATGATCTCAGACATGAGCACCTCGGTTACGCGTAATGACCTTCAGAACGGCGGCCTGATCGATGGAGCCGCAATAGCGGCCTTCGTCGTCCACTACCGGCAGCGCCGTCGTATTCGCGCAGACGCGCGAGACGACCTGCTCCAGCGGCGCGCCGAGCGAAATGCATTCGACCTTCTCGAGCGACGGCCGCGCGGCGCGAATCGAATCGCGCGTCACGAAACCGCTGATGCGATGCTGCGCATCGAGCACGAAGGCGTAGTCCGCGCTGCCGTTGAGCGACGACTCCACGCTCGTCGCGTCGAGCGAGCGGATCAGCGGCACCGCCTCGCGCTGCATCAGATCGCCGGCCGTCAGATAGCGGCTGGTGTCCACGCCGTCGAAGAACGCGCGCACGTAGTCGTCGGCAGGATTGCTGATGATTTCCTGCGGGGTGCCGATCTGCACGATGCGCCCGCCTTCCATGATGGCGATGCGGCTGCCGATCCGCAGCGCCTCTTCGAGATCGTGCGACACGAACATGATCGTGCGGCGCTGCTCCTTCTGCAGTTGCAGCAGCACGTTCTGCATTTCCTTGCGCTTCAACGGATCGAGCGCCGAAAACGCTTCGTCCATAATCATCAGCGAGGGATTCACGGCTAGCGCACGGGCAAGGCCCACACGCTGCTGCATGCCGCCCGACAGCTCGGCGGGCAACTTCTGCGCAAACGGCGCAAGGCCGACCTGCTCCAGCACCGCCAGCGCGCGCCGCTCGCGCTCCTTGCGCCCCACGCCCGCCACTTCGAGACCGAATGCGGCGTTCGACAGCACCGTGCGTTGCGGCATCAGCGCGAACGACTGAAACACCATGCTCATGTCGGTGCGGCGCAGCGCCACCAGTTCCGAGCGCCGGATCGCCGCAACGTCGCGCCCGTCGATGACGATCTTGCCCGCCGTGGGGTCCACGAGCCGGTTGATGAGCCGGATCAGCGTGGACTTGCCCGAGCCGGAGAGACCCATCAGCACGAAAATCTCGCCCTCGTGCACTTCGAACGACGCGTGGTTCACGCCGAGCACATAGCCGGTTTTGGCGAACAGTTCGTCCTTCGTTGCGCCCTGTGCGAGCAGCTCGCGCGCGAGCTTCGGGTTGGGCCCGAAAACCTTGCATAGTCCTTCGACTACGATCTTGGGGGATTTCATCGACTCCGTCTCCTCGAACGGCAGGCGCCGGCCCGCTCGGTATGTCTACATGGTTGTCGGAAAAAACCCTGCCGGGATAGCGAATTGCGACAAACGCTTGCTCAAAAGCGACATGCTGCGTCGGCAACAAGGCACCTGTGCTGCGGTGCCAGGCGCGGCTTCCCGCCTGCCTCGGCGCAAGGCAGGGTGTGCGTAGTACAGGACTGACCGGATGAAACGCGGCGCGGCGAACCGCAGCCGCAGCAAAACAGGACTCGCCGGTCCGGATTTCTCTTGCCGCGCTTACTGCTGGCCGACCCACTCGTTCACGCGATCGCCGTGCGCGGCGATCCAGGCATCGGCGGCGGCCTCGGGCTTTTCGCCGTTCTGGATCGCCAGCATCACGCCGTCGATCTCGCCCGGCTTCCACTGGAATTTCTTCAGGAAAGACTCGACCTGCGGCGCCTTCTTTTCGAGCGCCGGATTGGCGACGCTATCCACGTGCTCGGCCGCGCCGTACACGCTCTTCGGATCGTCGAGGAAGCGCAGCTTGTACTTCGCGAACATCCAGTGCGGCGTCCAGCCCGTGACGATCACCGGCTTCTTCGTGCCGATCGAGCGCGCCAGTTCGGCCGTCATCGCGCTGCCCGAACTCGGCATGACGTTGTAGTTGAGACCGTATTGCTTGACGGCCTCGTCGGTCTTGCGCATCACGCCCGCGCCCGCGTCGATGCCGACGATGCGCCCGCCGAACGCCGCCTTTTCCGCGTTGAGATCGTTGATGCTCTTCGCGCTCACGTAGTCGGGCACCACGAGACCGATCTTCGCGCCGGGGAAATTCGTGCCGAGATCGACGACCTTGTCCTTGAACTGGTCCCAGTACGCGCCCTGCGTCACCGGCAGCCATGCGGACAGCGTCGCGTCGAGGTCGCCGCGCGCCACGCCCTGCCACATGATGCCCGTGGCCACCGGCACGAGCTGCACCGGATAGCCGAGGCGCTTCTCGATGATGCGCGAAGCGATGTTGGACGTGGCGACGCTATCGTCCCAGCCTTCGACGTAGCCGATCTTCAGCGTGGGTTTGCCGTCGGCAAACGCCGGGGCGCTGACGCTCACCGTTGCGAACAGCACACCGGCCAGAAAGAGTTTCGCGGACAGCTTCATGATTCATCTCCTATGATTCGGGCACGCGTTTCGTGTGTCTCCAGATTCGCCCGCCGCAATTTACCGGTCCCCTCGATTTACGACACTTTCTTGTTGTACGGCGACACCCTTGCTACTTGTCGACGACGAGATCGGACAGCGGCTTCGAGCAGCACAACAGGGCCATGCCCTGATCGATCTCGCGCTGGCGAATGCCGCCGCTATGCTTCATCTCGACCTGCCCCGAAACCAGCTTGACCTTGCAGGTGCCGCACATGCCCTGGCTGCACGACGAGGCGAGCCTCACGCCCGCCTGGCGAGCCGCGTCGAGCACGGTTTGCTGCGAGCCGCACTGGATCTCGCGGCGGCTCTTCGCGAACGTGACCGTGAAGCTTTCGGTCGGCACGGCCGGCTCTGTCGCGGCCGGGTCGGCTGGGTCGGCCGGGTCTGCTTCAAGCAGCGCATGGGCCGCCGTCAACGTTTCGAACGAAAAGCTCTCTTCGTGATAGCGCTCTCGCGCAAAGCCGGCTTCGTCGAGCAGATCGCGCACGGCCTTCATATACGGCGCGGGACCGCAAGTGAAGATTTCGCGCTCCATGAAATCGGGGGCGATCAGCTTCAGCAGCGGCAGCGACAGAAAACCGGTGACGCCCGGCCATCCGGTACGCGCCCCCACCCGCTCGCACACGAATGACGTGCGGAAGTTCGCCCGGCTCGACGCGATCAGTTCGAGTTCGCGCGCGAAGATGATGTCGTCGGGCGTGCGTGCGCTATGCGCGAAGACGATGTCGCGATCTTCGGCGAGATCGTGATGCGCGCGGCTCATCGACATCAGCGGCGTGATGCCGGACCCGGCGGAAAGAAACAGATATTTCGGTGCCGGGTGCCGCGCGCAGGTGAAGTCACCGGCCGGCCCGAGCACGCGCAATTCGACGCCGGGCTTCAGGTTGTCGTGCAGCCAGTTCGACACCTTGCCTCCCGGCACGCGCTTGACCGTGATGGAAATGGTGTGCGGCCGCGCCGGCGACGACGAAATCGTATAGCAGCGATTGATCGGCTCGCCGTCGATCTCGAGTTCGAGCGTGACGAACTGCCCCGGCTCGAACGAGAACGTGCGGCCCTCTGGCGAGCGCAGAAAAAAGCTCTTCACGTCATGCGTTTCCTGCACGACATGACAGCACACGAGCGTTTCCTCGACGTCGCTCGTCCACCGTTCGGGCAGCGCGCTCCAGAACGCCGGGCGCGTGACCCGGCTGTCCATGGGGTCGAGTTGGGCTGCATCTCGCATCATGACAAACTCCGCTCTTTTGCTTTGGCCGCGCGCGGCGCGACGTTATGCGCCAATCTGTCCGGCAAGGCGGCCGATGTACCAGGCCGAGAACTTTTCGACGAGACCTTCCGTGTACGGCGAATACGGACCCGGCTCGTAGGCGCTGCTCGCCGCGCCGCGCTGCGAATACTCGACGAGCGTACGGTCCTGGTCGTTGGTCGCATTCCAGACCGCGGTCAGATTCTCGACGTCGTAGTCGATGCCTTCGCGCGCGTCCTTGTGGACCAGCCAGCGCGTACGCACGAGCGTCTCGCCGGCGGAAAGCGGGACGACCGAGAACGACACGATGTGATCGCTCATGAAGTGATGCCACGAGTTCGGCTGGGTCCAGAACGACAGACCGCCGAGATCCGCCGAGCGAAACTCGCCGAGCAGCTTTTTCGAGGCCACTTTCGCGTCGAGCGTCTGCGATTCGCCGCTGCGATCGAGCGGCAGGCGCTGCGTGCGAAAACCCGTCACGTCGAGCAGTTTTTCGACTTCCACCGAAGGCAGGCCCAACCCTTCCCACTGCGTCACGCGCTCGTTGCAGGCGCGCTCGAAGGCTGCCATCCCTTCCGCGTTGGCCGGCGTGCGTTCGTAGCCGAAGCCGTATTCGTAGAGCGAAACCGTCAACTCGGGGTGATTCGCCACGCAGTGATAGCACTCGCGATTGTTCTCCATCACGAGCTTCCAGTTGCCTTTCTCGATGATATCGATCTGCGCGGCGACCTTGCAGTTCGCCAGATCGTGCGGCAGCAGATACGGCTCCATCGCGGCGCGCATCTGCGCGAAGTCGGCGGGCGGCTCGTCGGCGAGGCACACGAAGATCAGCCCGGCGAGATTTTCCACATGGACGCGCTTGAGGCTGTGCTTGCAGCGGTCGAACTGCTCGCCCATATGCTCGGCGAACATCAGTTCGCCCGAGAGGTTATAGGTCCAGCTGTGATACGGGCACACGATATTGCCGACCGTGCCCTTCGAGTCGTTGCACAGGCGTGAGCCGCGATGGCGGCATACGTTGTGGAACGCACGCACCGCCATGTCGTCGTCGCGCACGATCAGAATCGATTCGCCCGCCAGCTCGGCGGTCACATAGTCGCCCGGCTCCGGAATCTCGGCCTCGGTGGCGACCTCGATCCAGTGCTGCCGGAAGATGGCTTCCATATCGAGCGCGAAAATCTCCTCGCTCAAATAGAACGGCGCCTCCAGGCTGTACCCCTCTTTGCGGCGCTCGATCAGCGCGCGAATTTCTGCCGATACTTTCATCGTGTGCTCCGGATTTTCCATTCCAGCTTGTTGCCGACAGATCGTCAAAATCAGTAGTCGATAAGTTGATGCTCGCGCAAATACGCGAGGATCACTTGTGCTTTTTCGACCGAACTCCCTTCGTTTACGACGTTGCCGCCGCGGCTTTCGGTCGTGGTCGCCGAGAGCATGCGCGCGTGGCCGGAGCGCTTCTCCGCCGCGACGAGGCGCACGGGCTTGCGCTCGATCGGGCCGACCGTCCACGCGGACGCTTCGGCAGCGCTCATGCTCATGCTCATGCTCGCGGCGCGCTGCGGCCGGATCGCGCCGGCGCGCAGCCGCGCATAGGCGTAATGCGGCTGCGCGTTGGCGAGCGGATGCACGGCGATCACGGCGGGCAGCGCCGTTTGCACGCGCCGGCGCAGGCCCTTGGGCAGGAATTGCCGCACCACGGCCACAGCGCCGCTCTCTGCGTCGATATCGACCGCGCCGCCGACGATCGGCACGCCGAGCGCCGCGGCCACGCTATACGGCAGCATGCCGCTGTCGTGCGCGCCTTCGGCCCGCGTGCCGGTCAGCACGAGGTCGTAGCCGCGCACGCGCTCGGCCAGCCTGCGCGCCGCGTCGTCGGACGGCGCGCAGCTCAGCACCTCGACTTCGGTCGCGCCCAGTGCGAGGTATTCGGTCAGCGCCGGGTCGTCGGCGTCGCCCGCATGCAGCACGTCGAGGCGCGCATGGTGACGCTGCGCCAGCGTACGCGCGAGATCGAGTGCGAGCGCGTCGTTGCGGCTATGGCGCGGCACGCCGCTCACGGGGTGGCGGCCGACGGAAACGAGCACGGCGATGCGTTCGATGCGCCGTTGGGAATCGTTACGGGAATCATTGCGGGCATTCATGCGGCCACTCCTGCGGAATGCATGTCGTCACGTACGGCGCCCGGCGCGCCGCGTTTCGCGCGCGCGGCCTGCACCTCACCGATCAGCGCGGCGATGGTGCCCTGGGCGTCGCCGACCACGGTCAGGTTCGCGCGCTTCGCGATCGGCGCGCTGCCGTCGAGATTCACGGCAATCACGTGGCGGCAATCCTTGATGCCTTGCAGATGCTGCACGGCGCCCGAAATGCCGAACGCGATATACACACTGGACTCGACCGTCTTGCCCGTCGCGCCCACCTGCTTGTCGCGCGTGAAGTGGCCGTTGTCGACCGCGACGCGGCTCGCGCCGATCGCCGCGCCGAGCACGCCCGCGAGCTGTTCGAATGCCGCGATGTCGGTCACGCCGTTGCCCGCCGAGACGATGAAATCGGCTTCTTCGAGCGCGACCCGGGCGGCATCGATTTCCTCGAGACCGAGATCGCGATACGACGACGCCAGATCGACGGCGGGCCGGATGAAGTCGCTCGGGAGCCGCTCGCCCGCGCCGACGAACGGCAGCTTCGCCTCGACCGCGTTCGGCGCGAGCAGGATCACCTCGGGCAGCGCGCGCGTGGCCCATGCGCGCTTCGCCTGTTCGTACACGCCCACATGGCGCGCGTCGATCTCGACCACCTGCGTCGCCACGCTGGCCCCGGCCGAGGCCGCGTAGCGCCGGCCAAGATCGCCGTCGCCGCTCGCGTTGTCGGGCAGGAACACATGCTTCGGCGCGAGCGCCGCCGCACACGCCTGCAACGCGCGCAGTTCGCTGTCCGGCGCGAACGCGCGGCGCTCGAAGCCCGGCAGCTCGATCAGCTTGTCGACGCCGAGCGCCGCCGCGTCGTCTTTCAGTTCGCCGAACACGAGCAGCGCCACTTCGGTTTGCGCATCGGCGAGCAACGCGGCGGCCGCGACGGCCTGGCGCGCATGCTCGTCGAGCGCGCCGCGCTCGGCATGAGCGGCAACGAGCAGCACGTGCTTCGGATCGCTAATGGTGCGGCGCGGTTTCGCGGCATTGCCGTGCCCGTGCTGCGCGGGCCAATGCGCGGCGTTCGCGTCGGCACTCCCGGTCTCGCCGAGAATAATGCGCCTGAGACCCGCCGCGGTCACAACGAACGGGCGGCGCGGATCGATTCGTTTGATCGTATTCATCGATTCACTCCAGCGAGGCGGCCACGAGTTCGGCCACGTCGAGCACCTCGGGACGCGGACCCACCACGCCTTCGAGCATCGCCGTGCATTGCGGGCACGCCACGGCAACGACCTCGGCGTTGAGTGCGCGTGCGTCGGCCATACGAATGTCGGGAATGCGCTGCTTGCCGGGGATGTCGGTGAGCGGCGCGCCGCCGCCCCCGCCGCAGCAGCGTCCGCGCATGCCGTGACGCTCCATCTCCACGACCTGGATGCCGATCGTTTTCAGCAGCTTGCGCGGCGCTTCGGTCTCGCCGTTATAGCGGCCCAGATAGCAGGGATCGTGATACGTGGTGCGCTTTTCGGTGAGCGCCTGCACGGCCTTCGGCGCGATGCGTCCGCTCGCGGCGAGTTCGGCGAGGAAGGTCGTGTGATGCAGTACTTCGTAGCGCGCGCCGAGCGCACGGTACTCGTTGCGCAGGCTGTGCATGACGTGCGGGTCGGCGGTGACGATGCGCGCGAAGTCGAGCGTGGCGAGCGTCGCCATCATCTGCTTCGCCATGCGCTGGAACGTCGCTTCGTCGCCGAGACGGCGCGCCACGTCGCCGGTATCCGTTTCCCGCGCGCCGAGCACCGCGTAATTCACGCCGGCCTTGTTGAGCACCGTCACGAGCGCGCGCAGCGTGCGCTGATAGCGCATGTCGAACGCGCCCTCACCAGCCACCACGAGTACGTCCACGCGCCGGCCGGGCTGCGCGACCGGCGCATCGAGATCGACCGACCAGTCGTAGCGCGCCGTTCTGTCGTAGCCGCCCGCCGTGCCCGTTTCGCGTAGGTTCGCCAGCACTTCCGGGCCTTTGCCGGGCACCTCGCCATGCACGAGCGTCTGGTTGCGGCGCATGTCGACGATGGCGTCGACGTGCTCGATCAGCATCGGGCACTCCTCGACGCAGGCGCGGCAGGTCGTGCACGACCAGAGCGTCTGCGCTTCGATCAGGCCGGAGACGATCGGACCGTCCGGCGCGCCGCGATGCCGGCCGACCGCCATGCCGGGCGTGGGACTGCCCGCGTACGCCGCGTCGGTGCCGCCGGCCATGCCGACCACGAGGTCCTGAATCAGCTTCTTCGGATTGAGCGGCTGGCCCGAGGCGAACGCGGGGCACGCGGCCTCGCATTTGCCGCACTGCACGCAGGCATCGAAGCTCAGCAACTGGTTCCAGCGAAACTCCACGGGTTTCGCCACGCCGTATTCCTGCTTCTGTTCGATATCGGGCAGCTTCAGCGCGGTCGGCGGCGTGGCCGTGCCGTTGCCGGTCCAACCCTCGCGCGTTGCCGCGAAACGCTCCTGGCGCGGATGGAATGCCAGATGCAGAAGCCCGGCGACCGCATGCTTCATCGGCCCGCCGTTGGCCGCGCCGAATGTCATTGCGAAGGCGCCCACGCCGATCAGCACCGCGCACACTACCGCGAATCCGCCCGACATCGCGCCGGCGGGCACCATCGTGAAGAGCACCACGCCGAGCGCGAACGAGCCGAGCAGCCACGGCAGCGTATTCCACGGCCCGCGCGAAAGGCGCGCCGGCACATGGCTCGCATGACGGCGGCGCCAGACGAACACCGCACCGATCAGCATCGCGAGCGCCGCGAGAAAGATCAGCCGGTCGAGCCACGGCGAATAGATCGCGAGCCCGTAGTTGACGAACACGAGCGCCAGCGCCGCGATCGCGCCGCCCGCGGTGGCGACGTGCGTCTTCGCGATATACGGATCGCGCGCCACCACATGATGCAGATCGACGAAATAACGCTTGGGGATACTGAACAGCTTGCTGACGCCAACGGAACCGGGCACGGCGGCACGCCCCACCCGCCAGAAGGCGGCGCGTTTCGCGACCGCGAACGCGAGCCCCGCCATCGACACCCACAGCAGCGCGGTAATGAGCCAGGACGGATTCATGGTTCAGAAGTCCTTCGCGAGCCGCAGCGCGTCGTAAATCGCGCCGTGGATGTTGTGCATGGAGATGCAGTCGCCGACGCGGAACAGCAGGAAGCGGCCATTGCCGAGTTCTTCGCCGAGGCAAGGCTGCGGCTCCGCGGCGAAAAGCTTGTGCACGTCCACCTGGCCGCGATTCACCGATTCGGGTTTGAGCTTCCAGTACAACGCGTCGTTGGGCGTGCTGCCGTTTTCGATCACCACCTGATCGACGGCGCGCTCCTCCTGCTCCTCCGTGTACTCGTTGCGCAGCACGGCAATCTTCTTGCCGTCTTCTTCGTACACGCGATCGAGCCAGTAATTCGGCGTATGGATCACGCCCTGCGCATAGAGGCGGCGATAGAAGATCGGGAACGTGGTGCCGCCCACGTCATCGGCAACCTTCACGTCGGGCGTGACGATTTCGACCTTCGAGCCGCGGCTCGAAATGAAATCGGCCACCCCGGCGCCCGCATGCGTGCTCACGCCGTCGTAGACGAGCACGTTCTGCTTCGGCTCGACACGGCCCGCCAGGATGTCCCATGAACTGACCGCGAGCCCCTCTTCCACGCCCCATGCGCCCACCTGCTGCGTGAAGCTCGAACCGCCCGTGGCGAGCACGATGATGTCGGGTTTTTCCGCGAGGATCGTTTTCTCGTCGGCCGTCACGCCGAGACGGCGATCGACGCCGAGGCGCTTCGTCTCCATGTCGAACCAGCGCACGATGCCCGCCATCTGCTCGCGCTGCGGCGCTTTCGCCGCCAGCAGAATCTGGCCGCCCACGGCGTCGTTCTTCTCGAACAGCACCACGTCATGGCCGCGCAGCTTCGCAACGCGCGCGGCTTCCAGCCCCGCCGGTCCCGCGCCGACCACCACGACCTTGCGCTTCGGCCCGCGCGACTTCTCGATGACGTGCGGCATGGTCGCCTCGCGCGAGGTCGCCGCGTTCTGCACGCACAGCACGTCGAGACCGTTGTACTGGCGGTCGATGCAATAGTTCGCGCCGACGCACTGCTTGATCTCGTCTTCGCGGCCGTCGCGAATCTTGATGACCATGTGCGGGTCGGCGATCTGCGCGCGCGTCATGCCGACCAGATCGACCATGCCGCTCGCGAGCAGACGCTCGGCCTGGCCCGCATCGCGAATGCTCTGCGCGTGCATGACCGGCAGCTTGACCACCGACTTGATGCCGGCCGCGAGATGCACGAACGGCTCGGGTGGCAGCGCCATCGGCGGCATGCAGTTGGCGAGCGTGTTGTGCGTGTCCGCGCCGGAGCCGATCACGCCGAGATAGTCGATCAGCCCCGTTTCCGCCATCGCCTGGGCGATTTCCTTCAACTGCTCGTGATCAAGGCCGTCTTCGTGGAACTCGTCGCCGCACATGCGCAGGCCGACGCAAAAGTCCTTGCCTACGGCCTCGCGCACGGCCTTGAGCACTTCCACGCCGAACCGCAGGCGGTTTTCGAGCGAACCGCCCCATTCGTCGGTGCGAAAGTTCGTGCGCGGGCTCCAGAACTGGTCGATCAGATGCTGGTGCGCCGCCGAAATCTCGATGCCGTCCATGCCCGCGTCCTTCACGCGCTTCGCAGCCGTCGCGAAGTCGCCGATGATGCGGCGGATTTCCTCGACCTCGATAATCTTGGCATTGCCGCGATGCACGGGTTCGCGCACGCCCGACGGCGACATCAGATGCGGCCAGTGCTCGCCATGAAACGCGGAACGGCGCCCCATGTGGGTAGCCTGAATCATGATCTTCGCGCCGTGCCGGTGCATCGCTTCGGCAAGACGCGCGAGCGGATCGATGATCCTGTCGGTCGCGAGATTCACCGACTTCCACCAGCCCTGCGGACTGTCGATCGACACCGGGCTCGATCCGCCGCACACTGCAAGGCCCACGCCGCCCTTGGCCTTCTCTTCGTAATAGCGGATATAGCGGTCGCCCGGCAGGCCGCCCGGCTCGGCGTAGACCTCGGCGTGAGCCGTGCTGACGATGCGGTTGCGCAGCGTGAGCTGATTGAGCGTCAAGGGTTTGAACAGGTGTGGGTAGCGCATCGCAGACGACCTCTGGCGTTCGTGTCTTTCGATAAGTCTTGTGGGGCGGGTCGCGCCGCCGTTCAGGCGGCGATCGGCGAGACTTCGAAAATGCAGTGCGCGTGGCCTTCGGCCGCGCATTGCACTTCCGACGACCGCGCGCGCGGCGCGCCTTTGCCGCCTTCCGTGGTGTCGTTGACCCAATCCATCGCGCCGGCGAACCAGCCCGCGAACATGTAGCAGAGCTTGCCGTGCCTGCCGGGCTGCGCGAGCACGAACGACGAATGGCGCAGTTCGATCTTCGCGCGCGCCGCGGCCGGATCGGCCTCGCGAATCGTGAAGATGCCCCAGCCGCGCTGCGAAAGACGCTTCAGGTAGTGCTCGAACACCGCCATGCCGGCGATGCCGTGCTTTTCCGCTTCCTTCTCGCACCAGTGGTACGCGGATTGGTAGCCGGCCTTGTAGAGAATCTCCGCGTAGACCTCGCGGCCCAGCGCTTCTTCCACCGCCGTGTGATTGTTCGTGAAGAAGTGGCGCGGCACGTACAGCATCGGCAGCGCGTCGGTAGTCCAGACACCGGTTTGCGGATCGACGTCGATCGGAAGTTGCGGTTGCATGTCGTAAGTCTCCGGGAATCTTATTTATTCAGTCATTCTTAATAATCTGGATGGTCCTTCTTCGCGGCTTTAAAACTGCTCGCTCAGCTAATCAACCGTTCCAGACTTCG
>NZ_VWWL01000049.1 GCF_011752995.1 Burkholderia sp. Ax-1724
TGTGGTGGTTATCGCCGGCTATCCCTACATAGTCTTCTTCCTGTCCCTTTCCCCAGGTGTCTCCCGGAAACTTGACCTCGACGAGCCTCAGCAGGTTCGGCCACTGCGCCATCCCGTCGTGATCGACCGCTCCGCGACCCGGCCACCGGTTGCCCTCGTTCTCGACGATCACCACGTCCGGGCGGCGGACTTCGCCTGCAAGGCTGCCGGGCAGAGGAAACGGGTTCTGGCTGTGACGGCGCCCGGGGATGTCCCCATCGGTCTGACTGAGGAAAGGTATGGGCGGATATTCATTTGTGATCCACGGCCGCATATCAAACGACACCTCGGCCTTATACCGCCAGCAGAACTCATGCTTCCTCTCATCCGCGCGAATCGCCGCGCTCATCGCAATCTGCTTGAGCAGGCTCGTTCCCACGAGGCCATCCGACCTCTGTACCCGGAGTACCTCGGGCCACCACATCGCCGAGCGGATTTTTTCTTCGAGGTAACCCATCGCCTGATGCGGAAGACGGACGTATTTGGGTATGTCCTCCCGAATGGTCACTGTTGTGTCAACGGGAATCATCTGTGCTGCCATAACTTCATGGTCTCCTGTCCGGCTGTTTCATTCAGTAATGTGGTCAGAAAAAACCTCCGTCCCGCCACCCGCGAGGTGCCACGACTCGACTCTGGACTGCTGCCTCGCGGTATTGACCCGCAGTTGCACCGGTTGCGATGCCGGCGCGAACACAGGTATCGTTTCTCCCTTGTCGCCCGTCATGCCACTGAGCGTTCTCCCGGTTGGCAGATGCAACCGGTAAGGATGGCGAACCATGGGCAAGCCGCTTTTCTGATCGAGCAGGACGTACCGCGCCTGATAGTCGGGCCTGAAAGTCTCGAGTGGCCGCGGCATGGAGTCGGGCCCCGTCTTGCTCCACCTCGCGCACTTTTCGAGAATCGTGCCTGTCGTGCCGTTTGTGATGCCGTTGCCGTTGATCTGGATGTACGAGCCGCGCGAGCCGATCCAGATTTCCCTCGCCGCCTCGATGACGATCTTTCCGTCGGTGCTGGTGATGATGAGGTCTTTCAGCGCGGCGAGCGCCATCTGGTCGTTCTGTGCCTGAATCTCGACCTTGCCCTTTGCCGCAAACAGCCGGATGCCGAATTGCGCCGCCACGAACGAAATGGCGCCGCGCACCGACGCAAATAGCGAACGGCCCGACACGATGCTGACGTCGCGCCCCGCCGTGACGGCATGATCGTTCTGGCTTGCCAGATGCGTGCTGTCGGCGGCCGTTGCGGCCAGACCCGCCGCGCTCGCGAGTACGAGGTCCGGCCGCGTCATTTCCGGCGACGGGTAGGCCGCGCTTTTTGCGCCACCTCTGATCGCGTCGTTCTGCGCCTTCATGCCGGCGGTCACATCGCACGGGTTCATCTGCGCGTCCTGCGCCTTGTGCCGTTGCGCCAATCGCGCCATGTCCTCATGCTGCTCGCGCGCCTGCCGCAGACGCTGCACCGTTTCGCCCATGTCCTTCATGGGTGCGTCCGCGCCCGCACGTGTCTCGGTCGTAAGTAGCATGCCGCGATTGGCGCGTGCCACGCCATGCGCTTCGGTCGCCAGTTCAAACCCTTCGCCGCGTGCCTGGGCCCGTCCGCGGTTGCCGTCGATGCGCGTATTGCTGCCGAGTACCAGCCGCGAGTTCGCATGATCGCTCGTCACCTGCACCTGGAGTTTGCCGGGCGTGTCGTCGGTCACGACGCTGTTGGCCCCGAGGCCTTTGAGGTCCCGGCTGCGCCAGCCCGTCAGCGCCTGGTTCTTCGGCAGTTCCCATGGCGGCAGCTGCGTGCGGTTCACCATGCGGCCGGATATATAGGGCTTGTCCGGGTCGCCTTCGTGGTAACTGATGGCGACCTCCTGACCCACACGCGGCAGCGCGGCAAACCCGTACTCCATGCCCTGCCAGGGCGACACCGCGCGCACCCAGCAGCTCGCCATGCTGTTGCGCTCGCTGAGCCGGTCCCAGACGAAGCGGACCTTCACCCGCGCATGAGCGTCCGGCCAGATCGCATAGTTTGTCGGTCCGGTGACGATCGCCGTTTCCGTGCCGCATTGAGGCTTCTTCTTCAGCCGGTTGCGGTAGAAACGGTTGGCCGGGTGCAGTTCGAACCGGGTGATACACCGGTATGGCTTTTCGTTGCCGCTGGCCTCGTCGTTGTCGCGGATATCGAGCGTCAGGGCGCTCACGAGGTATTCGGCATTGGCGGTCTGATCCGGATGGCCTTCGAGGTGGAAGGTATGCCCGATAGCCAGACCGCGCAGGTTGCCCCGGCCCTGGGCCGTGAGACTGCGCACACGCAGTGCATCGGCGCGCACGTTCGCCAGGTAGCGAGCCTCGTCCTCGATGTCGTTCGGCGTTCCCGACAGTCCGCCCGAACCCGCCAGCGGTTGCGAATAGTCGCCCCAGTCGTACTGCTCGGTGTCGGCATAAGGCAGGTTGTCGTAGCGGTTCAACGGATCGGACAGCAGGATTCGGCCGAGGCGCGTCGGATCGTAGTCGGTGAGGGTGACGGTGCCCGCCGTCAGCGCGCGCGAGACCTCGAACCTGTGGATATGCTCCTCGTCGATGCGTGCGCCGTCGGGTGCCTGATACCGGATCGTGTCGTACATGTTGTGATGCGCGTGATAACTGCCGGGCGAATCACACAGGACCAGCGTCGGCCCTTCCATGAAAAACGTGATGCCCCATTCGCGCCATATCCGGCGCAGGAACGCGAAATCGCTCTCCCACATCTGCCGCACGTAGTCGCGTTTCGGCCAGCCTTGGGCCAGTCCCGGCGCGCCAAGGCGATAATCGACCGGATACGGATAGGCATCGAGCACCTGTCTCGTGATCTCGGCGATATTCATGTTCCTGAAAATGCGGCTGTCGCGGTTCAGTGTCGCGAGCCACAGCCATGGACGTATCGTCATGCGGTAGTAGGCATGACGCGGGTCCTCTCCGGCGAGTGCCATGTCCGTGATGAGGCCGGTGATCTCGCGCGAGCCGGCTCCCTTATTCGGGAGACCGCTCTCGCCCGGCAGGCCCGCAACGAAAGTTCCTTTGCCATCGAACCGGATCGACACGCTGACTTCGCGGCCCACGAGTTCGTCGGGTCTAATCATCGCGCGTGCCGCGGTAGCGCGCAGTGTCGGCGTATCGCGAGTCTTCAGTTTCACCGAGTATTCGTAGAGCTTGCCCAGCTTTTCGATGCCTTGCAGGCTCACCGGAAACACCACGGGCTCACCGTTCCACACGGGTAGGACCTTGCCCGTGAGGGCAAGTGTGCGGACCTGTTGCGGCGTGTACATCGGTTCTCTCCGGTGGTGGATAGGGCGCAGGCAAACGTATCGGCGCACCGAACGTATGACCTGCGATCGTTTTCCATTTCTCGGGGAAACGCAACGGCACGATGCCGCAAATCGGGCAGGGATATCTGTACTGCGAATAGATTTTTAAATTCCTGAAACGCTTTGAGACGCCCTGCCCTCGTGACTTCCGCCGCCTGACCGTGCGAAGCAAGTCTGTGCCCGGGACCGCGATCCGCCAGATGCTGAAATTGTCAGAAATCCTGAAATTTTGAAGTTCGGGAGAGCCGCGTGGCAATGCCGAATATCAATGGACAGACAGCGAGGGGCGCTGTGCCGCCGAGATGTCGTTGCTATGGGTGCGGTGTTGCGACCTCGGCATGGCGGGCGGCAAGTTCGGCTGCGGCTTGGCTATCCGCGGTGCGCGCGTGTCGTGCAATGCGGCTATTGCCAGAGCGCGCAACTGATGGCGGCCTGCGCGCTGCTCAAGCACAAGCCGAATCCGAACGATGCGGATATCGATGCGGCGATGACGCCGGTGGTGTGCCGTTGCGGCACGTATCCGCGGGTGCGGGCGGCGATTCATCTGGCGGCGCGGCGGATGGGGTAGGGCGGGGTAAGGCGGGACAAGCCGCACCGCACCCGCCTCACTCAACTGGCGACCGAACCTCCTCCACGATGGCGATGATCACCGTGAAGATGCCGATGCATCCCCCAAGCGTCGCCGCGCCTTGCAGGCATGCCGACATGACGTGACCGCGTAGCGAATCGCGGTGTCCGGTATTCAGGGTGCCTTGCCCGCCGAGGTTGTCGTCGCCGGCATGGCCGCCGCCTTCGCCGCGACAGGCGTCGCCTTCAGCTGCGCCGGCGTTTCGCCCGGCGTGCTCTGCCCGCCGACCTCCCAGCCACCGCCCAGCGACAGGAACAGATTGACCTGATCGACTGCCACCTGGCCCTCGGCGCCCGCGAGTTGCGACTTCGCCGCCGTCAGCGTGCGCGTCGCGTCGAGATCGGAGATGAACGACTCGCGGCCCGCGAGATACAGCCGGTGCGTTTCATCCGCCGATTGCGCGGCCGACTTCAGCGCCGCGCGCAGCGAATCGGCGCGCGCGTAGTCGGAGGCGTAGGTCGCGAGATTGGTCTCGGTTTCGCGCAGCGCGTTCAGCACCACACCGTCGAACTTCGCGAGCGCGACCTGGCTCGACGCCTCGGCTTCGCGAATGCGGCCGCGCGCGCCGTTGGTCGGGAAGGTCCAGCTAATCAGCGGACCGAAGGCCCAGCGCCCGGTCGGCGAGGTACCGATGTCTTCGAGAATGCCCGTGAAGCCCGTCGATGCGCCGATGCTCACGCTCGGATAGAGCGCCCCGGTCGCCACGCCGATACGTGCCGTCGAGGCCGCGAGCTGACGCTCGGCTTCGTGCACGTCGGGGCGGCGGCGCAGCAGCGCGGCGCCGTCGCCGATCGGAATCGGCTGGCTGAGTTGCGGCAGCCGATCGCAGGCGAGCACGGCCGGCGGTAGATCGGACGGCGCGCGCGCGAGCAGCGCCGCGAGCCGGTATTGCGCGATCTTGCGGCGCGCCGTGTAGCGCGGGATATCGGCCGCGAGGTTGTCGACCTGGGTCTGACCGCGCGTGACTTCGGTCTGATTGCCGCGGCCCGCGTCGCGCAGACGGCGCGACACGTCCACGCGCTGCTTCTGCAACGCGAGCGATTGCTGGGCGATGCGCAACTCCTCGGCCGCCGAGCATTGCTCGACGTACGAGCGCACGACGTCGGCGACCACGGTGATGCGCGCGAGGTCGCCCGCGGCTTCGACGGCTTCGGTGTCCGCCGCGGACGCTTCGACGCCGCGGCGCAGCTTGCCGAACAGATCGATTTCGTACGAGATGCTGATGCCGAGGTCGGCTTCGTTGGCGACCGGCAGTTTCTCGAAGAGCAGGTATTGCTCGGCCGATTCCTGTGCGCGTTCGACCGCTGCCGACGCCTTGCCCGAGAAGCCGCCCTGCGCCTGCGCGACGCCGAGCGCCTCGCGTGAGCGCGCGAGATTCGCGGCCGCGACGCGCAGATCGGTGTTCGACTTCAGCGCTTCGTCGATGAGGCCGTTCAGCACCGGATCGTCGTAGAGCTTCCACCAGACCGTCGGCGTGTTGAGGGTCGAGGTCAGGGTGGGGTCGGCGCCTTCGAGCGCGCCTTTGGCGAGCGGCGCGTTGACGAGCGCCTGCTTCGGCAGCGTGTAGTCGGGGCCGACGTTGATGCAGCCGTTCAGCGCGACCGCCAGCGGCAATAGCGGCAACAGCGGGAGCCATGGCCGCAGCGGCAGGCGCGGCGCCAGTGAGGGCAAGGGGCGCGCGAATTTCATTGCGACGCGCCCGACGCAGCCGCGGCCGACGCGGCGGAACCGGCCGCCACGGCCGAACCGGGCGCCACCGGCGCGGCCGAAGCCGCCACCGTGCCCGACGCTCCCGCCGCACCCGACACCGGCTGCCTTCTGACCGGCGACAGATCGCGCACCGACACCGTCGCGGTGCGGCCCGCGATCATGCGGAAGTCGGCAGGCACTTCGTCGAGCGCGATGCGCACCGGAATGCGCTGCGCGAGCCGCACCCAGCTGAACGCCGGGTTCACGTTCGGCAGCATATTCGAGCCTTGCGTGCGGTCGCGGTCCTCGATCCCGGCGACGATGCTCTGCACGTGGCCACGCAACGGCGTCGGCTCGCCCATCACGGTGATGTCGACCGGCTGGCCGATGTCGATGCCGCGCAGCTTGGTTTCCTCGAAGTAACCGTCGACGCGGAACGAGTGCATGTCGACCACCGCCACCACCGGGCGGCCCGCCGCGACGAATTCGCCGGCGCGCGGCGCGCGGTCGTTCAGATAGCCGTCGACCGGGCTTTTGATCGTCGAGCGTTCGAGGTTCAGCTTCGCGGTGTCGATCGCGACGTCCGCGTCGGCGAGCGCGGCCTCGCCCGCATCGACGCGCGAGCGGCTTTCCTCGAGCACTTCGGCCGCGACGAGATTGCCGAGCTGGCGATTGCGCGCGTATTCGCGGCGCGCCTGGTCGAGCGTGGCGCGGCGTTGCTGCGCGGTCGCTTCGGCCTGGCGCAGCGCGAGCGCGTAGCGCGCCTGATCGATCACGAACAGCACTTGGCCTTGCTTGACCTGCTGGTTGTCCGTCACCTCGACCGACGAAATCAGCCCCGAGATATCGGGCGCGACCTGGATCACGTCGGCGCGCACGTGTCCGTCGCGGGTCCACGGCGCGAACATGTAATAGGCGACCAGCTTCCACAGCACGAGCGCGGCCACCACGACGACGATCAGGGTCAGCAGGATCTGACCGAGCGAGAACCAGGTTTTTTTCACGTTATTAGTCTGTGCGAAACGACGACGACAAGGCCCAGCACCAGCACGTAGATGCCGAGATCGAAGATGGAGCGATGCCACACGAAGCGGTAAAAGCCGACGTACGCGAGCACCGTGCGGATGACGAGGTTGATCAGGTAGGCGATCAGCATCAGCACCAGCACGGACGGCACGAACACGCCGAAGATATCGATTTCACCGATCATCGCGGGAACTGGAAAAGAGTGGGAACGGGCTGCCGGAAGCGGAGGCGCGCATCATGCGGAAGCCTCCGGTTCGGTCGGCGTCGGCTTCGTGAGCGTGGCCGGAAACAGCGAAAGACGCAAGCCGACGAGCGCGTGCAGCGCGTCGCGCAACTGGCGCGCCGAGGTCGGCGAGGTTTCGGTCGGCGCGGCGGCATTCGCGAGCCCTTGCGCGGTGACGCGCGCGACCGCCGCGTCGATCGACACCATGAGGCTCTGCGGCACCGGCTCGCGGCGGCGCCGCTCGACGCAGCTCTCGTAGTAACTGCGTACGCCGTCGAGAACGTGCTCGATCGCGCCCGGCACTTCGCCGCCGAGCTTGCGCGTGGCGCGGCGCAGATCGATCGCGTTGAACGCGATGCGCAGATCGCGGAAGCTCTCGATCGACGGATGACGGTGCTCGTCGGTCGCGGCGAGGCGCGGGATCAGTTGCATCAGACGGTCGAGCATGCGTGCGGCGAGATTGCGCGGGTCTTCGATCGGCGTCGTCGACGCGGTCAGTGCGACGTCGGCCCAGTTCGAGCGCAGCAGGCGCGAAGCTGCGAATTCGGCGCCGAACGGACGCGTCACGCGGGTCCACAGATACGCGTAGAGCAGGCCGGCGAGGCCCGCGAGATTGGCGTTCACGAAGGTGAGAAAGTTAGCCTCGTAGGCGCCCTGAATGCTGATGAAGGTCGCCGTGTTCACCGCGACGAGCACCGTGACCATGTTGAACTGCGGGCGCGGAATCAGCGTGCCGACGAGGATGAACGGCCCGGCGAACAGGATCACGAGCATCGGGAAGTCGTGCACGTGCGGCAGCACCGCGAACAGATAGACGCCCGCCGCGAGCACGCTGACCGCGGTCGCGAGGAAGAAACGGAACACCATCGGCGCGGGTTCGTCGAGCGCGGCGAAGAAGCAGCAGGCCACCGCCGCGAGCGTTACCGCGCTGGCGCCATCGTTCCAGCCCGAGCCGATCCACAGGCTGCACGCGAGAATCACCGCGAGCCCCGCGGACACGGTCGCGAACAGCATGATGCCGCGGTCGTAGAAACGCTCGGTGCCGCCGAGCCGCCAATGACGGAAGTGCGGCCGCCACGAACCTTCGTCGCGCGCGATGATGATGCGCAGCGAGCGGCAGTCCTGCCATACGTCGATAACCTGCCTCAGACGCCATAGCGCGTTCGAGAGCAGCGCGCCGTCCCAGTGCGCGAGCGCGGCCGCGGGCGGACGCAGCGCCGCGATGCGCTCGCGCAGCGCGTTGGCGGTTTCGTCCGGGTGATAGCCCTTGCTCGGCGCGGGCAGCGGCTGGTTGAACCACTTGATGACGTCTTTGAGCAGCGCGTCGAGTCCTTCGGGCCAGCTGTGCTGGCCGTTGTGGTAGAGCGCGAGCAGCGGGTCGGCGAGCGACGACATGATCGGCAGCAGCAACTGCATGCGTCCGCGCAGTTCGTGTGCGCGCGCGAGGATGTCGGGCCGCGTGTGATCGTAGGCGAGCTGGCTCAGCAGCAGTTCCAGACCGTTGATCGTGCTCGCGAGCCGCTGCCGCGCGCCCGAAATCGCCGCGCTCGCGATGCGGCCCGACAGCGTTTCGGTCGCGTAGAACGCGGCGTCGCGAAACCATGCGTCGGTGCGCTCGATGATGGTCGGCGCGAGCCGGCTCGGAAACAGCGCACTGCCGACGATGCTCGCGCAGACGATGCCGACGAGGATTTCCTCGGTCCGGCTGACCGCGAGATCGAACACGCCGGTGGGATTCGTCACCGAAGGCAGCGCGATGATCGGCATCGTGTAGGCCGCGAGCATGAACACGTAGCTGCGCGCGGTGCGGTCCGATACCGCGAGGTAGAGCATCGTGCCGGTCCAGAGCGCGACGACCACGCTGAACAGATACGGCGATTCGACGAACGGCGGCACGAGCAGCACCGCGCCCGCCGCGCCGAGCGCAGTGCCGAGCGCGCGATAGAGTGCCTTCGAGCGGGTCGCGCCGACGAACGGGTTCGACACGATATAGACGGTGGCCATCGCCCAGTACGGCCGCGGCAACTGGAACGCGAGTCCGATGTAGAGCGCGAGCATTGCCGCGAAGAACGTCTTGACCGAGAACAGCCAGTCGCGAAAGGAAGGGTAGGCCATAGACCGTTACGCGGCCCCGGCGTTGTGTGGCGCCGTTGCGCGGACGCCGCGTTTGGTGGGCTTGCGTGCCTTGACCGTACCGTGCGCCTTGCCGGCGCCTGGGGCCGCGCTCTTGCCGGTCTTGCCGAGTTTGACGGCGAGGGGTTCGCGCCGCGCGGGTTCGCGTTTGAGCGGCGACGTGGTGCGCTTGGCCGCGGCGCGTTCGAGCGGCGCGCGGGTGCCCGCTGCAGGTCCGGCCGTTGCGCCGCGTTGCGGCGGCTCGGGCTTCGCCGCCGCTTCGGCGTCGAGCTCGGCGCGGCCGCTGGCATCCGTCGTGAACGCATCGAGCACGCGCAGCGTGGCTTCGAGATCGTCGCGCGACAGGCCCTTGAGCGCCTGGGCGCGCAACGTGACCAGCTCCTCTTCCATCTTCGCGGTGACGGCGCGGCCTTCGTCGGTGAGCGCGACGGTTTTGGCGCGGCGGTCCTCGGGATCTTCCTCGCGGCGCATCAGGCCCGCTGCGCATAACTGATCGAGCAGCCGCACGAGCGAAGGGCCTTCGATGCCGATGTGATCGGCGAGCGTAACCTGGCGCACTGCCGAACCGAGCCTGCTCGCGGTCAGAAGCGGGGTCGCGCACGCTTCGGAGACGTTGAAGGCCGCCAGCACGCCATGACTCGTGCGCCGCCACTTTCTGGCGGCGACGACCAGCGTGCTGCTGACGGTGCGGCGCAGGGTATCAAGATTCGGCATGGCAGGTATTGTATTTCCTTGATATTCGTTAGCAAACTATTGAATCGGAAATTCGCGCCGTGCCGGGAGAGTCTGCGGCGCGAATGCGACAGTCGCGTTAAACGGAGGGGGACGGGACGTGTTTCCGATGGTGTCGGATGCGGCGGCGGGGCTGCCAGCAGGGGAGCGAAGCCGTATGTTTCGCATGCCGCGTTCGCGTCAGCGAGTGGCGGCTGGCCACCATGTCCAGCCGCGCCGCGAGTGGCGCAATTCGACGACCGACAGCGGAGCGATCTCGATGCGAGGAAATACCTGTGCGGATGCGCCGAGCGCATGCACGATGGCGGCTCGCAGCAGCGGCGCGTGCGTGATGGCGAGCACCGTGTGTGTTTGCGGCGATGCGGCTGGCGGTGCCGGGTTTGCCGCGTTGCATGTCGATGCCGATGTCGTGGGTCCGTCCGGTGCGTCGAGCCATGCGCCGATCCGTTGCACGAGCTGGCTGAACGATTCGCCGCCGGGCGGCGCGGTGTCGGCGTCGCGAGTCCACGCGGCGAGTTGCAAGGGCGCTTCATTGGCGAGATCCGCGAGGCGCTGGCCGCGCCAGTCGCCGTAGTCGATATCCGCTAGCGCTGCGGCGGGTGTGGCGTTCAGGCCGAGCGCCGCAGCCGTATCGCGCGCGCAGGCAGCCGGGCTCGTGAAGACGCGAGCCTCGTGCGCAAGTGCCAGACGGGCGCGCGCCGCTTGCGCTTCGGCGGTGCCGCGCGCGTCGAGCGGGTCGTCGGAAGGGAAGCGGCCGGCGCGTTGCGAGGCCGTCGCCGCGTGGCTTATCAGTAGCAGTCGCGTATCCATTCTGTGCTTTCCCGATGCTGCCGTTTGTCCACGCGAGCTTGCAAACGTGGCCGAAGCTTTCATGAAGGCCGAAGTTTAGCGCGTAGAATAAGGGCTCCGCGAAGCATGGAAGCCGGTGAGAGCCCGGCGCGGTCGCGCCACTGTAATCGGTTTGCAAGCAAGAGCCGAAAGCCAGACCTGTGCTTCGCACCATTCCTATGTCATCGACTTTCGGGGCGCGTTACCCCCAGGAGATATCCATCATGGCCGAAGCCGTTTTCGATCCCGCCGCGCAACCTGCGGCCGAGCCTACTCCGATTCCTTTGCGCGAACTGCTGCCGTGGGTGGTATTCGGCGGTTTGCTGCTGTTGCTCGCGCTTTATTTCGTTGGTGCGGAAGAGGGGGCTACTTCGCTGGTCCCCGGCATGTACGTGCATGAGTTCGTGCACGACGGCCGCCATCTGCTTGGCTTTCCCTGCCACTAACGGAGTCCGACATGGTTGGCAAATTACTGGTGCGCGGGATGCTCGCGGGCATTGTCGCGGGCTTGCTCACATTCAGCTTCGCGAGACTCGCGGGTGAGCCGCAGGTCGATCAGGCTATTTCATTCGAAGAAAAAGCGGCGGCCGCACGCGGCGAAGCTCCCGAGCCCGAACTTGTGAGCCGCGAAACGCAGGCGGGTCTCGGTCTGCTGACCGGCGTCGTGACGTATGGTGCGGCGTTCGGTGGTTTGTTCTCGCTTGTGTTTGCGTACGCCTATGGACGGGCGGGTGCATTGAGCGTGCGCGCGTTGTCCGCATGGCTCGCGCTCGGCGCCTTCATCGCGCTCGTGATCGTGCCGAATATCAAGTATCCGGCGAATCCGCCATCGGTCGGCGATCCCGAGACGATCGGCATGCGCACGGGGCTGTTCTTCCTGATGATCGCCATTTCGCTCGTGACGATGGTGTTTGCGCTGAAGGTGCGCCGCCGCGCGGTTGCGAAGCTCGGCGCGTGGAATGGCTCGATCGTGGCAGGCCTGGTGTTCGTCGCGATCATCGCGGCCGTGCAGTTGTCGATGCCGGTCATCAATGAAGTGCCCGCCGCTTTCCCGGCCGTGCTGCTGTGGAAGTTCCGCGTCGTCGCGATCGGCATGCAGGTGATCATGTGGGCGACGATCGGGTTGCTGTTTGGCGCGCTGGTCGAGCGCAGTGCATTCATGCGTACGAATGCGCGCGTAACGATGAGGTCGGCCTGAGATTGAAGGCAATGCATGACCGCGAAAGCGGTCATGCTTCGCGCGCAACGCGCAAGAATGGTTTTACTTCAATGACTTGGCGTAATTGTGGAGTGGTTATCCACAGGCTTGCGAACATTTTCTGTGGAAAAGCTCCTCAGGTCGCTTTTCGCCAATTACCTAATCTTCTAATCCATGTTCTTTGCTTCTCCCGGTGCAAATTAAATCGGATGGCTAACTAATTTGAATTCGATGCCATGGTGCTCGATTTTTAAGCTCTTCGATTTTTTTAAAAGAAATTGTGAGAAGGGTCTTGACGTGATGCGGGGCGGTCAGCATAATCTCGTTTCTCTGCTGCAGACGCAGCGACGCGAACGAAGCGGTGCCGGGTGGTTTGGGTGCTGTGAGTTTGTGGACTGATCTTTAAAAACCAACAGCCGATAAGTGTGGGCGCTTGATGCGG
>NZ_VWWL01000050.1 GCF_011752995.1 Burkholderia sp. Ax-1724
GCTCAATATAGCCACGTCGATCACTCCGTTCCCCCGCCCGTTGCCGAGCAGGTCAGTGTTCTACGTGGGTCAAGATTCGATGCAAATTACTGCCGAGGGTGGGTCAGGATTCCGTGCAAATCAACAAACTGAGTATCAAGCCAGCAAAACTTGGCAGGGCACGCAGGAAAAACTGCAAAATCTTCTCGAAGAGATCGTGCGGGCGGCATTACTGTTGCCCGCGCTGCAGACCCAGCTGAGAAAAGAGAGAAAAGTTCGCGAGGCCGATCAACAGCGCGCAGCAGAGGTACGAGCACGAGAGCAGCGACGAAACGAATCCAAAGCGGAACAGCTGAAGCAGGCATTCCTCATGATGGAGGCTGACGCACGTGTTCAGCAGTTAAAGAGCTTTCTGGATCGGTTGGAACGGAGAGCTGATGATTTTCAGCCGCCCTACGACGAACGGGTCAAGATATGGCTAGAAGTTGTTAGGAATGAGCTTGCCGCTCGAAATCCAGCGGACGAGATTTTGGCTCGATGCCTTGATGTTCCATCGTGGGCGACTTGGCCGCCTGCATGGTGGCCGACCGATCCCAAGCTCGATACCGTTGATTGACTTGGCGCAAGCGGACACTCGATGCGAACTCTGGAACGGCTCTTCCTGGCCGGTAATCGACGCGCTCGCGTGAGGTGTCAACGTCAGACCTCGGATGGCCTGCTAAAAGAGCCCGAATGGCGGCAAAGTCTGGATGGGCGGGTTTAATTGGCCACACGTTAAGCATATTCGGCCCGCCAAAACCCGAGTTTTGATGTGCCGGTCAGTCGTTTAGTCCTCAACCGGTGCCGGCGCTCTGGTGATTCAACCGTAGTTATATTTAGCTGCGGTCCACAACTGATAGCGTTTGCCTACTACACTTTCGTCTGAACGATATATTCGATATGGTGCGGCAACAATCCGGCCGATTTCGTTTTAACAATTCTCATTATCCATCGATATGGACAAGCGCTATCAGGTATTCATCAGTTCGACGTTCGTCGACCTCTTGGATGAAAGACAAGGGGTACTCAAGGCCATCTTGGAGCTAGACCACATGCCGGCTGGGATGGAGTTGTTTCCAGCGACCGATGACACGGCATGGCAACTCATTCGTGATGTTATTGATGCCTCCGACTACTATGTTCTGATCGTCGGAGGTCGATACGGATCCCTCGATGATGCCGGTCTGAGCTATACGGAGAAGGAGTACGACTACGCCGTTAGTACAAAAAAACCCGTGATCGCCTTCTTGCACCAAAATCCAACCGGGCTGCCTCGAGCGAAGACTGAAACCGAGCCAGCGGCTTGGGAAAAGCTGGAGAAATTCCGTGCCAAAGTCGAGCGAAAGCACACCTGTGTGTACTGGCAAAGTGCGGACGATTTGAAATCCAAGGTGATCGTGGGTTTGACGGCCGCTGTTAAACGCCATCCGGCTATCGGTTGGGTCAGAGCTGATAAGGTCCCCGCAGAGGCAACGCTAGCAAATATCTTGGCTCTCAAAACGCGTATCGCGGAACTTGAGCAAGAAGCTGCGGCATCAAGAGATCAGCCGCCACCAGGGACGGAAAACCTAGCCCAAGATGACGACAAATTTGAATTGCATTTGTCGTTCAAAGCACGTCAGGCCGTCAAGGAATACCCATATCACGAGGACCAAGGATACACCGCCTCCATCACGCCATCGTGGAACGCGATCTTCGCTGCCGTTGCGCCGACAATGATCAACGAAGCATCGGATTCAAGTCTTCGTCAATCATTTCGGGATTTTTTTAGTCGCGAATCATTGAAAGCTTTCCAGGGGCGGAAAGAGTTCAAAGGTCGCACACTTCGAGAATTTGTGTTTCGTAACGATGAAATTGAAACATGCATTGTCCAACTCCGCGCGCTCGGTCTAATCAAGGAAAATGATCGCAAGCGTAGCGTAAAGGACATAGGCACGTACTGGGCACTTACTCCATATGGCAATACTTCAATGGTGCAGCTACGCGCTGTACGCCGAGACTCTACCGAAGATGAGGAGCTTGGCGGTGAAGCCACCGAGTCCGACGAATCGGACGAAACGTAACGATTCGTTTCACGGGGGCGATTCAATCTTTGTATTCAATATTGATAATCCCTCTCACTAAACTGTGACTGGCTCCTCTCGGTCGAATCTGGGCGAATCGGATCGTCTAGTTCACCGGATCTGGCAGGTGGACAGAATATGTCCCAAAGTCCAACTGAACCTGGCCGACCCTCACAACGTTGCCAAGCTTGTTCGAATTTCCCCGAGGATGAAATCGGGATCGCGGCAAAGCGCGCTTTGGTGGGTCTAATTAGCTACAAGATAGCGGGAGTAGGCCGCCTGGCTCATCGCCGAGTTCGTCGAGCAAATGTTGCTGCGGTTTTCAGCAGCTTCAAGGCGGTCACCAATGCGGCCGGCTTGGGGCTGACAGAGGTTCCTCTGAGCTGTCCGCGATCAAAGCCTTGGTTATCTGGTTTGCCAGGCCTCATCGACCGCTCGTCGCTCTGGAAGTGGGAGCACGTCGCGAGCGTGGGTGATTTCCTCTTTAATGGGATCTCTCAGATTGGTGGGAAGCGCGACAACTAGGGCGTCGACTATTGGCAACGCGCCTACCCGGTAATCCAGCAAGGCTTTGCAGCTCGCCTGATCGTCACTGACGGCCAGCTTATCGCTTCCGAGCGCGAGGATCCGCGTCCCAATTGAGTCGCGCAGGCGCTTGGAAAGCGTTTGCCACTGCAGGAGGAGCTCCAGATGGAGGCGGTTTCCGGAACCCCCCCGCTTTGACAGTTCAACTACCCGGGCATCCAACTGGTTGTATGTAAGGTCGGCCCTGCCCTTTACCTCCCCCAAGATCTCGGCCTCGAGATCCTCGGTGAAAACGCGGGGTTGGACGAAGCATTGCACCAGCGTCACCAGAAGCGCTGGTCTGTCGACCATCAGCTCGCGCAGACCGCCGCTGTCGACTTCAATACTGGCGACTCCGGGATAGGATAGGGTGACCTTCGGCCTGAAGCCGTTCAGTATGTCCGCTGCAAGATTTTCGAATCGGATGTAGACGTCGCTGGTCATGGGGGGGCTCCTTTAGCCTGCAATGGGGACGATGTCGGACATCACTTGATCGTAGTGCTTGCCGTCTGGCCACAGAAGATCCGCCTGCTCTGGCGTTAAGACGTAGCCGGACAAGTCGATCAGCGCGCAGAGCGCTACGGTGGCGCGGAGCCGCCAATCCGGAAACCACTCACCCAGATCCTCGCCGGTCTTGGCCGCAAACTGGTCGAGTAGGATGGCGAGGGCACGCGCGAAACGCACGACTGTAGAATCCCGCCCTAGCTTGGGCATCGCCCCAGCCACCTGTTTCCAAAGCTCTGGGAGGTCGGCCTCGATAAAGCTTACGCGGTAGACCCTAAAGGAAGCATAGACGCCCTTGGCCAAGCCGCCACATGCAAGTCGGATGGCGGCCTCGGGTGGAAGAAAACGCATTGCGCGCTGTCGCGCCTCGCCTTCGACCTTGCGTTCCAGCACTAGTAGATAGGAGAGGTGCGCGGAGATAATTCTGTCTGCGATGCAGATATCTTCTGCATCAGGCTCGAGGAGCGTGAATGCGTTCAGACCGGCCAGCTCCGCAAGCAGAGTAGAAGAGAACCTTCGCCCCTGATGGCCCAATGCGTCAGATAATCGCATGCCTCTCCCCATGCAGAGACGTGCGAGAACTATTCCACAACGGCGATCTGCAGGCAACGGGGCGTCGGTATCCAGGCCGGGTGGGACGCGGATCCGAGCGGCAACTCCATCAGCGACTGCGACTTTCTTACGTATGCGGAAGCGCCTGACTGCGTTGGGTTTAGTTGGCTACACGTTAACATGGGTGGCCAGCCAAAAGCCCTCGGGGAATCTATTGCCAAAGCCGAATCGGAAGCGTCGAAGAGTGATATTCGCGCTCGACCGCGTCGCGCAATCACCGCGGTCGTGGTATTGGACGCACCTCGTATCGAAGTGTCAGCACGGCGTCGAAACGACTAGCTATGCGGTGCCATTCCTTGTTCGAAGTGATATCGACCTGCAGCCCAAATGGCTGTCCCACGTGTTTCGGCTCAAGTGTGAGCCGGAATACTGGTCCTTGAGCGACTTCGAGCCCACTGATTCGCCAAACAATCGTGTACTCGTCTGGGCTATAGATCGAATCTACTTCCACTTCGAACCACGCAGTGTCGCCGACAAACATGGGCTTATCCGTGAGCAGGAGGTCGCTCCGCGGCTCGTTTAGATGCCGGTCATTCCCCACCCAGTCAGAGTATCTGGTGAACATCGGTGCCGGAAATTCGTCGCCGAGCGCGTCAGTTCCTTTGGGCGCCGGAGTCCGAACGCGTGCCAATTCAGACTGTAGCTCATCGACCATGCGGCGCAATTTCAACAGTTCCGCAGTCGCTTCGGCGGTAGCGAGCGTATCCGCGCGTACCCAACCAACTGCCGGCGTCGACCTGATCAATTGAAACAGGCTGCGACTGACGACTGATCCCAGTTCGTGCGGCGTGTCCCAATGTTTGCACAACCTTTGCTCGACCGACGCGCGAAAAGTCCGAAGCTTTTCTTTGCCTTCTGTCGAGCTCTCTGTCTTGTCCGCAATGATTTTGCCCGGATCGCGGTGGAGGAAGGCAATCGTCGGCTTACCTCGCTCGATTGCATACCGATACTCCATTTCCGTGTAGCTGATACCTTCGGAGCCGATGGAGCCGTAGCGGCCCGCCACTATGAGAATGTAGTAGTCGCAGTCGTCGATAAGCTTCTTTATGAGATTCCACTGTGTCTCGTTAGCAGCCGGGAATAACTCCATCCCGGACGGAATGCAGTCGAGTTCCAAGAGTGCATGCATCACCTCTTGGCGTTCATCTTCCAGGTCTTTGAACGTGCTACTTACAAATACTTGATAGCGCTTTTCCACGCGTTTTCCCCGACAGGCCGATCAACAACACTTTTATTGGACGTAGATCATAGCGCGTTCGGCTACCGCCGGTTCATCGAAGCCATGGGCCGGGCGGAGCGTTCGCGGTCGGCTGCCGTCTTGAGCGATCTTGCCGGGACATGAAAGGCTACTATGCCCGCGTGACGGGGTTTAATTGGCTACAAGATAAGCACGTGATGGCCGCCGGCCGCGGCGACTTCCAGCGCGCGCCGCGCGGCGCGCTGGCCGATCACGTCAGCCATGTCGGGGCGGGCGGCGACGGCTTCCGTGCCGGGCTCGGGTGCGGCGATCGGGCGCAGGCGCGCGTCCGGCGCGTCCGCGAGATGCGCGCATAGCGACGGCAGATCGGCGGCGCCATAGACGTCGACGCCGGGCACGAGCGCAGCTTCCGCCGCGCTCGCGGCGGGCAGGTAAAGCTGTGGAGTACGGAACGGCGATTCCGCTGCGGTTGCTTCGGCCAGCGGGGAAGGCGGCGCGGAAGAATGCACGGCGTTGCCATCGCCACCGTCGGCCGCCATTGCGCCGCGCGCCGTGCCGCATGCCATCGCGAACGCGCCGCGCATCGGCCGCAGCGCGCCGGTCAGCGACAGCTCGCCGGCGAATTCACGGTGGCGCAGCGATTCGGCGGGAATCTGTCCGCTCGCGGCGAGGATGCCGAGCGCGATCGGCAGATCGAAGCGGCCCGATTCTTTCGGCAGATCGGCCGGCGCGAGATTGACGGTGATGCGTCTCACGGGGAAGTCGAAGCCGCAGTTCTGCAGCGCCGCGCGCACCCGCTCGCGGCTTTCGCGCACTTCGAGATCGGGAAGACCGACGATGGCGAACGAAGGTAATCCGTTGGCGAGGTGAACCTCGACGGTGACTTCCGGCGCGCGACTGCGCACCACGGCAAGCGACATGTTTTCTCCCGTCGGACCGCGCGCCGTTGGCACGTGCGAGTCTCCTAAAGCGCTGATGACGTCACGGCCCGCTTGCCGGTGATGTGCAGCATGGCGCGGCGCGAATGCCGCGCGCGAGGGTTACGGCGTTTGAGTGAGCGGCAGCTTCTGTTCGAGCTCGGCGACGCGGCGCTCCAGCTCTTCGAGACGCGCACGGGTGCGCACGAGCACCTGGGTTTGCGTATCGAATTCCTCGCGCGTGACGAGATCGAGCTTCGAGAAGCCTTGCGACAGCATGGCCTTGACGTTGCGCTCGACATCCCTGGCCGGCGAGTTCTTGAACAGATCGCTCACGCGTGCCTGGAAGTCGTTGAAAACGTCGTTCGGTTGTTTCATGGTGTTCCCCTTGGTGCACAAAAAATGTGCATGTTTCATGACGTCTGTGCCCCGCCACGGCGAATGGGCGATCGTGGTGCGTGCCGCCCGCGTTGCCGCGGCCGCATGAGCGCCTTTGGTGCGTGCCGTCGCGTTCAGAACCTTCGAACACTCTAGCAACGATCCCTACGCCGCGCCACCCGCGCGCCGTGCGCCTGGCCGTTCGGACAAGGCCGTCCGGGCGCCTTGCGCCATGCGCGCGAGGCGAAGTCTGACACAACATGGCACGCGAGTTGCTGTTACTGCCCCGCGCGCACCGCCGGAGCTTCTCCACCGGCGGCGCCGGAGACCACGGTTACGGGTACGCAACGGTTGGCAACGCGATCAGCAACACACTAGCGAGGAATTTCATGAAGCTCATTACCGCAATCATCAAGCCGTTCAAGCTCGATGAAGCGCGCGAAGCCTTGTCGGCGATCGGCGTGTCGGGCATCACGGTCACGGAAGTCAAAGGCTTCGGGCGGCAGAAGGGCCATACGGAGCTGTATCGGGGGGCTGAGTATGTCGTCGACTTTCTGCCGAAGGTGAAGATCGAGGCGGCCGTGTCGGACGACATCGTCGATCAGGCGATCGAGGCGCTCGAACGCGCCGCGCGCACCGGCAAGATCGGCGACGGCAAGATTTTCGTCACGCCGATCGAGCAGGTGATCCGCATCCGCACCGGCGAAACCGGGGCCGACGCGCTGTAAAGACCCAAGCGACACAGCACAGATAAGCGACAAGAGGAAAACGAAGATGCGCAAACTATTGATGTCCCTGCTGATGGCCGGCTCGCTGCTCGCGGGCGGTATCGGCGCCGCCCTCGCGGACGATGCGTCCGCGCCCGCGTCCGCTGCGGCCGCGAGCGCGCCGGCGGCAGATACGTCGGCCGCACCCGCTGCGGCCGCGGCG
>NZ_VWWL01000004.1 GCF_011752995.1 Burkholderia sp. Ax-1724
CTGGGGACGCGCCGCTCATGATTGGAAGTCGGCCATGAACCAGTTCGCGATTCTTTATGAGGATCGATTCGTTCGACCATCCGTGTGAATTTCAACCCGCCTTGAACACGGAAATTCTGACACTCCCTGATAGTTGAGTTCGCAAACATGCCATTATTATTAACCTCTGACTTCCTGACCACTACTTCCTCCCTAAAGGCACCACCCCCATCCCCCTCAAACACTCCACCCCCTCCCCCACCGCAAACACCTCCCTCCTCCCATCCCGCCACCGAACACTCATCGTCCGATCCCGCTCATCACGCGACCCCACCACCACCAAAACCGGCACCCTCATCCCCCGCGCATCCACGATCTTCTTCTCCAACCGCTCCGGCCGTCCATCGAGTACCGCCCGCACGCCCACATCTTCAAGCGCGCGCAAAACCTCCTCCGCATACCCCAAACTCGCATCGCTAATCGTCGCAACTGCAACCTGCTCTGGCGCCAACCAAACCGGCAACCATCCTTCATCATGCTCGAGCAGCATCGCAATGAACCGCTCCATACTGCCGAGTACCGCGTGATGAATCATCACAGGCCGCTCGCGTTCATTGCGCTCATTGACGAACTCCGCATCGAGCCGCTCAGGCAACACGAAATCGAGCTGGATCGTGCCGCATTGCCAACTGCGCGCGCGGCTATCCGTCAAATGAAATTCGAGTTTCGGCCCGTAAAAAGCGCCCTCTCCTTCGAGTACATCGAATTCGAGTCCCGCCGCTCGCGCGGCATTCGCCAACGCTTCTTCCGCGCGATCCCACGTCTGCTCGCTGCCGGCACGCGACGCGGGCCGCGTCGCCAATACAACCTTGAACTCCGGGAAGCCGAGATCCGCGTACACCTCGCGCAATAGCGCGCAGAAGTGCCCCACTTCCGCCTCGATATGCGCGGCCGCGCAGAACACATGCGCATCGTCCTGCACGAACGCGCGCGTGCGCTTCAAACCTTCGAGCGCCCCCGAGGGCTCATCGCGATGACACGCGCCGAACTCGCTATAGCGCACCGGCAACTCGCGATACGAACGCACGCGCTGATTGAAAACCTGCACATGGCACGGACAACTCATCGGTTTCAGACAGAGCGCGCGCCCTTCTTCGGCATCGGCGAGCGAATACATCGCGCCGCCGAACTTCTCCCAGTGGCCGCTCTTTTCCCACAGCGAGCGCGCCAGCAATTGCGGCGTGCGAATCTCGCGAAAGCCCGCGCGACGCATGCGTGCCCGCACATAATCTTCAAGCACGCGATATAGCGTCCAGCCGCGCGGGTGCCAGAAAACCATTCCGGCGCCTTCTTCTTGTTGATGAAAAAGATCGAGCTTATTGCCAAGTACACGATGGTCGATGTCGTTCACGGTCATGCTCCGTCGGTTCGAATGTCGCGATTACCACGAGGGATGCCGCAAACGGAGAGACCCGAAACGCCAAAGGCCCCGTCCGTTTCCGGCGGGGCCTTTGGGGATTTGCCACTGCTGCTCTGCTTCCGTACTTCCTGCTAGCGCGCGCAATCTCCAGACGACCCGCCTGTGAAGGTGGTCGTCGTGGTGGTGACGGCTGAAAGGAGAAGAGAGTGGAAGTTCATGGAGCAACAGTAAACGAATTCGATCCGGTACGTCAATCGTCATGGCCAGCGCAATCACGACACACTCGCCACAACGACACATTAAACGCTACGATGTACCCACGATCCCTCAAACAACTCATCGAGCCCCAACCTTGACCATCCAGATCCGCCCCGCCACCGCCGCCGACGCCGCCCTGATCCTTCGCTTCATCACCGAACTCGCAGTGTACGAGAAAGCCGAGCACGAAGTCGTCGCCACCGTCAAAGACATCGAAACGAGCCTGTTTTCCGCGGGTGTTCCCGCCAAAGCGCTCATCTGCGAAATGAATGGCGAGCCTGTCGGCTTTTGCGTGTACTTCTTTTCGTATTCGACATGGCTCGGGAAGCAGGGGCTTTATCTCGAAGACCTCTACGTGTCGCCGGCATCGCGCGGCAGCGGCGCGGGCAAACAGATGCTGCGTCATCTCGCGCAGATCGCCTGCGATACCGGCTGCGGCCGTTTCGAATGGAGCGTGCTCGACTGGAACGAGCCGGCCATCGGCTTCTACAAGTCGATCGGCGCGGCCCCGCAAAGCGAATGGGTACGTTACCGTCTCGCGGGAGATGCGCTCAAGGCATTCGCCGAGGGCGACGTCGAGACGAATACATAAGCCGCATGCGCTTCGCTATTGCTGAGCACTCGCTGCCATCGTGATACGCGCGTTGTTTGTCTGCGGCAAGAACCGTCTGCGCAGTCCGACTGCGGAGCAGGTGTTCGCCAGTTGGCCTGGTGTCGAAACGGATTCGGCGGGTCTCGCCGCCGATGCCGATGTACTGCTTTCGCCCGAGCAGTTGCGCTGGGCCGACGTCGTCTTCGTGATGGAAAAGACGCATCGCGCGCGGCTCGCGGCGAAATTTCGCGCGTGCCTGAACGGCAAAAAAGTGGTTTGCCTCGATATCCCCGATCACTATGCGCTCATGCAGCCCGAACTCGTCGCGCTGCTCGAACAGAAGGCGGGGAAGTTTCTGCGCGCGAAATAGGCGGCCTCACCTCAGCGAGCCGCCTCGCGCGCTCACTCCGGCAGCGCCGACGCCGCGCTCACCGGCGTCACTTCGAACGCATCGCCAGTCGCGAAGAACGTGCCGCCCGCCACGTAGTGACAGGTACGCAGGTCGGGATCGTCGCCGAAATGCCAGCGGTTGTTCGAGTACACGCGGCTGTCCGCATACGCGGCCACCACTTCGCCGATGATCAGATCGTGCCGCTGGCTATCGTCGGGAATCACCTTGCATTCCATCCACGTGATGCAGCCGGCCAGCATCGGCACGTCGATCTTTTGCGCGGGAAAGGTTGCGAGGCCGAACGCGGAAAACTTGTCGAGTTCGGTGCCCGCGTTCGTGCCGACCGCAAGCGTTTGCGCGGCGAATCCGCGGCTCGGCAGTTGCAGGCCGAATACGCCGCTCGCTTCGATCAATTGGCGCGTCAGCGTGCGGCTATCCACCACGACCACCACCTTCGGCGGATTGAAATCGAGCGGCATCGCCCACGACGCCGCCATGACGTTCGAGCGGCCGCCGTGCGCGCTCGTGATGATCGTGACCGGTCCGTGATTGAGCAGTTGTGTGGCGCGCGGCAGGTCGACGGGGTTTCGGGTGGCATTCATGCTTGAGGGGCTTGGGGTATGCGTCGGAGGACTGAAGGGAATTGTAGCGGCGCGGGTGATGCGGGTGCGAGCGCGGTGACGGCGTGGCGGTGTGCGGTGCGTGCGTTCATCGGCGGCGCGGGGGTGTGCCGCCGATGAACGTCGAACGTTCCATGATGCGTGGCCCTCGCCGCTTCGCTGGTTCATACACGCGGCGAAACACCGAGGCTCGCACGCTCAATGCGGCGCCTTCCCATTCGGCAGCGCATCGAGCGGCTTGTGCTGCTCGTCCCCGAGCCCGGGGAAGAACACATTCCACGCGGCGCGCACGCCTTCGGCCGCGGCAACCTCGGCGCCGATCGATTCGGCTGCGCCATCGGCCGCTTTCGAAGGATCGGCGGACAGCCCGCGCCAGTGCGTGAACACGAGCAACGGCTTCTCGGTCCAGATGCCGTTGCCGAATTTGGCAAACGCCGTGTCGCCGCTCGTCAACCGCACCTCGTACCACCCTTCGCGGACGGGGCTATGGTCGGCAAGCTCAAACCACGGGGTCGGTTCGATTTCCTTCATGTCGTCTCCGGTCGGATAGAACGTCAAAGATAAGCATAACCAGGGCATTCTTGATACCTATGCCCGTGGCGACTCGCGATGTGCCGCGCGCGATGTTGCGGCGCGGCAGGCCGTGGGCCGGACGTGGCATGCGGGGCGGGGACATCGACATGGCAGACCCGCCGCGCATAAGCAACACGATAGCGCGACATGGGCCGCGCGGACAGACGTAAAACTTACGGACGCGAAGGGGTGGCCCGGCGGGGTTTGGGCTTCGCTTTTGAGCCCGCTTTGGGCTTTGCTTCAAGCCTCGCATTGGGCCCGGCCTCTGGCCTCGCTTTGGGCCCGGCTTCCGGCGTCACCTTAACGCGCGATTTCGACACGCCTTGCCCCGCACTTCCAGCCGTACTTTTAACGGCACGTTTCGCCATCCCTTTCGCCACCGTTCGCGCCGCTTCCACCGACTCGACCTCAACCGCCTCAGCTTCAATCTCCCCGGCCAACTCTGCCAGCACCCGAATCGCAGGCCCCAACTGCTCGGCAGGCGTATCGCCGTACCCGATCACGATTCCATTCGTGTCTTCGGAGGCATGCAACGCAAAACCCGACAGCGCCCGCGGATTGAGCCCTTCGGCCCGCGCGCGCTCGACGAGCGTCCGATCGCACAACCGCGCCGGCAAACGCAGCGTCAGATGCATACCGCAATCGCCACCGAGAATCTGCGCCGGCGCGGCATGCGGCGCCGCTTGGGCAACGGCATAGGCCTCGGCATCCACCGCAAAACGCGACACGAAATGCACGGCAAGCGCATCGCGCAACGCCTGCTGCCGCTCGCGATACAAGCGCCGCATGCGTCCGAGATGCCGTCCGAACTCGCCGCTCCCGATGAAATGCGCAAGCGCCAGTTGCTCCAGCCGATGCCCGCCGCGCAGCATCTCCTGCAACGCGACGGCGGTCTCGTCGGCAATCGTGCGCGGCAGCACCACGAAGCCGATCCGCAGCGCCGGAAACATCGTCTTGCTGAACGAGCCGACATAGAGCACCGGCGCGTCGTCGAGCAGGCCCTGCATGCTCGCGATCGGCTCGCCCGTGTGCCGGAATTCGCCGTCGTAGTCGTCTTCGATGATCCACGCGCCGCAGCGCCGTGCCTGCGCGATCAGCTCCAGCCGCCGCGCCACCGACAGCACCGCCCCGGTCGGATACTGATGCGCAGGCGACGTGTAGACGAGCTTCGGCGGATGCGCGCCCCACGCGTCGGCGGGCACGGCCATGCCTTCGCCATCGACGGGAATCGGCACCGTGCGCAGATCGCCGAGATTGAAGGCGGCCTTCGCGCCGCGATAACCGGGGTCTTCGACCCACGCGACGTCGCCGGGATTCGTGAAGAGGCGCACGCACAGGTTCAGCGCCTCTTGCGCGCCCTCGGTAATGACGACCTGCGTGCCATCGCAACGCACGCCGCGCGCGACGCGCAGATGCGCGGCAATCGCGTCGCGCAGCGCCGGTTCGCCGGCCGGCGAGCCGTAGCCGAGCGCGAGCGGCAACGAGCGCTCCATCGCACGTTCGAGCGCGCGCCGCCACGCGGCGAGCGGAAAGCGGTCGAGCGCGGGCGTGCCGGGCGTCAGCGCATAGCTGTCTTCGGTGGGCGCGCGCGTCGCCGCGAACTGGCCGACACGCGCCGCGTAGGCGACCTCGGACGCGGCGGAACGCAGCGGTGCCGCGCCGCGCGCGGCAAGGTTCGACAGCCGGCTCACGCGCGTGCCCTTGCGGTCGGCAAACACGTAGCCGACCGCGGCCAGATGCTCGTAGGCGATCACGACCGTGTTGCGCGACACGCCCATTTCGGTCGCAAGCAAACGCGACGAAGGCAGCAGCGAGCCGGCCGGCAAACGGCCCGTGAGAATCGCCTGTTGCAAACGCTCGATCAACTGCTTTTGCAGCGACGCCGGTTTGGCCGTGCCCTCGGCGTTCGTCGCATGAACAAGCGGACCTATGATTTCGATCATCGTTGGCTGGACCTATCGAATAAGCGCGTGATGGCTCTTTTGAACATGCCACGTTTGCCGTATCGTACTCCATCATCGACGACTCATTTCATCCGACAAGGAGAGCAGACATGGAACCGAGACTCAACGCGTTCGCGCAGCCGATCGGCGCGCCCGTACCGGGCTGGCAAGGCGCGCAGCCCCCGCGCCGCGAACCGCTGGCGGGCCGCTATTGCCGCATCGAACCGGTCGACGTCGAACGTCACGCAGCGGACCTGTTCGACGCCTACAGCTCGGCCGCCGATAGCCGCGACTGGACCTATCTCGCGGTCGGTCCGTTCGACAGTCTCGCCGGGTATCGCGAGCACCTGACGCGCATGGCGGCGTCGGCGGACCCGCGCCATTACGCGCTGATCGATCTCGCGACCGGCAAAGCCGTCGGCACGTTCGCGCTGATGCGCATCGACCCGGCGAACGGCGTGATCGAAGTCGGCCACGTCACGTACTCGCCGCGCGTGAAGCGCACGCGCGTCGCCACCGAAGCGATGTTCCTGCTGATGAGCGAAGTGTTCGACACGCTCGGCTACCGGCGCTTCGAATGGAAATGCGATTCGCTGAACGAACCGTCGCGCGCGGCCGCGTTGCGCTATGGATTTACGTTCGAGGGCATCTTCCGCCAGGCGATCGTGTATCGCGAACGCAATCGCGATACGGCGTGGTTTTCGATCCTCGACAAGGAATGGCCGCAGTTGCGTACGTGTTATACGCGCTGGCTCGAAGCCGGCAACTTCGATGCGCAGGGGCAGCAGGTTGCACGGCTCGCGGATCTGATTGCGCAGCAGCGGGCGGTGGGTGGGAAGGACGCTTGATGGTGCGTGGTGGGTGGAGTGAACGGCAACGCTTGGCAGGGTAGGGGCGCGCTGCCGACCACTGCACTAAAAGCGCTGCTTTTCGACACGAAGACAAGGTCTCTTACTCCATTTTCAGCACGGATATTTATAAGATAGTTCTTCGCTTAATCCTCATTTAATCATTACGCATTTTCTATAACTCTCATTATTAAGATTGCCTAAACAGTGCTATCTTTACACCTTCCTTTTCTGAACGCTGTCCAAAGACAGCTCAATTCAACCTGACCGCAATAGCCGTCTGTCTGCAGTCGAGTCGCAGCGGGCACAGTACGCTTGCGGCGTCTCGCTGTGAGGCTTAGTAACGGGATGTTTGCCGGAAACCGCTCCATCAGGATTCTCGATCGTTATCACGAAGTCGCGCCATTTGTTCCAGCCGTCAATCAGGCCGCGGACAGCGACAAACATGCTCTTGGATTTTTCCCTTCCAGCATGTTCGAAGACTTTGCTCGAAAAGAACAACTGCTTGTCGCCGTCAAATGTGATAACGAATGCCTCGTGTATGCAGGTCACCTGCTATTCGAAGCAAGGCATCCCAAAGGACATGTGCGGCAGATGTTCGTTGCCCCGCCGTTCAGAAAGCAACGCATTGCGGCCCGTCTGCTCGATCACCTCAAACAGTACCTGACAGACCACGCCTTTATTTCCATCTACGCGCGAGTCGCCGAGGACCTGGTCCACGCGAACCGGTTCTGGGAAAGCCAGGGTTTTTACATTCAACGCATCGAGAAAGGCGGAGAAACGAAAAACCGAACGATCCTGGTTCGCAGCCATGAACTCGACACCCCGCAGTTATTCGCACCAAGCGGCCTCAATGCCGCCGATCCGCTTGGCCTCAGTTCGACCTATACGCCCGAGGTTCCGCTTTTTCTGCTGGACCTGAACGTACTATTCGATCTCGGCCCGCGCAGACGCCGAAATGAGGAAATTCTGGATCTTTTCAGAATGGAAAGATCGGGCTCCTGCCGACTTGCGCTCAGCACGGAAATCTCGAACGAACTGACCCGTACGGCAAGCGTCGGCGTGACAGACCCCATGCAGGCGTATGCACGCATCTTCCCGTCCTTTCCAACGCCGACCTCGGAGGAATGGGAAGCGCTCGCGCCCGGCCTCGCGTCCATCGTCTTTCCAGAGCGTCACGCAACCGGTGCGCTCAGCAGCAATGACATATCCGATCTGCGACATTTGGCTACGGCGATTCAGCACAGGCTGACAGGGCTCGTCACGAACGATAATTCGATACTCAACGCTGCCGTCAAACTCAATGAGAAGTACAGAATTCAGGTTATTTCTCCGCGTGCGTTCAAGGACCTGCATGCTGGAGAGTCAGGGGAAGAAGTCTTCGAAACCCGGACTGGTAGCTCGCTCGCGATTGCCCCTATTGGTCGGGCCGAAGAAATTGCCGTTCACCAGCTTCTGCTGCGGCTTGGAATCTCTGGCTCGGCAATCGTCACGGAATGGGCAGTTGTCGATTCGAACGAGCATGTCTCCAATCGTTATGGCGTATTCTGCGAGGACGTCCTGATCGGCTATCTCGCCTGGCCAAGAACGGTAACGCCCAACGCGCTCATCGCGCACCTGGCTGTGGACAAGGAACAGCCCGAGGCAGGCAATGCGGCTCGCCTCATGCTCGGTTACCTGATCGAACAGGCAACAGCCGGAAACACTTCGCAGATCAGATTGATCTTTCCGCCAGAGCAGGCACAAATACGCGAAATCGCCTCGGTGCTTGGGTTTGGCGGGTTGCCGGGCGATGCCTCGCTGACCAAGCTGGCTTTGGGCGGCATCATCACCGAGTCGAATTGGGTCGAGCGTATAAACGGTATTTTTCTCGCGAGCCGAGTGCGCCTACCTGAAACACCGCCCAGGTTTCGGGACATCGATCAACAGATCCGCTTGCTCAGACCCGACGGCAATGCGGGACATCTCTCGTTGATGGCATTGGAAACCTCTCTTTCACCTGTGCTGTTTTGTCTGCCTGGGCGCCCGGCGGTCATTACACCGGTTCGGCACAGCTTTGCCGAACATCTTTTAGCGCACTCTCCGCAGAAAAGCTTGTTGCCTAACGCACGAGCCAAGCTCTACAAAGAGCGACACTATTTAAGCAGTGCGACCACGCTCAAGCGATTCAAGCGTGGTAACCTCATCCTGTTCTATGAATCCGAAAAAGATCGAGGTCTAGGCGCAATAGTCGCGATCGCGCGCGTCCAGCACGCCTATCTGAAGTCCCAGGAAGCAATGGAACATACGGACCTCGATCCATCCGTTCTGGACTCCACGGGACTCGAAGCAATCGGTCGATCCGACGTAAAAACGGTGACCGTCTTTGACAATATTGTTATCCTTGAACGCCCGGTGCCGCGCTCGACACTCCAGCGTTTGGGCTGCGGCAGTCCAAACCATCTTCTGACAACCCGTGCAATCGACAACACTCAGCTCCACGGAATCCTCGACGAAGGATTTACCCATGGAACATCCGGAACACGTGCTGATCTCGCTTGAAGAACGACACGCCGAGAACATATTTGCAGGCACCAAACACGTCGAACTCCGGCGGCGAGCAATGAACGTCAAGGCGGGGACGTTCGTATGGATTTACGTCAAACTGCCGGTTGGCCGCGTTGTCGGTTATGCACGGGTAAGCGCCGCCCATTCGCTTGCGCCTGCCACTCTATGGCGGCGGTTCGCCAACGTGTGCGGTATTACCCGGCGCGAATTTTTCGAATATTTCGACGGCGTAACCAAGGGCTTTGCTTTAGGCCTGCATGATCCGCAGAGACTGGCCGGCACGGTGTCGTTGACGGAGCTCCGGGAAGTTTCGGCCGGTTTTCATCCCCCGCAGTTCTTTGTCCGTATGGCGCCCGGTAGCCCCCTGCTTCGCGTAATTGAGAATAAGCGGGTGTAAGCGAGTCGCCCGCTCCTCACGCCATCTCCAGAAACCTCACCAGACACGGATTACGATTCGCCGGCGACCACGCGAGCACCTGCTCGATCAACGGAGCATCGACGAGCGGCCTGAACACCACGCCAGCCAACTGCGCCTTGCGCATCGACGAAGGCACGAGCGCGACGCCCACGCCTTCGTCGACGAGGCTCAGCACCGTCTGCTGCAACTGCACCTCGAAGCGGATGTCCGGCTCGAAGCCGCCCGAGCGGCAATGGTCGAGAATCGTCGCGCGCAGACTCGGCGCGACTTCTTCCGACGCGAGCACGAACGGCTCGCCCGCCAGCTGCCCGATCTTCAGGCGCCGCGCGCGCGCCCGCGGATGGCTGCGCGCAAGCGCCACGCACAGCGGCTCGCTGAGAATCGTGCGCGTTTCGAGTCCCTTGTCGGGCACGTTCGGAAACATGATCGCCGCATCGATCTGACCGGCGTGCAGTTGCTCGGCCAGGTCGTTCGACACCACTTCGCGCAGCTTCAACTCGACCTCGGGATACGCGGCGCCGAACGTGCGCGCGTAGCCAGGCACGACGCTATACGCCGAGCACATCGTGAAGCCGATCGCGAGCTTGCCGGCCTCGCCGTGCGCGGCGGCCTGGGCATTGCTAACCGCCTGCTCCACCGAGGCGAGAATCGCGAGCGCGTCGGCATAAAAGCGCTCGCCGGCAGCAGTCAACGTGACGCTGCGCGGGTTGCGCTCGATCAGCTTCACGCCGAGGCTCGCCTCCAGCGCCGCGAGTTGCCGGCTCAACGGCGGTTGCGACAGATTCAGACGCGCCGCGGCACGGCCGAAATGACGCGTTTCGGCGAGCGTCACGAAGTAGCGCAACGGCTTGATGTCGATCACGATACCCTCGCGGATTAACGATGCAGAAAAGGTATTGCTGAAGCTCGAAAACAGTATTGGATTGTATCAACGTAAACCACTACGCTGGCGGATCGCCCCATTTGCCGTACCCATTCACCGTCGCTCGCCCGGCACTTTTCGCACGATTTTTTACACCGATGTTAGCCACTCTCGAGATTCTGCTTCCCGTTTTCGGCCTGATTTTCGCGGGCTTCGCGTGCCGCCGGCGCGGCGTGCTCGGACCGCACTCCGCTTCCGAACTGAATCGATTCGTGGTGTGGCTCGCGCTGCCGGCGCTGCTCTTCAACACGATGGCGCACGCGACCTGGCAGCAGCTTTATCAGCCGGCCTTCGTCGCGACGTTTTCGATTGCCTGCGTGGCCGTGTTCGTGCTGATCCTCGCGATACGCCTGCTGAAGGGCCGGCATCTCGCCGACGCGAGTGTCGACGCAATTGCGGCCTCGTATCCGAACACCGGCTATATCGGCTTTCCACTCGGCGTGATCGCGTTCGGCCAGGCGAGCCTCACGCCGACCACGATCGCGACGATCCTCGTCGCGTGCGTGCTGTTTGCGTTCGCGATCGTGCTGATCGAAATCGGCCTGCAAACCGAGCGCACGCCGCACAAGCTCGGCCTCAAGGTGCTGCGCTCGCTCGCGCGCAATCCGCTGATCGTCTCGCCGATCGCCGGCGTGCTGTTCGCGAGCCTGCACATCGCAATGCCCGCGAGCGCGGACACGTTCCTGAAGCTGCTCGCCGGCGCGGCGAGCCCGTGCGCGCTCGTGAGCCTCGGCCTCTTTCTCGCCGAAAAACGTCCGTCCGACGCCGGCGCGGGCAGCGTCTCGCTGTGGCTGACCGGCGCCAAGCTGATCGGCCAGCCCGCGCTGACGTGGTGGCTCGCGGCGCGCGTGTTCGAGCTCCCGCCGATGCTGGTCGAAATGGCGGTCGTGCTCGCCGCCTTGCCGACCGGCACCGGGCCGTTCATGCTCGCGGAGTTCTACGAACGTGAAGCGCACATCACGTCGCGCACGATTCTGCTTTCGACGGTGGGCTCGGTGGTGACGTTGTCGCTACTGCTGGCGTTGATGGGACATCGCACCTGAGCGGCGCGCGAAATCAGACTTCCGGCGGCGCGGAGCGTAGTTCCGCAACGGGCGTGCTCATCAGGCCAACGGCAACCCCATCAGGGTCTTCGACGACGGCATATCGCGCCCCCCAGAATGCGTCATAAGGTGCCTGAAGTCCGGTGTAACCGGCGCTGGTCAGATCGGCATACGTGGTGTCGACCGCATCGCGCGATGGGAGCTTGAAGCCGACAACGACTTTGCCGCGGAGATCCTGGCGCCCCTGCCAACCGCTATTCCAGATCCGGGCAAAGCCCACACTGTCGAGATCGAAATCGATTGCCGCATTCCCGTCCTCTCCAACGCCAACGTGATGAGCCCCGCTTGCAGTGCGCCAAACGCGCTGCTCCGGGATATCGACACCTAGCCGACGATAAAACGCGATCGACGCTTCAACATCGCCGCTTACGATGTTGATCTGGTCCAACGTAACATGTTGACGGTTCATTCCCAGTACTCCCAAAGAGTCCGCTTGCGAGTGAGCATAATGTACGGCTGTTGGCGGACCACTTCAAGCATCGCCCTGGCGAGTCCGGTGCGTGAGCAAGGTGTCGTGATGAAATGAAAAAGCCTGCAACCCGGTGAGGATTGCAGGCTTTTTCTATAACTACGCCGACTACGCCAAAAAGTTAGAACGACGTGCGAATACCGACGCGCGCCACCGCCTGGTTCTTCGACGACGATTCGGCATTGTCGCCGATCGCCGCGAACACGTCGTGCCCCGAGGCTTTCTGATAGACGCCCTGCGCGTACAGGTCGGTACGCTTCGAGAGCCGATAGTCGGCCATCAGGCCAAACTGATTGCGGTGCGGCGAATTGTGGATGCCCAAATAAGAAATCGACTCGTCGGTGTAAAGATACATCGCGGCGACATACCATGCGGCCGTGATGTTGTACTTCGCGTTGAATTCGAAGTTGTCGAACTTCACGGTGCTGACGGGCACAGTCGGACGATCGACGATATCGGTGTGCGTGTACACGAGGCCGAGCACCGCGGGTCCGATCGAATAGTTCGCGCCGACGCCCGCGACGCGCTGCTCTGCCGACAGATACGGCGAGCCGACGACGGCGCCGCTCGAGTTGGCACTCGCGCCGTCGATGTCCAGATACGCGGCGGCGACCGACAGCGGCCCGTTCAGATAGCGCGCGCCGAGGCTCCAGGCGCGGTTGTCGGCGAAGGCGCCTGCCTGATTACTGAATCCATACAGGCCGCCGAACTGCAATCCCGCGTAATCGGCGCTGCTGTATTTCACCGCATTGTTGATACGGAACGATTCGTTGACGTTGTCGGCATCGAACGGATGCGAGAACAGCGTGCCGCCCCAAGCGCCCGCGGCGGTGAGCGGCGAGACGTAGTCGACGATCGAATCGTATTGCCGCCCGAACGTCAGCGTGCCGAAGCGGTTCGACGCGAGGCCGAGATAGGCCTGACGGCCGAACAATTGTCCGTTCGGCAATGCGCTGCCGTTGTTGATGCTGAAACCGTTTTCGAGTTGAAAGACCGCGCTGAGACCGCCGCCGAGGTCCTCTCTTCCTTTCAGTCCCCAGCGATTGCCGAGTTGCTGGGTGCCGCTCACCAAAGCGTAGGCGGAGTGGCCTCCGATGTTGCTGACGTATTCGAGCCCTTCGTCGATGGAGCCGTAGAGTGCGACGCTGCTCTGCGCATAGGCGCCGCTCGTCAGCAAGCCAAGTGCGGATAAGAAGAGGCCTTTCGCCAAGTTCATTTTTTTCCCCGTGCGCCCTGAATACCGCGTTTTTTAAGTACCTTTTGATGACTCGCGATTCTAGGGTGGGAAGCTTTCGCCAAGATTTCAGGTGTTGTTATTGAGTGTTTTGAACAACGGTCATTTAGCGGACATCGCTTTGCCCCGATAACCGGTTAGCCGGACCCGGCTGCGCCAACCCGCGTCTTGTCCGAAATTCGAAAACCCTTGTCCTGATGCCTTTGCCTGCGTCACTTAGACTAGGCTCCATTCGCTGCACGACGCAGCGCAAACAACCGGAGCAACGCACGATGAAAGCGATCCAGTTCAAATCCTTTGGCAACCCTGAAGTGCTCGAATACGTCGATCTGCCGACGCCGCAGGCCGATGCGCAGCACGCGGTCGTGCGTGCCATGGCGGCCTCGGTCAATCCGAGCGACGTAAAGAACGTGTCGGGACACTTCGAACACACGGCCCTGCCGCGCATACCCGGTCGCGACTTCAGCGGCGTGGTCGTGGATGGCCCGCAGGACTGGCTCGGCGCCGAGGTGTGGGGCACCGGCGGCGACATCGGCTTCACGCGCGACGGCACGCATGCCGAGTTCATCGAGGTGCCGCTCGCGGCGTTGTCGCGCAAGCCTGCCACGCTGAGTCACGCGCAAGCGGCGGCGATCGGCGTGAACTTCGTGGTCGCGTGGCTCGGCACCGTCGAATACGCGCGCGTGCAGGCCGGCGAAACGATTGCCGTGATCGGCGCGGGCGGCGGCGTCGGCGGTGCGGTCGTGCAGATTGCGAAGGCACGCGGCGCGCGCGTGATCGCGCTCGACCGTCGTCCGCTCGATGCGAATACGCCAGCTGGCCGCCTCATCGACGCCTACGTGCCGTTCGACGAACGCGCCACCGAACGCCTGTGCGAACTGACCGGCGGCGCGGGCGCAGACGTGGTCTACGACACGGTTGGCGGCGTCGCGTTCGAAACCGCGCTGAGTCTCGCGAAACGGCGCGGCCGCGTGCTCGAAATCAGCGGCACGGGCAAGCGCCGAGTCGAATTCGATCTGATCGATTTCTATCACAACGAGACACAATTGCTCGGTGTGGACAGCGCGAAGCTCGGCGTCGCGGAATCGGCGCCGCTGATGACGGCGCTCGTCGAAGGCTTCGAAAACGGCAAGCTGAGCGCTCCCGCCATCGCGCAGGAATTCCCGCTCGAACGCGCGCGCGAAGCGTATGAAGCGGTCGCAAGCGGCACGCGCGGCCGCGTCGTGATTCGCATGAACGAGCACTGACGAACCGCTCGCCCCGCCAACCTTCGCATAGGTACCCGAACCATGAAAGCGTATTTGATCTCGCTCGCCGCCGGTGTGCTGGTCGGGCTGCTCTACAGCGTGCTCGACGTGAAATCGCCCGCGCCGCCGACCGTCGCGCTCGTCGGACTGCTCGGCATGCTCGGTGGCGAACATCTGCTTCCGCTCGTGCGGACGTGGCTCGCGTCGGGTCTGCATTGAAGCGACAGCGCACGCCGGTCGTCACACGCTAAGATTGAGGCCAGCGGACCCGCGCGCCGCCCGGCGACGACCAGCAAAGCGTCGCCTCGGAGAACGGGCGGCAATGGATGCGTTGAGGCCGGCACACTTAGCACGCTTGTTGCTGTACGGGTTGCCGTATTTGCGGCAACGTACGTTGCGCGGTAAGCGCGAAGCAAGCTGCCTTGCAGCGGCGCGCGCTTCAATACATGAGCGTCAAATAAGCTTCAATTCGCCAGCCCGCGCGCACGGTCGAGCAGCAACTCACGCTCGCGCGCATTGCGCGTCATCGCGGCCGCGCGCTCGAACTCGGCGCGCGCTTCGTCGATGCGGCCGAGCTTGACGAGCAGATCGCCGCGCACGCTCGGCAGCCAGTGATAATTCGCGAGCGCCGCATCGGCGGCAAGCGCATCGGCAATCTCGAGGCCGGCCGCCGCGCCGAACGCCATCCCCACCGCCACCGCGCGGTTCAACTCGACCACCGGCGACGGCGCAACCTGCGCCAACGCATCGTAGAGCGCGACGATCCGCGCCCAGTCGGTCTCCTCGGCGCGCCGCGCGCGCGCATGACACGCGGCGAGCGCGGCCTGCAACGCGTACGGCCCGCTCGCGCCGCCGAGCGCATGCGCGTTCTCCAGCGCAGCGAGTCCGCGGCGGATCAGCAGCGGGTCCCAGCGGCTGCGATCCTGATCGAGCAGCAGCACGGGACGCCCCTGCGCATCGGTGCGCGCGCGCATGCGCGAGGCCTGAATCTCCATCAGCGCGACGAGGCCATGTACCTCGCTTTCGCCGGGCACGAGCCCGCTCAACACGCGGCCGAGCCGCAGCGCTTCCTCGCATAGCGCGGGACGCATCCAGTCGTCGCCGGCCGTGGCCGAATAGCCTTCGTTGAAGATCAGATAGATCACCTGCAGCACCGACGCAAGGCGCACCGCGCGCGCGTCGGCCTGCGGCACTTCGAACGGCACGCGTGCCGCCGACAGCGTGCGCTTCGCGCGCACGATCCGCTGCGCGATGGTCGGCTCGGGCACGAGAAAGCCGCGCGCGATTTCCTCGGTAGTGAGGCCGCCGAGCAGGCGCAGCGTGAGCGCGACGCGCGCATCGGTCGAGAGCACCGGATGGCACGCGGTGAAGATGAGCCGCAGCAGATCGTCGCCGATGTCGTCGGCGCGCGCGGCATCGAGCGCATCGACGAAATCGGGCACCACGTGCGCCTCGAACGCGTCGAGGTCGTGGCCCAGCTCCTCGCGCTTGCGCGCATGCAGCGCGTCCTGGCGCAAGCGGTCGAGCGCGCGGTTTTTCGCGGTCGTCATCAGCCAGGCTCCGGGATTGTCGGGCACGCCCGCGTCCGGCCAATGTTCGAGCGCGGCCACCAGCGCATCCTGCGCGAGTTCCTCGGCCAGCCCGACGTCGCGCACGATCCGCGCGACGTGCGCGATGACCTTCGCGGCCTCGATGCGCCACACAGCTTCGATCGCACGATGGGTGGCCTGTATCGTCACGGACTTCGCCTCAAGCCTTAGGCCGCTGCCGGTGGCTGCGCGTTCGGGTCCATGTACGCGAGTTCCCATATATGGCCGTCGAGGTCCTCGAAGCCGTGCCCGTACATGAAGCCGTGGTCCTGCGGCGCGCGCGGCGCGGTGCCGCCCGCGGCCAGCGCCTTCGCGACGAGCGCGTCCACTTCCGCGCGGCTCTCGCACGACAGGCACACGAGCACCTCGGTGCCTGTCTTCGGATCGGCAAGCGGTTTGTGCGTGAAATCCTTGAACATGTTCTTGACGAGCAGCATCGCGAAGATGTTCTCGCCGAGAACCAGACACGCGGCCTGCTCATTGGAAAAGCGCGGTTCGAAGCTTAAGCCGAGCGCACTGAAAAATGCCTTCGAGCGTTCGAGGTCGTCGACCGCGAGATTGATGTAGATCTGCTTGTGCATGATGGCGTCCAGTCGGTAGTCGGAGAGGCTCGTGCGTTCAGCGGCGTTTCAGCGCCGCTGTGCTTCCAGTTTGCGGAAGTTGTCTATTTCCGGGCCCGGCTCGAAGTCGTCGAGTTCGAACAGTTGCCGCACTTCGATCTCGCCCTCGGCCTGCTCGCCGAACGGCGCGGGAAAACGCCGCGCCCACTCCATCGCTTCCTCGCGCGAGCGCGCCTGGATCAGCGTGTAGCCGGCGATCAGCTCCTTGGTTTCCGCAAACGGCCCGTCGACGACCGTGCGCTGGCCGCCGCTGTAGCGCACGCGCCAGCCTTTCGAACTCGGCTGCAAACCGGTTGCGTCGAGCAGCACGCCGGCCTGGGCCAGCTGTTCGTGGTACGCGCCCATCGCGGCGATCAGCGACGCCTCGGGCATCTCGCCCGCTTCGCTCGCGGCCGTGGCCTTGACCAGGATCATGAATCGCATCGTCGTTGCTCCATTTTTTATGAATGATTGATGTTCTGAGTCGGTCGCGATCCGGCGGCGGCCACACCAGGCCCCAAGCCCCAGGCCGTCCGGGTTCTCTCCTTATTCACACGACGAGCCATGCGCGGCCCGATCGACATCCGCGACAGGGCCCCAGGGAAAGTACTTAAAAGATGCGCGTGCGGCTACTTGAAGCACGGCCCGAGCTGGCGGACCTCGACCGTGCACCACGCGGCGGCCGGGCAGGCCTCGGCGATCGCCAATGCCTCTTCGCGCGTCTCGCAGTCGAGCAGAAAGAAGCCGCCGATCATTTCCTTCGCCTCGGCGAACGGACCGTCGACGAGCTTCGGCTGGCCGTCGCGCACCTGCACGCGCACGGCATCGCTCTGCGACGTCAGCGATTCGGCCGCGAGCAGCTTGCCGCGCGCCTTCAGGCCCTCGGCGAACTGCACCATCTGGCCGTAGACTTCGCGGCCCGCGGCTTCGCCACGTTCGGCGCGTTGATTCGGGGGTTCGACGATGAGGAGCATATAGGACATGGCGTTTCCAGTTGTCGTCAGGGGGCGTCGGTGGTCGATGCCGAGCGCCGGCGCATACCACGCGCGCGGCGGCGGCAAACAGGCCAAACCAGTCTAGCAAGCGAGGATGACAGCGGCAAACGCGCGGCAGCGGGCGCGGGGTTGCCCGCTGCCGCGCGTTTGCGCCGAGCTTTTGGGGACACTCCTCCGTACACCCGTACGCCCGTACCCGCAGGCAGCCCATCGACAACCTGATGAGCAGCCCGCACAGCTCATGTGCACACGCGACACGCCGGCGCCGCTTTGAAGTATTCTCCGGGATCGCTCGAACCCGCGCTAAAACGGCTGCTTCACCATCCCGCCGCCAAACCGCATCACCGCGTGACCGCGATTCGCGGCCTCGCCTCATGCACGGGCATCGCGACAAATCGAACAATCCGAGCCTCAGGGGACTTCATGCACCGACCGACCGTGCGCACCGGCATCGCAGCCGCCATCGCCTTTGTCTTTCTTCAACTCGGCGGTTGCGGCGGGGGCGGCGATGCCGGCTCGGGATCGTCGGGCACGCCGCCCGCGACCGCGACCTCGATAAGCGGCACCGTCGCGGCCGGCACTGCGCTCGTCGGCGCCAGCGTCACGCTGATCGACGCGGCCGGCAAGCAGGCCACCGCCACGACCGACACGCAGGGTGCGTACAGCATCGCGGTCAAGGGTATGACCTTGCCGTTTTTCATTATCGCCAGCGCACCGGGCGGCCTTGCCGCGCCGCTCGCATCCGTCGTCGCGCGGCTGCCGGCCGGCAGCGCGCCGGCCGTCGCCAACGTCACCACGCTGACCACCGCGCTCGCCGCGATGCTCACGAGTTCGGGCAACCCGCTCGATCTCGCCGCAAGCGGCGCTCTCGCGAAAGTCACGCTGCCGTCCGTGCAGATCGCCACGATCACACTCGACACGATCCTCGCGAACCTGCTCGCGCAGAACGGCATCCAGATGGCCGGCTTCGATCCGGTCGGCACCGCGTTCACGCCGAATCACACGGGCGCCGATGCGGTGATCGATTCGGTCTCGGTCGTGACGAGCGCCAACGGCGGCTCGTCGCTCGTGTCGAACGCGGCGCCGGGCACGGCCGTCGCGCTCGACAACAAGACCGCGCAGGGCACGGTGCTCGCCGCGTCGCCGGTAGCGGCGAACTATCTGGAGCCGCTCGCGGCGCTGCTTACCGCGTGTGCCGCGAGCGGCACGCTCAACGCGTCGTGCGCGCCCGCCATCGACGCCGCCTACAAGGAAAGCGGTTCGACCGATCTTGCGATCGCGCACGGCCTGACGGACGCGGTGCTGACCGGTGCGGTGTTCGGTTCGCCGAAGACGCTCGCCTTTTTCACGCGCAACGGCCAGCAGCTCGCGCTCGTGCAGTTGCCGCTCACGCTGGCGAGCGGCACGCCCGCCGTGCTCTACAGCATCGCGCAGCCACTCGCCACGCCGGTCGCGCTCGCGAACGGCGCGCAGCTCGGCTGGGATTTGATCGGCGATCAATCGTCGTTCGCGGTGGCGATCAAGTCGCAAATCGAGCGCCGCACGTTCCTCGATACGCGCCTGAACGACGTGAACCGCTACGAATCCGGGCTCGACATTTCGATTCCGGCCACCGCGAATCCGAACGTCTATTCGGCGTCGGTCACGGGGCCGGGCCTTGCCGCGCCCGTGTGGCTGATGCCGCGCAGCGCGTCGGGCAGCGGCACGCTCGGTCTTGCCGATAGCACGCTGAGCGCGCCGCCCATTGCGCCCGCGACGACCGCGAGCAACACCTCGCTATACCGCTGGTCGTGGCAATCGCTCTCGTCGACGGCGAACTTCACGCCGCCCGCGTCGAGCGGCGATTATGCGGCGCAAGCGCTCGATGCGGGCAGCGTGCCGCTCTACTCGACCTACACCGTGACGTTCTACGACAAAAACGGCGCGCAGCTCGGGCAAGCGGCGGTCATCAATCCGGGCAGTCCGCTTGGCGCGGCGGCCGGCGGCTCGGTCGCCTGGCCGTCGCTGGTGATGAACGGCGCGACGACACAGTTCCTCACGCCGGGCACGCAACTCGCCGCCGCGCAGTACGCGCTGAGCGTAACGTGGTCGAGCCTCGTCAACGGGATCAATCCCGCGTATCCGGTCACGTCGGCGCAGATTCAGGCGACCGCGCAGACAACAGCGGGTCTGGAAGCCGTGGACGGTTTCTCGGTCGGCCAGCCGAACAACACGACAGTGGGGCAATATCAGACGACGGTCAGCGCGGGCGTGGATGCATCGGGCACACAGAGTTGCACGAACTGCCCGTTCCCGGCGCTGGCCACGGGCGGCTCGCGGCTCATCGATCTTGGCGGCGGACGGGACGGCATCGCGTTCCACGACGTTACGCAGTACAACGACTGACGACCAGGGCTGGATGTGTCTCGTCTTGCGCGCGTTTTTGCCTCACGCGCGCCGAATACGAAAAACGCCCCACGTTGGGGCGTTTTTCGTTTTTCGTATGCTGTGTGTCGGTGTGTTGCCGCTCGCTCAGACCGCTTCGGCGAGCGAATGCACCTGCGCGGACCGCATCAGACGTTCAATCATTTTCGCTTCCGCGTTCGCGATTTCGCTCAGCGAGGCCGCCGACAACTGGCCGTCGAAAATCGCCAGCGCGGTACACAGGCGCGCGTAGTCGTCGTCTTCGAGCGACCAGCGGCCGCTTTCGCGCTCGCGCGCGTCGAGCCGCACCATCGCCGCATGCGCGCTTTCGATGTCGGCAAACGCGTCCTCGCCGAGACCAAGCCGCGCCAGTTCCTGCGATATCAGCAGATGCCGGCTCAGTGTCGTATGCGGGCCGCGCGCGCCATGGCCGCGGCGGAAAGCATCGAGCGCGGCATAAGCTTGCAGCAGCATCGTCTGCGTGACCGGTTCGTGGGCGGTGCGGCTATGGGTCAACGCGCGCAATAACGGGGACATGGCCGACCGGCCGTGCTTGCGAACTCGCGATTTACTGGACATATCGATTCATCCTCCTTCTCACTGCTCCTGCGCGGCCCGATTCCGGCCCGCGCCGGCGGCAAACGCCGCTCTCTCTCATCCGACGCATCTGGCGCCCGTCAGTTCACCACGCAACGCACTATGCGTTGCTGCGTTGCCCGCCATTGCCTGACCGTAGCGCAGAATGCAATGCCCGCATATCGGTTCGAACCCGCCGGAAACAAGTCGAGCAATCCACGATGACGAAAAAAAACCCTGTTCCGCGAGGAACAGGGCTGACAGGATGGAACCGTCGTACATGTGCGTGGAGCCTGCCGACTTCTAACCACCAAACCTGCAAAGCTGTTGCTACGTGTACTGCTACCGCGATGACTGCTGCGTCAAACATTGTTTGAAACATTCGCTTCAACCCGCTACTTTACGGCGACTGCAATTTCTACCGTATGCGCGGGTACTGCTACTGCATACAGCCGGCCCCTCGTTTTTAACTGCGCCTGGCCGCCCCCTGCTGATTCGCGCCTGTTTTTCTGGGTGGATTGCGCGGTGTGTTCACTGCCTCTACTGCGGTGCGTCTACTGCGTACTACCCATGCAACTGCTCACTGCGAACTGCCACTGCCCTGCTGCTCGCCGCGCTCGACTGCCACGGCGTACGGCCATCAACGGTACGGTTCAAACACGACGCAGAGGAAGAGTGCGTCGATGGGCTCGGTGATTTGTCGCTCCATGGAAAACAGTGTAGGCGAGCACATACGGAAGCAATTGCGCGAAGCGAGGGGCATTGGCGGGTTAATTTGCCGAATCGATGTAACAACGGGACTTTGGTCAGACGTAAGTGGAGGGAACGTGCGGGCATTTTTTCTTGTAGCGCTCGCGGTGATACGTTTGCGCCCGCCCGCAAACATCTTCTATCGCCGGAACGCACGCCTCGCGCGTGACGGCTCGTTCGAGCGCCGGATGTCCGCGTTGCATGACAAAGTGGCAAGGCCGGGATGATCGCGTGGTAAAAAGACGCGGCCGGCGCGACAATTCTTATTCGCGCTCCGTGCGCCGAAACGCGCCCGAACGCGCCGAAAAAATTGCCGATATGTCCGCCCGATTCACAGCAGAACGATCCAGCCTGAGCCTGCGTCCCGCGCTCCCCGACGACGAAGCGTTTCTGCTCGCGCTACGCAAGGCCACGATGACCGAGCATCTCGACCGAGCCGGCGAACCGACCGACGCCGACGCCCATCGCGCGCGCCTGCTGCATCGCTACGAGGTGGCGCAGGTGATCTGCATCGACGGCGCGCCTGCGGGTCTGCTCAAGGCGTATCGCAGCGACAACGGATGGTTCGTCGAACAATTGCAGATCGCGCCGGCGTTGCAAGGGCGCGGCATCGGCGGGCAGGTGCTGCGCATCGTGCTGCGCGCCGCCGAGGCCGATGCGCTGCCGGTCACATTGCACGTACTCAAGGGCAATCGCGCGAAACGGCTGTACGAGCGCCTCGGCTTCGAGACCGTCGGCGAGGATAAGACCCAGTTTCACATGCGCCTCGCACCGCGCGCCGCGGCGGAAAGCGAAGCAGAATGAATGTCGGATAAAGACAGGTACAGCATGAACACCGATACGATCTTTCGTGATTCGTCAGCCATCGAAAGCTGGCACGCACACATCTATTTCAACGCGGCAAGCCGCGACGCCGCGTGGACGTTACGCGAGCAGATCGCGGCACACTGGGGCGACAAACTACAGATCGGCCGCTTTCACGAACGGCCGGTCGGTCCGCATCCGATGTGGTCGTATCAGCTCGCGTTCACGCAGGCGCAGTTCGGCGACGTGGTCGGCTGGCTCACGCTCAATCACGGCGCGCTCGACGTGTTTCTGCATCCGAATACCGGCGATGCCTTGCGCGATCATCGTGATGCGGCGGTGTGGATTGGCCGGTCGTATCAACTGGTGTTGAAGGCGTTGATGTAGGCGGGGCACTCGATATCGTTCGAGGAAGGCGGGCGACGCGTTATTGCGTCATGGTGTCATTGCGTTATCGTGCCCGCTTGCATGTTCGCTTACATGTTCGAATACGAGCTACACCAGCCACGCGACGCGACCTGCTTGTCGCCGAACAACGTGCAGCCGCCGTACGTATCCGACGCCTTGCCCTGGAATAGCGAACACGTCGCGCACGATTGCCCGGCCGCGAAGTTCGGGAATTTCGCCTTATCGACTTTCGATGCGTCCTCGGTATAGCCGACCGCCTTCGCTTGCGGATCGGATTCGCTCAGCATATTGGCCGGGCTGGCCGCGAAAGCGGTGCGGGACAGTGCGAGCGCTGAACCCGCGCTGACGCTCAACAAAAGAAAATGACGGCGTGATGTTTTTTTCATTTCCGTATGGCTCTGAATGGGTTTCGGATGGGGACTCGTGTGGGGTAGCGCGGGACCATGTTCGACGCAATTGGCAGGTTCGCGGTCGATCGCGGCGAGCGTTGCGCGGTATGCGTTCGTTGAAGAAGGTAACGACAGACGAATATATATCACGCATGGAGCGAGGCCATGCGGTGGGTTGACTTGGACCCGCTGCTTTTATGGTCGGATCGGATCAGGCCAGTCGTTCCGGGCGATATTCGCCGGACCACATCCAGCGTACTTCGGCAGGTGGCATGTCGAGTCGTAGGTGTGGCTTGAACCTGTCGCCAGCTCGTACCACCGCCTTGCCGACTATTCCGGCTTGCGTCCAGCTTTCCCATAGGCCTGTTTCAGGACACACCATGCCGGTGCGCAAATCCATCATGCCGTACTTCTGGCGCTTGGCGAGGTGGCGTTGTTCCAGTTCTTCGGGTGTCAGATAGTGACGGCTGATGCCGAGGTTACGTAAATCAACGGCCTTTCGTACTTTCGAAAGCTTCGCCTCTCCGCCACCCTGATCTCTCCATTCGCCCAGATAGCCGAGACCCACATACACATCAAAAAGCGAATCTGGCGGCATTGGAAGACGATAGTTGAACCCGAAGAAATTCTCGGGGTAAAACCTTGATGCATCGGCGACTTCGACTGGTACGAAAAAGTCTCCCTGTTCGATGCGTACACCGTCTATCGATTCGCCCCGGACCAGACGGTGCAGACCCAGGCTTTCGAAGCGTTCGTACGGGATGTTTGTGTGAATGTCATCGCTGATCTTGATCGAGAAAGAATCGATACCGGGTTTTCCATCGACCAGCTTGAGCTTGTTGTAGATGAAGTAAATCGACATCACACCTTCCTGGTAATACGCGTATTTAACCAGGTCTATCTGTTCCGACTGATATTGCGGTTTGCCAAGGTGCCGTGTTACGTCATCGAACGTGATTTGCCCTGCGATCCATTGCAGGCCGATTTCTGTGAAGCGCAACAGTTGTTCCTGCTCCCGAGCGGACATGGGTTTGGGAATGTCCTGCAAGTCACTTCCCGTCGCTGAAGGCAGAATGGTCTGCGCTTGAAGAGTCGGGATGCTCATGAACAAAAACACAAGGAACACTGCACTCATTTTCCGCATGCGTGTAAAGCCCGTAATGGCCGGCTTGCATGAAATAGCAACCGGCCATATCTCCACAGTAAAATTGGACACACCGCGATTTATGGATCGGATCAAGCCAACCGCTCCGGGCGATACTCACCGGCCCACATCCAGCACACGTCAGCAGGCGGCATGTCGAGTCGTAGATATGGCTTGAACCTGTCGCCAGCGCGTACCACTGCCTTGCCAACTATTCCGGCTTGCGTCCAGCTTTCCCATAGGCCTGTTTCAGGGCACACCATGCCGGTGCGCAGGTTCATCATGCCGTACTTCTGGCGTTTGGCGAGGTAACGCTGCTCAAGTTGCTCCGGCGTTAAATACCAGCGGGTGATCTTGATACTGCGCAGGTCGCGCGGGTTTTGCAGGCTTCGGAATTCGGGACCGTCGTGTCCGTATTTTCCTTTATATGTCACTGTGACATACACGTCGTATAGGGAATCAGGTGGTAGTAGTTGACGATAGACAAAATCGACAGTGTCGGGGTCACCCCCAATGATTACGCCTCGAGGTGAAAAGTAGGAGCTTCGCTCGTTACGCACACCGTCAATCGACTCTCCTCTGACCACGCGATGCAGGTTCAGCCTGGCCTCATAGCTTTCCTTCGGAATGTCGGTCGTCGTTAGACTGTCAACACCGATCAGGGCCGTCTTGACACTAGGCTGTCCGTCTACGGGATATAACCTGTCGAACATGAATTTGATCGATACGTTATCCCCAAGGAAATAAGTGTAGTCGACTGTGGTAACGCCAGGGTTATCGTATTTCTTCGGTTTTCCGAATCGACGGACTATCTCGTCGAATGAAAGTGTACCTGTTGCCCAGGCCAGCCCGGCTTCGAAGAACGGAAACAGTTGCGCCTGCTCCTGCACGGACATGGGTTTCGGAATGTCCTGCATGTCACTCTCCTTGACTGGCAATGGGCTGCTCTGTGCCCGAAGAATCGGGATGCTCATGAGCAAAGGCATAAGGAGCACTGCACTCATCTTCCGCATGCGTATAAATCCCATAGTGACCGGCTTGCATGAAATAGGCACCTGCCATATCTCCACAATAAAAGGCATCGTTTTCCCAGGGACGGCCGCGGTAGTCCTCTGAGCATCTGTTAGGCTCGGCCACCATGCTGTCGATCATGATCGGAGTGCCGCCGTAACCTGATTTCTGTAGAAGATCGACTGCCAGTTCCCTGACCTTTTCGAATTCACTTTCCAGTGACTGCGTGCTGGACAGATGGCCTGGCGGCCTAACCCTGCCAGTACGCCAGAGATTGAGTACCCAGACATACTGCGCGATGGCTATACGTTTGATACTCGCCAGCATCAAGGGATCGTCAGGTATGGTGGTTTTTCTGGCGAGCTCAACTGCGACAAGTCCATCATCGCTATCTGCGACTACAGCGCCCGGCCACTGATCGATCCGTGTATCCGGGAAATTGTCTGGATGTTGCTGCGCTATCGCGTAGCTCCAGAACCATTGCTGGCAATGTCGCGACTCGTGGTAAATCGTATCGACAAATGCCTTGAGCGTTCTGAAGCGCAGATAGCGTTGACCCGCATCCTCGTCCGCTAACCGGCTTATAAGAATGAGGTCTTTAAGATCATTGAGATACAGGAGCAGACTCCAGTTCGCGGAATCAAAGAAGCCCTGCTCGGAGGCTGAACTTTGCGCTACATCCAGGGAGATTGCCTGAGGTACCGCTTTCCCTGGCATACCCCCAGCCTCCGGTCGATCGGTCATCGCCTTCGTAATGAGCGGCTTTATCGCTTCAATCAGAAAGTCTTGTCCCGATCGGTCAATCGGCCACCTGAGCACCTTCTCCGGCCCCCCTTTCCCAAAGAAAGTATTCCCCCACTGAATCTTCTCGAACAGCGACTCCACCGCAAACGCGTAATCCCTGGCAACCGGAAACATAAGCTTCCCCTTGCGCTCCGGGTCCAGATCAGAAAAGCGCATCCCCCAGCGCTCGGCCGAGCAGAGTGCGTAGGTCGGGATTCTGCCGGCGCTGGTGAGGCCTGGCTGATTGATCTCCACGATATGGTTGCCGACTTTGTGTGTGCGTCTAGCGGGCATTCCTGGCTTTCTCCTGTCAATCGGATTTCGTGCTGACGCCCTTGGCGCGACGGGCGAACCCACAGTATCGAAAGCCCCCACCCCACGGTCTATAGGAATTGGACTAATTTTTATCTCAAGTAAGCAATCAACCTGACGAGCCACGCCCCCACCTCTCGCCAGGGTCAACCCTGATTGCGAGGAAAATGCACCACGCTTATCTTTCTACATCATACGTATGACATAGAGAAGGTAGCATGGCGACCCTGCATCGACAGGTTCTCAATCAGATGGGCGAGCAAATCTGCTCCGGCAAATTCGCTCCGGGCGACGTTCTTCCGTCCGAACCCGAGCTGGCCGAACAACTGCAGGTGAGCCGGATCACGATCCGCGAGACCATGAAGTCGCTGTCGGCAAAGGGCATGCTTCAGGTCCGGCGCCGCTACGGCACGGTCGTCCTGCCTCGGTCGCAGTGGCAGTTGTTCGATCCGGACGTGATGACCTGGCGGGCTCGCGCGAGCAGCGCCGATGCGAGCCTGATCCAGGACCTGATGGAATTGCGTCTGATCATCGAGCCCAATGCGGCCAGGCTCGCCGCCTTGCGCGCCACGGCGGAAGACAAAAAGGCCATCCGCCGCGCCTATAACGCGATGGAGCGGGCGGTTGCCGGTCACGGCGAATATGTGCCGGCCGACCTCGCATTTCATGGCGCGATTCTCACCGCTTGCCACAACCAGTTCGTCGAGCAGATGCAGAACGCGCTATCGGCGATTTTGCGCACGAGCTTCGAACTGAGTTCCGAAATCGCCGGCGGCCCCGCGCGTTCGCTGCCGATGCACGAGGCCCTGTGCGTCGCGATCGAGCAAGGCGACGGCGTTGCCGCCGAACAGGCGGTGCTCACGCTGATCCGGCGCGCGGAACAGGATTTCGAGGATCGGGCCAAACTCGCATCGACGGTGAACGGCAAGCCGGCCTGAGCCGATTCGCCTCTACGACGACGCATGCATCGCGCCCGCATAACGGGCCGCGAGGGGCGCCCGTACGCCCGGTTTCGACACATCGAAAAGGAAGATGAGATGACCCAGCTTTTTGACTTGACCGGGCGCACCGCGCTCGTGACCGGCTCGGCCCGCGGTATCGGCTTCGCGCTCGCGGAAGGTCTCGCGACGGCCGGCGCGCGCGTCGTGCTGAACGGCACGCGCGCGGACACGGTGGCGGACGCGGTCGAGCGTCTCGCCGCGAAAGGATTGGACGTGCAGGGGCGCGCCTTCGACGTGACCGACGAAGCAGCAGTCGTGGCGGCCTTCGAGGCGTGGGACGCGGCAGGCGTGCAGATCGACATCCTCATCAACAACGCGGGCATTCAGTTTCGCAAGCCGCTCGTCGAACTCGAACTTGCCGATTGGCAACGCGTGATCGACACCAATCTGACGAGCGCGTTCATCGTCGCGAAGCATGCCGCGAAGCGCATGATCGCGCGCGGCACCGGCGGCAAGATCGTCAATATCGGCTCGCTGACGAGCGAAGCGGCGCGCGCAACCGTCGGCGCCTATACCGCGGCCAAAGGCGGCATCAAGATGCTGACGCGTGCCATGAGCGCCGAGTGGGCGTCGTCGAACATTCAGGCGAACGCGATCGGGCCGGGCTACATCCTGACCGACATGAACAAGCCGCTGATCGAGAATGCGAGTTTCGATGCGTGGGTGAAGAGCAGCAACCCGTCCCAACGCTGGGGTAAGCCGGAAGAACTCGTCGGCACTGCGGTCTATCTGTCGTCGCCGGCATCGAGCTACGTGAACGGGCAAATCATCTTCGTCGACGGCGGCTGGCTCGCCGTACTCTGAAGCGGAACACCTTCGGAAAACCCCATCAGGACAGGACACGACTCACCCGAGCGGGTGAGTCGACCATTTAATTAGTATGCCGCATTAATCCAGGAGACATCATGGAAGACGTCAAACCCGTTGCAACACAAAGGTGGTGGTATCTCATGCCCATCATCTTCATCACGTACAGTCTCGCCTATCTCGACCGCGCCAATTACGGTTTCGCCTCGGCGGCCGGCATCGACAAGGACCTCGGCATTTCGCACGGCATGTCGTCGTTGATCGGCTCGCTGTTCTTCCTCGGCTACTGCCTGTTTCAGGTGCCCGGCGCAATCTATGCGCAGCGCCACAGCGTCAGGAAGCTGATTTTCTTCAGCCTGATCCTGTGGGGAATCTGCGCGGCCGCAACCGGCGTGGTGAGCAACATTCCGATGCTGATGGCGCTGCGCTTCGTCCTCGGCGTGGTCGAGGCCGCCGTGATGCCGTCGATGCTGCTCTACATCAGCCGGTGGTTTACGCGCAGCGAACGCTCGCGCGCGAACACCTATCTGATCCTCGGCAACCCGGTAACGGTGCTGTGGATGTCGGTGGTATCGGGCTACCTCGTGCATAGCTTCGGATGGCGCGAGATGTTCGTGCTCGAAGGCATGCCCGCGCTGGTCTGGGCCATCGTGTGGTGGTTCACGGTCCGGGACCGTCCCGCCGACGCGCCCTGGATGAGCGACGCCGAAAAGGCCGAACTCGAAAGGCGCCTCGTCGCCGAGCAGGCCCATATCGCGCCGGTGCGCGACTACAAGGCAGCCTTCCGTTCGCCGACGGTTCTGAAGTTCTGCTCGATTCATGCGCTGTGGAGCGTCGGCGTGTACGGCTTCATCATGTGGCTGCCGTCGATCCTCAAGATGGCAGCGCAAATCGACATCGTCTCGGTCGGCTGGCTCGCGGCCGTGCCCTATGTCGGCGCCATCGCGCTGATGCTGATTGCGTCCTGGCTCTCCGACAAGACCCGCAATCGCAAACTGTTCGTCTGGCCGCTGCTGTTGACGGGCACGCTCGCGCTGGTCGCATCGTTCCTGATCGGCAGCGCGCATTTCTGGATTTCGTTCTGGCTGCTCGTCGTGGCAGGCGCCACGATGTACGCACCATATGGACCGTTCTTCGCGCTCGTGCCGGAACTGATTCCCGGCAACGTGCTCGGCGGCGCGATCGGCTTCATCAATGCGAGCGGCGCACTCGGCGCATTCCTCGGCGCGTGGCTAGTCGGCTACCTGAACGGCGCGACCGGCAGCCCCGCCGCTTCCTATGTCTTCATGGCGGTCACGCTGCTGTTGTCCGTGATCCTGACGATGCTGCTTCCCGGCGCTCCGGCGCAACGCGCACAGCGCGACGGGGCACTGCCGGCCGCCACGGAAACCCACTAACTCCGCCGCCACCGAGAAACTGAAATGGCTACGCTTATTACCGATGTCAAGGTCATCCTGACCGCGCCCGAAGGCATCAACCTGATCGTCGTGAAGGTCGAGACGAATCAGCCGGGCCTATATGGCCTTGGATGCGCGACGTTCGCGTACCGTCACCTTGCCGTCAAGTGTCTGATCGAGGAGTATTTGCGGCCGTTGCTGATCGGCCGCGACGCCGAAGCGATCGAGGAAACATGGCAACTGATGCACCAGAACGCGTACTGGCGCAATGGCCCGATCGAAAACAACGCGATTTCCGGCGTGGACATGGCGCTGTGGGACATCAAGGGCAAGATGGCGAACCTGCCGCTGTACCAGCTTTTCGGCGGCAAATGCCGCGAGGGCGTGCCCATCTACCGTCACGCCGACGGCCGCGATCTCAGCGAGCTTTGCGAGAACATCCAGAAGTACCGCGAGCAGGGCATCACGCATATTCGCTGCCAGAGCGGCGGCTATGGCGGCGGCGTGTATGGCAAGGCGCCATCGACCGCACCGGCCGGCGCCCTCGATGGCGTGTATCTGGATAGCCGGAAGTACCAGCGCGAAACGCTCAAGTTGTTCGACGGCATCCGCAGCCGGGTCGGCTTCGACGTCGAACTGTGTCACGACGTGCACGAAAGGCTGAAGCCGGTCGAGGCCATCCGGTTCGCGCGCGAACTCGAACAATACGAACTGTTCTTCCTCGAAGACGCCATCGCGCTGGAAGAAGGCGAATGGATGCGCCAGTTACGGGAAAAGACCACGACGCCATTGGCACAAGGCGAACTCTTCAATAATCCTTATGAATGGCGCTTCCTGATTACGGAACGCTTGATCGACTTCATTCGAGTCCATCTGAGCCAGATCGGCGGCATCACCGCGGGCCGCAAATTGCAGATCTTCGCCGAGCAGTTCGGCGTGAGAACGGCATGGCATGGTCCCGGCGATATGTCGCCGCTCGCGCATGCGGCGAACATCCATATCGATCTGGCGTCGCGCAATTTTGGCGTTCAGGAGTGGTCGGGAACCGAGCCGCCGAATTTCGTGATTCAGGAACTGAAGGGACCGAAGGCCGCATTGCTCGACGTATTCCCGGGCTTACCCGAATTCAGGAACGGTCACGTGTACGCCAACGACAAGCCGGGACTCGGCGTGGACATCGACGAAGCACAAGCTGCCCAATATCCGTGCGAAAACACGGTGACGACGTGGACTCAAACGCGCTTGCGCGACGGGGCCCTGCAAACGCCATGATGAAACGTAGGTAAGCGCGTGCGACGAGCCCGGATAAACGGGCTCGACGCGCTTCGGAAACATCGAACATGGCCTGCGCTGCATAGCCAGGCCACGCGCGCATTTACATCATGCCCATGCACACGGCAGCCGCAATCGATCCAAGCACGAGCACCGCGCCGGCGGTCTTGCGCCTGTTCAACTCGGTCCACAGCAACACGCCGGTCAGCGACAGCAGAATGATGCTGCCCGCGAGCGTATCGATCAACAACACCCAGCCAACGCTCAGGCCGACGCCCTTGTGCAGGTTCGTCAACATCGCGAGGAAGGTGTTGGCGCTGCGCTTGACCGTCACATAGTTATTGCCGACCCAGTACTCGGCCGAGGTATTCTCCTTCGGCGACGCGAAATTCAGTTGCCAGTGCTCGGGCTGCATCACGCTACGATCGCCCCACGCAACCGGATGCCCTGACTCCTTCTGCACGCGGCCCGGATTGCCCGCGATTTTCAACTCATGCCTGAGCCACTTCGCGAGTTCGCGCGGCGACTCGGGCGCCGGTTGCGGCAACGGCACCTGCACGACGGACACCTGCGGCTCGCCGGTCGATACCCTGAGGGGCCCGCCGCGATGGTTCAGAAAGAACCCGGTCGTGCCGAACAGCAGACCGAGCGCGGCGCCCCACAAGCCGATCCAGCCATGCACCTTGCGCAGCCATTTGATGAACGTCGCGCGACGCGAGCGCTGCCGGCGCAGCTTCAGTTCATCGCCATCGAGCCGCCGTGGTTCGTGCGCTTCGTGCGTCTCGTGTTCGCCGACGGCGAGCGGTTGAAGGTCGATTGTGTCCGATACGCTCACGTTTCACTCCAGGTACGCAACAGATTGTGATGGCTCAGCGATGCGCTTGCCGCGTCAGAAGCGGTAATCGAACGTCGCGAGCAGCGTGCGGCCGATTCCCGGCACCGAACGTCCGCCATCGGACGGAATCAGCGCATCGAAGTAGTACTTGTTGGTCAGGTTCAGCAGGTTCAGGCGCACGTCGAATTTCTTCGCGTGATAGGCAGCGGTTGCGTCCCAGCGCGTATAGCCCGGCACCTTCACGTAGTTCGTATTCGACGCATAACGCGGCGACATATAGATCGGACCGCCGCCGATTTCCCAGTGCGGCGTGATCGCATAAGTCGTCCAGAGCGTCAGCGTGTTGCGCGGCGTATTGGCCGGCGTGTGACCCTGAGTGCCGTCGGCGGCCTTCAGGATGATCGCGTCCATATAGGTGTAGCCGCCGAAAATCTGCCACTTGTCGGTGATGTGCCCGGTCACGCCCGCCTGAAAACCGTCCACGCGAATGTCGCCGGCCAGCGAGTATTCGGTCGGCGAGACCTGGGTGCGCGCGTTGTCCATCTCTTCGCGGAACAGCGCCGAGGTCAGCGAAATGTTGCCGCCGAACAGGTCCCACTTGCCGCCCACTTCATACGACTTCGTCGATTCCGGCGCGAGGTTCTGCGTGAGGTTCGTCACCGTCAGCGTTTCGAGCGACGGGTTGAACGACGTGCCGTACGATACGTAGTACGACTGCCAGTCGGTCGGCTGATAGATCACGCCGGCGCGCACGCTCGTGAAGTCGTTGGTCTGACTCGCATAAGCCGGCGCGCTGATCGTGTTATGAATCTCGGCCGAAAAGCGATCCCAGCGCAGACCGCCGATCACCTTCCATTGCGGCGTCAGCGTGATCGTATCGTTCAGGTAGGCGGCAATTTCGTTCGCGCTCGAATCGGCATAGTTGCCGACCGTGGTCGTCACGTTCGACGGCGTGCCCATGATCGGCGGATTGAGCATCGGCACGATCGGCAGATTGTTGCGCGTATAGGCCTGGTTCGTATAGCTGTCGTGGCCCACTTCGACACCGGCGATCACGTCGTGTTTGATCGGCCCGGTATTGAATTTGTATTCGAGCATCGTGTCGTTGTAGATCGCGTGATTCTCGATCACGCGGTCATGACTCTGCAGCTTGATGAACAACTGCGAGGGAGACAGCGTCGTGAAGTTGCCGTTGGTCAGCGCGGTGGCCGACGGCGAACCGGGCAGCACCGCTTGCGGCGCGGTTTCGCGCGCGTCGGTCATCGAGTGCGAGAGCTGTGTCTGGTTGGTCAGCGTGAGGTCGTCGGAGAACTTGTGCTTGATCGCCGCCGTGAAGATCTGCACGTCCTGGATCGTGCGGTCGCTCGTCAAACCGTAGAACGTGTTCTTCGGCACCGGCGAGGGCCGGCCGTTCAGCGCCTGGATGCCGTAGTCGGGCATGTCGTCGTTGTGCTGGATCAGCGCGGACAGCGTGATCTCGGTCGGCGTGCCGATGCCGAAGCGCACTTCCGGCGCGATGCCGAAGTCCTTGCTTTTCATGACGTCGCGCGTCGAGCCGAGGCTCTGGCCGAATGCGTTCAGGCGGATCGCCGAGGTGTCGGTGAGCTTGTGGTTCACGTCGACGGTCGAGCGATAGCGGTCGTCGGTGCCGATCATGCCGGAGACTTCCGCCGAATCCGTCAGGTTCGCCTTCTTGCTGACCTGGTTGATGACGCCGCCGGTCGAGCCGCGGCCGAACAGCATCGACGACGGGCCGTACAGCACTTCGAGCGATTCGAGATCGAACGTGTCGCGGTAGTACTGGTTGCGATCGCGGAAGCCGTCGAGATAGATGTCGTTTTGCGCGGTGAAGCCGCGCAGGTTGATGTTGTTGCCGATCTGCCCGCCTTCGGCCGCGCCGATCGTCACCCCCGGCGCGTTGCGCAGCGCGTCCGTAAACGACGTCGCGCCTTGCGAGGCGAGCAGGTCGCGATTGATCACGGTGACGGTCTGCGGAATGTCGCGCAACGCGGTCGGCGTTTTCGCGCCGACGCTCGAGCGCTCGGCCTGGAAGTCCTGCTGAACGGCTTGCCCCTGCACCCCGATGGTCGGCAGCGTCTGTCCGTCGGCGGTCGGCGCGTTGGTCGCGTTGTTCTGGGCGAGCGTCGTCGCGCTATGCGGCGCTGTTGCCGGCGCGCTCGCGGCAGCCGGTTGCAGTGCGCTTTGCGGAGCGGTCTGCGCGATCACCGGGGTCGCGAAAGGAACGGTAAAAGCTAGCGCAAGCGCTGTCGCGAGCGGCGTGTGGTTGAGCATGGATATCCCGTCAGGAATGCGCTTGTCGAATTCGCATGTCCGGCATGCAATTCATGACAAAGCCGCAATTGGCTGGCTGCCGCTCTCCATTTTTCGACCGGAGATGACGGGATGGCTGGCTTGGTTTAAATGAGAATCACTATCATTCCATATGCATGTTGCGCCAGCAATCTCGACCTGTATTACTTCGCGTAAGGAATTTATTTCCGCGCTTTACTAACGAAAGTACTTTGTAATTTTTAAGGCTGATCTCGCCCAGTTTTATTACGTTTAGTAATGTCTAATTCATGCCTCTCCTCACAATGGCAAGGCCTTGATTCATCCAAACATTACAAATTTACTTTCAAATAAATAACAAACGCGAGTGACGGCTGAACGCACGGGATCGCAAGTCCGTTTATCCTTTTTACAACACCGCTGTCCGGTTACGCTTATGCAGGTTTCCGTTCCCCTCTCTGGAGTCGATCTATGCAATACCGCCAATTCGGCCGCACCGGCCTGACCGTTTCGCGCCTGTGCCTCGGCACCATGACCTTCGGCCTGCAAACCGAAGAAGCGGCCTCGCACCGCATCCTCGACACGGCCGCCGATGCCGGCGTGAATTTCATCGACACCGCCGACGTCTATCCGCTCGGCAGCAGCGAGAACGTGGCCGGGCGCACCGAGGAAATCGTCGGGCGCTGGCTGAAGGGCAAGCGCGAGCGCTTCATCGTCGCGACCAAGGCGGTCGGCAAGATGGGCCCCTCGGCATGGGATCAGGGCGCCTCGCGCAAGCACCTGCTCGATGCGATCGACGCATCGCTGCACCGCCTCGGCACCGACTACGTCGACCTCTACCAGCTCCATTCCGACGACGCGAAAACGCCGCTCGACGAAACGCTCGAAGCACTCGACGTGATCGTGCGTTCGGGGAAGGCGCGCTATATCGGCGTCTCGAACTTCCTCGCCTACCGGCTCGCGCGCGCCTTGGGACGCGCGGACGTGCTGCGCGCCGCGCGTTTCGTGTCGGTCCAGCCGCGCTACAACCTGCTGTTCCGGCAGATCGAGCGCGAACTGCTGCCGCTCGCCGCCGAGGAGCAACTGGCCGTGATGCCGTATAACCCGCTCGCGGGCGGCCTGCTGACCGGCAAGCACCGTCACGACACGGCACCCACCGAAGGACGCTTCACCGGGAGCGTCGGCAAGGCCGGCGCGATGTATCAGGAGCGCTACTGGCACGAACGCGAGTTCGAGACGATCGAGCGGCTCAAGTCGATCGTCGCGCCGACCGGCGAGTCGCTCACGAAGATTTCGCTCGCATGGGTACTCGCCAATCCGCTGGTCACGTCGGCGATCATCGGAGCGAGCCGCGCCGAGCAGCTGACCGACACGCTCGCGACCGTCGACTTCGTGCTCGATAGCGAAATCAAGGCACAACTCGATGAGGCGAGCGTGCAGTATCGCTGGGGGGATGCGGCGCGCTAGTTCGGCGCTTCAGCGCTGAAGTACTTCAGCGTCCATAGCACAGCACGGTACTCGTCGCGGCGATCACATGATCCTTGATCGCCGCGAGGAACGCGTCCCGCGTCAAGCCGGCCGGCAGCGCGCTGGGCGGCAGATCGAGCGCATAGACCTGCGCGATGTAGTGATGCGGCACCTCGCCGACCGGCGGACACGGCCCGTAATAGCCGGGACCACCGGTGCGATTGGTACCCGCGACGCTGCCCGGCGGCGCTGCCTCGCCCGCAGCGAGCCCCATCGTGGTCGGCGCGATGCCGTACACGATCCAATGCACGATGCTGAGGCCCTTCGCGCCGTCGGGATCGAAAATCGTGACGGCGAAACTCTTCGTGCCGACCGGCGCGTTCTGCCATTGCAGCGCCGGCGACACGTTGCCGCCACCGCAATTGTTCGCGCTCGCGGCATGGCGCGCATCGAGCGTGCCGCCATCGGCGAGTCCAGGCGACGACAGAGCGAACGCCTGCACCGCGTAGGCATGTGCGCTCGCCCAGGCAAGCAGCGCGCAAACGCCGACTGAGGAGAGGCGCCGGACGATGTTGAGATTGCTTCGGATCATTTAAGTCTCTCTGGCTGGAAAATCGCCGAGGGCTTCGGCAGGAACGCGCACGCGCGGCGGCTTCGGCGGCCTCTCTCGCGAGAACGTTGTTTCGAGACAGAACCGCTGGCATAGTGCGCCAATCTCACACTCCACTCACTCTGTCGCCGGGCATTCCGGCCGCAGCCCTATAGGCATTGAACAATGGGTACTGAACAATGCGGGTAACGTCCTCGCTCCTTGCGGTCTTCATGATTGGCATGATCGGTACGCTGCCCGGTGCGGCCCGCGCCGGGTCGCTTCCCGGTTTCGCGGATTGCCCCGTCGCCGTCGCGGCAAAACACGGCCCCGTGCCACGCCTGACCTTCACCGACGCCCAGGCCAGGCGCTACAGCAGCGTCATCCGTGACGCCGCGCGGGGGCCGGAGAATTTCGCGGGCCACTACATTCTCGCGACATGGGGATGCGGCGCTGGATGCGTGATGGCCGCGGCCATCGACGTAAAAACAGGCCGCGTCACCTCGTTGCCGTTCACCGTTTCCGACTGGCCGATCGACGTGACCGAGCCGCTCGCCTATCGCGCCGACAGTTGCCTGCTGATCGTGCGCGGCAGTCGCAACGAAAGCGCGGAACACGGCACCTACCACTACGCATTCGACGGCAAAACGTTCAGCCTGCGCAAGACCGCGAGCGAATTCAAACGCTAGCTAGCCAGCCCGCGCGACAACGCAACGCGAGGCACCCGCCTCGCGCAGTCCACCACTTACCGCCACTTGAACGGGCCAGTACGCTGATTCGCTTCCGGCAACTGCCGCGTCTCGCGCACCGACAGCGGATGCCACAAACGCGCGCCGCCCTCGATCCCCGCGTCGTTCGAGACGGTCGCCACGTTCGCCGGCAATTCGAACTTGAGACGCGCCGCATTGCCGCCGCCGATCCACAGCTTGTCGTAATTCACGAGCGCATTGAGAATGCCGATCACTTTCTCGACGCGCCGATTCCAGCGCTTGTTGCCGACCTTCGCGCGCGCCGCCTCGCCGATGTATTCGTCGTAGGCCACCCCCTTCTTGCTGACCGGATGATGCGCGAGTTCGAGATGCGGCATCAGCTCGCCATCGCGAAACATCGCAGTGCCCGCGCCCGTGCCGAGCGTCAGCACGAATTCGAGGCCATGCCCTTGGATCGCGGCGAAGCCCTGCATTTCGGCGTCGTTGATCATGCGCACGGGCAAGCCGCCGAGGCGCCGCGCGAGCGCATCCGCAAGCGGAATGTCGTGCCAGCCCTCGACGCCGAAATGCGGCGCGGTCAGGATGCGGTTATTGCGCACCACGCCCGGAAAGCCGATCGACATCAGCGTGGGCGGCGCCTGTTCGACGAGCGGCGCAACGAGTTGCGCGAGCGCATCCACGAGTTGATCGGGCGTGCACGGATGCGGCGTGGCCACACGCACGCGCTCCGTTTTCATCCGGCCATCGGCATCGATGATCGCAGCCTTCAGTCCCGTACCGCCGACATCGATCGCGAGAATGTTTTCGCCGCCGCCCTTCGAGACACTCCGTTTCGGTGCGGCCTGTTTCACCGCGCTCCGTTTCACCGCGCTCTGCTTCACTGCACTCTGCTTCACCGTGCTCTTCTTGCGTGTCGCCACGATATCCCCCCGAATGTGGTTGATACGATTGCCTATCTGCATTGGCAGAATTGGCGAATGCCGCGCTCACTTCTTCTCCACCGCGCTTCGCTGCAACGGCCGCCATGCATGACCGTCGCGCGCGAGCAGCGCATCGGCCGCGGCCGGCCCTTCGCTGCCGGCCGCATAGCCGTGTACGGCAAGCGCGCCGCCGCGCTTCGGATGCAGCACGTCGTCGACCGCGCACCAGCTCGTCTCGATGCTGTCGGCGCGCTGGAACAGCGTGGCGTCGCCGAGCATGCAGTCGTAGAGCAGCGTTTCATAGCCGACGTTCGCGCGCTCCGCGAAGAAGTCGGCGTAATCGAACGACGACTGCACCGCGCCGACCTGCATGACCGGCCCCGGCGTCTTCACGTTGAAGTCGAAGCTCGTGCCGTGTGCGGGATCGATGCGCAGGGTCAGCACGTTCGGCGTAAGCGCATCGACCGGTGTATCGCGAAACAGACGGAGCGGCACCGGCTTCAGTTGCACCGAGATTTCGGTGCGGCGCACGGCAAGCCGCTTGCCCGTGCGCAGATAGAACGGCACGCCCGCCCAGCGCCAGTTCTCGACGAACACGCGCGCCGCCGCATAGGTTTCGGTCGTGCTGCCGGGCGCGACGTCCGGCTCCTCGCGATAGCCGATGCCGGCCGGCCCTTTTTCGTACTGGCCGAACACAACGTCGTCGGGCGTGAGCGGCTGGATCGCGTCGAAGATGTCGGCCTTTTTGTCGCGCACCGCTTCGGCATCGAACGAATTGGGCGGCTCCATCGCGACCATGCCGAGCAGCTGGAACAGATGGTTCGGCACCATGTCGCGAAACGCGCCGGTCTGCTCGTAAAACTTGCCGCGCCCTTCCACGCCGATCGTTTCCGCCGCGGTAATCTGCACACTCTCGATGTACTCGCGCCGCCAGATCGGCTCGAATAGCGCATTCGCGAAGCGCACCGCGAGAATGCTCTGCACGGTGTCCTTGCCGAGAAAATGATCGATGCGATACACCTGCGATTCCTGCGCGTACTGCAGGATATGCGCGTTCAGATCGCGCGCCGAGGCGAGATCGGTGCCGAACGGCTTTTCGATCACGAGACGGCGAAAGCCGCCGTTCGCGCTCTCGCCTTCCTTCAGCAAACCGGCCTTGCCGAGATGCTCGACGATCGGTTTGAAAAAGCGCGCGCCAACCGCGAGATAGAAGATCACGTTGCCACCCGGCGATTGCGCGAGTTTCTGCTTCAATTGCGCGAACGTGTCGTCGGATTCGAACTCGCCCGCCATGTATTCGAGGCGTTGCGCGACCCAGTTCCACGCGTCGTCGTCGAGCTTGCCGGCGTGGAAGGTGCTGGCTTTATCGGCGGCGAACTGCTGTAGCGACGTGTGCAGATCGTCGCGCCACGCGCCCGTTTCGCGCGCGCCATGATTGACGCCGACAATCTTCATGCCGCCGTCGAGCAGACCGTCGAGCGCGAGGTTGTAGAGCGCGGGCATCAACAAACGCTTGGTCAGATCGCCGCCCGCGCCGAAGATCACGAGCGTGCAGGGCGGCGCCGGATTCTTGCCGGCCGGCGAGGGCAACGCATCGTGCGGACTCGCGCTGACCTTGCAGCTACGCGCGGGCGTCGCGCCGGTTTGAGCGGAAGAAGCAGCGGGGGTATTCGATGGAGTCGACATGGGATTCACTCGTGCAAGCCAATGGACCGGATATAGCGATAGATGAAAGACCACACGCGCACCCGCACAGTTCAATCGCGTTCACGCGACCGGCGCAAGCGCCGGCTCGCCAGTGAGCGGCACGTTGCCCGAGGCGGCCATCGCGCGCGGCTGCAACAACAACGCGACGAGCCCGCTCCAGCCGGTCTGATGCGAAGCACCGACGCCACGGCCGTTATCGCCATGAAAATACTCGTGGAACAGCACCAGATCCTGCGAGCGCGGGTCCGCCTGCAACAGCGGATACGCGCCCATTACGGGCCGCTCGCCGTCCCGGTTCTTCAGAAACAGCGTGGTCGCGCGGCGCGCGAGTTCGTCCGCGATCTCGGCCAGCGAGAACTTCTGCCCCGAGCCGGTCGGGTACTCGACGCGAAAATCGTCGCCGTAATAGCGGTGGAATTCGTATAGCGATTCGATCAGCAGATAGTTGACCGGCATCCACACCGGCCCGCGCCAGTTCGAATTGCCGCCGAATACGCGCGTGTCCGACTCAGCCGGCAGATATTTGACGCAGAAGCTGTTGCCGTTGTGTTGAAACACGAACGGCTGATCGCGATGAAAGCGCGACAGCGCCCGCACGCCATGATCGGAAAGAAATTCGCTTTCGTCGAGCGCACGCCGCAACAATGCCTTCATGCGATGGCCGCGCAGCAGCGAGAGCAACAGCGCATTGCCCTTGCCGGGCTCGTTCCAGCGCGACACGAGCCGCGCGAGATCAGGGCGATGTTCGAGGAACCACACGAGCCGCTCGCGCAGCCCCGGCAAGCCGCCGTGCAGACGCTCTTCGAGCACGTGCACTGCGAACAGCGGAATCAGCCCGACGATCGAGCGCACGCGCATCGGAATGTTGCTGCCGTCGGGCAGGCGCAGCTTGTCGTAGAAGAACTCGTCCTGCCCGTCCCACAGGCCCGTCTCGCAGTCGTCGTCGCAACTCACCGCTTCCGCGATATACAGGAAGTGCTCGAAGAACTTCACGCCGATATCGACGAACACATGATTCGCGTACGCGAGTTCGAGCGCGATGCGCATGAGGTCGAGCGCATACGCGGCCATCCACGCGGTGCCGTCGGCCTGATCGAGATGACCGCCGGTCGGCAGCGGCGACGAGCGATCGAAAATGCCGACGTTGTCGAGCCCGAGAAAACCGCCCTGGAAAATATTGTGGCCGTCGGCGTCCTTGCGGTTGACCCACCACGAAAAATTCAGCAGCAGCTTGTGAAACACGAGTTCGAGGAAATCGCGATCGGCCTTGCCGGTCAGCGCGCGATCGATCTCGTACACGCGCCACGCGGCCCAGGCATGCACGGGCGGATTCGCGTCGCCGAGCGCCCATTCGTAGGCGGGCAGTTGCCCGTTCGGATGCTGATAGCGGTCCTTCACGAGCAGCAGCAACTGCTTCTTCGCGAACGCGGGATCGATCAGCGCGAAGGCGGCCGCGTGAAACGCGAGGTCCCATGACGCGTACCACGGGTACTCCCACTTGTCGGGCATCGACACGATGTCCGCATTGCACAGATGCCGCCAGTCCACGTTGCGGCCGTGCTTGCGCTCGGCGGGCGGGCGCGGCTGCAACGGATCGCCGTCGAGCCAGCGCTGCACGTCGTACTGGTAGTACTGCTTCGACCACAGCATGCCCGCGAGCGCCTGGCGCTGTACGAGGCGCGCATCGGCATCGGCGATCTCGTGTTGCAACGCGCCATAGAATGCGTCGGCCTCGGCGAGGCGGCGCGCGAATACCGCATCGGCGTCGAGCGGCGCTTCATCGCCGGCCGCTTGCGTGCGCCAGCGCAGATAGACGACCGCGCGCGCATGCGGGCCGAGTTCGAGCGCCGCATGCACGCCGGCCTTGGTGCCCGCATCGTGACGGATCGCATTTGCGTCGCCGTGCACGAGGTAATCGTTGAAGCCGTCCTTGAACGGGCCCGCGCCGTCGACGTTGAAAAGACGCTCCACGTTGGTGTCGTTTTCGCAGAACAGCCACGCAAGCGGCGCATCCTTCGACCACGCGGTCACGACAATCGGCTCGTGCAAAGGATGATGGCCGACGAGATGAAGCGTGCCGTCATGATCGGCGCCCATCACGAGCTTCGGCTTGTTGCCGTTCTCCTTCCACGACCACGAATTGCGCGCCCAGATTTGCGGCAGCACGTCGAGCGAGGCGGCTTCGTCGGCGCGATTCTCGATCGTCACGCGCATCACGATGTCGTCGGGCGTATGTTTCGCGTATTCGACCTGCACGTCGAAATAGCGCGCGTCGTCGAATACGCCGGTATCGAGAATTTCGTACTCCGGCATGTCGCCGCCGCGCCGCGCGTTTTCTTCGATGAGGTCCTGGTACGGATACGCCGCATGCGGGTACTTGTAGAGCATGCGCATATACGAATGCGTGGGCGTGCCGTCGAGATAGAAGTACAGCTCCTTCACGTCCTCGCCGTGATTGCCCTGCGCATTCGTGAGGCCGAACAGGCGCTCCTTGATGATCGGGTCCTTGCGGTTCCAGAGCGCGAGCGACACGCACCAGCTCAGACGGTCGTCGCCGAAACCGGCAAGGCCGTCCTCGCCCCAGCGGTATGCGCGGCTGCGCGCATGGTCGTGCGGGAAGGAGTCCCACGCGGTGCCGTCGGCACTGTAGTCCTCGCGCACCGTGCCCCACTGGCGCTCGCTCAGATACGGCCCCCAGCGCTGCCAGCGGCCGCACTCGGCCGAATGCAGCCGTGAACCTTCGACGGTGGCAAGCAGATTGGCAGCGCGCAGCGGTGGCATGACGGAGTCCTTGCAACAGGCCTGGCGGTCGGCCCCACATCGTAGCGCGGTTTACGCGCCGCCGCGCTCGAATCGGGCCAGCAGGTTTTCGACGCGCAGCAATTCGCCGAGCGACCACGCCTGAAACGGCGTGCCCGCCGGTGTGTGCGGTGCATCACCGTCGGCGATTTCGGACAGATGATCGAGGCCTGCGCAATCGAGATGCGCGTACAGCGGAGCGAGAAAACGCGCCCTCGCCTGAGCGAGATTCGGCGCGCTCGCGCCGTTCACGCGCAGCCATGCTTCGACGAACGGCCCGATCAGCCACAACCAGACCGTGCCCTGGTGGTAAGCGCCGTCGCGTTCGAGCGGCGAGCCGCCGTAGTGTCCGCGATAGGCGGGATCGGATGGCGCGAGCGAACGCAGGCCGAGCGGCGTAAGCAATTGCGCTTCGACCTGACCGAGCACCGCGCGCGCCGCCGCGCCTTCGAGCAGCGGAAACGGCAGACCGCCGATCGCGAAGACCTGGTTCGGCCGGATCGCGCGATCCACCGTGCCGGGTACGTGATCGACGTCGACGTTGTCGAATAGCGCCTGCGTGGCGGGGTCGACGAAGCGCTGGCGAAATGAGAGCGTGGCGCGCTCGGCCGGTTGCCGCCACCGCGGGTTCCATGCCGAGGCGATACGCAGCGCGTTGATCCACAGCGCCTGCACCTCGACCGGCTTGCCGATGCGCGGCGTGACGACCCAGTCGCCGACTTTCGCGTCCATCCACGTAAGCTGCACGCCGGGGACGCCGCAGCGCAGCAAGCCGTCGTCGGCGCAGGCGGCGATGTTGAAGCGCGTGCCGTTCGTATAGCCGGTGAGGATCGCTTCGGCCGCCTGTTGCAGATGCGCGCGCGTCGCGGCGCTCGCATGCTGCATCGCGAGATACTCGTGCAGGGCGACGACGAACCAGAGCGACGCATCGACCGAGTTGTATTCGGGCGCGTCGCCATAATCGGGGAAGCGGTTCGGCAGCATGCCTTCCGAGAGCGTGCCGGCCCATTCGAGCAGGATCGCTTCGGCGTCGTCGAGACGGTTCGACGCGATCAGCAGGCCGCGCATCGCGATGAAGGTGTCGCGGCCCCAGTCGGTGAACCACGGAAAGCCCGCGAGCATCGTGCGGCCTTCGTTGCGCGTGACGATATAGGCATCGGCGGAACGTTGCAGGCGCGAGCCGAGTGCGTTGCGGCGTTGCTGTTCGGTTTGGGCGAGATAGGCGGCGTGAGTGGTGGCTGTGGTTTTGTCGTTGGCAATTGGGATTGATGTTGCCGTGTCCGACTTCCCCGAAGCGCTCGAAGCACTCGAAGCGCTGAGGATCATCACCGCTTCGCCGCTTGCGATGTCGAAGCTGAAGACGCCGGGCGTCGCAAGGTCTTCGCGGTAATCGAGCCCGCGCTCCTGTTCCCGCACGTAGCAGAAGTTGCGATACCAGTCGGGCGCATGCGTGTAGACGCCGTTCGTCGCCGCGCCAACGACAGGCAAACCGCCATACGGCTGCCAGCTTACGCACGACTGGTCGCCGCTGATTTGCGCGCTGAAGTTGAACGCGGGATTCTCATGATGCAGCGCATGATAATCGCGGCCCGACAGCAACGGCCTGACCTTCAGCACGGGCACGCCAAGATCGCCGAGGCCGTTGCCTTCGAGCCGCCAGCGCAGCACTGTTGCGCCGGTTGCCTTGCTGACGAACGCTTCAGTTATCGCCACCGTCCGTGCATCGACCCGCACCCGCCACGTCGGCCACGGCACGGTATCGAAGCTATCGAGACTCCCGCGCAGGTCCGGGTAGATCACGTCCGGCCCATAGCGCTGCATGCTCAACGGAAAGCGTTGCCCGTGCGCTTCGAGCCACACCTCCACGCCATTGACGAGCACCATGCGCCCGCCCGGCGCGCGCGTCGCGCTCAACAGCAACGCGTGATAACGACGCGTGCGCAGCATGCCGGCCGTGCCCGAGGCGAAACCGCCGAAGCCGTCCGCTTCCAGCCATTCGTCTTCGAGATGCGAGAGGTCGAAGGGTGATCCGATGCGTGTCATGAAGTCGGTCGCGCTCATGCGAAATCGTCGATTGGCGTAGTGTGCCAAACATTCACGCAGAGGGTGTTCGCGGGACCGTTCTTCTTGCCGGTACTTTCTACTCTCGCCTCTGTCTCCACCGCGCGCCGGATCTACTGACGGGCCGACGGCATCCAGACGCAAGCCCGCGAGGAGGATTCGGACGAGGACTGCCCGCAGGTGATCATCGGTGTAAAACCAGACTGCGGCAGAGAACGCGTAACGCTCAGCAACAGTTATCGCGCATCAGTTTTTGCTGGCTGGCAAATTCTCATGGCGATCCGCGAGTGCATGTGAAATGGGAATCTCAAATAGTGCTTCTCACAGATGTTCATATGTTCGCCTCGGTCGAGAGCAATCTCGCCTCCGTCGGATATAACAGCTCTTTTTCGCACCTATTGAGGCAACCTAAGTGGCAAATCCCCATCGGCTTGGCAGCAACTTCGATCTCCCGAGGAGTGGTTACGGTGCACCCTCAGCGCATTCGACACATCAACAAGCGACTGGCAGCACTCAGAGATTTCCCACGGCGGCGCCTGCCATGGGGACGCTATCCGGATTGCCGGCGATGGAGACACGCCCGCAGACTTCCACGCGAGCTAACCCAGTCGGCCGTCATGTACAGATTTCTTCGATTGAAAATTCTCGGGTCCGTCAGGAAGCCGAAAATCTTCGCGCGGGCATTGAGAATTTTGGCGAATCTGCCCGCCGATAACCGCCTCGAGCAGCAAGACAATCCACGGAATACGAGGACTGGACGACCCGACTCGGTGCCGTAGAAGAAGTCGTGGATATGATCCAGAATCAAGTCAACGACGGGTCAATCATGCCCGGGGATGCGGTACGGGTAACAGCTGGCGAACATACCACCGGCATCATGACCGTCAGCGTCTCTCCGAAAGAGGAAGACGCAAAGGATGCTTTCTGGATCGACAACATCGTCACGCACCCTGGTGCTGCCGGAGCAGGTGAGTTGCTGATCGAAAAAGCCGTTGCGATGTCGGCAAGCAAGGGGTTTGGCGGTACCGTCAGGCTGATGGCGTTCTCGGGGCAGACTTTCTACAAATCGGTCGGCTTCAAGGATCTCGGCGGAGGGCTCATGGAACTTCGCCCGGCACAGAGCAATAAGTGGTCAAACGTTAACGGCACTTTGCTTCTGAGCCGGCGAATGCACAAATCCGGCCTCGTCCAGGATATTCCACGAACTGTACCCCAAGCTGAATTACAGCTTCAAACACAACTGGGACAGGCCAGCCCCCAGGACAGAATCGAATACGCATTGCAGCTCCGCCGGCACCCGGAACTGAGTCGGTTCGCACAGAGTGTCATGCAGGGACTACAGCAGGCAGTAACAGCCAATCGACAACTGCCCCCGATGCAGGTTTGTGACCAGACGTTACGCCAGTGGTGGAGTGCCAACGAGGAACAACGGCCACTGTATAACAAGTTGATTCGCGCATTTGCGGCTCGCTAAAGCGGATGCGATTTCAACGTCCCGACGCACGACGACTGTGGGTTGGTGTGTGCCGGGACGCGTTGGCCATATGCTGTAGTCCTGCACGTGATTTGGCTTAGGCTTGACACATAAGAATCCCAAAGTGCCAAAGCTGGCCGAGTGTCATTCGTGGCAGGATCGGTTCCGTCGGATCGGATTAAATCCGCAGTAGCGCCCGGACGATAGGTAATCTCTGCCGCGCCCCAGGGGCGGAGACGACTCGGACAGGCCTTCCTCCATCCGGCGCATCATTCTCCACCTGGCTGGCGCCGGCAATCTGCAACTACGATCGAAACGCCATACGGGACAACGGCGCGGGCAATGACGGTCGGAGCCGTTTCAGCAGCCGAAGTGGCATTCCCATCGCCATCGCTCGCGGAGCAAGCAGTGCCTCAGCGCGTCTGAACCAACAGATTCAGCGCGATCGCAACGATCAAAGCCACACCGCCGATGAGGCCGAGCAATTGCAGCAGAGTGAGGGATTTACGCGAATTGGTGGGGGTCTGTTGCGTAGTCACGAGCGTTTCTTGAAGTTCGGAAAAAGCGCAATGGTACACGGGCGCGCATGCGACCCGTCTCGACTGGCGCAAACTCGCGTGCAATCAAGCACCGCTTGCCCCAATCGCCACTCGCGAGCGGCGTGCAACGCACGCCGCACACTGCCCCGCTCAGGTCTTCGCAATCGGGTTGCCGTGCCGCGAATCCAGGAAGCGGATCACCGCGGTATCGCCCGTACCCGCGCCCACCACCTGATCGGGCACCCCGCATTCGCGCAGCAGCGCGCGCAGTTCGTTGATGACCGGAAACACCTCGTGATTCCAGTCCGCGCCCTGCGCATCGTGCGCGCGCTGCTCCGCCTCGACGATCTCGCGATCCTCCTTGAAAATGCGCTCGGTAAACCACACGAGCAGCGGCCACAGCAAGGTCATCGCGCCCGGAATGCCGGGCTTGCGAATGGATAGCAGCCCGAACGTCCGGTTGGTGCGCTGCTCGCGATCGAGCGGCACGTAGACGATCCACAGGTCCATCACGAGCGTCTGCTCGGCATTGCGGATTTGCAGCGTCTGGTACGGATACTCGGTGCGGATCGTCATCACGTCCTTGTCGTTGTTGCCGCCGGTCTTGCGATTCTGGCCGAACACGATCGCCTCGCCGAGCGGCTGCTGCCCCTCCATGCGCGCAAACGTGTAGTCGACTTCGACCCAGCCTTCGCCGCGCCGCCGTCCGACCGAACGCGCACGCATCTTGCCCATCTGCCGGCGATGCAGGAACTGATGGTTCATGTCCATCAGGTTCTCGTGCATGAACGAGTAATGGCAATTGACCGGACGGCCGAAGCGGCGCGTCCTGTACTTCGGGTCCGACACCGAGCCGAAACCGGGCAGCGGCCGCTGGTCCGCCAGCGCGGCATCGCCGGGAAACACGAAAATCAGCCCCTCGACTTCCCGGCACGGATACGAGCGCACGCCGTTCGGCAGCCGGTCGCGGCCGAGGTACGGCACGTCGATACACTTGCCCGAGCAGTCGTAGGTCCAGCCGTGATAGCCGCAGCGGATCGACTCGCCATCGACGACGCCCTGGTGCAGCGGCACCTGGCGATGCGCGCAGCGGTCTTCGAGCGCGAACACCTTGCCGGTCTCTGTGCGCGCGAGCACGATCGGCTCGCCGGCAAAGGTCACGCCATGCGTCTTGCCGCGCTTCACTTCGTGCGACCACGCAAGCGGATACCAATGGTCCGGGTGAATGGCAACGCGGCGCAGATCGCGCACGGGCGCCTCATGGGCGGCACGGCCGGGGGCATGCGCACCGGCTGGCGATGCGGCAGAAGCGGCATTCTGCGACGGCGCCTGAAGAGGCTCCGCGGCGACGGCCGCATCGGCGATATCGTGTTCGAGCGGGGGAACAGCATTCATGGATCAAGCCTCCGTTCGCGGGCAGATGGAAGGTGCCGCCCTGCATGTCGAGGCCGGCGTCCTTGCCAGTCTACTTGAAGCGGCTAAAGCGTGGCGTCGCTGGCGGCACACCCGGCATGAGCTGGCGCAAACGCTCCGCGACGTCGACGCACACGTGTGAACGAACGACCTGCGACGTACCGGTGCTATGAAAAAAACGGCCTGTGAGGCAACGGTGAAAAATGGTCTCGGGAAGTGGCCTTAGAGTGGCTAACACAACCGGGACATGAGGCTGAAGGCCATATCCTGACAGCATGTCCGGACGCAAAATCAGTAACGAGTTATGGGCGGCGCTGGGGCCGCTGATTCCGGTGTTCGCACCGTCGCCCAAAGGCGGGCGACGCCGAACGGTGTTTGATCCCGTTTCGCGTGAGGTGGATATATACAACACACCTGGCCGCTGTCGTTGGCCGAATGGTTCCGGTTCTTGACTTCATGGTGTTCGGCTATGATGCGACGCTCATCATGTATCGCACCATGAAGCGTTACAACGAGATCGTCAAACCGGAGGACAGACTTGGCGAATGATCCACAATGGGAAGCGCTCGTTGCATTCACGCGTGAAGAAATACCTTGGGCCGGAAAAACCGAGCCGCTCACACCATCAACAAGCATCAGTGACGATCTGCGCATCGATGGCGACGATGCGTTCGAATTCATCGATCAGTTTTTTGAGCGGTTCGATGTTGCGGGCGGTGAAAACTTTCCCGTTCTTCGCTACTTCGGCCCCGAAGGAAATGCGTTATTTGCCCTGCTCATCGTTCCCGTGCTTGTGGTGGCGTTCGTTCGTTTCGTGCTCAGGCTTAAGCCAGTCAACCTGTTACCCCGTAAGCCCACGCTGACTCTCGGCATGCTGCTCGATGCGATACGCGTAGGCCGATGGGATACCAAAGCCATTGAACGCGCGCACAAGCCGCCCATTTAGCCTTTTGTCAGAAGTGCCTGCGGCAGGTCTTCCCATGGCATCCCCGTTTGCAGGACATACAGGATGCCATTCAAGGCCGCACGGTCATCTACCGTTCGGCGTCACCCGCCTTTGGGCCACGGTGCGAACACCGGAATCAGCGGCTCCAGCGCCGCGCATAACTCGTTACTGATTTTGCGTCTGGACATGCTGCCAGGATATGGCCTTCATAGCCTCATGTCCCGGTTGTGTTAGCTACGCTTAAGAAGCAGCCTCAGGAAACGGCCTCGATTCAGGGCTCGTTTTCAGGGCTCGTTATCCGACACGAAGCCGAAGCGGAGTCGCCTCACGCGCCACTCACCGGCCGCCGCGCGATCAACGCGATCGATTCGATCCGCTCGTCGAGCCAGCCCTCGTCGTTTGCATGGGCTTCCAGCAGTACGTCGATACGCGCGAGCAATTCGTCGAGCCGCGCGCCGAGCCGTTCGCGCGACAGACTCGACATCGACATGGCCCGCGCCCGCAGCGCTTCGGCCGACACGCGCCGCGTTTCGATAACCGCAATCCGTTCGAGCGCCGAAAACGCCGACTGCGCGAGCACCGTCTCGTGGCTCTCCCATGTTTCGGCCCTGCGCTGCTCGCGCGCCGGATCGTCGCTCGAATATTCATCGAGCAGCGCGCGATAGGGCGCGAGCCATGCAATCGACGCATCCGCCACGGGCGAAGTCGAGAACAACGCCAGCGCGCCCTGCGCTTCGATCAGCGCATCGAGCCGCGCGAGCGTGTCGGGCCGGTCCATCCAGTGAAATGCGCGGCCGATCACCGCGAGCCGGAACGATCCGAGCGCGGGCGACAGATCGTACGAACTGCCGTGGCGATACTCGATGTTCGGCGCGAGCCCCGCGCCGAGGCCGGCCGCGATGCGCAGCATTTCCGCTTCGGGATCGAGCGCGAGACCGGCGCCGACCCACGACGAAAACGCCACCGACAACTGCCCCGGCCCGCAGCCGAGATCGAGCAGCCGATGCGAGCCGCGCAATTCGCATGACTGCGCGACGCGCCGGATCAGTTGCGGAGAATACGCGGGACGGCCCAGCAGATAGTGGGGCGCGCTGAACCTGAAGCGGTCGGGGACAAAGGGAATCGGGGCGGTCATGGCGGTTCCGTCCGGTGAGGGTGATAGCGAGGCGATCGGGAAACTCGCCGTACGGGGGTCCATTATCGGCGCACGCACCATTGCTGCGCAGTTTCGCGGGCAACGCCGAGGGCGCGCCGGCATCGGCGGCATCGAGTTCGCCCTGCGCGTTCGCCCATGCGAATCGCCACCTCGCCCGGCCGCCCCACAGGCCGCCCAATCCATTCCCCCACCAGGGAAATCCCGTCTTCCCCGCAAACCACAGGCACAATACGCACCAACCATGTGCCGCGCCTCCGCTTTCGTTCGGGATTTGTTCCAAATCCGAACACGTCCACGTCGATGCCGCGCCGCCAGAATCCCCTTTTGACGCAGTCATGACCCCCGATACCCCTACGTCCGTCCTTCCCCAGTCCGCGCCGAACTCGCCGCGCTTCCTGCTGTACATGATTTGCCTGTTCGCTTCCGCCGGGCAGCTCGCCATCGACATCTACGTGCCCGCGCTGCCCGCGATGGCGCGCTACTTCGCCACCTCGCCGCAGGCCATCCAGACGAGCGTCACCGGCTACATGATCGCTTACGCGTTCGGCCAGCTGATCTTCGGACCGGTCTCCGATGCGTACGGCCGCAAACGCGTGCTCGCTTTCGGGCTCGTGGTGTTTACGATCGGCTGTCTGCTGTCGCTCACGGCGCCGAATCTGGAAACATTCGTGTTCGCCCGCTGCCTGCAGGGCTTCGGCATCGCGACCACCAACCTGCTCTCGAAGGCGATCATCACCGATTCGTTCGCGGGCACCGCGCTGATGCACGCGTTCACGTACATGTCGATCGCGTGGGGACTCGCGCCGATCATCGCGCCGGTGATCGGCGCGCATCTGCAAACCCTGTTCGGCTGGCGCGCGTGCCTCGTCTTCCTGCTTCTCTATTCGATCGTGATGTGGGCGATGCTGTGGCGCTATCGCGAGACCTTGCCGAAGCCCGTGCATCTCGAACCGCGCACGCTGATTGCGAACGCGCGCAAGGTGATATCGAGCCCGGTGTTCCAGAGCTGCTTCCTCGCGCAAGGGTTGTGCTACAGCATCCTGCTCGTGTTCAACATCATCGGACCGTTCATGGTGCAGAACACGCTGCACCGGCCGCCGACGTTCTTCGGCTATCTCGCGCTCGGCATCGGCATGATGTATTTCCTCGGCGGCCTGTCGAACCGTCTGCACGGTCCGCGTCTGCCGAGCGCCGAGCAACGGCTGCGCATCGGCGCGCGCGTGATGGCGGGCGCCTCGCTCGCGATGCTGCTGCTCGCGCTGACGGTCGGCCTGCGCGTATGGACGCTCTCGATACCCGTCCTGTTGATGGGCCTCTGCGCGGGCGCGATGTATCCGACGCTGATGGCCAAGGGCAATTCGCTGTTCCCGCACATCGCGGGCCTGACGAGCGCGATCCTCGGCTGTGCGCTGCTGCTCGTGTCGTCGGCGCTGATGGGACTCGCCGGCTTCGTGTCGGTGCAGATTCTCACGCCGCTCGCGGTGTTCTTCGTGATCGTCGCGTTCGTCGTGGTGCTGATGGTGACGAAGCTGCTGCGCCATCTGGAGCAGGCGCGGCCGGAGGCTGCTGTGTGTGCGGGTAGTGAGGTTGCGTGAGCACCGGCACACGCGACGCAACGCAGTAAGCCACTCATCTCGCATCCAAACTGGCAGCCCGCAATCAATGAAGCGTGCCGCCCAACCGCTCGATCCTGCGCACCTGGCGCGGCAACACGATATACATCCCCCACGCCGCGATAAAAACCGCACGCAGCAGATTCTCCGCATGATGCGGCAACGCAATGGCCAAGCCGGCCATCGCGAGGCTGGCGGGCACGGCCCACGCATACGTCGTTACCCCGAGCAGCGTGGCCTGCCAGAAGCCGAAGCGGCCCGATCCGCGTATCGCATGCGCAACGAGTCCGCCGCGCACCATGTACCCTGCAAGCGGCAAGCTCGCGAGCATGTAAATCAGGAACAGCACGATCGCCGGCATTGCCGCGATCGCAAGCGACCATGCCCGCGAATTCCTCGCAAAATCAGGCGTGAGCACGTCGAATGAGAACGTCATGAGCGGCACCACCGCCCTGGGAATCAGAAAGTGAAAAGCGAACATCGAGATCACAAGGAACAGGATGCCAGCAAGGTACTGACGCCACGCGCACGACCACCACACGTACAGACGCCGGCCGAAGCTCATGCTCCTGCCGAGACGGAAGGGCGCGCCACCGTCCTTTAGCGCGGCAAAGCCGGCCAATACGGCAAATAGCACGACCGCTATCGCGAGAATATAAGAACTCCATACAAAGAACGCCGGATGCGTTCCGCTCGTAACCGAAGCTGGTCCCGGCGTAGAAAAATTCTGCAGATGTCGAGCGACATAGTCCGACGGGTCGAGCGCCTGCGAAGAGTCGTGCGTTGCCATCTTGTCTCCCTGTTTTGTGACGTCACGGTGCAAGGCCAGTGATTCGAAACGCAGCGCAGCGGGCAAGCCGCGAGTGCTTCCTATGCCTCAGCATAGATGCCAGGCGGCCTATTTGTCATACATTTTTGATCTGGCTGTTCCAGAGTGCTTCGGCGTCGCATGCAATGATGATCGAATGAGTGAACCTCACACGCGCCGATGCGATGCACGTAGTTCACAACGAAGACGAAAACATGATCGACACCACGGCATGCACTGATGCCCGGGTTGTGTGCTTCTGAACGGGATGACCGCTTCGGCGGAGTTTTTTGGATGGTTTCATGCTGCACAATCGCAAACTTCCACGATTGGGCAAACTAACGAAATCGGCCAATGACCAACCATCCTCTGGCATATGCGACGTTTCACGTCATGGGTGATGCAGTCGTGCCCATGTTCTGGACCGAGTACTTCGGCTTGTCGCCCGACACGGCTATAGCGAAAGGAGAGCCTTTTGTGACGCCATCGGGGCGCCTGGCCGGCCCCGGTCGCGTCGGCCTGTGGGGCTCGAGCAGCAAGCGATTCATACACAGTAACGACCTCACCCCGCATCTTCGCTTTCTCGTCCAAAGACTGAATCTCGCTCGCGTCGATCTTCCACAAGTCGTCGCCGAAAAAGAGGTGAAGCTGCGCTTTTTCTGCTACTGGAACACTCGAAGTGGCGACCGTGTAACGGATATCCCGCAGGATATCCGCACGATGATGGAAGCCCTTGGCGGGACCATCGAGATCGACGAGTACCGCGATTAGAATCACTGCGCGGGGCTGGCCTTGACGGCCCAGCGCGCCCCGAAAAATCGAACACGGCGCCACTCATCCATGCGGTGGAACAGCCTGCCTGAAACGCGCTAATGCCCGTGCCGCTCCCCCATCGCCACGGCATCCTGCTTCGACTGCCGGCTCAGCATCAACGTCACGACCGCCGACACCGCCAGCGTCGCGCCGACCACATAGAGGCCCGCGGCATATCCGCCCGTCACGTTCTTGAGCCAGCCGATCGCGAACGGACCGACGAAGCCGCCGAGATTGCCGACCGAGTTGATCATCGCGATCCCCGCCGCCGCGCCCGCACCCGACAGGAACATGCTCGGCATCGCCCATAGCGGCGCCTTCGCCGCGCTGATCCCGACGTTCACGACCACGAGTGCGAGCACGATCATCAACGCCGTGCTCGCATGGCCGGCGAACACGAAGCCGACACAAGCCAGCGCGCACGGAATCACGACGTGCCACGTGCGCTCCTCGGTGCGGTCCGAGTGCCTCGCCCACAACACCATCGCGATCACCGCGAGCACGCTCGGCACGCCGGCCAGCAGCCCCGTTTCGAACGAGCCGAAACCGTATTGGCGGATAATCAGCGGCGCCCACAAGCCGAGCGTATACAGTCCCGCCGAGGTGCCGAAGTAGATCAACGCGAGCGCAAGCACGCGCGGATCGCGCAATGCGCTGAGCGCACCCGCCGTGTGGCCCGCATGCGCATGCCGCGCGTCGGCTTCGAGCTTCAGCTTCGCGATCAGCCAGTCGCGCTCTTCCGGCTGAAGCCATTGCGCTTGCGCGGGCTTGTCGGTCAGATACTTGAGCACGAAAAAGCCGAGCACGATCGCGGGCAACGCTTCGAGTATGTAGAGCATTTGCCAGTCGGCGAGTCCGGCGAGGGGCGGCAGCTTCATGATCGCGCCGGAAATCGGCGAGCCGATTGCGGTGGAGATCGGCGCGGCGGCCATGAACCACGCGGCCGCGACCGCGCGCTGGCGCGCCGGAAACCACAGGCTCAGATACAGGATGATGCCGGGAAAGAAACCCGCTTCCGCAACGCCGAGAATGAAGCGCAGCGCGTAGAAACTGTTCGGTCCGACGACGAACGCGGAGGCGAGCGACACGAGCCCCCACGACACCATCACGCGCGCGATCCAGCGGCGCGCGCCGACCTTGTGAAGGATCAGATTCGACGGCACTTCGAACAGAAAATAGCCGATGAAGAAAAGCCCACCGCCGAGTCCGAAGGCGGTCGGCGAAAGCCCGATGGCCTTGTTCATCGACAACGCGGCGAAGCCCACATTCACGCGGTCGAGAAAACTCACGAAGTACAGCAGCATGACGAACGGGATGATCCGCAGCATCAGCTTGCGGGTCACCCGGCTTTCGAGTTCGGAAGTCATTGTCTCCTCCTGCGGCACGCAGCCGTGAGCCGCGCGCGGCTTGCACGCTGGCCGGCTCCGGGTCGCGCCAGTCGGGTTGGGATGGTGTTCTGGCCGTGTCATGGCGCGGTATAGCCGCGCGTCGGCCTTGTCTGAAGCGAATACGGTCCGTGCGTTCAGGTCGCGCTCGGGTCGCGCTTAGCTCACACTTAGGCAACCGCCGGATCGAGCACCGGCCAGGCTTTGGCCGGTGCTCGATCGCGCGCTCAGGCCGCGCCTGAGGTGCGCTCCGTTCGCACCTCGCATGCACTCACGCGGCGTTCGGCACCGACGCCGCTTTCTCGATGAACGCGCAAACGGCCGCCGTCACCTGGGCGGTCGTGGCCGTGCCGCCGAGGTCGCGCGTATGCAGCGACTCGTTCGCGGTGACCGCTTCGACGGCCTGCATCACACGCTTTGCTGCGTCGAATTCGCCGAGGTGTTCGAGCAGCATCACGACCGACCAGAACGTGCCGACCGGATTCGCGAGCCCCTTGCCCATGATGTCGAACGCGGAACCGTGAATCGGCTCGAACATCGACGGATAGCGGCGCTCCGGATCGATGTTGCCGGTCGGCGCAATGCCGAGGCTGCCGGCAAGCGCGGCCGCGAGGTCGCTGAGAATATCGGCGTGCAGGTTGGTGGCGACGATCGTGTCGAGCGTCGCCGGACGATTGACCATGCGCGCGGTCGCTGCGTCGACGAGTTCCTTGTCCCACGTGACGTCCGGAAACTCCTTCGAGATCTGGAGCGCGATCTCGTCCCACATCACCATTGCGTGACGCTGCGCATTGCTCTTCGTGATGACGGTCAGCAGCTTGCGCGGACGCGACTGCGCGAGCCGGAACGCGAAGCGCATGATGCGCTCGACACCGGCGCGCGTCATGACCGACACGTCGGTTGCGGCTTCGATCGCATGGCCCTGATGCACGCGGCCGCCGACGCCCGAATATTCGCCCTCCGAATTTTCGCGGACGATCACCCAGTTCAGGTCTTCGGGCTTGCAGTACTTCAGCGGCGCGTCAATGCCTGGGAGGATGCGCGTCGGGCGCACGTTCGCATATTGATCGAAGCCCTGGCAGATCTTCAGGCGCAAACCCCACAGCGTGATGTGATCGGGAATGTCCTTGTCGCCCGCCGAGCCGAACAGGATCGCGTCCTTGTCGCGAATCGCGTCGAGCCCGTTCTCCGGCATCATCACGCCGTGCTGGCGATGGTAGTCGCCGCCCCAGTCGAAGTTCTCGAACTCGAACGTGAAGGCGCGCGTGCTCTTCGCGAGTGTATCGAGCACCTGCGCGCCGGCCGGCACGACCTCCTTGCCGATGCCGTCGCCGGGAATGGTTGCGATGCGATAGGTTTTCATGTCTCCGTCCTGTGCTGTGTGAAGGGTGTGATCGCACTCTAGCGCTGTCTCGCGGGTAAAAACCGGTGCTAGACTCAAAGCATCTTTAACCTGCATTCACAAATAAAAGGGGGCTGAGGACGCGATGAGCGCTACCGTCCAGCCATCGGATCTGAGCTTTTTCTCGACGCTCGCCGCCTCCGGCAGCCTGAGCGCGGCCGCGCGCGAACTGGGGCTGACGGCCGCCGCGGTCAGCAAGCACCTCACGCAGATGGAGCAGCGCGCGGGCGTCGCGCTCGTCAATCGCACGACGCGCCGCATGATGCTGACGCCCGAAGGCGAGCTGTATGTCGAGCGCGCGCGGCGGATTCTCGATGAAATCGACGAACTGGCCGAACTGCTCGGCTCGGCGAAGAAAACGCCGAAGGGTCTGCTGCGCGTGAACGCAACGCTCGGCTTCGGGCGCAGCCACGTCGGGCCGGCCATTTCGCGCTTCGTCGCGAAGTATCCGCAGGTGTCGGTGCAGTTGCAGCTCTCGGTCACGCCCCCGCCCCTGACCGACGACAGCTTCGACGTCTGCATCCGCTTCGGCGAGCCGCCCGATACGCGCGTGGTCGCGCGCCGCCTCGCGGCGAACCGGCGCCTGCTGTGCGCGGCACCGTCGTATATCGCGGCGCACGGCGTGCCGCAGACCGCGCATGATCTGACGCGCCACAACTGCATCGGCATCCGTCAGGGTGACGAAGCCTATGGCGTGTGGCGCCTGACTTCGGGACGGGGCGCGGCACGCAGGACGGAAGCGGTGCGCATCAAGGGCTCGCTGACCACCAACGACGGCGAGATCGCCGTGAAGTGGGCGCTCGAGGGACACGGCATCCTGATGCGCGCGGAGTGGGACATCGAGCAGTATCTCGCCGACGGCTCGCTGGTCCGGCTAATGCCCGATCACGACACGCCGAACGCGGATATCTTCGCGGTGTATTCGCCGAGGCATCAGATGTCGAATCGTATTCGCGCGTTCGTGGAGTTTATTGCGCGGGATCTGGGTGGTGAGGTGAGGGTGGCTGGGTAGGGTGGTCGGGTGAGAATGAGCGGCTGTGGTTGTGTTTTCCGAGTTGTCTTATTGATGCTGGTCTTGCGGCCCCTGAAGCTACAAGCTTCGGGGACATTTCCTCGTGCTTCCTATCGTCGCAACAAGCAATATTGCAAACGACCGCGCGGAGTATGTCGTAGATGATTATCAGGCTAATCGATCTGGTGCTTGTACTACTGCCAACCAGCGCTCTCGCATGCAATACCTCTCAGAACCTCCCAGGCCAAAACATCGACGTATATTTCGAAAGAAATTCGGCTCAGATATCGGCAGATCAAGTTTTAAAGGTGGCGAATTGGGCTATCGACATGCGCCTTAGGTATCCCATTCAAGAGGTACTGTCCATCGGCTGATTGGCTGAATCAAATGAAAAAGAACCAGAAAAATTGGCACTGCAACGGGCCAATTCGGCAAAAGCCATGTTGATGCAATTCGGTCTGACTCAGGTTCCATACGATGTTCGCGCCAGAATCTACAAGCCTCTTGTCCACTTGACCGAACCACCTGAAAAGATCAGGCGCGTTGAGATCGAATTATCCCCGGGTTGTCGTGGCAATTGCTGCGGCGAAAAGTAATGCGTCACAAGCCATGCATGAGGCAAAAGCGCTCAACCCGGAATTGGGCGGACACACGCTGAAGCACGTCGACAAGGACGAAGCATGGCTCAAGGAGCAACTGAGGCGAGGCCCGCATATTCCCGCTGCATCATCATTCACAGATATCAGGCAGGCAGAGTGGGCCATCGCGGAAGCGATGCGCGCCAATGTCACGAAAATAGAGACGTGGGCAACAGTACCGCGCCACGACTTGGTACTATTCGATCATGAACGACGGAACTTATAGCCATCTCGAACAGCTGGTCATGGCTCGATTCCATGAGGACTATTCGCTCTATGGGAATTCGATACCTGAACTGGTTCTCTCCTATAAAACGGAAATGACCGAGGACGAAAGAGTCGCGACGCTGGAAGAGATAACCCGATTCCAGAAGGCCAATGTGAATTGTCTGGACAGGGCGTTTGACGATCTTTTTGGCTGCCATTGCGACCCGGCTCTTTGGGACCACACTACGGCCTCGTTCCTTGACGAATTGAAACATCTTCTGAGCGAGTAATCCGCGGGTTGTCGCAGCCGTGGGCGCGCCGCGTCCAGCCATCACCCACCCAAGCCGAACCTGAACCGAAACAGGTAACGATGCCGAGACCCCACCCCGCGCTTCAACGCAGTCAAAAAGCCCCCATGACGCGGGCACGCAAGCGCCTGCTGATCGTCGGCGCGATCGTGCTGATCGTCGTCCTCGGCTGGATACTCGCGCTCGTGCTGCAGCCCGCGTTCCAGCGCACGATCGTCATCACGACCGGTGCCGACGGCGGCATCTATCGCGGCTTTGCCGATCGCTACGCACCGCTGCTGAAGCACGAAGGCATCAAGCTCGACATTCGCAGCTCGTCGGGCTCGATCGAAAATTATCAGCGGCTCACCGACCCCGACAGCACCTACGAAGTCGGCTTCATCCAGTCGGGCACGACCAACCCTAAAGACACCGACAACCTGCAAACGATCGCCGCCGTCTCGTACGAACCGATCTGGGTGTTCTATCGCGGCGACGCGACGATCGACCTTCTCTCGCAACTGCGCGGCAAGCGCATTTCGCTCGGCGTGCCCGGCAGCGGTCTGCTCAACGTATCGCAGGTCCTGCTCGGCTATAGCGGCATCACGAGCCAGAACTCGACGCTGCTGCAAATGGATGCGAACGCTGCTTATCAAGGGCTCCAAAGCGGTCGGATCGACGCGGCGTTCTTTATCGGCAGACCCGACGCCGACATGCAGCGCACGCTCCTCACGAGCAACCTGAAGCTGATGAGCTTCGCGCAGGCCGACGCGCTCGTGCAGAAATTCCCGTCGCTCTCGAAGATCGTCCTGCCGCGTGCCTCGGCCAGCGTCGCCGACGATCTGCCGCGCGCCGACGTCACGCTGCTCGCGGCCACGGCGCTGCTCGTCTCGAAGGACACGCTGCATCCGGCGCTCCTCTATCTGCTGCTCGATGCGGCGCGCACGGTCCACGGCGGCGAGGACTACTTCACGCCGATCGGCACGTTTCCGAACCTGCACACCCAGGAATTCCCGATCTCCGACGAAAGCATCCGCTACTTCAAATCGGGCCGGCCGTTCCTGTACCGCTATCTGCCGTTCTGGCTCGCGAGTCTCATCGAACGGCGGCTGCTGATCCTGCTGCCGTTCATGGCGCTTCTGATCGGTCTCATACAGGCGCTGCCACGCACGCTCGAAGCGCGCATGAAAAAGCGGCTCGAGGTCTGGTATCGCGAGATCAAGGCGCTCGAAGACGAGGTATGGAAAAACTTCGCGCCGACTCGCGCGCAAATCGCGCAATGGCGCGACGAGATCGAGAGCATCGACGCAAGCGCGAGCCAGATACGGATTCCGTATCGCTACTTTCAGGACGTTTACGCGCTCAAGCAGGCGATCGGCATCGTGCGCGACCGGATCGCCCACGCGGCGGAGAGGGCGCAGAAGTAGACGCTCACGCGCGCGGGCCTTGCAGCTTACGGCGCGGTAACCGCTCGCGCCCGATCCTCGCGCCGCTTCGCCAATCGCGGTATCGTGTCCGCCTTCCCCCTGCTCGAACGCCGATCCGCCGATGCCGTCCCGCCATAGCGCCGCCTTTACCGCCCTACTCGCCGCCGCGCTGTTCGGCGCGACCACGCCGCTCGCGAAAGCGCTGCTCGATTCGCTATCGCCGTTTCTGCTGGCGGGCCTGTTCTATCTCGGCAGCGGGGTCGGCCTTGGCATCGTGATGCTGGCGCGCCGCGTGGTGCGTCGAACGACGCGTCGTTCGGCCCAGCGCTCGACATCGGCCGCCGCCGTCCCGCCAACAGAACCGCACCGCTTTCCGCTGCGCGACGTACCGTGGCTGGCCGGCGCAATCGCCGCGGGCGGCGTCGCCGGGCCTGCGCTGCTGATGCTCGGCTTGAACACCACGCCGGCCGCCACCGGCTCCCTGCTGCTGAATCTCGAAGGCGTGTTCACCGCATTGATCGCATGGATCGTATTCCGCGAAAACGTCGACCTGCCGGTGTTCGTCGGCATGCTCGCCATCGTCGCGGGCGGCGTCGTGCTGGCCTGGCAGCCCGGCGCGGCGGACCTGCCGCCGGGCGCGCTGCTGCTCGCCGGCGCATGCGCGTGCTGGGCCGTCGACAACAATCTCACCCGCAAGGTGTCGACGCACGACGCGACCTTCATCGCCTGCGTGAAGGGGCTCGTTGCGGGCCCGGTGAACGTGGCGTTGGCGTTCGCCGTTGGCGCGAGCTGGCCGCACGGCACGACCGCGTGGAGCGTCGCGCTCGCGATGCTGACCGGCTTCGCGGGATATGGCGCGAGCCTCGTGCTGTTCGTCGTCGCGCTGCGCAATCTCGGCTCCGCGCGAACCGGTGCGTACTTCTCCGTTGCACCGCTCTTCGGCGTCACGCTGTCGTGGCTGCTCTGGCCCGAACTGCCGACTTCGCAATTCTGGGTAGCGGCCGCGCTAATGACGCTCGGCGTGTGGCTGCATGTGCGGGAACGCCACGAGCATGCGCACACGCACGAGGCGCTCGACCACACGCATCGCCATCGGCACGACGCGCATCATCAGCACGAGCACGATTTCGCATGGGACGGCGAGGAACCGCATACCCATCCGCATCACCATGCGCCGATCACGCATGCTCATAGGCATTTCCCGGATATCCACCACCGCCACACCCATTGATTTTCCGCGCGCTCCCATCGGGCAACCGTTTGCTGCGACGCAAGATAAAAATCTCTGTGGAACGGGTCGTGCGATAGGCCAATTCAATTGGCATAGTGGCGGGTCGCGTCCTGTAATGGACTCCTGCCGTTCACGTTGTGTTTACGTTCCGTCCACCCAGCCCGCCGCCCCATCCGGAGAGATCCATGTCGCAGCCTCAGCCCAATGTAGACGAACTGGTGAGAAGCATCGCCGAAGAAACCGACACGCCAGCCGAAACGGTATCCCGCCTGTATGCGGATACGCTCGCCAATTACCGGCAGGACGCGCGCGTATTCGATTACGTGCCGCTATTCGCCGCGAAGAAGGTACGCGCCCAGCTTCGTCACAACCCGGATCGCGGTCACTGAAGGCACCTTGACCGCCTGGTTGCACCCGCAGTGACACCACCGGCGCGCGGTCACGCGCGCACCCACCCTAAAAAAACACACGCCGCGCGGAACCATTCGACCCGTGGTTCCAGATTTTGCGCGCCTCGTGGAGCTAACAATGGCGCCACGAATTTTCTATGCTGACGGTTCGATCGTTCCCGGCAGGCATGCTGTTGCCCGCCTCATTCGATAAGGAACCGCACCTATGTCCGCCCAGATCCTGATTCGCGCCATCATCCGCGAAGATTTCGACGCATGGCTGCCGCTATGGGATGCGTACAACGCGTTCTACGGCCGCTCGGGCGAGACCGCGCTGCCGCGCGACATCACGCGCATCACCTGGCAGCGCTTCTTCGACGGCTACGAGCCGATGCACGCGTTCGTCGCCGAGCGCGACGGGCAACTGGTCGGCCTCGTGCACTTTCTCTATCACCGTCACACGACGCTGGCCGGACCGATCTGCTATCTGCAGGACCTCTACACGCTCGACACCGAGCGCGGCAAGGGCGTCGGCCGCGCGCTGATCGAAGCCGTGTATGCGCGCGCCCAGGCCGATGGCGCGGAACGCGTCTACTGGCAAACGCACGAGACGAATCAGACCGCGATGAAGCTTTACGACAAGGTCGCGGACAGGTCGGGCTTCGTCGTGTATCGCAAGGCGTTGTGACGCACCACGCGTCGCAATTCCGCAGCGAACGCAAAAAAAGCAGCCGGAAAGACGAAAGGCGCACCACGTGGTGCGCCTTTTCGTTTTCTCGAAACCGCGTCAGCAATGCGATATCAGGCTTCGAGTTGCTCCAGCACCTTGCCCTTGGTTTCGATGCCGAGGAAGTGCACCGCGATCGCCGCGACGAACGGCACGGCAGCGAGGATATAGAACGCCACTTCGAGATTGCCGCCGATCATCGTCTTCGACACGATGGCCGGCGCGAAGATCGCCGCGATCTTGAGCCAGGCGCCGCCCACGCCGCAACCCATCGCGCGGATGCTCGTCGGGTACAGCTCCGGCGTGTACACGTAAGCGGTGATGAAGCCACTCGCGAGGAAGCCAAGCGCGAATGCACAGAAGGTTGCGACCACGTACACCGACGAGTCGTGCAACACGCCCGCCATCGCCAGCGACACCGCGCACAGGATGAACGAGATGTTGATGATCGGCTTGCGTCCCACCGCATCGACCAGCAGCGCGCAGACGAGCGAGCCGACCACGCCGAGCACCGAAGCCGCCACGGCCAGGTTCAGCGCAAGCTGCAACGGCGCGTGATAGATCGTGCGGTAGATCGTCGGCAGCCAGGTGGACAGACCGTACTGGATAAAGCCGCAGGTCACCCACAGCATCGCCACGGCAATCGTGCGCTTCAGGTAGGCCGGGCCGAACAGGTCCGAGACGCTGCGCTTCGGATGGCGATTGACCATCTCGTCGAATTCGGCCGAGCTTGCCACCGGCGGCAGCGGCACCTTGGCTGCCCGTTCGAATGCGAGCACGGCGGAATCGGCTTCGGCCATCCGGTCGCGCACGGCGAGCCAGCGCGGCGATTCCGGCACGAGCTTGCGCAGCGCGAAGAACAGGATCAGCGGCATGCCGCCGATGAAGTACATCGCCGGCCAGCCGAAACGCGGCACGATCCACGCCCCCATCGCGCTCGACGCGAGCAGCCCGATCGGGAAGACGATTTCGTACAGCAGCACGAAACGCCCGCGGCCATGCGCGCGGCTGATCTCGTTGATATAGGTCGCGGCCACCGGCAATTCGCCGCCGAGTCCCAGCCCCTGGATAATGCGCAGCACGACGAATACGGCGAACGTCGGCGCAAAACCGCACGCAATACTCGTGATGCCGATGATGCCCGAGCTCAGCGCAATTGCCTTCACGCGTCCGCCGCGCTCCGCATACCACGGAAACAGGAACGCGCCGATCAGTTGTCCTATGGAGCCGGAGCCAAGCAAAAAGCCGACGTCCCACGGCGTCAGGTGCCACTTCGCAATCAGCAGCGGCAGCGTCGTCGCGATCGCGATCACGTCGAAGCCGTCGAAGAACGTCGCGAGACCGATCAGGATACGGGCGCGTACTTGCAGCGCGTTCCCCGGCAGGCGCTCGAGCCTCGCGATGATCGAGCCCTGCGTCACGGCGCCTGAAACACCGGCGCTGCTGCGGTCTCCTGTTGAGTTATCGATGGTTCTCATGCCAAGGTGCCGTCCGTAAAAATGGTTAGGCAAGCGCCGTAGAGGCGTCAGTCAGGGTGGCAAGGTCGATGATCCGGCCTTGATTCATCCACTTGCGCGAGAGCTTCAGTTCGCGCGGAGTGTTGATCGCGATCACGCCGCGAATCGTGTTGTCTTCCAGATAGAACAGCGTCGCGCGCCGCGTCGACAGATCGCCGCGCACCGCGAGTGGCGCATCGGCCGGAATGTCGCCGAGAATCTGCAGGTTCACGTCGTACTGATCGGACCAGAACCACGGAATGTCCGCATACGCTTCGAAGTTGCCGAGCAAGGCCTTGGCCACGGCAATCGCCTGGTTCTGCGCGTTGGCCCACGACTCCAGCCGCACGCGGCGCTTGAGCCATGCGCTCGGATGATTCGCCACGTCGCCGCAGGCGAAGATGCGCGGGTCGTCGGTCGCGCCGAAATGATCGACGACGATGCCGTTCTCGACCTTCACGCCCGCCGCTTCGGCAATCGCCGTGTGCGGCGTGAGACCGATGCCGGCCACCGCAAAATCGGCGTCGAGCGTCGAGCCGTCCGCGAACGTCGCGCGAATCCGCTTTGCGTCGTCCGGGTGATCTTCGAGCGCGACGAGCGAGGCGTTCAGGCGCACGTCCACGCCGTTCGCGCGATGCAGATCGAGCAGGAAGTCCGACACCAGCGGCGGCAGCGAGCGCGCGCACAGACGCGGCGCGCCTTCCACCACACAGGCTTCGACGCCGAGCTTGCGCGCGGTCGCCGCGACTTCGAGACCGATCCAGCCGCCGCCGACCACGAGCACGCGCTGGCTCGCGCGCAGCCGTTCGCCGAGCGCGACCGCTTCGTCGAGCGTACGCAGATAGGCGAGATGCGAGGTCTTCACGAGCGCGTCGGGCAAACGGCGCGCCGCGCCGCCGGTCGCGATCACGAGGCGGTCGTATTGCACTTCGCGGCCCGACTGCGTGCGCACGATGCGCTGTTCGCGATCGATCGAGGTCGCGCAATCGGGCTGCCATGCTTCGACGTTCAGCGCGTCGAAGTCGTCGGGCTTCACGAGGCGCACGGTTTCGATATCGGCTTCGCCGGCCAGCACGGCCTTCGAGAGCGGCGGGCGCTCGTAGGGTAGATGCACTTCGTCGGCGATCATCACGAGGCGGCCGTCGAAGCCTTCCTTGCGCAACGTCTTCACGACCCAGCCGGCCGCCTGGCCGCCGCCGATCACGACGATCGTGCGCGGCGCTTCGAGCCCCGCATGCGCGGCCTGGGCCTTTGCGGTGGCGGCGTCAGTCATTTTTGCGCTCCGTCATGAACTTGCCTTCCGGCGCCTTCGCGTCTTTCTGCCGGCGCGTATTGCCGTCGATGCCGCCTTCGATCGCCCATTCGGCGAACACGGTCGGACCCGGTTCGAATTCGCGCGGCTGCCATTCGGGCGTGAGCTGATCTTCGTCGGCGTAGTACTCGATCAGGCCGCCGGCCGGATTCTTGAAGTACCAGAAGTACGCCGACGACACCGGATGACGCCCCGGCCCGAGCTGCGTTTCCCAGCCGCAACGGTTGATGTGCATGCCGCCGCCGAACACTTCGTGGATGTCGCGCACGGTGAACGCGACATGGTTCAGGCCGCGTTTGCCGTTCGGCAAGGCCAGCAGGAAGAGGTCGTGGTGGCCGCCGTGCGGCGCGCAGCGCATGAACGCGCCGCGGCCCGGATAGCGGTCCGAGGTCTCGAAGCCGAGCAGTTCGTGATAGAACTTTTCCTGTTCGGCGAGCTGGTTCGTGAAGAACACGACGTGGCCGACCTCGACCGGCTCCGCGCGTTCATAGACCGGCGACGGCTGATCGACGCGCAGCGTCTTGCCCCACACGTTCGACGGCGAACCCTGCACGTCGACCGCGCGCTTGCGCGTCACTTCGACGCGAATCGCCATGCCGTTCGGGTCGATGCAGCCGAGCGCGTCGTCGGTTTCGTAGTGGCCAGGCTGACCGGCGAAGCGGCCGCGCAGTGCATCGAGTTCCGCCTTCGTCGCGACGCCCCACGTCACTTCGCGCAGCGTCGGGCCGTCCTCGAACGCGGGCGGCAGCGCCGCGTCGTTCGCGTCGACGACGAGCACCGTGCAGCCGTTCATCGTTTCGAAACGCGCGTGTTGGTCGTCGAACGCGGTCTCCTTGAGACCCCAGTCCGCGAAAAACCGGCGGCAGGTGGCGAGATCCGTCACGCCGTAGGTAATCTGTTCAATGCCGAGAATCGTCATAACGTGCCTCTTCCTTGCTGCCTTAGTTCGCCCACGCCAACGGCGCTTCGTTCAAGCCCCAGTAGAGGCTCTTCTGTTGCATGTATTCGCGAATGCCGAGACGGCCCTTTTCGCGTCCCATACCGCTCTCCTTCCAGCCGCTGAACGGCGTCGAGATCGAGAACAGCTTGTAGGTGTTGATCCAGATCGTGCCGGCTTCGAGCGCGCGCGCGGTGCGGTAGGCGCGCTTGTAGTCGCGCGTCCAGATGCCGGCGGCGAGGCCGAACACACTGTGGTTCGCTGCCTTGAGCAGCGCGGCTTCGTCGTCGAACGGCATCGCGACGAGCACCGGCCCAAAGATTTCCTCCTGGCAGATGCGCGCCTCGTTAGTGAGGCCGTCGAGAATCGTCGGTTGCAGATAGGTGCCCGCTTCGCGGCCGTCGCCGACCGGACGCTCGCCGCCGCACAGCAGACGGCCGCCTTCTTCGAGGCCGAGCGCGATATAACGCTCGACCGATTCGCGATGCGCCTGCGTAATCAGCGGACCCATCTGCGTGTTGTCGCGCGACGGATCGCCGACGCGCAGCTTGCGCGCGCCTTCGACGAGACGCTGCATGAATGTGTCGTAGATCGAGCGCTGCACGAACAGACGCGAGCCCGCGATGCACGCCTCGCCCGACGAGCTGAAGATGCCGTACAGCACGCCATTGACCGCATGATCGAGATCGGCGTCGTCGAACACGATGGTCGGCGACTTGCCGCCGAGTTCGAGCGACACCGGCATCAGCTTGTCCGCTGCGATGCGCGCGATGCCGCGGCCCACTTCGGTGCCGCCCGTAAACGACACTTTCCTCACGAGCGGATGGCGCACGAGCACGTCGCCGATCACCGAGCCCTTGCCCGGCAGCACGCTCACGATGCCCTTCGGCACGCCCGCTTCCTCGCAGATGCGCGCGAGCGCGAGCGAGACGAGCGGCGTGACTTCGGCGGGCTTCAGCACCACCGCGTTGCCGGCCGCGAGCGCCGGCGCGAGTTTCTGCGCGTCGGAAGCGATCGGCGAATTCCACGGCGTGATCGCCGCGATCACGCCGATCGGCTCGTAGAGGCTCATCGTCAGATAGTCGCCGCGCGACGGCGTAACTTCTTCGTCGAGCGTTTCGAGGCAGGCCGCGAAATAGCGGAACGTATTCGCCGCGCTCGCGACCAGCACGCGCGTCTCGCCGATCGGCTTGCCGTTGTCGCGGCGCTGCAGATTCGCGAGCGCTTCGTGGCGCGCCATGATGAGGTCGGCGATGCGGTACAGGATCAGCGCGCGCTGATGCGGCTTCAGACCCGACCAGTCCGGCTTGCGCCACGCGGCGTCGGCGGCTTCGACCGCCTCGCGCGCGTCGTCGGCGCTGGCCGTCGAGATTTCCATGTTGACCGACTGATCCGCCGGATACAGGCTTTTATACGGGTTGCCGCGCCCTTGCCGCCATTCGCCGCCGATAAAAATATCGCCGTTGGGCACGAGGCTGGTATCGAAGTGAGTCATGTCGGTCATTCCGGTTGCTTGCAGGCCGGGGGCCTGGTGGGTCTTAGATCACGCAACGCGCGGCGCGATTGCGCAGCGCGCGGATCGCGCTGTAAGCGGTCAGCGCGGACGTCTTCGGGTTGTCCGGCAGCGGCTTGCCGCTCATTTCGAGCGACATCTCGCCGAACGCGCCGCGCGCGAGAATGCGGTGCACATTGCGCGTCACGTTCGGATCGGCGATCAGCTTGACCGTCGTGTTGTCGAGGCCGAGCCCGGCGAGCGCGATGGTCGCGGCAACGTTGGCGTTCTTCGGATAGAGCCGCGCCGCATCGCGCGCGGTGCCTTCGAAGATCACCTTCTCTTCGGCGAGCGTGCGCAGGTCGCAGACCTCTTCGGCCGGCGTGCCGAGCCAGCCGATCGGCGGCTTGCGGCCCGTGTACAGCACTTCGTCGAGACCGCCGAAACGCGCCGAGGCAATCGCATCGATACCGCCGATCGCGCCCGACAGCAGCGTGACCGTCGCGTCGCCCGCATCGGCCGCGGCGGCGAGCGCGTCGAGCAGCGCGACGTCGGAGAGCGCACCGATCGACGCAACCGCGCAATCGGTGCCCGACTTCAGCAGCGGCACGATGTGATCGACGAGCGCGCTGTGGCCCGCGCATTCGAGCGCGAACTGCGGCTTCGTGCTGAGCGCCGCCACCGACGACACCACGTCGACGCCCGCGCCCACCATGTCGCGCACCGACGTCAGCTGCTTCTCGGGAACGATCACATGCGAGACGCGCACGGCCGGATCGCCGGCGACCGAGCGGTACACCGCCTGGCCAATCGCGCCGAAGCCGATCATCGCGACATCAAGGGGCGCGTGATGCCCCGCGTAGCCGACCTCATGCATGTTGCGGCTCCTTTTCCTTGACCGGCGGGCCCGCGAACTGGGTCGCGAAGGTGCCGACCGACAGCATGTCCACCTCGACCAGCACCGGGCCGGTCTGCGCCATGCCTTCGCGGATGATCGCGGCGGCGTCGTCGAGCGACTTGATGCGGTAGTGCGGCAGCTTCAAGCTCGCGCAGAACTGTGCGAAATCCGGCTGATGCAGTTGCACGTAGCAGCGGCGGCCGCCGTATTGCGCGTCCTGGATGTTGCGGATCACGCCGTAGCACTGGTCGTTCATCAGCACGATCATCACGTTGGCGTTTTCCTGCACGGCCGTCGCGAGTTCGCCGACGTTGACCATCAAGCCGCCGTCGCCGCACAGCGCGACGGTCTTCGCCGCATTGCCCGCGAGCGCCGCGCCGATGCCCATCTGCATGCCCTGGCCGATGCCGCCGCCGAGCGCATGCACGCCCGCGCGCGGCGAGAAGATCTTCAAGAGGCGGTTGCCCCACGTGCTGTTCGAGATCGTGACGTCGCGCACCCAGTTGTAGTCGCGGCCCACGGCGTCCTGCAGCGCGTCGACGAGACGCTTGTACGGACCCAGACCCTTGGCGACGTCGGCAACCGCGCTTTCGCGCGCGGCAGCGAGGTCCTGCGCGAACTGCGGATCGACCTTCAGCCTGCCTTCGAGCAGCGTCGCGAGTTCCTCGAGCACCGCGGAGGCGTCGCCGTGAATGAACATCTCGTTGCGATAACCGCGGTTGTCGGCCAGCGCGTCGGCGTCGATGCGATACAGCGGCTGCGGCAGCGCGAGCTTGTACTTCAGCGTTTCATTGCCGCGCAGACGCGAGCCGACCACGACGAGCGCGTCACAGGTCTTGTAGAAGCTCTCGACCGCCGAGTGCACGTTGAACGCGCCGAGCGTGGCCGGATGATCTTCCGGCAGCACGCCACGGCCCTGCACGCTCGTCACGACGCCGAAGCCGAGTGCGACCAGACGCTCGACCGCCGCGCGCGCGTGGCGCGTGCCGCCGCCGAGCCACAGCAGCGGGCGCTTCGCCTTCGTCAGTTGTTCGGCGAGTTGCGCGACGCGGTCCTTGCAATGCGTGAGCGTCGTCACGTGGGGCGCGGCGAGATCGTTCGGCCACTCGATTTCGGCCGCCTGGATGTCGATCGGAATCTCGACGCTGACCGGGCCGCTCGGCGCCGTTTGCGCAACGCGCACGGCTTCGCGGATCGTCGGCAGCGCGGTTTCGACCGAACGCACGCGGAACGCGGCCTTCGAGATCGATTGCAGCATCGAGAGCTGGTCCGGCGCTTCGTGGATATACGCGAGGTCCTGGTCGAGGTATTCGGTTTCGATCTGGCCGGTCACGTGCAGCAGTGCGGTGCCCGCCGTCAGCGCTTCGACCATCGCGCCCGCTGCGTTGCCCGCCGCGGTGCCCGTGCTCGTGAACGCGACGCCGAGGCCGCCCGAGACGCGCGCAAGGCCGTCGGCCATGTTCACCGCGCCGGCTTCGCCGCGCGCGCCGACATAGCGGATCTTGCCGCGCGTGTTGATTGCGTCGAGGATCGGCATGTTGTGGATCGAGATCACGCCGAATGCGGTTTGGACGCCGCATTGCTCGAGAAAGGCGGCGATCAGTTCGCCAACGGTGGTTTTATTAGACATGTCGTGCAACGCCTCCAGAAACATCGATGTGACTGCCCGTCGTGTACGACGACAGCGTGGTAGCCAGATAAAAAAGCGCTTGAGCGGCCTCTTCGGGACGACCGAAACGGCCCAGTGGAATGTTTTTCTTGCGCGCCAGCTCGCCGGTCCAGTCTTCCCAGCTCTGGCCCGGCTGCGCCTGGGTCTCGTAGCGGCGGCGCCACTGCCCCGACTCGACGATGCCGATCAGGATCGAGTTGACGCGGATGCGCTGCGGCGCGAGTTCGACCGCGAGCGACTTCGTGAGACTCAGCAGACCCGCGCGCGCCGACGAGGTCGCCACCATGTGCGGCTCGGGCTGCAGCGCGAGCAGCGAATTCACGTTGACGATGGCCGCGTTGCGGCCGGCGCCGGCGGTGTCGTCGAGCATCGGCAGAAACGCGCGCGTCGGGCGGATCACGCCGAAATACTTCAGGTCGAGCTCTTCGCGCCATGCGTCGTCGCTCGTGTCGGCGAAGGTCGAGACGCGCCCCTGGCCCGCGTTGTTCACGAGCATGTCGGTGCGGCCGAAGCGCTGCTGCACGGCCTGCGCGAATGCGCTCACTTCGTCGGCATCGAGCACGTTGCAGCGCTGCGCGAGCAGTTGCGCGCCGGGAAACTTCGCGACGAGCGCGGCTTGCGCTTTCGCGAGACGCTCGCTGTCGCGGCCGCAGATCGCGACCGACGCACCCGCTTGCAGAAACAGTTCGGCGGTCGCGAGACCGATGCCGGACGAACCGCCCGTCACCACCGCCACCTGTCCGGTCAAATCGATTTGGATCATCAGAGCCCCAGTGCCTTCATGTATTTGTTGCCTGCGTTCGGTCCGAGCTTCGGCCGGTAATTGAGCCGCTGCGACAGTTCTTCGGCCGCGCGGCGCACCTTGTCGACGAGCCCGCCGTCGAGCAGCGACACGTCGATCTCGCGGCGCGGGATCGTCGTCGTGATGACCGCGACGATGCGGTTCGTGTCGTTGCGCACCGGCGCACTGACCACCGAAATGCCGCGCTCGAACGACGACTCGCTGATCGCGAAGCCGCGCCGCGCGTCGTCGCGAATCCGTTCGTAGAGTTCGTTGACCGTGGCCGGCGTCTGCGCGGTGAAGCGCTCCAGTTCCGGCTCGGGATAGAGCTTCTTCAGGTCGTCGAGCGTCAGGTCGCCCATCAGCACCTGGCCGTGCGTCGTCGCATAGGCGGGCAGGCGCGTGCCGACGTTGACCTTCACCGAGCTGAAAATCGGCGCATGGCTTTGCGCCTTGGCGACGAACACCACGTCGCGTCCGTCGCGAATCACGATATGGCTCGTGAGGCCGGTGTCGTCGCGCAGCCGCTCGATGATCGGCAGGCCGAGGTCGGTCAGCTCCAGCGAGCTCAGGTATTCGAAGCCGAGCCGCAGCACCGCGATGCCGAGGCGATAGTTGCGGTCCTTGTCGGCGCGTTCGAGAAAGCCGAGCGATTCGAGCGTCTGCAGCAAACGGAACACCGTCGTGCGCGGAATGTTCAGGCGGCGCGACAGTTCCGGCGCGCCGAGCACCGGCTCGCGCGGCGAGAACTCCATCAGGATGTTCAGGCCTCGTTCGAGACCGGGCACCCGGTAGCCGGAATCGCTGCTGGTTTCGTTGCGCTCGGCGTCGGGCGCATCAGGCGTATCGGGCGTCATTGCATGGCTCCGCGTTGGCTCGGTTAGATGCCGCTTGCGCGGCTGAACGTATCGATGATCGCGGTGTACGCGGCGGGTTCTTCGATATAGCCCGCATGTCCCGCGCGCGGCACGATCTGCAGGCGGGTGCGCGCGGCGAGCGCGATCTTTTCGCAGGCTTCGGGCGCGGTAATCGTGTCTTCGGCGCCGACCGCGACGTCGACGCGGCCTTCGTAGCGCGCGAGGTCGCCGGCAAGATCGGCGTTGGCGAGCAGATGCGTGGCCTGCGCGTAACCGTGCGGGATCACGCGCGCCATGTTCCAGCGCACCCATGCGCGCGCCGCGTCGTTCGCGTGAGCGGACAGCATGTTGGCGCTGCGTTTTTCGGCGAGCCCTTGCGGGCCGAGTTCGTTGAGCATCGCGAGACGCTGATCGCGTTTCGCGTCGCGCACTTCAGCGGACGCCGCGCCGTAGCCGCCCGCGGGCGACAGCAGCAGCAGACCGGCAAGACGCTGCGGATGCGCAAGCGCGCATGCGCCGGCGATGATCGCGCCGAGCGAATGCCCGACCAGCACGCAGCGTTCGATGCCGAGCGTGTCGAGCCATTCCTTCAATACGGCCGCGTAGTCCTGAGCGAGCGGCGAAGCCGCCGCGACCGGCGTGGATGCGCCATACCCCGGCGCATCCCAGGCCAGCACGCGGCGTGTCGCGCCGAGCGCGTCGAACTGCTGCACCCACGATGCCGCGCCCGAACCGATGCCATGCAGCAGCACGAGCGGCAGCGCATCGTTGCCGGCCTGGCCGGCTTCGCGATAGCTCACGACGCGTTGCGCGGCCAGGCTGCTGTGCTGCGCCGGATAGCGCGCGAGACGCGCTTCGAGCGCGGCAGGCTGATCGGCATTGGCGGACGGGACTACGGACATGATTGCCTTCGCGGGTGAAGTGAAACGACGTGAACGGCTCGACGATTGCGCGGTACTTCAATTGCGCCTCAGTGGTGCTGCGGTTACGCCTTGTTTGCAGCCAGATCGCGCTTGATCTTCGCGAGTGGCGAATCCGGCGGATACGTCGGCGTGATCGGCTTCGGCGAACCGAGCATCACGCACATCAGCGCGTCTTCCTCGCCCACGTTGATCTCCGAGCGGTACACGCCGGGCGGCACCGAGATCAGGTCGCGCTCGCCGAGCACGGCTTCCCACGTTTCGCCGTCACGCTCGCAGACCACCTTCATCTTGCCGCGCAGCACGAAGAAAATTTCTTCGACATCCATATGAATATGGCTCGGGCCGATGTTGCCGGCCGGGATCACCATCGTCGAGAACGTGAAGCCGCCTGCCGGCACGGTGTTCATGTCCTTCGCGACGCCGGTGCCGCCCGTGCCGACGTAGCGCATCTGCGCACGGCGATACTTCGGGTCGTAGTCGGCCTGGAATTTCAGCGCGTCCCAGTCGTAGCGACGCGTTTCGAAGCGCGCGACGCGGCCGTCCAGCCACTGCTGGAAGTTCGCGTCCGCGGGTTGGTCCCAGGACTTGCGTTCGTTGTCAACGTCCGCCATCTGTTTCTCCTTTCGATTCGACAAGATCAATTCATCACGAAGCCGCCGTTGACCGGCAGCAATTGGCCGGTCACAAAGCGGGCGGCATCGGACAACAGGAACAACACCGGCCCGGTTACGTCGTCGGGCACTTGTGCGCGCGTGAGCGCGCGGCCTTGCAGGTAATACTGATGGCGCTCCGCCGGCACGTAGGCGGTCGCCTCGACTTCGGTCAGGCCCGGCGCGATCGCGTTGACGGTCACGCCGTGCGCGCCGAATTCGCGCGCAAGCGAGCGCGTCATCGAGATCACGGCGCCCTTGCTCGCGACGTACGCGAGCAGCTTCGGCGCGCCCCACATCGCCGTGTCCGAGGCGATGTTGACGACGGCGCCACGGCCCGAGTCGCGCAGATACGGCAGCGCGGCGGTGCTCATGAGCCAGGTGCCGCGCACGTTGACGTTCATCACGGCGTCCCACGTATCGACCGTCAATTCGTCCGCGAACTTGCCGCCGGAATTGGTGATTGCCGCGTTGTTGATCAGCGCGTCGAGGCCGCCGAACTGCGCCGCGCCCTGCTCGGCGAACTGCTTGACGCTGGCCGGATCGGCAAGGTCGAGCGGCAGGTAGGTCGCCGCGTGGCCCTGTTCCTTCAGCGATGCCGCGAGCGCACGGCCCGCGTCGTGCAGCACGTCGCCGAACACGACCTGGGCACCGGCTTCCACGAGCGCGCGGACGAACGCCGCGCCGAGACCGCGCGCGCCGCCCGTGACGAGAACGCGCCGGCCCTTGAGCGCTGCGAGTGCGTCGTTATGCATGGCTGTGACCGGCTTCGGTGGTGGCCGGCGCGGCAGCGGCCGCTGCCGCGCGATAGGCGTCGAGGTCGGTGACGTGCTGTTGCGCGCGTTGGCGCAGCATGCGGCGCACGCGCGTCATGCCGACGTCGTGCTGATACAGGAACTCGTGATCGCGCGCGTTCGGCGCGAGGCTTTCGAGAACGTAGCGGTCCTGTTCGAGCACGTCCCAGTGCAGACCTTCGAGACGGTTGCGATACAGGAAGCGCCATGCGTCGCGCTGCCAGCCCTGCACCTTGCGGGTACGCCAGAAGTAGACCTGGCAATTGTCGCCCTCGACCGGCACCGCGAAGCCGATGATGCCGAAGCTGCCGCCCGGGCCGAACTTCTTCTTGTAGGGAATCGCGAGGCGCATCCACAGGGCGCCGGTTTCGCCGAGTTCGACCCAGTCGAAGTTGACGTCGCGCTGGCCGATCTTTTCGAACATCAGACCGGTTTCGGTCTTGCGCACGCGCATGTCGGCCTGCTTGTCGCCTTCGGCCATCGAGTGCGAGGTCGCGTGCAGATAGGCGCCGTGCATCGGGTCCATCACGTTGTCGATCGCGTACTGGTAATTGCACTTCCAGTTCGACATGCACAGGAAGCTGGCGTATTCCTCGCCGACCAGTTCTTCCGGCAGCACGAGCGGCACGGGTTCCTTGTGCGCTTCGTCGCCGAACCACAGGAAGATCGCGCCGGCGTGTTCTTCGACCGGATACGACTTCACGCACTTCTGGCCTTCGAGCGGGCAGCTCGCGACCGCCGGCACGTTGACGACCGTGCCGCTGCCGTCCACCTGGATGCCGTGATACCAGCATGCGACGCTGCCGCCGAGGTTCCAGCCGAGCGACAGACGCGCGCCACGGTGCGGGCAGCGGTCTTCGAGCGCGTGGACTTTGCCTTCCTGATCGCGCCACAGCACGATCTGGTCGCCGAGACGGGTCACGCCGATCGGCGCGTTGCCGACCTGCCAGCTCGGGGCGACCGGATACCAGTAATTGCGGAGACCTTGGTCGAGGTACGACTTGATCGGATCAGCCGTGCCTTCGGTTGTAGTGGGGGACGTCATGAAGAGACTCCAGTACGGATGCGATGAAACGTGTTCGGGAGAGCGCGCCTAGTCGGCGAGCAGGCGGAATTCGGCGGCGAGGCGCTCGGCGTTCCACTGAGTGCCTTCGGCGGTGCGGAAACCGTCGCGGTTCAGGCCATCGGCGACTTCCTGCAATTCCGTCGCACCGGCTTCGAAAACACGTTCGAGCGCATCGCCGAAGTCGTTTTCGTACTGGGTCGGCTCGGCCTTGCGGTTCTGCCAGATCATGTTGCTGCTCTCGCCCGGCTTTTCGATCAGGCCTTTACCCGCGACGTTGTTCGGTTGCGGCGCCAGCCACGGCTTCAGGAAGGGATTGAAATTCACGGCTACCTCTCGCATGTCATTCCACCTTGATCTGGATTTCTTCACCTGCGAGACGTACGGCGTACATCTTCAGGTCACGGCCGCCCGGCTCTTTCAGACACTTGCCGGTCGGGATATGGAACACGGCTTCGTGCAGCGGACATTCGACGGTGTCGCCGTCGACAAAGCCTTGCGTCAGCAACGCGTACGCGTGCGGGCAGACGTTTTCCATCGCGTAGATTTCGTCGCCCACCTTGTAGATGCCGATTTCCGTGTCGTCGAGCTTGAACTCGAGCGGGGAGTCTTCGGACAGTTCGCCGGCATGTCCGGCGCAGCGCCATTGTTCAGTCATTTCTCGCCTTCTCCTGAGCCTCTTCGTTCCACATAAGGAACATCAGTTCGTGTATGGTCAATTATAGGAGTCGTCCCGCGCGGAGAAAATAAAAAAATCGCTCCTTAGGGGAAAACACTGACTGTCGCATCGGCGATACATCGAGGCGCCGCATGCCGCGCGCAACCGCATACCACGCGGGCCTTTGATGGATATGGCCGGAGCGCAATCCGCAGAGGGACGCGCCGCCCCGCGTGCGGGTTTATACCGATCTCAAAATTTAATTTACTCGTTCGAGGCTTCACTATACTTTCCATAGGCGATACGTCTGTCCATATATGGAACGTAAGACCCACGAGGTTCTGGCAAAGAAATCAGAACGGCATCGACAACCCCAAGTACAGGTCAGCGACGGCGCATCCGGCGAGAGTCCGCGCCGCGGGATCAGGGACCAGGAGAACCAACGGTGAAGCAAATCATTGCGGCCGGCTTGACGGCAGCTTGCATGACCCCTTGCGCATGGGCGCAGAGCAGCGTGACGCTATACGGCAGCCTCGACGCCGGCGTCGCCTACATCAGCAACGTGGGCGGCAGCTCGAAGTGGATGATGGAACAGGGCAACACGCAGCCCGATCGTTGGGGCCTGAAGGGTGTCGAAGACCTCGGTAACGGCCTGAAGGCGGTGTTCCAGCTCGAAAACGGCTTCTATACGAACACCGGCGCGATGGCGAAAGCGGGCACGCTGTTCAATCGCCAGGCTTTCGTGGGCCTCTCGTCGGACTCGATCGGCACGCTGACCTTCGGCCATCAGACGCCGTTCAGCTTCGACGTGCTCGGCACGTTCAGCACAGCCTATCTGGGCGCGAGCTGGTATGCGTTCCACCCGGGCAACATCGACGCGCTCGCCAACACCGCCATCGTGCCTTACGACAACTCGGTGAAATTCCGCTCGGCGACGTTCGGCGGCTTCACGGTCGGCGCGATGATGGGCCTCGGCAACCAGACCAACTTCGCGACCGGCCGCGAATACGGCTTCGCGGCAACGTATGCGAACGGCGGCTTCAAGGCAGGCGCGAGCTACTCCGACGAAAACAACCGCACGCCGTCGATCGTCACGACCGGCATCACGAGCTTCCAGGGTCAGCCGGCCGCGACCTATATGGCCGACAAGCTGCAGAACATGGGCGCGGGTCTGTCGTACCAGTTCGGCAAGGTACTCGTGCACGGCCTGTACACGCGCGTGAAGCTCGAAAGCGCCGGCCATTCGGACACCTACCAGAGCTACGACGGCGGCGCGAACTGGATGATCACGCCGTACAACACGATCGCCGGCGGCGCCGCGACCACGACGCTCGCCGGCCATCGCTGGACGCAGTTCATGATCGGCGACATCTATGCGCTGTCGAAGTCGACGCAGGTCTACGTCAACGCGCTGTATCAGCGCGCGGGTTCGAATACCGATGCGGCGTTCTTCACCGCGGGCGTGTCGAGCAGCCGCAATCAGGCGATTGTCCTGAGCGGCATCCACCACTCGTTCTGATTACCTGCCCGACGAGGTGAAACGGCGAGTCCGGCTGCGCAGGGCAGCGGGACTCGCCGGAGGATCTGAAGCAAGCGCCGAACGGCGTGCGGTCAATGAGCCGCGACGCGCCGGCGCCGTGCCTGCATCGCGGTCGGATCGTCCGGGCGCGGACGGTAGCTGAGACGCTCGGACAGATCGAGCGCCGCCTGGCACACGGCAATGACGAGCGGTTCGCGCTCGGCGACTTCACCGATGTCGGAGCGCGGAATCGTGATCGTCAACGCGGCGGCAATCTTGCCGCTCTGATCGCGCACCGGCGCGCTCACCACGGAAATGCCCCGCTCGAACGACGCCTCGCTCACCGCATAGCCGAGCGCCGCGCTCTCGCGCACCCGCCCGTACAGTTCTTCGACCGTCGCGGGCGTGCGCTCGGTGAAGCGCTGAAGCTGCGGTTCCGGATAAAGCTGGCGCAATTCCTCGAAACTCAGATCGCCCATCAGCACCTGGCCATGCACGGTCGCATGCGCGGGCAGGCGCGTGCCGACGTGTACCTTCACCGAACTGAACATCGGCTCGTGCGTCTGCGCCTTCGCCACGAACACGACGTCGCGCTGATCGCGGATCAGCAGATGCGTGCTGAGGCCAGTCGTGTCGCGCAGGCGTTCGAGGATCGGCGTGCCGATGTCGGTCAGTTCGAGCGAACTGAGGTACTCGAAGCCGAGCCGCAGCACCGCGACGCTCAGGCGGAAATAGCGGTCGCCGTTGGCGCGTTCGAGAAAGCCAAGCGCTTCGAGCGTCTGCAGCAGGCGAAACGTGGTGGTGCGCGGAATGCCGATCCGCTTCGACAACTCGGGCGCGCCAAGCACCGGCTCGCGCGCGCTGAATTCGGCCAGGATGCGCAGGCCGCGTTCGAGGCCCGGCACCAGATAGGTCGAGCCGCCGGTGTTTTCGTCGTCGGCGGCGCCGGTTGCGTCGGCGCTCTCCGTGAGCGGCTGCGCCGCTTCGCTGTGTGCAGTCGAAACCGCCGCCGCGCGCGACTTCAGCGGTTTGCGTCCCACGCCTGTCTGGTCTTCTTTTGCCATCTTGGCTGCCATTTCTCTGCGATTCACTGTGTATAGATCGTCATCATAGCGCGAAGCATGCGGCGCCCGGCCATGCGGCCGGTTCGGCGTGCGCGGCGCGCGACGCGCACGCGTCGGGCGCATCGTGGCGCACCGATGCGGTGCTATTCTTTGTGCCGGTCCATTGCGCGGCATGCTGCACTGCCGCGCTCTCGCGCCGCCCATGCGTAGGGAGAGCATGCCATGTCCGATGCCGTGCAGATTCAGGTTGCCGACTCGCATCTTTATCCGGGCTGCGCGGTGCGCATCGCGCATCTGCCCGAACCCGCGGCCGCGACTGAGGCGGCCAGCCGCGCCGAGGCGATCGTCGAATTCGCGGACGGCTCGGGCGCGCATGCCACCTGCCACCGGCGCGCGCATGACGAACTCGAATTGACCGTCGACGGCTATGCGACACAAAAACGTCATCCCGTGGCCGCGCGCCACTGGCTACTATTTGCCGTCGACGCGACGCACAGCAGCTGGCGTGTGAAGCGTCGGCTGCCATAAGCGGTAAACCGCGAGGCCAGCCGGCCTCCGCGCACTCGCAACCGGTGTCGCGCGCGCCGCCTCGTGCGTCGCGGATGCAAGCGTCACGTCCAACCGGAACTTACCGATGACCGACCACGATCCACACCAGCCGCCGCATCTCGACAACGCCAACGGCATCGACAACGCCGCCGACACCCCCGACGATCCCGAACGCCGGCGCGTCCTCACCGGTCTCGCGGCGGTCGGCATCGGCCTCGCGCTGGCCGGCTGCAAGACCGGCGAGGGTCTTGCCGGCAACGGGCCGCCGCGCAGCGCCGCCGATCTGCGGCTCGATGCCGCGCTGCACGATCAGGTGAAGAACATCGTGGTGATCTACGCCGAGAATCGCAGCTTCGCGAACCTGTACGGCCATTACCCGGGCGTGCAGCATCCGCTCGATGCGGTCGGCGCCGAACGCTACGTGCAGCTCGACCGCGACGGCAAGACGCCGCTGCCGCGCCTGCCGGCGATCTGGGGCGGGCTCGTGCCGCAGGCGCAGGAAGTGGGCGGCAAGCGCTACATGATCGGCGAAAAGGACCTCGAGCCTCTGCACAACCGGCCGTTCCAGATTGTCGACGCGCACGGCAAGCCGCTGCCGAACGGCGTCATCACGCGCGACCTGATCCATCGCTTCTATCAGAACCAGATGCAGATCAACGCGGGACGCAACAACCAGTTCGCCGCGTGGGGCGACTCGGGCGGCCTCGTGATGGGGCACTACCGCAGCTCTGCCGACACGCTGCGTCTGTGGAATCTCGCGCAGCAATACACGCTGTGCGACAACTTCTTCATGGCCGCTTTCGGCGGCTCGTGGCTGAACCACATCTTCCTGATCTCGGCGCAGGCGCCGTACTACCCCGACATCCACAACAGCCCGGCGAAGAAAATGGTGTCGGTCCTGGACGGCGACGGCCCGGCCGGCACGCGCCTGAAACTCGCGGCGAACTCGCCCGCCTCGGCGCTCGACGGTCCGCCGAAATTCGTCAACGACGGCGCGTTCACGCCCGACGGCTACGGCGTCAACACGATGGCCCCGCCGTATCAGCCGAGCAGCGTGCGTCCGGCCGAAGGCGGCGACTCGGCTTTCGCGGACCCGTCGGACCCGCGCGTGATGCCGCCGCAGCACTACGCGACGATCGGCGATCGCCTGACGGCCAGGGGTGTCGACTGGGCGTGGTATAGCGGCGCGTGGCAATACGCGCTCGATCATCGCGACACGGGTGCGGTGCCCGACTTCCAGTACCACCATCAGCCGTTCAACTACTTCGCCAATTACGCGCCGGGCACCGAGGCGCGGCGCCGCTATCTGCGCGACGGCGGCCTCGGCAACGATGCGTCGACCAATCGCCTGATCGCCGATATCGATGCGGGCCGCTTGCCCACCGTCACGTTCTACAAGCCGCAAGGCGACCTGAACATGCACGCGGGTTACGCGGACGTCGAATCGGGCGACCGCCATATCGCGACGCTGATCGAGCACATCCAGCGCGGCCCGCAATGGCAGAACACGGTCGTGATCGTCACCGTCGACGAAAACGGCGGCTGGTGGGACCACGTCGCGCCGCCGGTCGGCGACCGCTGGGGTCCGGGTTCGCGCGTTCCCGCGCTGGTGATCTCGCCGCTCGCGAAGAAAGGCTACGTCGATCACACCGTGTACGACACGAACTCGATCCTGCGCTTCATCACCCGCGTGCACGGACTCGCGCCGCTCGACGGCGTGGTTGCGCGCGACAAAGCGTTTGCGAGCAACGTTCTCGCGCCGCTCGGCGATCTGACGGCTTCGCTCGATCTCGCCTGAGCGAGTGTCGGAACGTTTTCGAGGCGCGATCGAGCACGTTTTATCGAGTGTATTTCTGCTCGTTTCTTGCGCTGTTGATGTGCGCGCACGACGCCACACACGTCGTGCGCGCACTTTACTTTCGTCTTTGATTCAGGTCATGTCTTTTGCCTTGCATAACGCGCGGCGCCACCTAGACTGATAAAGCACTTCGCAAACTGCACTTTGCACGGAACTGACATGCGACTGACCATCCTGATCAACGGTTCCGATCCCACCGTAAGCCACGACTATGCTGTGCTCTGGCTCGACACCGACGAACACCGGTGGTCGAGAGAAGCGCATCAAGGGATCGACCTGCCCCCATGGGGCGAATTACACGACGACGAAGACGGCGTAACCACGCTCTGCGCGCCGAGTGCCGATGCGCCGCTATGTACATTGCGCGGCCTGCACGTCGATCGCAAGGAACGCGTGAGCGCGGCACAAGGCGCCGCCGCATGGACCACGTTACGCACGCATCAAGCAACCAGCGGGTTCTGGCGCCTGCAGGCGGTGGACCGTCAAAAGGTCCGCGCGGAACACAGCGTATTCGGTAATTAAGTTCTAGCGCGATTTATCTGTCGCGCGCTTTCCGGTCGAAACTTCCGGCTCATACGCGAACGCCTGTTCGCAGGCATCAATCTGCGCGTACGCAAACGCACACGGCTGCACGTGGCGTTGCAGCACTTAAGATGGTCTTAAGCTTGTGTACGTAGAGTCGGAAGTCCACGCATTCGGGTCGCTGCAAAGCGGCCCATTTTTTTTGCACTGCGGTTTTCTGCTGCGTTCTGCCCCATGTTTTTGCGCTGCGTTCTGCGCGCCGCGATGCAGCAGCGAATCCGGTACCGAAGCCAAAGTACCGTTCATTCGCAGCCCGATGTTCTTCCGCTTCCGCCTGCTCCATTTCCGTGGGTTCGATGAGTCCTTCGAGGTCGCTCGATGCGAGCCGCGACGCTATACTTGCGCCCCCCGTCCATCGATCCGATCCCCCGACACATGAAGAAGTGGCTTGCCAGTCTGTTATTCGCCGTCGCCGCTCACGCGAGCGCGGCGCCTTCCTGCACCCAGTTCACGCCGAATGCGCAATGGCCCGTTCTCGCCAATCAGAAGATGGCGCCGAAAACGCGCCTGCTCTGCTATAGCGATTTCGCGGTGCTGCATTCGGGTATCACGCACGGTCCCCTGTGGTCCGCCGAGCATCTGACGCGCGATCATATCGAAGCGGCCAAAGAGATGGTCCGCACGAACAAGTTCTTCGAAGACGCGCGTTTGCCCGACGGCGAAGGCGCGACGCTCGCCGACTATAAGCGCAGCGGTTTCGATCGCGGCCACATGAGCCCGGCCGGCAATCGCTGGAACGAGCAGGCGATGGCGCAATCGTTCTCGCTTGCCAACGTCGTGCCGCAAGACCGTCAGAACAACCAACGATTGTGGTCGCGCATCGAAACCTCGGTACGCAAGATCGCGCTGTCCTACGGCGACACCTACGTCGTCACCGGTCCGATCTTCTCCGGTCAGCAGTTGCGGACGATCGGACCCACGCGCGTCTTCGTACCGACACAGTTATACAAGGTCGTCTATGTGCCGTCGCGACGGATGGCGTTCGCGGTCGTGGTCGATAATGTCTCGACCAACCGTTACGACATCCGGACGATTCACGAACTCGAAGCGGTATCGGGCATCCGTTTTCCGGGCATTCCGGAGAACCTCAAGGACCAGCGGCCAGGAGGACTGAAAGGTGTTTAAACCCTATTCGAACGATGACGACGTGCTCAACATTCAGGGCGACGCGCTCACGCTGAGCAACGGCACCACGCGCGTCGTGCTGAACGGCACGCTGGAATTGACGCGCGATCAGCGCGGGCTGAAGGCGGCGCTCGCGCTGAAGGAAGCGGTCGATGCGATCGTCGCAAATCTGCAGGCGGAGGCAAGCTTGCCGGCGAAAGTGAAGGACGAGCCGGATGCGAAACCGGGTGTGGTGCAAAATCCGTTTCAATGATGCCGGCGGTGTTCACCACGCTTTAGAATACGCTGCGAACGGGACGGAATTAAAGAAGGAATTGACATGGGACGCGCAACCAGAATTCTTTTTGTAATCGCACTGATCGTATTCCTGGCGTGCCTCGTGATTGGATTCCGCACTTTCGTATGGCACGGGGTTAACTACGAATTTGCTCCGAAATCGGTAAGCGTGTCGCTGATGCATATACCGCGCTGAATGCAAAGCATCGTCAAAAGGCGGGAGAACTTTTCTTCCGCCTTTTCTTTTGCGCTCTTTTCCGTTGCGCTTCTCTCTTCTCGCTCTTCCTGGCACCACCCGCTAAAACCGGCATTCCGACTTGTATCAGCGACGATGCACCCGTTACGTTTTGTCACCACGGCAGCGTCAACTACGGTATTCGGCCCTACGTTAAACCGGCAGCGCTGAAATGATTCAGCCGCGACACAAGAATCCACCGGTTCAACCAAGGAGTCACATCATGAAGACGCTTTTCGCCGCTCTCGCTTCCGCCCTGCTCGTGTCGACCGCCTTTGCTCAAACGGCCGCACCGTCGACGACGCCATCGGCACAACCCGCGCAAGCCACGCAAACGCAGCCCGCCGCTCAGGCGAATCTGAAGGCGAGCACCGCCGTGCAAACCGGCGCCACCGGCGAAAGCGCAACCGCGACGAAAGCGCCCGCGCAGGCCACCTCGAAGTCGCATGTGAAAAAGACCGCCACCCATACGAAGAAGGCCCACAAGTCGAGCAAGAAGAACGCCGTGGAAACGAGCGCCGCCAAGACTAAAACGGAGAGCGCGAAAGAGACCAGCAATGCCGCGGCCAAAGCCGACGGCGCACAAACCGGCACGACGAAAACGCAATAACACGTGATCGGTTCCGGCGCTTACCGGCCACGCCAATGTCGTTGCAATAGAAGCTGATCGAAGCCGGGCTGTGCCGTTCAGGGAGGGCGAGTCGCATGACTCGCCTTTTTTCATGTGAGCCGCGCCGGCTACGAAGCCGCACCCGCTTCGTTCGCCAATGCGCGCAGCTTGTCCGCATCGACGATCTCGATCTCCGCATAGCCGAGCTTCAACGCGCCTTGCGTCTCGAAGTGCTTGAGCACCTGATTGATCGTCTGACGCGACAACGCGAGCATCATCGCGAGGTCTTCCTGCGGGACCCGGAGCACGCGGCGCAACGCGTGGGCTTCGCCGTAACCGCCTGCCATCAGCAACAGACGGCGCGCCACGCGCGGCGCGGCAGGCAGCAGCGCCGCCTCTTCGATCGCCTCGAACGCGAGACGCAGCTTATGCGTGAGCAGCAGTCCGAACACATGCCAGTAAGCCGGCGTGCGTTCGAGCAACGCGGCAAGCGCCGCGCGCGGCACATGCAACAGTTCGGAGTCGCGCTCGGCGTAGGCGTCGTGCGTGCGCGGCCGGGCGTCGAACAGCGCGATCTCGCCGAACCAGTTCACCGGCTCGATCACCGCGAGCAACGCTTCCTTGCCCGTCGAACTCGCCGCGCCGATTCTCACGAGGCCGTCGAGCACGCAGTAGAGCCCGTCGTCGGCATCGCCGCGCGTAAAGAGCCGTTGACCGGCGGCGAGACATTCGATACGCCCCGCCTCGATCAACTGCCGCCGCATATCAGCGGGCGCCGCGCGAAACCATGCGCTGCGTTCAAGCAGCTCGGCAAGCTCGTTCGATGAAAAACGCTCAGTCATGGGACAGCATCCGTGCGCGATTGTCGCCGATTGTCGGCTACCCGATGGTTTCAAATTCCGCTGCCCGCGATTATGCTGACTTTGACACAGGAGCGGCACTCATGAGAACGCTGACGCAGCAGCTCACGCAATACGCGGCCTATCATCGCGACCGGCGCAATATCGCCACGCACTTCGTCGGCATTCCGCTGATCGTGCTCGCGCTCGCCGTGCTGCTGAGCCGCCCCGCTTTCGGCGCCGGCATGTTCCCGGTCACGTTGTCGCCGGCCTGGCTGTTGTTCGTCGCGGCCACTGTCTACTACCTCGCGCTCGACGTGCCGCTCGGCGTGATGATGGCCTGCGTGTCGGCGCTGTGCGTCGCGTTCGGCGCGTGGCTCGCCGCGCAATCGACACTGGTGTGGCTCGCCGCCGGCATCGGTCTGTTCGTGATCGGCTGGGTGTTCCAGTTCGTCGGCCACGTCGCGTACGAACACCGCAAACCCGCCTTCGTCGACGACGTAATCGGCCTGCTGATCGGACCGCTCTTCGTGCTCGCCGAAGCGCTGTTCGGCTTCGGCTGGCGTCCCGAGTTGCGCGCGGCGATCGACGCGCAGGCCGGTCCGACGCGCGGCGCGGCCGGGCGCGCCGAAGCGCATCGCTGAGCGCTCATCGCACCGGCCGTATAGGGCGCGACTCGCCGATCAGTCCGGCGCGAAGCGGATCAGTCTCACGCTATGCAGTGCGGCCAACGCGACCGAAAACCAGATCGGCACATACGTCGCCAGTTGCGTCGAAGTGAGCGTTTCGCGCAGCAGCGTAATCGACACGAACACGAGCAGCACGGGCTCGACGTAGCCAAAAATGCCGAACAGCGCAAGCGGCAAAAGACGGCTCGCCTTCAGATACGAGGCAAGCGCCAGCGTGCTCAGCGCGCCGAGGCCCGGCAGCAGCAGCCCCCACATCGCCGCGCGGCCGGCAACCGCCTGCAGCGAGCCGCCGCTGATGACGAACGCGATAGCGACCGGCACCAGCAACGCCACCTCGACGGTAAACATCGCGAGCGAATCCTGGTTGATCCTGCGACGCAGCACGAAGTACGGCGGATAACCGAGCGCGACGATCAGCGTCGGCCATGAAAACGCGCCTGTCGCCCATAGTTCGTGGCCGACGCCCACGGCCGCGCACGCGACGGCGAGCCACTGCAATGCATCGAGCCGTTCGTGATAATAAAAACGGCCGACCAGCACCATCACGAGCGGCAGCAGAAAATAGCCGAGCGAGACTTCGAGCATCCGTCCATGCAGCGGCGCCCATAGAAATAGCCACTGCTGCACGCCGAGCAAGGCCGCGCTCACGATCATCACGGCGCCGAGCTTCGGCTCGGTCATCATGCGGCAAAGAAGCTGGCGCAGAATCGGCAGACGCTTGCGCACCGCGACGAGCAGCAACGCGCCCGGCGCGGTCCATATGATGCGCCACGCGAAAATGTCGAGCCCGGTGAGCGGCGCAAGCAGCGTCGCGTAAGCAGACAGTAAGGCGAACAACGCGGACGCGCCGACCGAGAGCGCAATCCCGCGCCTGACGTCCTGGTGGTTGGGGTTCATCGCGCGGTCCGGCGGACGTCGCGCGCCAGCACTACGGCTGAGGGCGTGTGGGCTGGCGGCGCGGTGTGGGGACGCGCGGCATTCGTTGTTGTCATTGGAACTGAAGTCTCGCAAGCAGGCAGCCCCGCGTTTCATGCGGCAGACGCTGCGTTTTTGTTCTGGATCGACGGCACAAGCCGGCATTCTAGACGGGTTATCGGCCAGCGGGGTCGGCGCTTTTTCGCCAACGAGCTGCAATTTGTCCGTGCGCATCGCGTGTCGATGCACTAGAACATAACTTCATGCGCCGCCACGGACGCACCCGGTTGCGCGGCAAGCGCCGCTCAACTCGCGTACGATTCCGGTTCAATCCCGGCTCGAGCGCGAATCTTGCTACGAAGCTTTGCACGTCGTTCGCGACCGCACGAGCAGCACTCACGAGCCGGGCCGGCCCATGCAGCCCCGCATGCTGTCGCGGGCACCGTCCGCAGACCGCCGCGCGGACCGCGCCCGCGCTTCTCGCCCGCGGCATGCGTCAACCGCGTTTCAGCGCGCATGCCACCCCGGCCAGCCATCCCGCTCAACGAATGTGACTACTGGAGCCAGCATGACCCAGCCAGCCCTATCGCTCAGCCACTCGCCCTCCGACCTGCGCGCCGCCTTCGCCGCCGACGTGCGCGCCGGACTCACCCACGCGCCGCAAAAAGAACTGCCGTCGAAGTATCTGTACGACGAAGTGGGCTCCGCGCTTTTTGAAGTGATTACCGTATTGCCCGAATACGGCGTGACACGCGCCGAGGAACGGCTGCTCACGAAGCACGCGGCCGAGATCGTCGAGCATTTGCCGCACGACGTGACCGTCGCCGAACTCGGCAGCGGCAGCGGCCGTAAAACGCGGCGCATCCTCGAAGCGCTGTGTAAAAAACGCCCTACTTCTTACTGCCCGATTGAAATTTCGCGCAGCGCGTTGCAGTTATGCCGGCGCGAACTCGGCGACATCGAGCGGATTTCGATCGTCGGCTACGAGCGCGACTATCTGGCCGGTCTTGCCGAAGTGAGCAAGCAGCGCAAGGACGGCGAGCGCTTACTCGTGCTGTTTCTCGGCAGCACGATCGGTAATTTCGGCAGACTCGCGGCCACGCGTTTTCTGCGCGATATCCGCAATATGCTCGCGCCCGGCGACGCCTTGCTGCTCGGCACCGACCTCATCAAGCCGACGCCGAAGCTGATCGCCGCCTACGACGATGCGGTCGGCGTAACGGCCTCGTTCAATCTGAATCTGCTCGCGCGCATCAATCGCGAGCTCGACGGCGACTTCCCGCTCGATGCGTTCGAGCACGTCGCGCGCTTCAACCCGGACGCGCGCAGCATCGAGATGCATCTGCGTGCGAAGCGCGATCTCACCGCGCACGTGCGCGCCGCGCAATTGACGGTGTCGCTGAAGGCTGGCGAAACGATCTGGACCGAGAGCAGCCACAAATATCGCGCGGAAGAACTGCCCGCGATCGCCGACGGCGCCGGCTTCGTGTGCAGTCATCAGTGGGTCGAGCAGGAGTGGGGATTCGCGGAGAGTCTGCTGGTGGCACGCCCTGCCTCACTCACGCATACATAAAGGCAGGATGACGAAAACGGCGCGCCGGCCGCTGGATGGCGCGCCGTTTTTTTACGTGGCGCTCAATGCTGCTCGAAGCGCTCGTAGCGTTTGTCCGTCGTGCGTTCCTCGCCGCTCACTTCGCTCACGCGCGCCGCCGGCGGTCCGTGACGCAGCCACGACAGCATGCGGTCGATCTGATTGGCCGGTCCCTGCAACATCGCTTCGACGGAGCCGTCGTCGAGATTCGCGACCCATCCCTTGATGCCAAACGCGTGCGCCTGGCGCACCGTCGCGTGGCGAAAACCGACGCCCTGCACGGTGCCGCGCACCCGCACGTAATACGTTTCGATCCGCTCATCCAGATCCGGGGCCATGCCGCTCTCTCCTTTTAATGCATCGCAGTCTTTCAAGCCGGCATTCTAGTCGCCTCGCGGCGCGCGTGCCCGAGAACGCCCATCCCGCTCACGCGCCACGTACAATCCGTCGACCTTCATGCAGGAAACGGAAACAGAATGACCGAACAGAATCGCGATCTCGTGCTTGTGACCGGTGCGTCCGGCTTCGTCGGCTCGTCGGTGGCGCGTATCGCGCAAAGCAAGGGCTTTCGCGTGCGCGTGCTGGTGCGCGCGACGAGTCCGCGCAAAAACGTCGAATCGCTCGATGCGGAAATCGTGGTCGGCGACATGCGCGACGAAACGTCGATGCGCAACGCGCTGCGCGGCGTGCGCTATCTGCTGCACGTGGCCGCCGATTACCGGCTGTGGGCGCCCGACCCTGGCGAGATCGAGCGCGCGAATCTCGAAGGCACCGAAGCGACGATGCGCGCGGCGCTCAAGGAAGGCGTCGAGCGCATCGTCTACACGAGCAGCGTCGCAACGCTGAAGGTGACGAGTTCGGGCCAGTCCGCCGACGAAACCTCGCCGCTCACGGCCGCGCAGGCAATCGGCGTGTACAAGCGCAGCAAGGTGCTCGCCGAGCGCGCGGTCGAGCGCATGATCGCCGAGGACGGCCTGCCCGCCGTGATCGTCAATCCGTCCACGCCGATCGGCCCGCGCGACGTGAAGCCGACGCCGACCGGCCGCATCATCCTGGAAGCGGCGCTCGGCAAGATTCCGGCGTTCGTCGATACGGGCCTGAACCTCGTGCACGTCGACGACGTCGCGGCCGGCCACTTCCTCGCGCTCGAACGCGGCAAGATCGGCGAGCGCTACATTCTCGGCGGCGAGAACCTGCCGCTGCAGCAGATGCTCGCCGACATCGCCGCGCTGACCGGCCGCAAGGCGCCGACGCTGAGCCTGCCGCGCTGGCCGCTGTATCCGCTCGCGATGGGCGCGGAAGCGGTCGCCAAATTCACGAAGCGCGAACCGTTCGTGACCGTCGACGGGCTGAAAATGTCGAAGAACAAGATGTATTTCAGCTCGGCGAAGGCGGAGCGCGAGCTCGGCTATCGCGCGCGGCCGTATCGCGAGGGTCTTGCCGATGCGCTCGAATGGTTCCGGCAGGCGGGGTATCTGAAGGGCTGATGAAGGGCTGAGTCCCGCTTGCGCGCGGGCGTAAGCATTTTGTTACAAGTCCCGCACCCGCGACGGGTCCAAGCCCGCGCGCAGCAGGTAAAATCGCGGGTCTTATCAGAGAAACCTCGCATGAATCTTCACGAACAGCTCGGCGTGCTGGAAGTGGGCGTCGATCAGCTCATTCAGGCTGTCGTGGCCAGGCAGGCCGACAACACTCCCGAGACACCCGCGCAGACCACGGCATCGCAAGCGGCAGCAAATGCAGAGGCGACCGAGACGGCGCCGGACGCTGTGGCCGGCGCGCCCGCCAACGAAGCCGCTGAACCCGCCGCCCCGCCCGCGGGCACTCCGGCGGATGCGGCCGCCCCACAATTCCAGCCGACGCTCGCAATCAACCGCCCCGCGCGCGACGAAATCACGATGACGATCGGCAATCAGACGGTCGCGCTGCGTCCGGACCAGATCGGCCGGCTGATCGAGGAACTGTCGAATGCGCGCGCCTCGATGACACCCGAACAGCCGCAGGGCATTCCGCCGGGCTGGCAGTTCGTGTCGACGAAAAATCCGGTCATGGCGGTGCAGAAGCAGTCGAACGGCGACCGCCTGCTCGTGATGCGCCATACCGGCCACGGCTGGGTGCCGTTCACGTTCTCGCCGGACGTGGTGATCCAGATGTACATGATGCTCACGAACGCATGACGCGCAGTACCTGACGAAAAGCGCGTGAGGCAAGCGAAACGCCGAGCGCAAAAAAAGCGGCTTGATGAAGCCGCTTTTTTTATGCCTGCGCGCATCGCCCGAAGCAAACCACCGTCAGGCAGGCACCGTCAATCGCCGGCCTTCAACGCTCCTGCACGGGCGCCTGCACGCGCGCCTTCCACTGCCCGCCCTTGCCGCGCCAGTAGCGCACCGCCGACGCGAACGTCGCGCCGACATAGAACAGCGCCACCAGCGGCAGAAACGGCGCCCACAACGGCGAGCGGCGATAGTAGGCGAGCATCGGCGCATACGCGCAGCACATCGCTGCCCACGCGAGCCATGCGGGCCAGCCGAGCGGCCCGAGCACGAGCGCGGCGACCGGCGGCAGCAGATAGATGATCGCCATGCCGGCGAGCGTGCCCGCGAGCAGCAGCGGCGAATAGCGCAATTGCGTGAAGGCCGTGCGCGCGATCATGTTCCAGATCTCGCGCCAGCTATCGTACGGACGCAGCGACACGCTCTTCGCGGCCACGTCGAGCCGGATCGGATGACGCCCCGTGCCGCGATGCTTGATGCGCGCGGCGAGGCTGCAATCGTCGATCAATTCGGCGCGGATCGACTCGATGCCGCCCGCTTCCTCGAGCGCCGCGCGGCGCACCAGCATGCAGCCGCCGGCGGCCGCCGCGGTACGGTTGCGCGGATTGTTGACCCACGCGAACGGATAGAGCTTCGCGAAGAAAAACACGAAAGCCGGAATCAGCGCTTTTTCCCAGAACGAATCGCAGCGCAGCCGCACCATCAGCGAGACGAGGTCGCGCTTTTCCGCGTCGGCACGCGCAACGAGCTGCACGAGCGCATCGGCGGGATGGCCGATGTCGGCGTCGGTCAGCAGCAGGTAGTCAGCCGGCAGGCCGAGCGCGCGCACCGCCTCGATGCCTTGCGATTGCGCCCACACCTTGCCGGACCAGCCCGGCGGCAGCGGCTTCGCGCCCAGCACCGTGAGGCGCTCCGGGCATTGCAGGGCGAGCGCGGCGGCCCGCGCGGCGTCGGCGGTGCCGTCGGTGCTGTGATCGTCGACGACGATCACGTGAAACGCGCCGCGATAGTCCTGCTTGAGCAGCGACGTCACCGCCTCGGCGATCACGTCGACCTCATTGCGCGCCGGCACCACGGCCGCGACCGCCGGCCATGCGACGCGCGGCGCGACGGTCAGCGGCGCGGCCGGACGCGCGCGCCAGAAGCCGCCGCGCGCGAACAGCAGCACGCACCAGATCAGCAGGGAAACACACGAAAGAACAAACAGGACCGCCGCCATTGAGCCCGCCATTAAGCATTACCCTCGATTGAACGCGCCGTCACGCCGACGCGTCTGGACAGTTGCATCGCCACGGTGCGCGCCGCGACCACGCACCAGTCGAACGGAGTGAGCACCGGCTGCTCGCGAAACACATCGTAGCCCGCGCGCTCGATGCGTTCGAGAAAGCGCAAACCCGCATGCACGGCGGCGCTCAACTCGATGCCGAGCCGCCCCGGCATGCGCAGCGCGAGCGGCGCGCCGCGCACGAGCGTATCGCGCACGAAGTCCACCTCGTACGCCATCAGTGCGCGCCATGCATCATCGACGACACCGCCGGCAATCTGCGCCTCGCTCACGCCGAAGCGCCGCAAATCCGCTTGCGGCAGGTACACGCGCTGCCGTTTCCAGTCGGCGGCGACGTCGAGCCAGAAGCTGATGAGCTGCGACGCGGTGCAGATCGCGTCGGCGTCGGCGAGATTGCGCGGCGTCGCCGCGCCGATCAGGTGCAGCATCAGATGCCCGACCGGATGCGCCGAGCGGCGGCAATAGTCGACGAGCGCGGCGCGATCCGCGTAACGCTTTGTATCGATGTCCTGCGCGCAGCCGTCGAGCAGGTCGTAAAACGGCCCGAGCGGCAGTGTATATTGCGCGATCACGCCCGCGAGCTTGCCGAACAGCAGCGCATGCACGGGCGCCGCGCGCCGCTGCGCGACCGCGTCGAGTCCGGCGCGGAAATCGGCGAGGCGCGCATGGCGCTCGGCAGCGCTCCAGTCGCCTTCGCCGGCGATATCGGCCGCGGTGCGCACAACCTGGTAGATAATGCCGACAGGCGCGCGCAGCGTCTTCGGCAGCAATACGCTCGCGATCGGAAAATTTTCGTGCTGATCGACGTCCATCCAGCGAGCCTCGAAACCATTCTGTAATACACGGCATGTCATGCGCGCCGCAAGGACCGGTAGTTTAAGGGTTCCGCCAAACCGGTGCAGCCAGCGTCCCGGCTTGGCACAGGGCCGTGACACCCGCGCGGCAGCCCGGCATGGCACCATGCGCGGCGCCCTTGCGGCGGCGGGCATCCAACACGGGGGCTGCGCCAGAAAGCAAAGCGGCCCCGATAGCGTTAGAATGCGCGTTTGGTTTTGCTGTACCGGCCCGTCGCCGGGGCTCAAGACGTCAACTAATCAAGATGAGCGCGGCGATAAAGTCAGTTTCACCGACTTCTTCGAAACCCGCGTCAGTCGGAGTTCGCCAATATATGCGAGTCATCCTTGCTCAGCCCCGCGGCTTTTGTGCGGGCGTTGTCCGCGCAATCGAAATCGTCGATCGTGCGTTACAACAACACGGCGCGCCCGTGTATGTCCGCCACGAGATTGTCCACAATCGTCACGTGGTCGACAATCTGCGCCAGAAAGGCGCGCGTTTCGTCGAGGAACTCGATGAAGTGCCGCAGGGCGCCGTGGCAATATTCAGCGCGCATGGCGTCGCGCAAACGGTGGAACGCGATGCCGAAGCACGCGGCCTCGACGTGCTCGACGCGACCTGCCCGCTTGTCACGAAAGTTCACGTGCAAGGCCGCCAGTATGTGGCCGCCGGCCGCACGCTGATCCTGATCGGCCACGCCGGTCATCCGGAAGTGGAAGGCACGATCGGCCAGATTCCGGGCAAGGTGCTGCTCGTGCAAAGCGAAGCCGAAGTCGCGAAGCTCGATCTGCCGGTGGATGCGCCGCTCGCCTACGTCACCCAGACCACGCTGTCGGTGGACGACACGCGCGGCATCATCGACGCGCTGCTGCGCCGCTTCACCGACATCGTCGGTCCGGACACGCGCGACATCTGCTACGCGACGCAAAACCGCCAGGCGGCGGTACGCGAGCTGAGCAAGGAAATCGACGTGCTGCTCGTGGTGGGCGCAACCAACAGTTCCAATTCGAACCGGCTGCGCGAGATCGGCAGCGAAAGCGGCGTGGCGAGCTACCTCGTCGCCGACGGCTCGGAAGTGAAGTCCGAATGGTTTGCCGGCGCGCAGACGGTCGGCGTGACGGCCGGCGCATCGGCGCCGGAAGAGATGGTGAAGAACGTAATCGATGCGCTGCGCGCATTGGGGCCCGTCGATGTCGCGACGATGGCGGGCCGTGAAGAGAAAGTCGAATTCAAGTTGCCATCGAAGCTGATGCAACCACTCGCTGCACGCGAAGTTTAAGGAGGACATCTTGTCTATTCCGCTGCTACAGAAAGTCCGCGTCGGCGCATACATCATGCGCCAGCATCTCTCCGGCAACAAACGCTATCCGCTCGCCCTGATGCTGGAGCCGCTGTTCCGCTGCAATCTCGCCTGCAATGGCTGCGGCAAGATCGACTATCCGGATCCGATCCTGAACCAGCGCCTGTCGCTCGAAGAATGCCTGCAGGCCGTCGACGAATGCGGCGCGCCGGTCGTCTCGATCGCGGGCGGCGAGCCGCTGCTGCACAAGGAAATGCCGGAGATCGTCAAGGGCATCATGGCGCGCAAGAAGTTCGTCTACCTGTGCACGAACGCGCTCCTGATGGAAAAGAAGATGGACGACTACCAGCCGAATCCGTACTTCGTCTGGTCGGTTCACCTCGACGGCGACAAGGAAGCGCACGATCACTCGGTGTCGCAGGAAGGCGTCTACGAGAAGGCCGTGGCCGCGATCCGCGAAGCGAAGCGCCGGGGCTTCCGCGTCAACATCAACTGCACGCTGTTCAACGACGCGGTGCCGGAGCGCGTGGCGAAGTTCTTCGACACGCTCGGGCCGATGGGCGTCGACGGCATCACGGTGTCGCCGGGCTATGCGTATGAGCGCGCGCCGGACCAGCAGCACTTCCTGAACCGCGACAAGACCAAGCAGCTGTTCCGCGAAATCTTCAAGCGCGGCAACAACGGCAAGAACTGGTCGTTCAGCCAGTCGGCGATGTTCCTCGACTTCCTCGCTGGCAACCAGAGCTACGAATGCACGCCGTGGGGCAACCCGGCGCGTACCGTGTTCGGCTGGCAGAAGCCGTGCTATCTGGTCGGCGAAGGCTATGTGAAGACCTTCAAGGAACTGATGGAAATGACCGACTGGGACAAGTACGGCACCGGCAACTACGAGAAGTGCGCCGACTGCATGGTCCACTGCGGCTTCGAAGCAACGGCCGTGATGGACACGGTTGCGCATCCGCTGAAGGCGTTGAAGGTCAGCCTGCGCGGTCCGAAGACGACGGGCGCGTTCGCGAAGGACATCCCGCTCGACAAGCAGCGTCCCGCCGAGTACGTGTTCTCGCGTCACGTCGAGATCAAGCTCGACGAGATCAAGCGCGCCGGCACGGGCAAGAAGGTGCAGACCGCAACCGCGGCGCACTGAGTGGTTCGGGCGGAGCGGTTGCGCGCCGCCTCGCGTACGGTGCGTGAATGTCCGCGCGCCGTACGCTGCAGATGAAAAAAGCGCGGTGGCCGTTCGAGGCCACCGCGCTTTTGTTTTACCGTTGCTTTACCGTTACCGCCGGAGCAAACGGTCGACCCGCTCAGGCGCCGCGCGCATTATGCTCGGTCAGGAACTTGATGAGCCCGTCGATACCGCCCTTGGCGATCTGGTCGGCGAACTGTGTCTGATACACCTGGATCAGCCATGCGCCCATCATGTTGATGTCGTAGATCTTCCAGCCCGACGCTCCCCGGGTGAGCCGGTAGTCGATCGCATCGTCGCCGCCGTTGCTGATTACATGCGATTGCACGACGATGTCGGTTGCGCCGCCCGGCACGCTCACCGGCATAAACTTGAACTTCACGTCCTGGTCGCGCAGTTGCGACAGCGATGCGGCATAGGTACGCGTGAGCAGCAGCGTAAACTGCTCGTACAGCTGCTTCTGCTGTTCCGGCGTGGCGGTCGACCAGGGCTTGCCGACCGCGATACGCGTGGTGCGCTGGAAGTCGGTGGCCGGCAGGAAGTGCGTTTCGACGACGTGGGTGATCTTCGCCATGTCGCCGCCGCGTGCCTGCGGATCGGCCTTCATTGCGGTCACCGTGCCCTCGACGGCACTTTTTACCACCGCATCGGGCGCGCTTTGCGCAAATGCCGCCGTGGACACCACGGCCGCGGCCAGAAAAGCAGTCAGATATCGTTTCATACGCGCGTCAGGACCTGAAAGTAGTAGCGCCGGCGGGCTCGCGAGCCCAAGGCTAATGAGGGATAGACCAGTATAGCCGGGATTGCGTTCCCAACCGGGCCAGCCGGCCGGGTGCCGCGCTTGCGACCGAACTCGGGCTACGTTGCCGCGGCTCTGTATACTTATGCACCTTCGTCAAGAACCATCTCCGTGATAAGGCTACGTCCGCCTACATGCTGAAGTCATATATCGTCCGTCTCGTCGCGTACTCGGTGCGTCATCCGCTGAGGATCATCGCGCTGTCGATCGTGCTCGCCGTTCTGAGCGGCGTCTACGTCGCGCACAACTTCAAGATCAACACGGACATCAGTCGTCTCATCGAGACCGACAAGCAATGGTCGGCACTCGAGCACGCGCTCGACGCCGCCTTCCCCGAACGCGGCGACACCGTGCTCGTGGTCGTCGAGGCGCGCGCGCCCGAATTCGCCGACGCCGCCGCCAACGTGCTGAGCGCCGCGCTCAAGGCCGATTCGAAGGAGTTCACCGCGGTCTCGCAGCCGGCCGGCGGGCCGTTCTTCGAACACAACGGCCTGCTGTTTCCGTCCACCGACGAGGTGATGTCCACCACCTCGCAACTCGTGCAGTCGCGCCCGCTCGTCAACGCGCTGGCGCACGATCCGAGCCTGACCGGCCTCGCCGGCACGCTAACCACGAGCCTGCTGCTGCCGCTGCAACTCGGCCAGGTGAAGCTCGCCGACATGAGCCATCTGCTCTCGCAAAGCGCGAACACGCTCGATCGCGTGCTGGCCGGCCAGCCGGCCGCCTTCTCATGGCGCGCGCTCGTCGACAAAACGGTCGCCACCGATCCCGCGCGCGCGTTCGTGGTCGTGCAGCCGGTCGTCAATTACGACGCGCTCGAAGCCGGCGCGAGCGCCTCGAAAGCGATTCGCGCGACGGCCGCGTCGCTGCATCTCGACTCGCGCTCCGGCGCGACGATCCGCCTGACCGGCGAACAACCGCTCGCCGACGAAGAGTTCGCATCCGTGCAGGACGGCGCGGTGCTCAACGGCATCGGCACGTTCATCGTCGTACTGATTATTCTGTGGCTCGCGTTGCGCTCGGGCCGCATGATCGCGGCCGTGTTCATCACGCTGTTCGTCGGGCTCGCGATCACGGCCGCGCTCGGTCTGATGATGGTCGGCGCGCTCAACATGATTTCGGTTGCGTTCATGGTGCTGTTCGTCGGGCTCGGCGTCGATTTCGGCGTGCAGTTCGGCGTCAAGTATCGCGAGGAGCGCAACCGCGACGACCGGCTCTCCGCCGCGCTCATGCACACCGCGCACAGCATCGGCGTGCCGCTCACGCTCGCGGCCGTCGCGGTCGCGCTGAGCTTCTTCTCGTTTCTGCCGACCGCGTATCGCGGCGTGTCCGAACTCGGCCAGATCGCCGGCGTCGGCATGTTCGTCGCGTACTTCACGAACATGACGCTGCTGCCGGCACTGCTGAAGGTCTTCAATCCGCCGGGCGAAGCTGCCTCGCCCGGCTTCAAGCAGCTCGCACCCGTCGACGACTTCCTCGATCGCCATCGCAAGCCGGTGCTGATCGGCACGCTGATCGTCGTGATCGGCGCCACGCCTTTGCTCACGCATCTGCGCTTCGACTTCAATCCGCTGCACCTGAAGGACCCGCATACGGAATCGATGGCGACGCTGCTGTCGCTGAAGGATTCGCCGGAAGCCGCGGTCAACAATGTGCATGCGCTCGCGCCGTCGCTCGCCGACGCCGACGCCATCGCCGCGCGCCTGCGCCAGCTGCCCGAGGTGGGCCGCGTAACGACGCTGAGCACGTTCGTGCCCGCCGACCAGCAGCAGAAGATGATGCTGATCGCGAGCGCTGCGCAGCAGTTGCTGCCCGCGTTGCAGCAGCAGCCCGCGGCGCCGGCCACCGACGAGGTCCGCGTCGCCGCGCTCAGGCGCGCCTCTAACCAGCTTGCGCTCGCGGCCGAGGATCATCCAGGGCCGGGCGCCGCCGAGGCGCAGCATCTGTCGGCGACGTTGCAGAAGCTCGCCGCCGCCGACGCCGCCACGCGCGACCGTGCCGAAGCCGCGCTGTCCGAGCCGCTGCGCATCGCGCTGAAGCAACTGGAAAATCTGCTGCAACCGACCGAAATTACGCAGGAGAACTTGCCGAAGGACATCGTCGCGTCATGGATCGGCAAGGGCGGCCGCGCGCTCGTCGACATCGCGCCGAAGGTGCCGGCCGGCGTCGATCCGAACGACGACACGATGCTCGCGCGCTTCGCGCACGCGGTGAAAAAGACGGAGCCGGGCACGATCGGCGGGCCGATTTCGATCCTGCATTCGGCCGACACGATCATCAAGGCGTTCCTGCAAGCCGCCATCTATGCGCTGCTGTCGATCGCGATCCTGCTCTGGATCGCGCTGCGCCGCATCGGCGACGTACTGCGCACGCTGGTGCCGCTGCTGGTCTCCGCGCTCGTCACGCTGGAACTGTGCGTCGTGTTCGGCATGCCGCTGAACTTCGCGAACATCATCGCGCTGCCGCTGATGCTCGGCGTCGGCGTGGCCTTCAAGATCTATTTCGTGATGGCGTGGCGCCACGGCCAGACGAGCCTGTTGCAGTCGAGCCTCACGCACGCAGTTCTGTTCAGCGCAGCGACAACGGCCACCGCGTTTGGTAGCCTCTGGCTGTCGCATCATCCAGGCACGTCCAGCATGGGGAGGCTGCTCGCGCTTTCGCTGTTCTGCACACTGATCGGTGCAGTGGTATTTCAGCCCGTACTGATGGGCAAGCCGCGCCAACGTCGCGCGAAGCAAAAGGGAATCTAAGCATGAAGCTGTATAACACCGCGCTGGCGCTCGCCGCCGCCGGTCTGATCTCAGGTTGCGCAACCGCGCCCGACCGCAAGCCGGGCGATCCGTTCGAGCCCGTGAACCGGGTCATTTTCAACTTCAACGACGGCGTGGACCGCTATGTCGCGGTGCCGGTGGCGAAGGGCTATCAGAAGGTCACGCCGCAGCCGCTGCGCACGGCCGTCAGCAACTTCTTCTCGAATCTCGGCGACCTCACCAACGCCGCGAACGCGCTGCTGCAATTGAATGTGACCGACGCGACCGAAGACATCGTGCGCTTCGCCTTCAACTCGGTGTTCGGTATCGGCGGTCTGCTCGACTGGGCGACCCCGGCCGGGCTGCCGAAGCATCATCAGGACTTCGGTCTGACGCTCGGACATTGGGGCATTCCGTCGGGTCCGTATCTGGTGCTGCCGCTGTTCGGGCCGAGCACCGTGCGCGACAGCATGGGGCTCGTCGTCGACGTGAAATTCAATCCGCTCAACTACGTGGAACCGGCAACGCGCAATCCGCTGTATGTGCTGCAGTTCGTGAGCACGCGCTCCGATCTGCTCGGCGCGACCGATCTGCTGCAGCAGGCCGCGCTCGACAAGTACTCGTTCGTGCGTGACGCCTATACGCAGCAGCGGCGCGCGCGTCTGCGCGGCACGAGCGAGAATGCCGCGCCCCTGCCCGACTACGAGGATCACGGCGAGTCCGGTTCGGGGACGCCGGCCGGACTGCCGAACTATGCGGATCCGGGTGAGGCGGCGCAGGCGCCGAATGGGGCGTCTGGTGCTGGGGCCGCGAAGGGTGCGACGGGTGCGCCGAGTGATCTGCCGAATTACACCGATCCGGGTGAGGCTGCCCCGGCGACCGGTGGAGCATCGGGGGTATCCGGCGGTGGAGCCGGAGCCGATAAGGGCGAGCCGGGCGATTTGCCCAACTACAGCGATCCCGGCGCAACGCCGGTTTCGGCATCGCCTGCCGCTGAAGCACCGCAAGCCGCGCCCGCCGACGCTAAACAACCGGCGGCTGTGGCGGCTCCGCAATAAGGCTGCTTTGAGCGAAAGTCCTTGAAGCAAAACGGGGCGTCCGCAATGGGCGCCCCGGTCGAGCGAGCTACATCGGCTGGGCATCCGGGTATCCGGGTATCCCAATCAGTCTGGGCCAAAGCGTTTGTCAGCCACCTTCACGGCACCACGCGCCGCCGCCTGATCTCAGTTGCCCGCCGCCATCCGCAGCGCGCCGCTCTCGCCTAGCGCCTCGCGTGTCTCGACCAGCGTGCGCTTCGCGGCGCGCGCGTCGGCGGCCAACTGGAGCAGCGCGCCGAGTTGCGACGGCTGCCGCAGCAATTCCCGCAGAATCGGCCCGAGCGCCGTACTGCCGTCGTCGCGCAAGCCAGCCGTGGCGGCCGGCGGCAACGTGCGCCAGGCCGGATCGACAATCGTGCGGCACACGGCGAACGGCAACCCATGCGCGGCGGCGATCCTGCCCGCCACATGCGATTCCATATCCACCGCGAGCGCGCCGGTCGAGTCGTGCAGAGCGCGTTTGTCGGCAGCGGTAATCAGCGGTGCGGCGACTGCTGCCGTCGGGCCGCGCCGCAGCCGCGCGGCAACGCCACGCGCGGCCCCCGCCGCGCTCACGGCAGCGGCGATCCGATCCGCCCATGGCCGGTCGGTTTCGATCCGCCCGAACGGCCCATGCACCGCATCGGCGACGATCAGCGCGCCCGGCTCCAGGTCCGGCGCAAGCCCGCCCGCTGTCCCGAAGCTGACGATGCCCGCCGCCCCGCGCTCGAGCGCCGCATTCAGCGCTCGTTCGAGCAGATCGGCCCGCGCCGCGTAGACCACCTCGACGCCATCGCTGCCGTCGCCGCGCGCAATGCGCGCCTCGAACGCCATGCCCGTCACGACGATCACGGGCAAACCGCGGCGGTCCGCATCGGCGGAACGCGCTGTCGAAAAAGGCATCCGTTACATCCCGACCGCGACGCGCGTCAACCCGTTGCGCTTCAGATGACGGAAGCGCGCGAGCGCCCACAGCGGGAAGAACTTGCAATAACCGTGATAACGCAGATAGAACACGCGCGGGAAACCGGTTGCGGTAAATCGCTCTTCTTCCCACAGCCCATGCTCGCGCTGCTCGCGCTGCAGGTAATCGATGCCGCGCGCGACCGCCTCGTGATTGACCTCGCCCACCGCCATCAGGCCGAGCAGCGCCCAGGCGGTCTGCGAGGCCGTGCTCGGCGCGCGCTCGTAGCCGCGATAGTCGAGCTTGTAGCTCTCGCCGCCCTCACCCCAGCCGCCGTCCTTGTTCTGGATCGACAGAAGCCACTGCACCGCGCGCTTCATGCGCGGATCGTCATGCGGCATGCCGGCCGCGTTCAGCGAGCACAGCGCGGTCCACGTACCGTAGATGTAGTTCATGCCCCAGCGGCCGTACCAGCTGCCGTCCGATTCCTGCTCGTTCAGCATGTAGTCGAACGCGCGCCGCGTAGGCTCGCTGCCCTGCGGCAGTTCACCGAGCTGCGCGAGCATCGACAGGCAACGGCCCGACACGTCCGCGGTCGGCGGATCGAGCAGCGCGCCGTGATCGGAGAACGGAATGTTGTTCAGGTAGTACTGGGTGTTTTCGGGCTCGAACGCGCCCCAGCCGCCGTCGCTGCTCTGCATGCCGACGACCCACTCGCGCGCGCGCGCGATCGCTTCGCGATAGGCGTCGGACTGCGTGAGCGCCGCCGAGCGCTGCATCGCCATCACGACCACGGCCGTATCGTCGACGTCGGGATAATGCGCATTGTTGTACTGGAACGCCCAGCCGCCCGGCCGCAGGTTCGGGCGGCGCGAAATCCAGTCGCCGCGCACGTCGAGAATCTGCAGCGGACGCAGCCATTCGAGCCCGCGTTCGGCCGCCTGCTCGGCGTGCTTCTCGCCGGTTTCGAGCAGCGCATGCGCGACGAGCGAGGTATCCCACACCGGCGACAGACACGGCTGGCAATACGCTTCGTCGTCCTTGACGACGAGCAGCTTGTCGAGCGACTTGCGCGCGATGGCGCGATTCGGGTGATCGGCCGGGTAGCCGAGCACGTCGTACATCATCACCGAGTTCGCCATCGCCGGGAAAATCGCGCCGAGGCCGTCCTCGCCGTTCAGCCGTTCGTCGACGAACGCGACCGCCGCGCGGATCGCGCGCTCGCGCATCGCCTTCGGGAACAGGCCATCGACCGCGCGCAGCACCGTATCGACACAGCGGAAGAAGCCGAACCAGCCCGCATGCTGATGCGGTGCGCGCTCGTTCATGCCAGTATTCACGGGCGCGCCGCGGAACACTTCGTCGATGCGTACCTTGCGCGGGTTGCGCGCGAGCGGCCGCTTCGCGTTGAGCACAAGCAGCGGCACGATCACGGTGCGCGCCCAGTACGACACCTTCGACAAATGGAACGGAAACCACGTCGGCAGCAGCATGATCTCGACCGGCATCATCGGCACCGCGCGCCACGAGACCACGCCGAACAGCGCAAGCAGAATCCGCGTGAACACGTTCACGTTTTCCGCGCCGCCATGCGCGAGGATCGCCTCGCGCGCGAGCACCATGTGCTCGGCGTCGGGCGAATCGCCGATCATCTTTAGCGCGAAGTACGCCTTCACGCTCGCGCTGACGTCGAGCGCGCCGTCGGTGAAGAGCGGCCAGCCGCCGTTCGGCAACTGGGTGCGGCGCAGATAGCGCGCGATCTTCTGTTCGAGTTCGAGGTTCGGCGTTTCGCCGAGATAGTGGACGAGCAGCACGTACTCGGCGGGAATCGTCACGTCGACTTCGAGTTCGTAGACCCAGTGGCCGTCGGGCTGCTGAGCGGCGAGGATCGCGTCGGTCGCGCGCGTGATCGCGGCGTCGAGCGAGGCCGCGTCGGGGGTAGCAGCAGCAGTCGCTTCGGTTGCCGCCGCAGCCGCCGCCTCAGGCGCCGCCGCTTGCGCGGTCGTTGACGTTGCGCCAGCTTCCGGCGCGTTCTGCGCGGCGGCAGCCCCAGGCGCCGTTCCGGCGGCTTCGGCGTCAGGCAGGACCGCGTCGAGCGGCGGGTTCTGAGATAGGTCGTTCATCGGCGTTCCATCGGTTGATTCAGCAGCGTGTCCGCAGCCTTCTGGCCGGAGCGGATCGCGCCTTCAAGTGTCGCGGGCAGGCCAGTGGCCGTCCAGTCGCCCGCGAGCATGAGATTGTTCCAGCGGGTACGCATGCCCGGCCGCCGCGTTTCCTGATCGGGCAACGCGGCAAACGTCGCGCGTCGTTCGCTCACCACCTGCCACGGCGGCAGCGGCGCGAGCGGCAGATCGACCGCCTGCGCGACCTCGGCCCAGACGCTCGCCGCGAGCGCTTCGTGCGGCGTGTCGAGCAGGCTCTCCGCGCCGTTCAGCGTCACGGAGAAGCGGCCGTCCAACGCAAACAGCCAGGCGGCCGTCCCGTTGAGCAACGCGGTGATCTGCGGCCAGCCGAACGGCGGCTCGACCGCGAAATGCACGTTGAGCGCCGCCGCGAAGCGGGTCGGCGCGCACAGACCCGGCACGAGCGCCGGTGCGTCTTCGGACGACAGCGCGAGGATCACGGCATCGTTCGCGTCGAGCGCGATGCTTTCGTCGGCGAAATGCAGCGCCTGCACGCGCGCCGGCTCGGCGGCGAACGTGATCTCGCGCAGACGCGAGCCGAGCCGGATCGTCGTGCCGCCGTGTTGCAGCAGCCGCAGCGCCGGATCGACGAACGCGCTGCCGAGCCCGTTGCGCGCCACCAGCGGTCGGCCGGCGAGGCCGCCGGCCAGCAGCGTCTCGCGCACGATCGCGCCGGTCAACTCGGCCGACGCTTCACGAGGCTCGACGTTCAGCAGCGCATGAAACAGCGGCCGCAACAGCCGGTCCCACAGCGGCCCGTGACAACGCATGGTCTGCGCGACGCTGCGCGCCGGCTTGGCGAACAGCAGCGGCACAAGCGCCAGGTAATCGGCCGGGTGCGTGTCCGGCACGCGCGCATGCGCATCGAAAATCCACCACGGCACGAGCCCCGGCGACAACCGCACGGTCCAGCGCGCCCGCGTCGCCAGATCCACGAACGGATACTCGGGCCGCGCCGGGCCGCTCAGTTCGTCGATCGCGCCGATCGCGCGCACGTAGTTGAGCGTCGCGGCATTGCCCGACAGCACGATGTGATTGCCGCTGTCGATCGTCATGCCGAGCTTCGCATCGTAGTACGAACGGCAGCGGCCGCCGGCGTGGTCCCGCGCCTCGTGCAGCACGACCCGCGCGCCGCGCCGCTGCAACTGCACGGCGGCGGCGAGGCCCGCCACGCCCGCGCCGACCACGTGGACGAGCTTCGGCATCAGCTCAGAAAAGCGCGTACCGCGCGACGATCAACAGCAGACGCAGCTTCGGCTTGCGGACCTTCGTGCGCGGAATGTCGAAGCCGCGCTCCAGCGTGCGCTCGAACAGCACCCGATAGACGCCCGACATGATGCGCGGCGCGCGCACGTGGGCGCGCGGCTCGCGATCCATGATCGCGTCGGACGCCGCGAAGTGCTGCCTCGCGCGCTCGGCAAGCGTCGCGCAGACGCGCGGCAGGAGCGGATCGTCGGCGATCTGCGTGGGGTTCGTGATCGCGATGCCCTCGCGCGCGAGCAGCTCGCGCGGCAGATAGCAGCGGTTGATGCCGGCGTCTTCGTCGATATCGCGCAGGATGTTGGTCAGCTGCAGCGCGCGGCCGAGGTGGTGCGCGAGCAGCCGGCCGGGCTCTTCCCGCATCCCGAATATCCTCACCGACAGACGGCCCGCCGCGCTCGCGACACGGTCGCAATAGAGGTCGAGCGTGGCGTCGTCGGGGGCGCAGATGTCGGCGGCGGCGTCCATCGCCATGCCGTCGATCATCGCGTGAAAATCTTCGCGTTGCAGATGAAACGTGTGAATGTGCCGCGTGAGCGCGCGCAACGAGGCGCGCGGCTGGCCGGCATAGCACGCGTCGATGTCGGCGCGCCATTGATCGAGCGCGGCCGAGCGCTCGGCGCGCGGTATGTCGTCGCTGTCGGCGATGTCGTCGACGGCGCGGCAGAAAGCATAGACCTGATACATCGCATCACGCTGCGCAGCCGGCAGGATGCGCATGGCGAGATAAAACGAGCTGCCGGACGTGGCGGCAGCGGCATCGATTTCGTTGTCGTCCACGACGAGATTGGAAACAGCCAAGACGATCTCCGCTGGAGGCGCCTGCTGAAAGGCGTTCAAAGAAGGTTTTATGCCGACCCGCAGGACAGTGGGCCCGCGCGCGCGGACACGCGCGAAACATCCGGCTGGGAGGCCGGAAACGGCGAAAAGTATAACAACCTTTGCCGGTGGCCGCAGTTTCGCGGCCCCATTTAGGGACAGACAGGAAGGCCGCCGGGCGAGGCGCTCCGGCCAGCGGCCAGCGCGCCCGCCGCCCGGTCAGCCCGGTGGCCGGAAAGCGACCGAGCGGTTGCGCCCCTGCCGCTTCGCGCTGTAGAGCGCCGCGTCGGCCTCGTTGATCAGCACGTCGTAGCTCGGCACGCCTTCGCGCGCCGCCGCGCCGCCGAGGCTCGCCGTCACCGGCACGCTCGTGCCGAGCAGTTCGACCGGCGTTTCGGCGATCACGCTGCGAATCTTGTCCGCGACGCGCATCGCATCTTCGAGCGGCGTGCACGGCAGCAGCAGCGCGAACTCCTCGCCGCCGAAGCGCCCGAACGTGTCCTGCGCGCGCACGACGCCCGCGACGCGCTGCGTCATCACGCGCAACACCGTGTCGCCGACGCTGTGGCCGAACTGGTCGTTGATTTTTTTGAAGTGGTCGAGATCGAACAGCAGCATCGACATGTCGCCGCCATAGCGCTGCCAGCGCGCGAATTCGTCCTGCAGACGCGTCTCGAAGAAACGGCGGTTGGCGATGCCGGTCAGTCCGTCGCGATTCGCATATTCGCGCAGCTTCTCGACCGCTTCCTCGCGTTCGCGCTGCACGATGCTCACGTGCGTGACGTCGGAGATCGTCACGCAGACGGCCACCACCTCGCGCTCGCGCATCAGCGGCATGAACGTGCAGTCCTGCTGCATGAAGTCGACGCCGCCGGTGATCGGCCGGTCGTGATCGAATCTGAACAGATACGGGCGCTGCTCCCACGAACTGAACGCGAAGGTGCCGAGCTGGAACACGCTCTCGATCTTGCGCGCGAGCCACACGCGCGGCAGCTCCGGAAAATGCGCGAAGATCGGGCGGCCGACCACCTGTTGCGCCGACAGCCCGCTGTGGTCCTGCATGAAGCGATTCCACATCAGCACGTTCATCTCGCGGTCGAGCACGAAAATGCCGAAGCCGACCCGCTCGACCACGAGGTCGCTCAACGATTCCACCGGTTCATTCATAGGCTGGACAGCAGCGCGTCGAGCGCGTCGTTCATGGGGAGAATCGATTCCTCGGCCATCAGCATCACGAGATGCGCGCGGAAGTCCCGATCCTCGAGCGTGAAATTGACTTCGAGAAGCAGCGCGACGCGCCATTGCAGCACGCCGGGCTGGAACACCTCGTCGAGCGTGAGCGCCTCGCCGAGCAGGCCCGGCGCGGAGAACACCGGCGTGCGGCCAAGCTGGTCGAGTATCGACGATACGCACGCGCCGCTCAGCAGATTCGCCACGTCGAACATCAGCTCCCGCTGGCTGATCGACTCGTAGCTCGAGCGCGCGTAGGGATCGCCGACGAGCGCACACAGCTGCGCGATGCTGTCGCTGCGGCAGATCACGAGCGCCTCGCCCTTGATGTCCGAGCGAAAGCCCTGGCGCACCGCGCTGACCGTATCGTCGATGCCGGTCATCTCGCGCAGCGCGCGCGCCGCCTCGCTCACGGCCACCATCCGCACGCGCGGCACCGAGAGTTCGATGAACGAATCGAGCAGCCGCGCGAGCCGCGTCGCGGCCCGGCCCATCGCGAGATTGGCGATCTCCTGCAGCGCGTCGCGCTGGTCCTCGGTGAAGTCCGTCTCAGACATACAGCCCGTACTCCTTGAGGACCGGCAGGAGCGCCTCGGACGTCACGGGCTTGGCGATGAACGCGAGCGCGCCGAGTTCGCGCACGCGTGCCCGGGCGAGCGGCTGCACGTCGGCGGAAACGACGATCACGAAGCAGTTCAGGTCCTCGTGCTGCAACGTTTCGAGCACCTGGTAGCCGGTCATGTCCGGCATCGTCAGATCGAGGAACATCACTGGCGCCTTGCCCGCGCGATACAGCGCCAGCGCCTCGCGCCCGTTCGCCGCGTAGGACACCTCGACGTCCCAGTCCGGCGGCAGCGCTTTCGTCAGCACACGGCGGGCAAGCAGCGAATCGTCGGCGATCACAATGGGCAGCATGGCAACGTCGGCTCGGACGGGTTGAAAAGCGGAATGGCTCGTTCGTATCTGCAACGGATGGCGGCCTGGGCTTCGGCGCGCAATCGACCGATGCGCGACAAAGCACACTGGCGCCTGTCGAAATACGGCTTGCCTGGCGAGAAGGGAGCGTGTGCGGCGGGACGCGTTCAGCGGACCCTGACGATCCGCGGCACGGACGTGGCAACGGCTTTTTTGTCGTGGCAAGGATTGTCGAAGCAAACTCGCGCAAAGGCAACTCACCAGGACGAGGTTCATTAATGAGATTTTTCTATGCGAAGCAGATTTTAAAAATGATTAACTAGTTCCAGTGCCCATTCTTTTATCTTTATACTTTTGTGTACGTTTGCGCTTGCCGATTCGTCGCTGTTTGTTTTAAGACTACTTTTAAAGAACAGCGGGAACGGCAAACCCTGGCTCCCGGCGCTTTGCGGCAACTTTTGCCGCTCGAGGTCTATGCTTCCTCTGAAAGCGGCGACAAACTACCGGGCCGCTACGGGGCTGCCCGCTTCAAATGACTTTTGGCATCAACGAAAATGACACCTGACCGGGTCGACTCACCACGTGCGAGCCGCCTTCCCCGCCGTTCTGTCCGCGAACAGGACGACGCCTCGTTCCCCGCCGTGCCGGAACAGAATTTCCATGTGCGGCGCATCACGCTGATCGCGCTGCTGGTCGCGGCCGTCGTGCTGCCGTTCGTCTACGTCGCGGCGATGGCGTTCACCGATCTGCGCTCGCGCGAGGCCGACGCGACCGACATGACGCGACGTACCGTGCGCGTCGCCGAAGAACACGCGCTGAAGGTGTTCGACATGAACGAGACACTCAACTCGCGCATCGTCGATCTGACCGCGGGCCTCGACGACGACGGCATTCGCGGGCGCGAACACACGATTCACGACAAGCTGCGCACGATGGGCGGCGGCTATCCGCAGGTCGCCGCAGTGTCGATCTTCGGGCTCGGGGGCGACCTGCTCGCGAGCAGCCGCTTCTATCCATCACCGGTGCTGTCGATCGGCGAGCGCGACGACTTCGTCGGCATCCGCGACGGCAACGAACTCCAGCACGTCTCGAAGGTGATGAGCGGACGCGTGGCGAGCGAAGAGGTGTTCAACATGGGCGTCGAGCGCAAGATGCCCGACGGCTCGTTCGCGGGGGTCGTGTCGATCGCGCTGCGGCCGAGCTATTTCGACGCGTTCTATCGCGAACTGCTCGGCGGCAGCGGCGATACGCCGATGATCATGAGTCTCGTGCGCACCGACGGCGCGGTTCTCGCGCACTATCCGCCCGGCCCGCGCGAGGCGACGGCGATCTCGCCCGACACGCCGTTCACGAAAGCGGTCGCGCAAGGCCAGCGCACGGGCGTCGTGCGGATGCATTCGCCCCTCGCCGGCGGCAACCTGATCGTCGCATTCCGGCGCGTCGGCTCGTATCCCGTGTACGTGCTGTGCGGCTACCGCACCTCGGCGATCTGGACCGCCTGGTACACGCACCTGAGCGTGCTGATCCTGTCGATGTTCACGCCGTCGATCGCGCTGTGGTGCGTGATCTGGCTGTCGCTGCGGCGTCTGAGCGCCGAAGAGGAAGCGTGGCAGCGCTGGCAGGCCGAGGCGTCGATGCGCCGCTCGATCGAATCGGCGTACCGCCAGTCGCGCAAGATGGAAGCGCTCGGCACGCTGGTCGGCAGCGTCGCGCACGACTTCAACAACCTGCTGATGATCCTCTCCGCCAACGTGCAGATCGTGCGGCGGCGCGGCGTCGGCGGGGTCGAGCGCGAACTCTCGGCAATGGAGCGCGCGTTGAAGAGCGGCCAGTCGCTCACGCGGCAGTTGCTCGGCGTCGCGCGCAAGCAGCCGCTGCGCACCGAGACGCTGTCGCTCGAACGCTGGCTGCCGACCTGCCGCGAACTGCTGCGCGCGTCGCTCGGCGCGAAGGTGTCGCTCGTGATCGACAGCGGCGCCGATACGTGGCCGGTGCGCGTCGACGTCGCGGAACTCGAGCTCGCGCTCATCAACGTCGCCGTGAACGCGCGCGACGCAATGGCCAACGGCGGGCGCTTCGCGGTGCGCGCGAGCAACGTGGTGTTCCGTCACGAGGACGGTTTCCCGCTCACCGGCGAATTCGTGCAGATCTCGCTCGAGGACACCGGCACCGGCATGGCGCCCGAGGTGCTCGCGCGCGCCTTCGAGCCGCTCTTCACGACCAAGCCGAAGGGCATGGGCACGGGCCTCGGGCTGCCGCAGGTGTTTGCGTTCTGCGAGAGTTCGGGCGGGCTTGCCGCGATCGACAGCGCGATCGGCGCGGGCACCTCGGTGCGCCTGTATCTGCCGCGCGCGTCGGCCGAGCCGCAAAGCGTCAGCCCGGACGAAGCGGGTCCGCAGGAGATCGAAGCGCCGCAGGGGCTGCGCGTGCTGCTCGTCGAGGACAACCAGGAAGTGGCCGCCGGCACCGAAGCGCTGCTGCAGATGATGGGCCACAAGGTCACCGGCGTATTCAACGCCGACCTCGCGCTGCGCCTGCTCGACGACGCCCGCGCGAAGCGCGCGGACACCGGCGAGCCGCTGCCGTTCGATCTCGTGCTGTCGGACATTCACATGCCCGGCAAGCTGAACGGCATCGATCTGGCCGAAGCGGTGCTCGCCTTCGATACGCAACTGCCGGTCATTCTCGTCACCGGCTACGCGGAAGAACTCGACCGCGCGCGGCATGTGAACGTGCGCGTGCTGTCCAAGCCGTTCGACATCGGTCTGCTCGAGAAGCTGCTCGAAACGATCCAGCGCAATCTCGCGCAGACGGATAACGATCCGGTGACGCATCCGGCCGATTCCTGAGGGGCGGGGCCTCCTGACCTCATGGCCTCGTAGCTTCTCGGCCGTGTGCTCCGTGCGCCTGAATCCGGGGGTCATGCAGGCATCACCCGGACGTCACTCAGGCGTCACTCAGGCGTCACTCAGGCGTCACTCAGGCGTCACTCAGGCGTCATTTACCAGGACTTGTAAAAGCGCGGCGGCGACACGCCGCGCTTTTTTGCATGGACGCCCCACGCGGCGTGGCCTCACGGCAGATCACAGCGGATACGCGAGCGCGCGGCCACGCTCCGGCACGATCGTTGCGGCGTCCACGGGGGCAAGGCGGATAGCGCGTGCGGCGCTGCCCGTTCCGCCTGAACATGTCGGGAGATAGCCATGCAACACACCGTGATGGGTTTATTCGACACCCGCGTGCAAGCCGAAAGCGCCCGCGACACGCTCGTGCAGACCGGTTTTGCACGCGAGGCGATCGATCTGCGGACGAACCCCGAGCCGTCCGCCGGCCCGGCGAGCGACGATGTCACCAATGCGGGGATGTTTGCGAATATCGAGCGCTTTCTGTCGAGCCTGTTCGCGACCGGTTCGCGCGCGCTGGACACCACGCGCTACGCGGAAGCGCTGCGGCGCGGCGCAGTGCTCGTGTGCGTCAATGCCGCGAGCGAATCGCATGCGGAGCTTGCGCGCAATACGCTCGTGCGGCTCGGTGCGACCGAGGTCGACGACCGCCTGCCCGATTGGGACGCGCAGACAGCAGGTGCGCAGGCCGCGGCACGGCGCGAATATTCGGTGCTCGACGAACTGGGCATCGGCGCGGTGATGCCGGGCACGCCGCACACGTCCAGCGCAACGACGGCGGCGGCCGGGGCGGCTACGTCACTGCGGGCGGCGGGGGCGCCGGGTGCGGCTGGCGCGGCGCCCGCCACCGCGGCAAGTGAAAACACCGGTGTAGCCGGAACGACGAGCGCGACTGTGCCGATGGGTGCCACGCCACGCGATCCGCGCCACACCACGCCGCCGGACAGCCTCCGAGCCGAACCGTTCGCGCCGTCGCCGCTCGACGAGCATCCGAAGTCCGATCCGCTGAACGCGCGAGCCAGCGACGTGGACCGCAGCGCGATTGCCGCCGGCTCGGTGCCGGGCTCGGGCGCGGTCATGCAGCCGCCGGAAGTCATCCCCGAACGCGGGCAGCCGACTGCGGAGCCCGGTGCCCGGATGCCTAACGAGTATCTGGAGTACGAAGAAGATTTCCGCGCCCATTACGACGAACAGTACGCGTCCGACAACCCGCGTTACGAGGACTACGTGCCCGCTTATCGCTATGGCGCGGAGATCGGCAACGATGCGCGATTCCGCGATCGTCCGTGGGAAGAGATCGAGCCCGAAGCGCGGCGCTACTGGGAAACCACGTCGCCGGAGAGCACGTGGGAGCGCTTCAAGCTCGCGGTGCGTCATGGGTGGGAGCGGGTGACGGGACATCACCACGCCTAGACAGGCGAGCGGCGGATCAGGCTGTGGCCGCCGCCCGCGTGGGCCTCTCACACGCGGGCGCGGCCTTCGGGCATGCGACGCGCCGCCGGTTGTTGCGTTAGCGAAACGGCCCGTTACGCCGCGTGCCGCTTGACCCAGGCGACGTAGCGGTCGACGAAGGTTTGCAGGAACTTGCGCGTGCCGTCGTTCACGATCTCGCCTTTTTCGTTGATGACCGACAGATCGTGCTTGATGAAGACTTCGGGCTGGGCAAGCGTGGCGACGTCGAGGTAGGCGAGCACGTTGCGCAGATGCTGCTGCGCGAGCGCCGTGCCGGTTGCGCCAAGCGACGTGCCGATAATCGCGCCGGGCTTGTTGCCCCACGAGTTCGTGCCCCACGGGCGCGAACCCCAGTCGAGCGCGTTCTTCAGCACGCCCGGCATCGAGCGGTTGTATTCGGGCGTCACGAACAGCAGGCCGTTCGCGGCCTCGACCCGTTCCTTGAGCTTTTTACCGGCTTCGGGATAGTCGGCATCGTAGTCCTGGCAGTAGAGGGGCAAGGAGCCGATATCGATGAACTCGAAGGTGAAATCGGATGGAGCAAGGGAAATGACCGCTTGGGCCAACTGGCGATTGAACGAATCCCGCCGCAGACTGCCAACGACAACTGCAATGTGATAAGCCATGGTTCGCTTCCTCGGGTAAGGCGCTCGACGCGCAAAGAGTACGAGGTGTTCATCATAGGCAAAAGCCGCGCGAGTGGCGACGCGGGGCGACAAATTGGCGGAGCGGGACAGGCCGGAAGGCGGCTACGGAGATCGTGCCGGTGGATAACGATTTATCCCTGAAAGTTATCCACAAATTCACTGAATAACCTTGTGGATAACTGAGACTTTTGCCTTGTCAATCAAGCCCGCCCCCGGGCCGGGACGATTTGAGGCAAAGCGATGCAATACATTTATCGAGGACCGAACCGGGTCGATGTCCTGTCCGGCCCTGCGCGTGCTTCGATCAGTTGCCGAAGAACACGTTGCAGTACGACGGGGGGCCGTTGCACGCGGCCGGAGCGGCAGCGTAAGCCACGCCGGAAGCAGCGGCAAACAGGGCGGCGGAAGCGATCAGGGCGGAAAGAATGCGTTTCATGGCAAAGGTCCTCGTCAGCGTGTGGTTTGCGATCTCGGGTGATCGTTGGCGTGAAGCATAGCGAGCCGCTCACTGCCCACAAACAGCGAAGATGGGAAGATATTTTCTTATAAAATGAAATAATCGGCATTGCCCCTCTGTGTCAATTCGGTGGCAGAACGGCGCATGCCTGTTTGCCGTGCTGCCGATTGACCACCGTTTCGCCCCACGACTTTAATTTCATTTTTCGAAATAATCTCTTGCCGTTGTCATAAGTTGCCGCGTCGCGCGACCAAGCTATCTGGCGATCGCAGACCGGAGATCTATGTTCAATACCGATTCGCTTGCGCAGGAGCGTGAGGGAGAATGGCGCACGCATCCGCAGACAGCGCAAGGACGATCATCCGCTCATGAATCGCGAAGTCTTAGCAGAACCGGCGCGACAGTCCGTGCATCGAAGGAGCGCGACATGACGCAGCCACGTGGCGCGGCGCTCGACGATCCCGTCTATCTCGCGCAACTGCGGCGCGATCTCGTGCGCTTCGCGCACCTGCAATTGCGCGACGCCGCGGCCGCCGAAGACGCCGTGCAGGAAGCCCTGACCGCCGCATGGACCCAGGCCGAGCGCTTCGCCGCGCAATCGGAACACAAGACGTGGGTGTTCGGCATCCTGCGCCACAAGCTCGTCGACACGCTGCGCGCGCGGCGGCGCACGATCAATCTGTCGGCGCTCGAAACCGAACTCGACGGCGAGGCGCTGCTCGATCGCGAGCTGTTCAAGGACAACGGCCACTGGTCGAGCGAGACGAAACCGCGCCCGTGGCCGACGCCCGAAACCGCGTTGCGCCAGCAGCAGTTCTGGACCCTCTTCGAGATGTGCCTCGATCATCTGCCTGAGCACATTGGGCGCGTATTCATGATGCGCGAGTTTCTCGACCTCGATATCGCGGCCATCTGCACCGAATTGCAGATCAACGCGAATCATTGCAGCGTGCTGATCTATCGGGCGCGCTTACGGCTGCGCACGTGTCTGAGCGAAAAGGGCTTATCGAGCGAGGATGCCAATGGGGAAGTGTAAGAACATCACGCGGCTGCTATCCGACGCGCTCGACCGGTCGCTGACGAGCGGCGAGTGGCTCGCGATCCGCCTGCATCTGCCGACGTGCAGCGGCTGCCGTAACTATCGCAAGCAGATACGGTTGTTGCGAGCGGCCGCGCACACGGTCAGCGGAATCGAGTCGGCGGATGCGGCGGGGAATGACGAGCGGTGAAATTCAAGCGATGGGATGCAGAGGCTCTGGACGGAGCGCTGAGGGCGTAGCAAGGCTTGGACGCCTGGCACGGCGCCTGTGCCTCGATGTGCCATTCGCTGTCCGCTGTTCGCTTGCTTCGGTGTTGGCGGCGCCAGCGATCAACGCTCGGCCGGTGGCGTGTCGCGATAGCGTTCGAAAAAACGCGCATGCGACGCTTCATCGATAAGGACGGGATTGGCTTCGGTCCGTGCCAGATGTTTCGCGAGCTGCGCACGGGTGCGAATCGGCCGAGGCGCGAAATTGCCGCCGCAATTCGCGGCAGACGTTGCGCAGTCGCGTCAGCGCACAGACCTCGCAGAACGTGCATTCGTACGTGCAGATCATCGCAGCGGGCGCGTTCGGCGGCAGCGACTTGCCGCAACCTTCGCAGGACGGTCTCAGCTCGAGCCTATCGGCGGCTCCGCTTCAGGAACGCGAGGCGCGGGGGGCGTCTCGCTCTCCGGTCAGTGTAAGCGGCCGGCCGCTCGCGGCGGAAGGAGCGGTGCGGGAGCGCCGGCCTACCGTGCGTGCATACGTCGATCGCCGGCAATGACGATACGCCTCGCTCCCGTTGCGTGGCATCGTTACGTCAGCACGTTCCACAACACGAGCGTCAACGCGAGTCCGACGACCGATACGATCGTCTGCAACACCGACCAGACCAGCACCGTCTGTTTCAATTGCAATCCGAAGTATTCGCGGACCATCCAGAAACCCGCGTCGTTGACGTGGCAGAAAAATACCGAGCCCGCGCCGATCGCGAGCGCCATCAGCGAATTGTGTGTCGCGCTGAGGCCGGCCACGACCGGCGCGACGATGCCGGCCGTGGTCGTCGTGGCGACCGTTGCCGAACCGGTGGCCTGACGCAGCGCGACCGCGATGAGCCAGGCGAGCAGAAGCAGCGGCATATGCGAGCCGAGCGCGATCTTGCCGATCGTCGTGCTGATACCCGCGACGACGAGCGCCTGCTTCAAGCCGCCGCCCGCGCCGATGGTCAGCAGCAGCGCGGCGATCGGCGGCAGGCTTTTGCGCAGAATGCCGCCGACGCGCTCGCGCGCCATGCCACGCGACCAGCCGAGCGCGACCACCGCGAACAATACGGTGAGGCCAAGCGCGACCAACGGTTCGCCGAGAAAATTCAGCGCATCGAAGAGGAATGTTTCGGGCTGCAGCAGCAGCTTCGCGACCGTGCGCCCGAGCATCAACACGACGGGCAGCAGGATCGTAATCAGCGAAATCGCGAAGCTCGGCGGCTCGGTGCCGTTTTCTTGCGCCGTGAAGAGCTTGCCCATTTCTTCAGGCTCGCCGACCTGTATCCGCTTGGATAACCAGACGCCATAGAGCGGCCCCGCGAGAATCACGGCCGGAATCGCGACGATCAAACCAAGCCCGAGCGTGAGGCCGAGGTCGGCGTGCAGCGCGCTCACCGCGATCAGCGGACCCGGATGCGGCGGCAGCAACGCGTGCAGCGTCGTCATGCCGGCGAGCGCGGGAATCGCGATGCGCAGGATCGGCTGCTGCGAGCGGCGCGCCATCACGAAGATGATCGGCACCATCATCACGAGGCCGACTTCGAAGAAGAGCGGCAAGCCGATCAGCAATGCGACGACGGCCATCATCCACGGAAGCGTGCGTGGCGTCGAATGTTTGAGGATGGTCGACACGAGTCGGTCGGCCGCGCCCGATTCGGCCATCAGCGCGCCGAGCATCGCCCCGAGCGCGATGATGATGCCGACGTCGCCGAGCAACGCACCCGCGCCTTTGCTGAAGGCGCTCGCCACCGCTTCGAGCGGCAGACCGGCCGCAAAGCCCGCCGCGAACGTGCCGACGAGGATCGACAGGAACGGCGCGAGCTTGAGCACGCTGATGAAGACGATGATCAATGCGAGCCCGAGCACGCACGACAGGATGAGCTGCGTATCGTGGGCAGCCCACGGGGTGAGTGTTGTTATCGGATGCACGGAGGTCCTTTTTCGATTGGTTGATGCGGACGTGGTTTTGCGTGATTGCCCGGCGGCGTTGGGGGTTCACGCTTTCAGACGTTTGGGCGACTGGCCGATTGTAGCGGCGGGGAACGACAGGCTGCAGTGTGGTGGGCTTGGGCTTGCGTCGTGCGATGTGACGGGTACACATGGCAATGCTTCGCTGCGACCGCGTGATTTGCTTATGCGAATTTATCGGTTCGTCCAGGCGGACAGACGAATTATCGTCGGAGCCAATCGGGCCATTTTGCGTCCGTCTTTTTTACGAGCATGTTCATGTCCCGTCATTCGCCGCTCACGCGCCGCGCGTTTCTGACCAGCGTAGGGGCTTCACTGGCCGCCGCCGCGTTGCCTATCGTCTCCACGTCCGTGTTTGCCGCCGATGCGCACGTAAAGGAATTTCGCATCGGCTATCAGAAAGCAGCGAGCACCCTCGTGCTGCTCAAGGCGCACGGTACGCTCGAAAAACGGCTTGCGCCGCTCGGCATCGGCGTCAAATGGACCGAGTTTCCGGCCGGCCCGCAGTTGCTCGAAGGACTCAATGTCGGCGCGATCGACTTCGGCTACGTGGGCGAGGCGCCGCCCATCTTCGCGCAGGCAGCGGGCGCGAACTTCGTCTACACCGCGTATGAAATTCCGACGCCGCACGCCGAAGGCATCCTCGTGCATCCCGATGCGCCGATCAAAACATTGGCCGACCTGAAGGGAAAGAAAATCGCGCTGAACAAAGGCTCCGATGTGCACTGGTTCCTGGTGGCCGCATTGCAGAAGAACGGCGTGAAATTCAACGAGATTCAGCCCGTCTATCTGCCACCCGCTGATGCGCGCGCGGCCTTCGAACGTGGCGCGGTGGATGCATGGGCGATCTGGGACCCGTTCCTCGAAGCCGCGAAGCGACAGTCGAATGCGCGCCTGCTCGCGGATGCCGAAGGCATCGTGAGCCACCATCAGTTTTTCTTGAGCGCTCGGCCGTTTGCGCAACAGAACGGCGACGTGCTCGCCATCGCGATGGACGAAGTCGGCAAGGAAGGGGAGTGGGTGCGAGGGCACTATAGCAAGGCCGCGGCGCAACTCGCGCCGATTCAGGGGCTCGACGCGAGCGTGATCGAATCAGGCCTGCGCCACTACGCGCATATCTACAAACCTGTCGATCCCAACGTGCTTGCGGAACAACAACGTATTGCAGATACGTTCAGCGAACTGCGCCTGATCCCGACGAAGATCGTCACCAGAGACGCAGCGCTGGCAAGCAACGCCTAGCGTCGGCGCGTGAGCTTGCGCCACGCGCATCCTTGACGTCAGTACTCGCCCATTTGCTCAGGCGAAGAGTGCGGCGACGTTTTCAGGCGGGCGGCCGATCACGGCACGCCCGTTTCGCACGACGATCGGACGTTGCAGCAGGATCGGATGCTGCGCCAATGCGTCATACAACTGCGCGTCGCTCAGCGACGGATCGGCGAGATTGAGTTCTTTGTATTCGGCTTCGGTGTCACGGATCATTTCGCGGACCGGACAGCCGAGTTGTGCATTGATCTGTTTGAGTTCGGCGACGGTACGCGGTTGTTTCAAGTATTCGACGATCTCGGTTGCTTCGTTCGCGCTGTTGTAGGTACTCGTGATCAGTTCACAGGTGGCGCGCGACTTGGAGCAACGGGGGTTGTGGTAGATGGTGATCATTGAGATTGAGCGGTTCGGTTTGGGTTTGCGTTCCAGGGTCTGGCGACGAGGTAGTAAAAGGGATTTTAGCGGGTGGGGGGGCGGTTGGGTGTTGAGCTTGGCGGGGTCGCCTGTTGAGCCGTGGTTGGATGACGGCTGCGGGGCACGTGGTTTATCAGCTCCCGAGTTTATGCGCATAAACCGGCCCTCGCTTCGGCTAGCGGCGAGGTCGAGAATTGAATTCTGGTTGCCCTGGAGAAATTCACGCGGGGCTAGTGATTCAGGTAAAGGGCTCTCGCGAAGATCGGCGTAGGCAACCTTCCGCCAAACCCCAAAGCCGTTTGCCCCGCCGCCTGATGCGCCATCGAGCCTCGTAGCGTTGCCCTCTTCGATAGACATCAATCCTTGCCGGGATGACCCGGACTTTATGCGCATAAAGTCCCGCAGGCGCGTCGCACGCCGCAGGCGGAAATCAACGGCACATGTCTCAGTAGCTGCCGACGCAAAGCCAAACCTCTTTGTCCCAAGACCACACACTCAAAGCAGCTCGCCCCTCTCTCAATACTTCATTCCCCGATTGCGCCCACGACGAGAAAACCTCTCGCGCCTTCTCTCCATCACCGCGAGCCGGTCATCGCATCACCTCTCGCGAGCGCTCCTGTCATCTTTATGCGCATAAACGTCTGCCGAACGGCTAATTTTCATTTCTATTTACTCAAGTCATTTGAAATAGGAAATCAACCAGGTAAAATCCAACTGCGTCTAAAAAGAGGAGGTGAAATTTGGCTGCAGAAATCATCGCGGTAACACAGCAGAAGGGTGGCGTCGGGAAAAGCACAATCGCGATGCATCTCGGCGCTGCGTTTCACGAGAAAGGTAAACGCGTTCTCGTCGTCGACGCAGATGGCCAAAACACGCTGATCCACTGGGCCAGCGCTTCCTCTGACGGCGACGTCGGCATCCCATTCCCTGTCGTCAATCTCTCTGAGGCGGGCAGTCAGATCCACCGCGAGATCAAGAAATTCGTGGCTGACTACGACATCATCGTCGTCGACTGTCCGCCTTCCATCACCGAAAAAGTCTCCGGCGTCGTACTGCTTGCGGCGAGCGTGGCAGTCATCCCAACGTCGTCATCGCCCGCCGATTACTGGTCGAGCATCGGCCTCGTCAAGCTGGTTCAGCAAGCCCAAGTCATGAACGAAGACCTGCGCGCCGTCTTCCTGCTCAACAAGACGGAAGAGAAGCGGATGCTGACGCGCGAACTGAAACGCGCGCTCGAAGAACTCGGCTTCCCTTTGTTGAAGACCCAGATTCCAACGCGCGAAGCCTACAAACAGGCCATGGCGCTAGGGCAGACGGTGCTGCAGATGACCGACCGCGGCGCCAAGCTCGCCGCTATCGAAGTCAGGGCGTGCGCGAATGAGATCGCCGCCCTGCTCCCCTGAATTTATGCGCATAAAGGAGCCTGAATGAAACCGTCCCAATTCGCCAAAGGCTTTCAAGCACGTCCTGACACGACCAGCAGCGAAAAGCGCACCGCGCTCGACCGTCTGAACGCGATCGACGGTCTGGTCAAAAACGCGCCGCAAAATCCCGCAGCAGCCGGACGCGCGATACCTGCCGTCGTACCGCCAGGCATGCAGGAAATCGATGCCGTCGACACCGCCAACGAATCGGCGGCGTATCGTGCATGGCGGCTCGAGCACGGCTATCGTCCGGGCCAGGTCATCGAGCTTGCGCTCAAGACGATCAAGCCGAGCCCGTTCAATCCAAGGCACTTCTATCTGAAGTCGTCGATCGCCGAGCTCGCCGTCAATCTGGCTAAGCAAGGGCAGCAGCAAGCCATTCACGTCATTCCCGACTACGACAATCCCGGCACCTACTTCGTCAGCGACGGCGGCCGGCGCGTACGCGCCTTGAAGGAAGCGAACAAGGAATCGGTGAAGGCGATCGTCATCGATCTGCCGATCGGCCTGCAGAGCTACAAGCTCGGCTACGACCTCAATGTCCAGCGCGACTCGCAGACCGTGTTCGACAACGCGGTCGTCTGGAAGCGATTTCTCGATGAACGGCATTTCCAGAGCCAGAAGGAGCTTGCCGAACACCTTGGGCTCGATGAATCGACGGTCGCGGTCGCGCTGTCCGTCGCCAAGTTGCCGGAAGCCGTGATGCACGAGATGGTCGCGCGCCCCGACCGCTTCGGCTCGAACATGGCCTACCAGGTGGGCCGCTATCACACGGCGCGCGGCGCGGAAGCCACACTGCGCCTGATCAACCGAATCCTTGCCGACGACCTGAGCACGCGCCAGGTCGCCGACATCGTCCAAGGCAGGGCGACCGCGCAGGAAAGCGCCAAGCCCGCCGGTCGGCAGCGCTACGCGCAACGTCTGGAAATCAAACTGGAAGGGGTATCGGTCGGCGATCTCAAGTCCTACGGGGACGACCGGCTCGAGCTGCGCCTGAAAGGCCTCACGCGCGAGAAACGCGACGACATTCTGCGGCAGATTGAAAAGATGCTGAAGTAAGCGGACGAGGTGGCCACGCAAATGCGCAGCGCCACCCGCCATTCGCGACGGCCGGTTATCGCGCGGCAGACCCCGCTCAGGCCGCGCGCGACTGGCTCAGCGTAAAGGCAAGCAGATCGCCATCGGTCGGCTCGCCCCAGGTTTTGCGCGAAAGCCAGTCGAAGAACGCCGTTTCGACGATCTTCGAATCCAGCCCACGGCGGCGCCAATCGTCGCGCAGGTGCGAACCGAGCCCCGGCAGTTCCTCCTCCTCGAACGACTGCCGCGCCATATCCCGTTCCGCGTCACCCTGTTCGTTGTATAGCTCGTAGGCCTGCTTGCGGCGATACGCCGAATATTCGCCCAGCAGACGCGCCTTGAGGTCGTCGGCCGGCGTCGCGACGGCTTTACCCACGCCGACAGCGGTCGGCAGCGCCTCGACAGGCGGTGCATAGCCTTTTTTCAACGCATCCTTGAACAGCGCGGGCGCGCTGCGCACCGGCGGCAGCGAAGTACTGCGCATGCGCTGCTCGGTCATCTGCAAAGCCGCGCGGATACGATTTTCCTCGCTGTCCGCATAGAGCGTCTGCGCTTCCTTGAGTGGAATGCCGATCTTCACCATGCGATCGACGAGCGTGCTATCAAACACGTTCGGATGTTCGTCGAGCGCGAGCATCGGCTGCTTGCGCTCGGTCACGCGAAACTGGATTTCGGCGACGCGCCGTCCCTCGCGATGCTCGATCAGCTCGACGAAGATGTTCGTGACCGCATTGACCTCGGCGATGGCCGGACGCAGATAATCGCGCTTGAAATACTTGTACTCGCGCTTCGCTTCGTCGCCGGCTTCCGTGTCCGGTGTGCCCGACAGAATCGGACGCCACCATTCCCACGTCTCGCGCATCGTCAGATGACTCGGGTTGGTCAGATAGCGCACGCAGATCTCGTACAGCGCGAGGCCGGCGCTACTGCGCAACTGGCTCTGGAATTGCAGGCTCAGACGCGCGTACTGAACCGGATCGAGCAGCTTCTTCTTGATCTTCGGCGCGAACGAAAACTCGACCCAGACACGTCGGGTGGTCGGATCTTCGAGAATTTCCGCGTCCGCGATCAGCGTCGAAATACCCCATTTACGGCCGGGCTTCTGACTGGACGTGCCGGTGCTCCATTCGACCTGCACCGACACCATACGGCGCAAGTGTTCCTTGACGAGCGCCGTATCGTTCGAATCGAATGCCGAATTCGCGACGATGTCCGACAGCAGCGCGCGGTACGTGTCGCCCGACTCGTCGGCCTGCTGGGCCACCGCGAGCAGCACGTTGAAGAGCTTGCGGGTCAGCAGCGTGATCTTGCCGCTCTTGGGCTGGATCGCGATCGCCTCGACGGCTTTGCGCAACTCAGCCGAACTCGGGCTGACTACATCGGTCTTTTTCGCGCGCTTCGTGGCCATGCGTCGGGGTGAGAAGGGGGAATTTCGCGTGAGCATACCGGCTGGGGTGATACGCGTCTATAGCGTCCCTCTCACCATTGCCGGTGAAGTGAGTTTACGAAGCGCGGCTCACCTCGAACCACTCCCGAAAACCCTCACCTCAGCCGTCTGCCGCCAGGTTCGGGGTGTCCTTGCAGGTCGCGGCGTTTGCCGATCCGGACAGATTCGCAGTCCATGGAAACGGGGAGTTTTTGATCCCGAACTTCCTCACCTCAAAAAATTGCGGATTTTTTTGAGGCTGCGCGTAAACAAGAGGGATTCGGTGGCGTAACGACCGGGTGGCGAAGTCGCCCCTCCGCAGCTTTGTCACCGGCAGGATCGCGTCCAGCGGCGCAGACCCGACGCTTCAATGGCACCGATGCAAAGAAATGCGCTCAGCCCCCTCTCCAATGCTCTGCTCAAGCAGTCGCTCCCCGTTTGTTCGGCGTTGCGCTCGCAACTTCTCCTTTCACCCAAACGGCTCAAAACAATGGCCAAAGTCCATCGTCAACCGTGGGTTTCCTGCCGTTAACTCAGCCTCTCTTCCGCGATATCCCCGAAAAAGCTCACCTCGACGCCACTGAATCACGTGAGGTGATGCACGCTCAAACCGCGCCAGCACCGACCTGCGCCGAAAAACTCTCCCGAAAAGTCTCACCTTTAGGTATTCCCGAGAGCGACGCGAGGTTGCCACGGAAAGTCCCGAAAAACCTCACCTTTGCCGACGGTCCAAATAATTATCAATGATTTCAGTAGGTTAGAGTAATCCACAAACGTTACCAATCGCCTCGATCTCCCGAAAATTCTCACCTCAAATCACTTTGGGACCTCGAAGGTCTCCCCGCTTACCGGCTCCAATCCTCCTGAAAAACCTCACCCGTGAAATCCAGTCTCCCATGGAGCCGGTGGATCGTAACGGCCATCAGACGGGCATCTCCAGCCGATGAACCCGATTTTTCTCCCGTATTTCCTCACCTTAACGTCCGAAAACCCTCGCAGCACTTCCCGAAAAGCCTCACCTTTAGCGAAATTGTCCGCCTGAGATCGAGCCAAACGCTCACGTCCCGAATCCGCTCACCTTTCCGATCCTCGTGGCCACCAGCCAGTCAACGCCGCGGACAAATCTGGATCACAAAATCCGCTCCTGTCCTGTAAAAGCTCACCTTAGGGCTCCGAATGCTCAAAATTGAGGCAAAAACGACCTGCTGGTCCCGTAAAACCTCACCTTCAATCTGCATTTTCTCCCGACTCATCTCACCAATGGGGTTAACAGCCCAAAAACAACCCAGAAAATCAGTGCTCGCAAGACTCCCGAAAGCGCTCACCGTTGGGCCTGCCGGCCCAGGAAGAGCTTTTCGCGTGTGGCCGGGCGATTCACGGCGCCAGGCTCCCGCAAAACCTCACCTTTCGCCAAACCGCCCGTATACGGCGTTTCCTGAACTCGCTCACGTTCTGTCCCGGACCTTCTCACCAGGCTCCCCGAACCCCATCACTCGAGGTTCCCGCAGAATCTCACCACGTCTCCCGCAAAGCTTCACCTTGTCGGCTTGAAACCCCCGCCAGATAAGGGTTTGCCGAGGCGTTAACGTTTTTAACAAGGGTTCAAAGGTGTTTACTTTTATTACTCTCAAGCTTTTCCACCCCGCGAGCTTCCGAAACACCACGTCCTCAACCCTCTCAACCCGCTAACGCTCGTGAAACAGTGCGCGATCATTGAAAAATCAATAAAAGCTCTTTCTTTACAAGAGCTTATTAGCTATTCTTCGTTTTGTTTCACGGAAATAAAACTGTCACGCAGGTTCAGCAGTGCTTTGCTCCCTCAAAAGCACATCTGTTTACCTCAATCCCCTCGTCACGGATAAATTGGTAGCAAACGCTACGTAAATTGTTATGATTCATCCAATTCGAGCAACATCGAGGTTGATATGAATCTGGATCAGGAACGGCAAACCATTCGGGACGAGCTTGAAGCCATGCGTGCCCAAGGCATGCGCCGGCAGGATCTTTCACTGCACGCCTGCAAGCGGCTCTTTTTCGATCTGGGCATTCGCCCGTCGATGGCTGCGGTTCGCGATCTGACACAAACCGGCAGCGCTAGCGACATTCCAAAAGACATCGATCACTTCTGGGAACGCATCCGCAATGTCTCGCGCGTCAAGGTCGGCGCCGGTGCGATCCCGAAAGCGCTCGAAGAACGTGCCGGCGAACTGCTCGGCGTGCTGTTTGAAGAAGCCGTGGCCGAGGCAAAAGCGGCACTCGATAGCGAACGCGAAGAAATCCATGCGCAAATCGGCGCTGCCGATCTGCGTACCCGCGACGCGGAAATTCGCCGTGACGCAGCCGATGAGGCCGTCAAACGCAGCGAAATGCGAGCCGAAGCCGCTTGGGAACGTGTCCGGGTGCTAGAAACCGAGCTATCGAGCGCGACCACGCACGGCAATATCCATCTCGAGGGATTGCAAGCGACCACGCGGCGACTCGACCAGGAAAACGAGACGCTCCGCCAGCGTCTCGAAACCGAGCAAGCGACGAACGCAACGCTGCGCGACCGGATCGACGCACTACACGTCGAATTGCGGCAAAGCACCGAACACTATGCGCAGCAGATCAAGGACGCGGTTGCCGAGGCCGAGCGACGCGTCAAGCCGATGCTGGTCGAGCTCGATTCGCTGCGCAGCATGGCCGCGACCTATCAATCCGGTGTGCGCGACGCGAGCCGCAAAGAATTCGAGTTCATTCAGCAGATTGCCGCGGCCAAGGCTCGTGGGGACCGGCTCGACGCGCAATTGCGCGAACAGTCGGATGAGGTGGACACGTTGACCAGGGAAGTCGCGATGCTGCGCGGCCAGCAAGGTATCGACCCGGCGATCGCCGCCCTGCTTTGCTCGCTGGTCAACGCCGGCCGGCTCACGAACGAAGAGTTGAGCATGATCGGCACTGCGGCGGACGGTCACGTGACGTTGCCTGCGCGCTGCCCGAAATGCGAGGAAGGTGAGCCGGAGTTGTCGCAGGTCGATCACCGTTTCGAGCTGCTTTGCCCAGAGTGTGAGCATTCCTCGGGCCTCGGCGAATCAAGGCTGGCAGCGGTTAGCCAGTTTCTGTCAGACGCTGCGGCCGCACAGTCCACGCGAGCTGTCGATATCGTGCGATAGCGGATAAAGCGCTAAAGGTGAGGAAATCCGGGAGTCAAGAGGTGAGGACTTTCAGGGTGGGTTTTCTCCCGTTGTATTCGTCAAACGCCCGTCACGCCGAGGTGTCGACAAAGGTGCCGCTGCTGGATCCGGCACATTGGCGGCCGGCGAATCCTGCTGATCCATCCACGTTTGCCACGCGCGATACAGCCGGTTGGCGGACACCGCCTGCACGAAGCCGAGCCACTGACCGACCTGTTCGGCCTCGACCCCGCTTTCGAACAGGTCCGCCGCAAATGTGTTGCGCAAAGTCTGTGGACTCGCGCGCGACGTTCTCGATCCGGCGATTCCCGCAGCATCGACCAGCGCATCGACGGCGCGCAGCATCGTGGCTTTGTGCATCGGCCGCCCGGACGGCGCTGCGGGAAACACGAGATTGCCGGCCAGTTCCGTCAGACGTCGTTCGGCGAGCCACGCGTCGAGAATGGCCGTTGCGAATGGCGCAAGCCGTGTACGTCGCGTCAGCATCAGATTGGCCGACTCGATCGTGACCCACGGCGAACCCGCATTGACGCAACTAACCGTGAGGGATGCCGCCTCGCCGGTCTTCAGTCCACCGCCGAGAAACACGGCAATCAAGGCGCGATCACGCCGTTCTCTCCAGCGTTGCGCCGCCGACAAATCCGGCAATGGCGCAAACAGATGCGCGATCAAGGCGGTTCGCTCGGCATGCGTGAGAAAACCGGTCGGGTCATTATCGCGTGCATTGCGCCACGCAGCTTCGCCATCCTGAGCAATAAAGCGAGCTGGGTTGGTCGAGGCGGATTCGATCTCGCGAACGTGATCGAGTACGCGCTCGATCAGCCTTAAATAGCGGACTCGTTGCGTTTTCCGTATTTCGAGTCCAGCGACAAATTCGGCGATCGCGTGCGAGTCGACCGTGGCCAGGCTTTTTTGCTGCGTACCGAGCCAGTCGAGAAACTGTCCCCACTGTGCCTGATAGACCAACGCGGAAGAACGTCTGAAATGCTGCTTCACTAGCCATGCGTCGAAAGCGATCTGAGGATCGCGACGCCAGTCTTCGCGTTGCTGATCGAAGAGATCGGTCGAAGGCGCGGGACGTGGGACAGGGTCGGACAGATGAGGAGGTGACATCGGTATTCTTTCCGTTAGTTGCGCCTTTTGCTCTGCCTATTGTAGGCGGCAATGGACATCGGATCGGAACGCAAAACACAAACCGGAGCGAAAAGCCGAAGAAAATCAACCTGCTGCCGTATCACCCGCCCCAGGCATGCGCGCGTTTCAGTGTCATATCGCGCGGCACCGGTTGCGTGGCGGCGAGACGTGCTGCTTCCCGCGCCGCGTCTTCGTAGGCGTTAACGGCAAACGCAAACACTGCGGGCAGCGCATTGGACGAGCCGAAATCCACGGTGTCATCGGTTTCGGGATAGGGCAGATCGGATGGCCGCTCGAACAGGCCCAGCATCACGGCATCGTGCCGGCTTGCGAAGCCGAGATCGGCCAACGCCTCGGCTTCGATGGCATGCAGCAGACGCCACGTGAGCGGCACCTGTTTGACGATGTAGCGGGCCGCGATATTGCGCACGATATGTTCGAGATCGCGCGCGGCGGTCTGATAACGCAGCGCGGCCAGAGCTTGATCGGTAGGGTTCGCTTTCAGGTTGTTCATTATCGGCTCCAGTCGACAGATAATACTGTACAAACATACAGTATTGAGCGCAACCTTGGCCGAATGGCCTATTTCACCAACGGCCCGTCATCCGCTTGTCACCGGTCGCCCGATCTGCCGCGCACCGGGCGCGCCCCGCCGCTCAACCGTGAATCACGACCAGCAACGCTTTCGCCTCACCCTTGCCGGCATTGCGAATCGCATGCGGTTCGTCCGCGACATAGCGCGCGGTGTCCGCCACCTTGAGCCGCTTCGTCGCCCCGGCCGCCTCGACTTCGATCGATCCGTTCAGCACGGTCAGATGCTCGCGCGTGCCGGGTTCGTGGGCGTTTGACACGAGCGCTCCGCCCGGCTGCAGCGTCAATTCGTACCACTCGAACTTGCCGGCCAGCTCGATCGGCCCCCACACCCGCAATTGATATTTCGCATCATGGCCGCTCAAGGTCGGAATGTCGTGCGCGCCGGAGACCGCGATCGCTTCCGGCGCCTTCGGCGGCGCAAACAGCGAATCGAGGCTCACACCGAGCGCATTGGTGAGCCGCCACGCGACCGCGATCGTCGGATTGGCCTTGTCGCGCTCGATTTCCGACAGCATCGATTTCGACACGCCCGCCGCGCGCGACAGATCGTCGAGCGTCATGCGCCGCTCGGCGCGCAGCCGCTGAATCTGCTCGCCGACGCGCGGCGGTGCAGCATTGACCGGCGCCGCCGTCGTGCCCGCGGCGGACGCTGTTTGGGCCGTTGCCTTGCGCGCGGTGCGGCGGATACCCGAACTTGCCATTTCCTGACCTATCGTTTAGAGTTGTTCGATATACCGGATTTTAGTTCGAAAAAACGAAAATATCCGATAAAGCTGACAGCCGACTATAACAGGCCGCCTCGCTGCTGCACACGCCGTCGATGCGGACTATGCTGATGTCAAGCGCCGACGTTCAGCGCAGCGAGTCAGGTCGTCTCCTTCATCTCTCCGGAGTCTCGTTCATGCGTGACCAATGTGACCAGTACCTTGCCCATCTGCGCGGCACCCTCGCGCAGATCCGCGCCGATGGCTTTTACAAGAGCGAACGCGTGATCGCGAGTCCGCAATCGGCTGACGTGCGTCTTGCCGACGGCACGGACGTGCTGAATTTTTGCGCGAACAATTACCTCGGCCTCGCCGGCGACGCGCGGCTCATCGACGCCGCGAAAGCAGGGCTCGACAAGGACGGCTTCGGTATGGCGTCGGTGCGTTTCATCTGCGGCACGCAGACCGTGCACAAGCAACTCGAGGAAGCGCTCGCCGCGTTCCTGCAAACCGACGACTGCATTCTCTATTCGAGCTGTTTCGACGCGAACGGCGGCCTGTTCGAAACGCTGCTCGACGAAAACGACGCGATCATCAGCGACGAGCTGAATCACGCGAGCATCATCGACGGCGTGCGGCTGTCGAAGGCGAAGCGCTTTCGCTACAGGAACAACGATCTCGCCGATCTCGAAGCGCGCCTGAAGGAAGCCGACGCCGCCGGCGCGCGCTTCAAGCTGATCGCGACCGACGGCGTGTTCTCGATGGACGGCATCATCGCGAATCTCGCGGGCATCTGCGATCTCGCGGACCAATACGGCGCGCTCGTGATGGTCGACGACTCGCACGCGGTCGGCTTCATTGGCGAACACGGGCGCGGCACGCCCGAGCATGGCGGAGTGATGGCGCGCGTCGACATCATCACCGGCACGCTCGGCAAGGCGCTCGGCGGCGCATCGGGCGGCTACGTCGCCGCGCGCAAGGAGATCGTCGAATTGCTGCGGCAGCGCTCGCGTCCCTACCTGTTCTCGAACACGCTAACGCCGAGCATCGCTGCCGCTTCGCTGAAAGTGCTCGAACTGCTCGCGAGCGACGAAGGCGCGCGATTGCGCGCACGCGTGCGCGAAAACGGCGCGCATTTCCGCGGCAAGATGAGCGCGCTCGGCTTCACGCTCGTACCGGGCGAACATCCGATCATTCCGGTGATGCTCGGCGACGCGCAACTCGCGGGGAAGATGGCCGACGCGCTGCTGAAGGAAGGCGTCTACGTGATCGGCTTTTCGTTTCCGGTCGTGCCGCGCGGCCGCGCGCGCATTCGCACGCAGATGAGCGCCGCGCATACGCCCGAACAGATCGATCGCGCCGTCGAGGCGTTCGCGCGCGTCGGCCGCGAACTTGGCGTGATCCCGGCCTAGTCGCCGCGCGATTCGAACGGAGACGCAAATGAAAGCATTGGCAAAACTCGAACGCGCACCGGGCCTCACGCTCACGGACGTGAAGAAGCCGGAAGTCGGCCATAACGACGTGATGATTCGCATCACGCGCACCGCGATTTGCGGCACCGACATTCATATCTGGAAGTGGGACGACTGGGCGCAAAAGACGATTCCCGTGCCGATGCACGTCGGCCATGAGTACGTGGGCGAAATCGTCGAGATGGGGCAGGAAGTGCGCGGCTTTGCGATCGGCGATCGCGTGTCGGGAGAAGGGCACATTACGTGCGGCTTCTGCCGCAACTGTCGCGCGGGGCGCCGTCACTTGTGCCGCAATACGGTCGGCGTCGGCGTGAATCGCGAGGGCGCGTTCGCCGAGTATCTGGTGATTCCGGCCTTCAACGCATTCAAGATTCCGCCGGAAATTTCCGACGATCTCGCCGCGATCTTCGATCCGTTCGGCAATGCAACGCACACGGCGCTGTCGTTCAATCTCGTCGGCGAAGACGTGCTGATTACCGGCGCGGGGCCGATCGGCATCATGGCGGTCGCGATTGCGAGGCACGTCGGCGCGCGCAACGTCGTGATTACCGACGTCAACGACTATCGCCTCGAACTTGCGCGCAAGATGGGCGCGACGCGCGCGGTGAACGTGTCGCGCGAATCGCTGCGCGACGTGATGCACGATCTGCATATGACAGAAGGCTTCGACGTCGGCCTCGAAATGTCGGGCGTGCCGAGCGCCTTCACGGGCATGCTCGAAGCGATGAACCACGGCGGCAAGATCGCGTTGCTCGGCATTCCGCCCGCGCAAACTGCGATCGACTGGACCCAGGTGATCTTCAAGGGCCTCGAAATCAAGGGCATTTATGGGCGCGAGATGTTCGAGACCTGGTACAAGATGGTCGCGATGCTGCAAAGCGGCCTCGATCTGTCGCCGATCCTCACGCACCATTTCAAGGTCGACGATTATCAGCAGGCCTTCGCGACGATGCTCTCCGGCGAGAGCGGCAAGGTGATTCTCGACTGGACCGCCGCCTGAGCGAGCACGGCGCAGTTCGATTGACCGACGCCCGCGGCGCTTACGCGCCTGCGGGCGTTTTCACGAATTCGGCCTGAATGCGCACGTGAATGTCGTCGCCGACGGCCGGATACCACGTCGCCAAACCGAACTTCGCGCGGCTGAAATGGCCGTCGGCGGAAAAGCCGAGCGTGTCTTTCTTCGTCAGCGGATCGGGTGCGAAGCCGTTGAACGTAACGTCGAGCGTCACCGGCTGTGTGACGCCGCGTATCGTCAGATTGCCGCTCAGCGTGCCGCGCGCGTCCCCTGTGCGCTCGAAACGCGTGCTCGCGAAGCGAATCTCCGGATAGCGCGATACGTCGAGCATGCTGTCGCTCTTCACCATCCTGTCGAGCAGCGGCACGTTCGTGTCGATGCTCGCGGCGTCGATCGTGACCGATGCCGTGCTGCGTTCGAGGCCGCCCTCGTTCCAGTCGAGTTGCCCCTGCTTGCGATCGAAGCGCATCGTAAAGCGCGAGTATTTGAAGTGATCGACGTCGAACGTGATGCTCGTGTGATCCGGGTCGATGTCGTAGCGGCCGACCGGCACGCGCGCTTCGTTCCGGCTGACCGAATGCGTGAGCACCTGCACCGGCGTGCAGGCCATCGCAGTGAGCAGCGTGACGCCGAGCAGCGCCCGCATCCATGCGGTGCGAACAGAAGAGGAGTTCATCGAAGCCGTTCCGGTTGAGCGATCTTCGTCACGATAGCAGCAAGCGCAGCCTGCGCGCGGAAACTCCATAACGATCGCACAGGGTCGGAAAAACTTGACGAAGGAGAATGATCGTTCTACCTTTCGTCCATGACACGCGAAACCCTTAGCGACCCGACACCGACCGGCCAGGCGCGCGAGCGTCTGCTCGACGCGGCCGAAGCGCTGATTTACGCCGGCGGCATCCACGCAACCGGCGTCGACGCGATCGTGCGGCAATCCGGCACCGCGCGCAAAAGCTTCTACACGCATTTCGAATCGAAAGATGCGCTCGTGGCGGCTGCGCTCGAACGGCGCGACGAACGCTGGATGAACTGGTTTATCGCCGGCACGCAGCGGCGCGGCAAGACTGCGCGCAAACGCCTGCTCGGCATGTTCGACGTGCTGCGCGAATGGTTTGCTTCGGCAGATTTTCATGGCTGCGCGTTTCTGAACGCGGCCGGCGAGATCGCTTCCGCCGACGACCCGATCCGGATCGTCGCGCGCCAACACAAGGAGCGTCTGCTCGATTTCGTGCGGACCGAGTGCGCGGCGTTCTCGGCGGAATCGGCTATGGATACGCGCCGCGTTGCGCGTCTCGCGAGGCAGTGGCTCGTTCTGCTCGACGGCGCGATCGCGGTCGCGCTCGTGAGCGGCGAGGCAGACGCCGCGCTCGATGCGCAGACGGCCGCGAAAACCTTGCTCGATGCGCAAGCGGGTTTTGCCGCGAAGCCGGCGGCGAACACAGCAGTGAAATCGGAAGCAAAGCCGCCAGCAAAGCCGGCCGCGAAATCAGCACACGCTCCCCCAACCCAACGACCGCCATCCCGGCGCACCGCTACCTGAATGAGGAACCCTCATGGCCGATACGACCGAAACCCGCCCGCCGCTGCCGCCGTTCACGCGCGACACCGCGATCCAGAAAGTGCGCGCCGCGGAAGATGCCTGGAACACCCGCGAGCCCGAACGCGTCTCGCTGGCCTATACGACGGATAGCATCTGGCGCAATCGCGCCGAATTCGTTCATGGGCGCGCGGAGATCGTCGGCTTTCTGCGCCGCAAGTGGGAGCGCGAACTCGACTATCGCCTGATCAAGGAGCTGTGGGCGTTCACCGACAATCGCATTGCGGTGCGCTTCGCGTATGAATGGCACGACGATTCGAACAACTGGTTTCGCTCGTACGGCAACGAGAACTGGGCGTTCAACGAGCATGGCCTGATGGCGCGTCGCCATGCGAGCATCAACGATCTGCCGATTCGCGAGGCCGATCGCCTGTATCGCTGGCCGCTCGGGCGCCGTCCCGACGATCATCCGGGCCTGTCGGACCTCGGTCTGTAAGCGTCTCGCCAGCGTTCATCGCCGACGGCGCGTTCGCCACGCGCCGCGGATTCACCGCTTTGCCATCGGTTCTCCGTTATCGTTGCGGTTTTGGCTGCGGGCGCGTGCTGTGCCCGCAGTCGAGTAGATCCTCAAGCAGGTCCTCAACATCGCCCGCGCGGGTTGAGGTACAGTGCGCGACGGGCGGCAAACAGACCGTCGGAACATCGATGACCCCGGCGCTCGACCGGTGGCGGAGAAGACATGCACTTTCGGCAGATGAACAAAAATATCCGGCGCATCGCCGTGGCACTCGTGACGAGCCTGGCGGCGGCCACCGCCGCGCATGCGAGCAGTTGGTGCGAGGGGGGCATATGGGCCGACGCGATGCTCGGCTCGTATCACATCGATCCCGATCCCGGCACCGATTTCGAGCAGTTCAACCCCGGCCTCGGTGTCGAATGCTGGCTGAACAACCAGTGGGCGCTGACGATAGGCGGCTTTCGCAACTCGCTGCGCCGGCCGTCCTACTATGGCGGCGGCGTCTGGGCGCCCGAGTTCGCGCACTGGGGCATCGTGCGGCTCGCGGCGATCGGCGGGATCATCTCGGGCTACAACTACGGCAACTGGGGGCTCGGCCGCAATCACACGATCGGGCCGGTGGTCGCGCCGATCGTGATGGTCGAATACAAGCGCGTCGGCGCGAACTTCATCGTGGTGCCGCCGATCCCTTCGGACCATCTACCGTTTACGATTGGATTTCAGGTGAAGTTCAAGTTTTGAGCGGGAGATAACCGGAACGTGTTCCGGTTATCCGTGGGCGCAGCCAGCCATTGGCAAAGGTGAGGTTTTTCGGGAGCGTGACGTAAGCTGGACGGCGAGCCAAGGGGTCAATGGCCCGACAACCTGCTTTCCGGTGTGGATGCAACTCCTGGAAATCCTCACCATTCTGAAAAATGCGCTCGGTTCGGTATCGCCATCTCCTGGAATTCCTCACCATCCTGGAAGAACTCACCTTGAGCGGCGAGTTCACCCATCCCCTGGAAATCCTCACCATTCGCGACTCAGGCGCGCCGGTCCACTTCGACTCGCGTTACTCGGAATAATCCTCGGGATTCTCCCGCCCCGCACTCTGATAGAGCACCATCACGAGAGGAATGCCGGGTTCCGCCGTCGCATCCGTACGATACCCCGTCACTTCGCCGGCGACCCCGCTCGTATACTCCGCGACCACTTCGCCGAACGTGTTGCGCTGGATCGCCACCTTCTGCCCGGCCGTGACCTTCTCGTTCAGCTTGACCAGCAGTTCGACGAAGCCGCCGTGCGTCGTGAGGACCGTGTGCGCGCTATTGCCGACGAAGATGCCGACGTCGCGGCCGGTCTTCCCGATCGGGCCCGGCACGACGCCATAGCGCTTGAGCACGTTCATCGTGCCTTCGACAAACTGCGGAATCATGTTGAGGTCGATGATGCGCGCGGCGCCGATCTCCGGCGTGATCGCGGGAATGCCCACGTCGATCAGCGCGTTCGCAAGCAGCGTGGGATACGCGGGGTTGTCGAAGATCTGCGTGATCGGAAACAGCTCGGCCATCGCGCGCGCTTCCGGCAACTCCATCCGCGCGAGATTGAACGAGGTCAGGTCCATACCGGTCGTGCCGGTGTGAAAGTCGATCGCGTAGTCGGCGTTCGGCCGCAGCAGGCGGTTGAATAGCAGTCCCGCGTGCCGGCTCGGCGCACTCGCGCCATTCTCGTTGCCCGGCCATTCGCGGTTGATGTCGATGAGATCGATGCCTCGCCCCGAGTTCGGCCATCTGCGTTCCATCGCTTCGAGCGCGGGGCGCGACACGTCCAGCACCGCGAGCACCGTGCCCGACATCTGGGCCGGATCGAGCTGGCTCACGACGCTTTGTATCGTATGCACGGGGCTGATCTCATCGCCATGCACGCCGCTCACGAGCACCACGCGCTTGCCCGGTTTCGCACCACGCACGACGATTACCGACACGTACCAGTGCTGGCCCGTCGGCATCTGCACGCCCTGAAAATAGAACATATGCTTCGCGCCGCTCGGCAGGTCGTTGACGTCGAGCGAGCTGATGACCTTCTTGCCGTCTATCACGTCGCCGGTGTAGACCGTGCCCCGGTGCGCGCCCGTCCCGGCGGCCGGCGCATTCGCGTTCTGCGCGTACGCGGTGCCGGCCTGCGCGACGAGCGCGGACGATGCGCCGACCAGCGCAATGGCCGTCTTCATGAAGTTGCGTCGATCGACACCGTCTTTTGATTCGTTCTGCATGGCGAAGGATCCTTATGTTGTGTGCAGGCGTGGCCTGTTCTGATCGCAACGAATTCAACCGCGCTGATGCTGGCCGTTCTTTTCCTCGTGTTCGCGGAAGATCATGACGCCGGCGACACTGATCGCGCTGCAGCCCATCACGTACCATGCGGGCGCATAGAAGCTGCCCGATCAGCGCCATAGACCGAGCACGATGAGTTGTGCGAAACCACCGAAGAGCGTCACGTCCATAGCATAGATGACCCCGAGCGATGTTGCACGTACGTCGGGGCTGAAGGCCCTCAAAATAGGAACAAATGCGGCGGGACTGGAGAGCGTCATTAATCCGACCAGCAATGCGACGATACTGGTGATCAGTTAGGTCGACGGAAATTTGTGAATTGTGTGAAATGCCAGCGGCAGCAGCACGCAGGTGTCGATCGACGTCACGTACACGAGTGTCTTGTGGTTTTGTACGCGATTGATCAGGAGTCCAGTGAAAGTCGATCCGACCTTCCGGCTCGACATGGCGCGTCACAAGATTGCGACATTGCGCCTCGTGGAGTCGTTTCCCGACACGACCGTATCGACGGTGGTGCACGGCGATCGTCCTTTGACGTCGGCGGCGCAGCGCGTTCTATCCTGTTTCGAAGACGGGTGCGGCAGTTCGCGCACGAACGCGACAGGCGCTGATGCATTGATGCGCACGCCAGGGCGGAGCCGTCAGAACTCGAAGCGATAAAGCCGATAGGCGCGCGGCGCGATCAGCGAAAGATACCCATGCACGGCGGTGCGCAGCAAACGACGCAGCGCTGCCACGTCGTGAGGAGCCGGGCGCGTCATCAGCGCCTGCGAGACGAGACCGTAGATTGTCGCGTGTACCGCGAACGCGGCATCTTCCGTCGGCGCATCGGCGGGCCAGTCGGGTGCCGAGGCAAGCAGGCCGGCCCATAGCCGCACGAACTCCGCGTAAAGCTTGCGGTAGGCATCGATGCCGGAAACCCGGCGTTCGAGCTGAAAGAGCGTCGACCACTGTTCGGGTTCCGCGAGCGGCGCGCGAATCTGCGCGTTTAGCAGGGCATCGGCTCGCGCGGGCAATGCTTCGTCGCGCGTGGCCGGAATGCATTCGCTCATTTCGATGGCGATCCGCTTGATGCGCAGATGAATGCACACCGCCGCGAGTGCTTCCTTGCTGGCGAAATATTCATAGAAGCTGCCGATACCGACGCCGGCCGCCGTCGTCACCTGGCGGATCGATACCTTGTCGTAGCCGTGCTCGACCAGAAGCTGAACAAAGGCCTGCTGAATCGCCTCGGCCGTGGCGAGCGCGCGCGATTGCGCGGGCTTGCGGCGCGTGGTTTTGACGGGGAGCGGTTCCTTCATGTCGGCGAATCCGAACACTCGCGCCGAAGCGCGTCCCTATACTGGGTAACCAGAAAAAAGCCCGCGCGGCAAGCGTACAGGTTCGTCGATGACGGATCGACCTTGGACCGATCGGGGCACCTTGAAAAGGAGCCGCTCATGAACTGGAACACCCATGAGGTGACGAATGTCGTGCCGGAGTTGGCCGATTATAACCTCTACACCACGGACCTCGCGCTGCGCGAAGCGGTGCAACGCGCGGGTGCGCAGGCGCACGAATCCGAACTGAGCGACTACGGCGAGCGGCTCGGCAGCGCGCAAACGCTGCGCATGGCCGAGGACGCGAATCACTTCAAACCCGAACTTCACACCTTCGATCGCCAGGGACACCGCATCGATCGCGTCGAGTTTCATCCCGCGTGGCATGGCCTGATGAAGATGCTGCGCGAACAGAATCTCGTCTCGCAACCGTTCTCCGATACGCGGCCCGGCGCATGGGCCGCATACGCGGCCGGCTTTTCGATGCACGGACAGATCGAGGCCGGCTCGCAGTGCCCGACCTCGATGACCTTCGCGAGCATCCCCGTGTTGCGCCAGGAGCCCGAGTTGTTCGAGCAGTTGATGCCGAAACTCTATTCGCGCAGCTACGACGCGCGCGATCTGCCACTCGAACAGAAGACGTCGATGCTGGTCGGCATGGGCATGACCGAGAAGCAGGGCGGCTCCGACGTGCGCGCGAATACTACGCACGCCGTGCCGGTGCGTGGCGAGGGGCGAGGCGGCGAATACGAGATCGTCGGTCATAAATGGTTCATGTCCGCGCCGATGTGCGATGCGCATCTCGTGACCGCGCGCACCGAAAACGGCCTGTCGTGCTTCTTCGTGCCGCGCTACCGGCCGGACGGCAGCAAGAACGCCGTGCAGATCCAGCGTCTGAAGGACAAGGTCGGCAACCGCTCCAATTCGAGCAGCGAAGTGGAATTCCTCGGCGCGTGGGGGCGCATGATCGGCGAGGAAGGGCGCGGTATTCCGACCATTATCGAAATGGCGTCCTATACGCGGTTGAACTGCGTGATGGGCAGCGCGGGTACGATCCGCCAGGCCGTGGTGCAGGCGATTCACTATGCGCGCGAGCGTCACGCGTTCGGCAAGCGCCTCGCGGAACAGCCGCTGATGCGCAACGTGCTGGCCGACATGGCGCTCGAAAGCGAAGCCGCGACGCAGCTGATGATGCGCCTCACGCAGGCGTTTGCGCTCGCGGACCATGATCCGCTGCAGCACGCCTATAAACGGATCGTGACGCCCGCTGCGAAATTCTGGGTGGCCAAACGCAGCATCGAACTGTCGGCCGAAGCGATGGAAGTGTTCGGCGGCAACGGCTACATGGACGAAAGCCCGATGGGCCGGCTTTATCGCGAGGCGCCCGTGATCTCGATCTGGGAAGGATCGGGCAGCGTGATGGCGCTCGACATGCTGCGCGCGATCAGCCGCGATCCCGCCGCGCTAGCCGCGTTGATCGACGATATCCGGCCGATCTGCCACTGCGAGGCGCGCCTGCGCCCGCATATCGAGGCGCTGGCCGGCGCAGCTGGTGCGGGGACCGCGATGCACGAAGCGGCCGCGCGCCGCGAAGCGCAGCGCCTGATTCTGCTCGTGCAGGCGTGCCTGCTGCGCGAGCACGCGCCCGCCTACGTCGCGGACGCGTTCATCGCAAGCCGCTTCGACGCGCAGTGGGGCCGCGTGTTTGGCACGTTGCCGGAACATGGGCAACAGGCGCGGATCGTCGAGCGGGCATGGCCTGTGTGACTGCGTTTCCGCGTGCTGGCGATGATGCGCAACACGGCTCCCGTAAATCCTCACCGTTAGCGCATCTCCTGGAACTACTCACCATTCGCGCGGCTTCACAGCGCCATCTGCACGACCTTCACGATGACGAGGCCGATCGCGAGCAGCAGATAAGCGCGCAGCACGCCCATCCACATGCGCTTCGCCAGCGTCAGATTCGGCGGCGGCAATTCGTCGAGCGCTGGCATGCGCCAGGCGTTGCGCGCCTCTTTCGAATAGACCGGCGACGGTTCGGCCGCGGGCTCGCCGCGCAGCTTGCGGATGCCGAGCGCCGCGCCATAACCGGTCACGGCGAGCAGCGTGCCGCCCACGAGCATTTCGATAATCGTTTTGCCGGCCATGTCCGGATAGATCACCGATGCGGTCAGGATGATTGACAGCATCACGAGTACCCAGACGACAGCGCCCGTAAACAGATTCAGCTTTTTCGAATTGGCCCACGGACCGAGCACCGCGCGGTCGTTGCAAAGCAGCAGCAGGAACACGGTCGCGCTCGGCAGCAGCACGCCGGCCAGCGTTTGCACCGCTTCGGTCAGAAGACCGAGCGGGCTGCCCGGAATCAGCACGAGCGCCGCGGCCGCCGCGACGATAACGAAGTACACGAGATAGAAGCCCTTCGCGTCCGAGACGCTGCGATGCAGCGAGTGACGGATCTTGAACACGTCGCCGATCGCATAGGCGGTGGATAGCGACACGGCCGCCGCGCCGATCACGCATGCGTCGAACAACGCGATCGCAAACAGCACCGCCGAGGTGCGTCCCGCGTATTTTTCGAGTCCCGCGATGACGCCGCCCGCATCGGTGAAGTTGCCGAATTCGGGCCGGCCGTCGAACAGCGCGGCGCTGAACGAAATCATCGCCACCGCGCCGATCAGCACGAACACGATACCGATCCACAGGTCGGCCTTTTCGTAGTTCATGAAGCGCGGCGTGATGCGTTTGTCGATCACGTAACTCTGCTGGAAGAACAATTGCCATGGCGCGACCGTCGTGCCGACGATGCCGATCACGAGCAGCATCACGTCGGAGAGCTTCGAGTGGGCGGGCCAGTTCGGAATGAAGAAGTCACGCGCCATCTGGCTGACGGGCGGATGAATCGACACGAGCACCGGCACGAGCAGCAGGCTCAACACGCACAGCACGACCGCGAAGCGTTCGAAGCGGCGGAAGTCGCCCGTGCTGACGGCGGCCATCGTGAGGGCCGCGGCGATGCACACGCCCGCGATCTTCGAGACGCCGAAGAAGTCGAGCACGAACGTGATGCCGATAAACTCGGTCACGATGGTCAGCGCGTTGAGAATGAACAGATCGACGACGCTGAACGCCCCCCAGAACTTGCCGAAGCGCTCGAAGATGAGGCGCGCATGGCCGACGCCGGTGACCGCGCCGAGGCGTAGCACCATCTCCTGATTGACGTAGAGCACGGGTACGAGCAGCAGCATGGTCCACAGCAGCGTCGTGCCGTAGTTCTGACCTGCCTGGGTATAGGTGCCGAAGGCGCCGGCATCGTTGTCGCCGACCATCACGATGAGCCCCGGACCGAGGATCGCGAGCAGCGTGCGCACGCGCGCCCACCAGTTGGTGCGTGGCGCGACGTCATGATGCGCGATCGTGCCGAGCGCGCCCTTGATGTCGCCGACGTGCGCCGAATCGAGTACGGCGCTGCGGGCGGAGGAAAGGTTGGTGGGCGTGGACATGACGTTCTTCCCTGGTTGTGTTTATAGACGGCGACATGCGTGCTCCGGCATACGCAAGGACATGGGCAGCGTGCGAGTCGAGTGCTGGCTGAGCCGCTTGCGTATGACGGAAGAATCGCGAAACGCTACGAAAGATGAAGAACGCGTGCTTTCAGACGGCGCCAGAACGGCACGAAAGCATGTGTTTCGCGGACGTGCAGCATGAGCAGGCTGTCGTAATGGACGCGCGACTCCTGTACGTGCGGGAGCCGCGAGAGAAGGAGGCCGAATTGCATGATATTTCTCCGTGCGTTGCATGCAACGCGCTGGACGGAAAGCCAGCAGACACGGAGGCCGCGCGTATCGACGCGGCGGTGGCGGTCTACTCGCTTTCCTCAGTTAAAAGAAGCGGTAAGCGGCATAAGGGATAACTGTCACTGTCTGTCATGGCGGCTCCTTGCTGGCTGGTTTCTCTCTGCCATCGCGGCGCGCATTCGGGACGCGCGCCCGCGACAGGCGTGTTTATTCTCGCGTCCGTGCGCGTTCCGTCGAACTGACGAAACGCGTGCGAACACGCACGCGAGCCTGATGCTCGCGATACAAAGCCGCGTCAGCGTATGGACGCGATCAGACGCGTCGATCCGTATGGCGCGGATATAACATTAACCAGGGTGCACGGGGAGTTGCTGCGACGCGCACCGTCTGCCTGCTGGCAAGACGGCGGCTAGGAAAGGAAGCGCGGACGTCCTGCCGTTCAGGCAGCGAATCTGTTCGAAAGTCGACTACTGCAGGTGTCCAAGGCACGAGCCTCACTAGTGAATATTCCTGAATTCTAGGGGGCGTATTTGGGCAAGGTCAATCGGTTTCTTAAGCAGAGCAGAAAAAAGTGTGCTGCGAGCAACGCAGTGCTTTCGGATTGAAAGACCGGATGAGAACCGGAGGATTTCAGCGAGGCGGATCGTGCCAGCGTTGACCGATGCGAAGGAAGGCGGCTGCGCGATTGACGCGGAAGGGACAAAGCAGAGGGAGTCAGGCAGAGGAAGTAAAGCGGAGACATTCGGCGCTCACGAAGGCGGCATCGGTTTCATCCGACCGATGCCGTCTCGTTCGACTCAATGACCCGAGCCGCGCCTCGTTCGCACGGTCAGTCGGTTCGACACCGCTCTCACGCCTTGAACCGATCTTGCGGCGCTGCCGGCCCGTTCGATCTGCGAGCGCTGCGGCACCGAGCCGGTCAATGTCACGAAGGCATGACGCGACTCGACGTGAATGCTCGCCGAATTTAATCCTGGTGTGCGCGTGAAGGCGCGGCGAACGTCGCGGACCAACTGGGTATCCGATCTGTTTCGACGTGGAGCTGGAGCCGCCACCCCCGGCCGGCTTTGCATCGGCATGTTTTGCGCCGACATGTCGCCCGGTGTGCCGCCGGGCGTTTGCGCGTTCGCATAGGTCACGCAAGTCGCGAAGGCCATCGCGAACATCGCGCCGAGTATTCTGCTCGCGCCGTTTGTTTTCATTCTTCCTCCTTTGCCGGTTTGTCAGGAACTGCTGTTCGAGCCGCATGCTGTCAATGGGGAAGAGGCGGCGCCACGCGCTGCCGCCTCGAGACGAGTGTTCGACCGTCTCGTCCGATTATATGCCGCGACGACTGTGCGAATAAGGCATCGACGGGGGGGTTATGCGGCCGTGCCGGTTGCCCTGCTCGCGGCGCGATCCGCGCTGCATGACCGACAGGTGAGAAGATTCGGGAGCTGGCGCGGTGAGAATCGGCGCACCTGTACGCGCACTGCAAATCTGGAGGTGAGGGTTTTCGGGGAACGTCCGCGCATGGTTCCCAGCCAGCGCTCGAACCCGCCGAATACACGAATAAACCGCACGGCAAGATGATTCCGGCAGCACACGTATCGCGGCTGTCACGCTCAAAGGTGAGGATATTCAGGAGCCGAGTGATACGAAGCGGCTATGCATGCCTTGCAAATGCGTAATCCGCTCGGGAAAAACAGCCTGTGCTAAGGCGCGTGCGTCACGTAACCCGTTGAATGTCCAGGCGATATTGCCTCGGCCTTTATCAAAGGTGAGGGTTTTCGGGAATGGCGTATGCCGTGCGTGGCGCACTGGCCGTGAGCCTGCATTTATCCCGCTACGGCCCTCAAGGTGAGCGTTTTCGGGAGCAACGGCGGGGACTATTTGCGTCGATCCGCTGCTGCTCCGTGCTAAAGGTGAGAATTTTCGGGAGCGTCGATGCTGCCGATTGCTGCCCGTTACTGCCGAGTGCGGCCATGGCAACCGCTGCACCGACTACGCCTGCTTCACGATCTCGCGAATATCCGCGACCGGCGTTTGACCGAATGCATCGCTGAGCGCGTAGTCGATCAACTGCGTCGCGCATTGCTCGGGCGTCGACAGTTGGCCGTTGCGTTTGAGGTCTTCGAAACGCGCGCGCATCGGGAACTGTTCTTCGCCGCTGCCGCGAATCTGCGCCTGCATGTCCGTATCGATCACGCCCGGCGCGAGACTGCAGATGCGCAGCGCGCGGTTCGCGTCGAGTGCAACGGCGCGCGCGTGATGATCGAGCGCGGCCTTCGTCGCGCAGTAGATGCTCCAGCCCGGATACGCATTGCGCGCCGCGCCGCTCGAAATATGCACGATGCGCCGGTCGCTCGCCTCGACGGCCGCGGCGGCGAGCGCGCTCGCGAGCATCAGCGGCGTGGCGATGTTGAGGTTCACCGCGTCCGCGATGCTGGCCGGGTCCTGTCCTTCGATCGGACCGATCGGCTGCACCATGCCCGCGTTATTGATGAGCAGCACCGTTTGCGCGCCGCTCGCGAAGCGGCGCAATGCGTCGGTGGCGAGCCATTGCGCGACGCGCGCGGGGTCGGCCAGCGGCAGTTCGATCTCTTCGAGCTGCGCGGCGAATCGCGCTTTCAGCGCGGCGTGCCGCGAGCGCGACAGACCCAGCACCGCGACGCCGCGCGCGAGCAGTTGTTCGGCGAGCGCCGCGCCGAGGCCGCGCGTATGGCCGGTGACGATCGCGCGAATCGGAGAAGAGGAAGTCATGTCGTTCCTTGTGATCGTTGGCTTGCAGAGTCGCCGATTTTCTCACGTCGCCTTCACGACGAACGGAAACGCTCGCGATACTGCATCGGGGTTACGCCAAGCCGCTTCGCAAACACGATGCGCATGCGGTCGGCGGTGCCGAAGCCGCAATCGTAGGCGATCGCCTTGAGTGCCGCGCCGCTGCTTTCGAGCAGTTTGCGCGCGGCATCGACGCGCGCGCGTTCGACGAATTCATGCGGCGTCACGCCGGTTTCCTGCACGAACACGCGCGCGAAGTTGCGCGCGCTCATGCCGGCGACGTCGGCGAGCTGCCTGACCGTAAAGCTCTCGCGGATGCGCGCCATCACGTGCGCCTGGACTTTCGCGGCGGGCGAGGTGTCGTCGGCGGGCGCGGTCAGGTAGGGGCTGAATTGCGACTGGCCGCCCTGGCGCTGCGCGAATACGACGAGCCGCTTGGCGACCGCGAGCGCCGTGTGCGGACCGTGATCCTCGGCCACCAGCGCGAGCGACAGGTCGATGCCGGCCGTCACGCCCGCCGACGTCACGAGCGGTCCGTCGCGCAGATAGATGCGATCGAAGTCGACATGCGCGCGCGGAAACCGCGCGGCCAGTTGCGCCGCATGCTGCCAGTGCGTCGTGACGTTGCGCGCGTCGAGCAGCCCTGCGTGACCGAGCGCGAAGGCACCGGTGCAGATCGAGCCGTAGTGCCCGCAGCGTGTCGCGACGTTCGCGAGCCAGTCGAGCAGCCGCGTGTCGGGCACGTCGTTGTCGGGCAGCGCGGGACCGCCCGCGACCAGCGCGAGATCGAACGGCTCGCGCGCCTCATCGAACGTCGCATCGGCGCTCAGCGTCATGCCGTTCGACGCGCGCAGCGGCGCGGCATCGGCGGCCAGCAGCTTCACTTCGTAATGCTCGCGCGGCGCGATGAAGCGGTTCGCTTCGGAAAACACGTCGACGGGGCCGGCGACGTCGAGCGCCTGCACGCCGGGGAAGATCGCGATCGCGACGGTGGGCATCGAAAGACTTCCTGGGTGGATGAACGGAATCCGCGCGCGGCGGCAGGCCAGCATAGCAAACGCGCCTTGACGCTGCACCGCGCGCCGCGTTCATTCCCCTTCCTGCCGTACGTCGGCGCGAGGTTGCACGGCATGGGGTTCGTCGCGCCCTATGGCAGCAAGCACGAGCGCTTCGAAGCGGACGGCGCAAACGCGGCAGTGCGATAAAGTTCGATAGACTGTATGGCGTCATCTTCGAGCGGGACGAATCGCATTCCCCGCGCCGCGCCATGGTCATCAAAAACCTTCTCCGCAAGCTCGATCTCACCACGCTTCAGCTGTTCCTTGCCGTCTTCGAGGAAGGCACGCTCACGCGAGCCGCCGAGCGCGAGGCGATTGCCGTGTCGGCCGCGAGCAAGCGTCTGCTCGAACTCGAACAAGCGGTCGGCGCGACGCTGTTTCAGCGCAACGCGCGCGGCATGACGTTGACGCCGGCCGGCGAAACGCTGCTGCATCACGCGCGCCGCGTGATGCGCGACATCGAGAACATCGGCATCGAACTGGCCGGTCATGCGAGCGGCGTGCGCGGCTACGTGCGGATGATGGCGAACCTGTCGGCGATCGTCGAATTTCTGCCCGAGGACCTGCGCGCGTTCCAGTTGCAGCACGAGCGCGTCAAGCTCGATCTCGAGGAGCGGCCGAGCGGCGGCGTCGTCAAGGCCGTCGACGACAGCCTCGCCGATCTCGGCATCTGTTCCGGCGACGCCGACACGCGCGAGCTGCACGTCGAGCACTACCGGCGCGATTCGCTCGTGATCGTGATGCGCGACGATCATTCGCTCGCCTCGCGCGCGAGCATCGGCTTCGCCGAAACGCTCGACGGCGATCACGTCGGTCTGCATTCCGCGAGTTCGATCAACGCGCGCACGCACCTCGCCGCGCACCAGGCCGGCAAGCCGCTGCGGCTACGCATCCACGTGCCGGGTTTCGACGCGGTGTGCCGGATGGTGCAGGCCGGCATGGGCGTCGGCGTGCTGCCGCGCAAGGTGTGTCAGCTGATGGGCCGGCCGCTCGGCCTCGTCGGCGTGCCGCTTGAAGACGACTGGGCCGAGCGCAGCCTCGTGATCGTGGCGCGCGACCTCGAGGCGCTTTCGCCGGTGGGCCGGCTGCTGTTCGATCATCTGCGCACAGTCGAAGCGTTGGAAGAGGCGGGCGATTCCGCGACCGCCGGCGCATCGGGCGCATCCGCGACGCCTGCCGCCACCGTCACCACCCCGCCCGCCAAACGCCGCCGCTGAGCGTTCGTCGTTCGCGAACGGTCCTTGGCGAATTGCGGTTGGACCCACCGCCGCACCGCTTCTAAGCTGTCTCCCAACACCAAACCAACTCCGGAGACTGCACCATGGCTGGACCCCTTCAGGGTATTCGCGTCGTCGAGATCGGAACGCTCATTGCCGCGCCGTTTGCCGCGCGCCTCATGGCCGAGTTCGGCGCCGAAGTCATCAAGATCGAAGCGCCCCAAACCGGCGATCCCCTTCGCAAATGGCGCAAGCTCCATGAAGGCACCTCGCTCTGGTGGTATCTGCAGTCGCGCAACAAGAAATCCGTCTGCGTGAATCTGAAATCGGCCGATGGCATCGAGGTCGTCAAGCGCCTCGCCGCCGATGCCGACGTCGTAATCGAAAACCTGCGCCCCGGCGCGCTCGAAAAGCTCGGCCTCGGCTGGGACGTGCTGCACGCGCTCAATCCGAAACTGACGATGGTGCGCATCTCCGGCTACGGCCAGTCCGGCCCGTATCGCGACCGGCCGGGCTTCGGCGCGATCGGCGAGGCGATGGGCGGCATCCGCTACACGACCGGCGAAGTGGACGGCGCGCCGGCGCGCGTCGGCGTGAGTCTCGGCGACTCGCTCGCGTCGCTGCACGGCGTGATCGGCGCGCTGATGTCGCTGCTGCGCGTGAAGACGGGACAGGGCGAAGGCCAGGTGGTCGACGTGTCGCTCGTCGAGAGCGTGTTCAATCTGATGGAAAGCCTCGTGCCCGAATACGACCTGCTCGGCCACGTGCGCGAGCGCAGCGGCGGCGCGCTGCCGGGCATCGCGCCGTCGAACACGTATCGCACGCAAGACGACGGCTATGTCGTGATCGCGGGCAACAGCGATCCGATCTTCAAGCGCCTCATGCATCTGATCGGCCGCGCCGATCTCGCCGACGATCCCGCGCTCGCCTACAACGACGGCCGCGCGAAGCAGGCCGCGATGCTCGATCAGGCGATTACCGCATGGACCTCGCAGCACACGACCGAAGACGTGCTGGCCGCGCTCGAACGCGCCGAAGTGCCGTCGGGGCGCATCTATTCGGTGGCCGACATCGTGGCCGATCCGCACTACCAGGCGCGCGAGATGCTGCTGCAGGCGCAATTGCCGGGCGGCGCGTCGGTAAAGATGCCGGGCATCGTGCCGAAGCTCTCGGACACTCCGGGCGAAGTGCGCTGGCAAGGTCCCGCGCTCGGCGAGCATACCGGCAGCGTGCTGAGCGACCTCGGCTTTGAAAACGACGACATCGAGCGGCTGCGCCGCGAAGGAGCCGTGCAATGAGCGCCGCCATCTACTCCACTGCCGACACTGCCTCGCTCGACACACTGATCGTGCAGGAAGTCGCGCCGCGCGACGGTCTGCAGATCGAGCCCACCTGGGTCGACACGCCGGACAAGATCGCGCTGATCAACGCGCTTTCCACATGTGGCTTCACGCGCATCGAGGGAGGCTCGTTCGTCTCGCCGAAAGCGATTCCGGCGCTGCGCGACGGCGAGGCCGTATTCCAGCAGATCGAGCGACAGCCCGGCGTGATCTACGTCGCGCTGATTCCGAACCTGAAGGGCGCCGAGCGCGCGCTGTCCGCGCGCGCCGACGAGCTGAACCTCGTCATGTCGGCGAGTCAGACCCACAACCGCGCGAACATGCGCATGAGCTGCGAGTCGTCGCTCGCCGCGTTCGGCGACATCGTGCGCCACGTCAAGGGCTCGGGCGTGCTGCTCAACGCGACGGTGGCGACCGCGTTCGGCTGTCCGTTCGAAGGCCGCATCGACGAAGACCGCGTGGTCGGCATCGTCGATACGTATCGCGAGATGGGCATCGAAGGCATCACGCTCGCCGACACGACCGGCATGGCGAATCCGCGCCAGGTCGCGCGGCTCGTCGCGCGCGTGCTCGAACGCGTGCCGGCCTCGGCGCTCACGCTGCATTTTCACAACACGCGCGGCTTGGGCCTCACCAACGTGCTGGCCGCCTACGAAGCCGGCGCGCGCCGTTTCGACGCCGCGCTCGGCGGCCTCGGCGGCTGTCCGTTCGCGCCGGGCGCGTCCGGCAACATCTGCACGGAAGACCTCGTCAACCTGTGCGACGAAGTGGGGATTCCGACCGGGATCGATCTGGAGAAGCTGCTGGTGCTGTCGCGCGGCTTGCCGGCGCTGCTCGGCCACGACGTGCCGGGGCAACTCGCCAAGGCGGGCCGCAATTGCGACCTGCATCCGGTGCCCGAATATGTGCGGCAGATCTGACCGGCCACACGGCAACCATCATCGACCATCAACCATCAAGCGACCGGACGGCGGCGCCGAATCCGGCATTGGAGACAAGCATGAGTGACCTGGGCGTAGCGGCGGACAGTAGCCGCACAGGCAGCGACGATCTCGCGGCCATCATCCGTAAAGTCGCGTGGCGGCTGATGCCGCTCATCATGATCTGCTACCTGTTCGCGTTCTTCGACCGCATCAACATCAGCTTCGCGAAGTTCCAGTTGCAGAGCGATCTCGGTCTGTCCGACACCGCATACGGCCTCGGCGCGAGTCTGTTCGTGATCGGCTATGTGTTGTTCGAAGTCCCGAGCAACCTGTTCCTCTACAAGGTCGGCGCGCGGCGCTGGATCGCGCGGATCATGATTTCGTGGGGTCTCGCGACCGCCGCGATGGTGTTCGTCAACAACGAATGGCAGTTCTACGGATTGCGCTTCGTGATCGGCGCGATGGAAGCGGGCTTCGCGCCCGGCGTGCTGTACTACCTGACGCTGTGGTTTCCGACCGCCTATCGCGGCCGCATCACGTCGATGCTGTTTCTCGCCTCGGCGTTTTCGGGGCTCGTCGGCGCGCCGCTCGCGGGGCTCGTGATCGGCCATCTGGACGGCGCGCTCGGCATGCCGGGCTGGCACTGGCTGTTCCTGCTCGGCGGCATGCCGTGCATCGTGCTCGGCGTGCTGGTGCTGCTGCTGCTGAAGGATCGCATCGAGGACGCGGGCTGGCTGTCGGCCACGGAAAAGACCGTGCTCTCCGCGCAGATCGCGCAGCAGAGCCGTCATCCCGCAAGCGGCCATTCGCTGATCGGCGCGCTCAAAACGCCGGGCTTTCTGACGCTCGGGCTCGTGTACTTCCTGATCCAGATCGCCTCGTACGGATTGAATTTCTGGGCGCCGCACCTGATTCACGTGGCGGGCACGAAGAACCCGACCGTGGTCGGTCTGCTGACGGCGGTGCCGTATGTGTGCGGTGCGATCTGCATGGTCGTGGTGGGGCGTCTGTCCGATGCGAGCGGCGAGCGGCGCAAGTTCGTGTTCGGGCTGCTGCTGATGTCGGCAATCGGCTTCTTTGCGGCGGGCTACTTCGACAAGCAGACCGCGTTGCTGGTCGTCGCGCTCGCGGTGATGGGCGCGGGCGTGGTGGCGTCGATCCCGGCGTTCTGGGCGCTGCCGCCGAAGCTGCTCGCGGGAGCCGGCGCCGCCGGCGGGATCGCGCTGATCAACACGCTCGGCCAGTTGGGCGGGATCGTGAGCCCGGTGATGGTCGGCCGCGTGAAGGATCTGACCGGCAGCACGACGCCGGCCTTGTACGTGATCGGTGTGCTGAGCGTCGTGTGCGCGCTGATCGTGCAGTATGGCCTGCCGGAGTCGCTGCGGCGCCGGGAAACCGAAACCGCGCAGGGATGATGGCGCGGACGGGACGGTGGGCTGCGTCGGACGATGCGCCCCGGCCCGCCGCCCCGTTGCCTGCTGCCGAACCTGGGAGAGATACGCCTGCTGCGTCAATCACTTGGCAGGGCTATGCGCAGGTTGTCCACAAGCTTGTTCCCAAAATATGTGGACAACTCGATGTCGAGGACGATGGGCGTTGTATGGTGTCCCTGGCAAAGCGGTCGGGCCGTGCGGTTTGCCGGGCGGCGGCGCAGGCTGCCTACGCCTGAACCGCAAGCCGATAATGCCGCTGCGTCAATGACTTGGATGGCCTATGAGAAGGTTGTCCACAGCCTTGCCAACATTTTACGTGGACAAGTTTCCACATCGGCTTTAGCTCAGCGATCCTCAATACCGGGTATGGGCTTCGCGTTTCCTACCTCAATTCCCGCCGCCGCCCGGGCTCATCCTTCAATCACCCGCCCATCACCTGCCGATACACGCTCGGCGTCACCCCCGCGCTCTCGCGGAAGCGATGGCTGAAGTGGCTCGCGTTCGCATAGCCGCACTGCTCGGCGATTCGCGCGAGCGGCAGCGCGGTCGTGTGCAATAGCGTGCGCGCGCGTTCGAGCCGCTGCTGCGCGATCCACGCGGCGGGCGGCAGACCGAACGACTCGCGGAACATGCGCGCCAAGTGGAACTCCGAGAGCGCCGCGACTTCCGATAGCTCGCCGAGCGTAAGCGGCTGCGCCAGATGGCTGTCGATATAGTCGCGCAGCCGCCGGCGCGTCGCGACCGACAGCCCGCCCTTCGGCGAGACGCCGGTGCGCCGCACGCCTTGTCCGCGCAACAGCAGGCTCAGCGCCTCATGCGCGGCTTCGTTGGTGCGCAGCAGGCCGTCGGGGCTTGACCAGTCCTCGTTGACGAGCGACTGGCACAGCGTCGAGAGATGCGGGTCCTCGAAATAGGTGCGATCGGCGAGCGTCAGTTCGCGCGGCTCGCGGTCGAGTTCCTGCACCGCGCGCCGCGTGAAGTGCTCGGGCAGGAAGTACAGGTGCATGAAATGCATGTGGCCGCGCACCCACCAGCGCGATTCGTGATCGCCGGGCAGCGCGCATAGCCGCGACGGCGCGCCGTAGTGGCCCGGCATTTTCTGGCGCTCGGTGCGGTAGCCGCCGTCGAGATAGCACGACAGCGTGTGATGGCCCGGCCGCTCGTAGACGGTTTCGGCCTCTTTCGTGTTGCGTGTCCAGAGCGCGATCGCGAGTCCGTCGCCGAGCCATGCGAAGCGGTCCAGATTCGCGTTGGCGCTGGCGAGCGTATGACAGACCGACTGCAGACCGAACGGCGTGCCGGCAGCGGAGATCTCGGGGATGGACGGGCTGGCGTTCACGGTGGCGAGCGGACGATGGGCGGCGAGTAGTGGATGGCTGAGCGGCCAGTATACGGCGAGCCTCGCGAGGCCGCCCAGCGCCGCAAAAATGTGCGCAATCCTGGACAAGTCCGGACGGCGGCGCGGCGGCATAGTCGGGTTTTCGTCATCGCGGCTTACCGTGGCCTGCCGCGCGACATGGCCGACCACGGATTGCCGACCCGGGCTTCATCATGAATCTGCTGCTCTATGTTTCGACCGTGCTGATCTGGGGCACCACCTGGATCGCGATCAAATGGCAACTCGGCGAGGTGCCGCCGCCCGTGTCGATTGCGTGGCGCTTCTGGATCGCGGCGCTGCTGCTGTTCGCGCTGCTGCGCGTCATGCGCCGGCCGATCTGGCCGCCGCGCGCCGCGTGGCGCTATCTCGTCGCGCAGGGCCTCGCGCTGTTCTGCCTCAATTTCCTGTGCTTCTACTACGCCGAGCAGATCGTGCCGAGCGGTCTCGTCGCGGTCGTGTTTTCCACCGCGCCGCTGCTGAACTCGATCAACGGCCGGCTGTTCATGGGCCGTCCGCTGCAACCGACGGCGATCGCGGGCGCGCTGCTCGGGCTCGTCGGCATCGTCTGTCTGTTCGTGCAGCAGATGGCCGGGCACCTCGGCGATCACACCGCGTGGCTCGGGCTCGGCGTCGCCTTGCTCGGCACGCTGTGCTTCTCGGCCGGCAACCTGTTGTCGAGCCGCATGCAATCGATGGGCCTGCATCCGTTCGCGACCAATAGCTGGGCGATGCTGATCGGCGCCGGCATCCTGACGATCGGCAGCCTGTTCGCCGGCTACTCGTTCGCGCCCGATCTGTCGCCGCGCTATCTCGGCGCGCTCGCCTACCTCGCGGTGTTCGGCTCGGTGATCGGCTTCACGGCCTACCTGATGCTGGTCGGCCGCATGGGACCGGAGCGCGCCGCGTACTGCACGGTGCTGTTTCCGATCGTCGCGCTGGCGGCGTCGACGATTTTCGAGGGCTATCGCTGGTCCGCGCTCGCGGTGGTCGGACTGCTGCTCGTGGTGGCCGGCAACCTCGTCGCATTCGATCTGACGCGGCGCATTTTCGTGCGGCGTACGGTGACGGGGTCGTGAGCGGGGGCTTCACCGCCACCGCTTAAGGTGAGGATGTTCGGGAGCGGAAAAAGCCTCTGCATCGACATCGGGTGAGTGTTTCCGGGAGCCGGTTTTACCGGCTCCGATAACCGACGAATGCCGGGGACACGAATGGACGGCGGCGCACGATCGGTATATAACAACGTGACAGGTTCGTTCACCGATGCATCAACAGGAGCGATGTTTCATCATGACGCAAGACGTTTCTCCCAAGCCGCCTTCCGATGATCGTCCCGGGATGGAGCAGCTCGACGCGGCGCTCAGCCATGTCGATCAACAGGTATCGTCGGGCAACATCGCGTCGGGTGCGGCGAAGGGCATTGTGTATAGCCTGATCGAAACGCTCGGCGCGCTGGTCGGCGATCCCGATCTGCCGGAGCATGCTCGCTCGGGTTACGAAGGACTGCTGGAAGCCGCGCGCGAGTTGCGCGCGAAGCTCGAGCACTAAGGCGGATTGCCGGATGGGCCGTTGATGAGGCCTTGAAGCGGGCCTTTGAAGCGGATCGTTGAAGCGTCCATCTGCCTTGGTGCCTCACGAGCGCTGTCCACGATAAAAAAGCGCACGGTGTCATTCACCGTGCGCTTTTTTTCATGCCTGCTCAGCGGCCTGACCGCCGGGTAGCCTGACCCGTTACCCGAGGCGGGCGACCGCCAGGACTTCGCGCTTGGTTTCGAGAATGTGCTGTTCGAGCAGCGTCACGACCTCGTCGACGGCGCGCCGCTTGCACGCGTCGAGAATGCGGTAGTGGTCGTGCTGCACGTCGTCCTTTTGCGTATCCAGCGACATCCGCAGATGCGGATAGCGATTCGTCGTGCTCAGGCAATACTCCTCGATCATCTTCTTGAGCCGCTCGTTATTCGACGGCGCGCACAGCGCCAGATGGAATTGCCGGTTGCACTCCGCCCATTCGGCCGGGGTCGTGGCGATGTCGTATGAGGCGAGGATGCGCTTCATCAGCTCGATGTCGGCGGACACCATGTTGGGCACCGCGAGCTTCGCCGCATAACTTTCGAGCGCGGCGCGGATGTCGAGCAGCTCGCAAATCTCGCTCGTCGACATCGCGATCACCACCGCGCCGCGATTCAGCTGATAACTGACCAACCCTTCCGCTTCGAGTTGCCGCAACGCTTCCCGCACCGGAATCCGGCTCGCGCCGAAGCGCTCCGCCAGATTTTCCTGGCGCAGTTGCGTACCGGGCGGCAACTGTCCCCGCAGGATTTCATCGCGCAGTTGATCCCGGATGGACTGCGGCAGCGATCGTTGCTCTGCCTTGGCCTGCACTGTCGTCATGGGTAAAAGCCGGTCGTGCGCCGACCGACGAAAAAAGTTGTCGTCAAAATTGTGGGTTGCTATGATTGTATCCAATCAGCGCATCTATGGATAAATATAACCAAGATGTGAATCCAATATGTCGTCGCACCAAAGCCTGGAAAACCATGCCCGACGCACCCGGAGACAAGCAACCCATCTTAGCGTATGACCCGGCTCGTCGGAGCGCGGGCCCGGTCCGCGTGTGCGCCGATTTCAGATGAGCAAAAAGCAGTGCCCAACGGCTTGACGGGCGCCGCGTCGGTTGTGCGCGGTGAGCCTTCTCGTGCCATTTCATAACGAAGATATAACGAAGACGAAGAGGAGCATCAGATGAGCATGAAACACATCGCATCTGGCGTGGCCGCCAGCGTGCTCTGTTTGAGCGGAGCGAGCGCGTTTGCGCAGCAGGCACAGGACGTGAAGATCGGTTTCGCCGCGCCGTTGACCGGCGGGCAGGCGCACTACGGCGAGGATTTCCGCAGCGGCGTGACGCTGGCGCTCGAAGACTTTAATGCCACCAAGCCGGTGATCGGCGGCAAGCCGGTGCACTTCGTGCTCGATGCGGCCGACGACCAGGCCGACCCGCGCACCGGCACGACCGTCGCACAAAAGCTCGTGGACGACGGCGTTGCCGCCGTGATCGGCCACTTCAATTCCGGCACCAGCATTCCGGCGGCGCCGATCTACGCGAAGGCCGGCATTCCGGAACTCGCGACCGCCACCGCGCCGGCTTACACCGCGCAAGGGCTGCCGACCACCTTTCGCCTCGTCACGTCCGATGCGCAGCAAGGCGGCGTGCTCGGCAAATACGCGGTGGAAGACCTGAAGTTCAAGCGTTTCGCGATCGTCGACGATCGTACCGCGTACGGCCAGGGCGTGGCGGAAGAATTCGCCAAGGCGGTCAAGGCGGCGGGCGGCACCATCGTCGCGCAAGAGTTTACCAACGACAAAGCCGTCGATTTTCGCGCCATCCTGACCCACATCAAGCAGGCGGACGCGGACGCGATTTTCTACGGCGGCGCGGACACGCAAGCCGCGCCGCTCCTCAAGCAGATGCGTTCGCTGGCGATCAGGAGCACGCTGATCGGCCCAGACATGATTCACTCCGATGAACTGCTCAAGATTGCCGGTCCTGCGGCTGAAGGCGTGCTGGCGTCGTCGGGCGGCAGTCCGCTGGACCAGATGCCGGGCGGCAAGTCGTACGTCGACCGCTACAAGAAACGCTTCGGCACCGAGGTCCAGCTGTATTCGCCATACGCGTACGACGGCACGATGGCCGTGCTCAACGCGATGAAGAAGGCCGACTCGGTCGATCCGCACAAGTATCTGCCGGTGCTGAAAGCAACGCAGATGAAGGGCGTGACGACCAACGAACTCGCCTATGACGATCACGGCGATCTGAAGTACGGCGGCGTGACCGTCTACAAGATGAACAACGGCGCATGGGCAGCGCTGCAAACGGTCGGCACGAAATAACCGCTGCGGAACGATCCGTTAATCGTGCCGCTGGCGCTGTATCGCGGCGTTGGCGGTAACGAGGCGGTCGAATCCGGCGGTGAGACTTGGGCGGTGAAAATCGCGGCGCAAGGAAGCTTAAGGTTTCCTGAGGGTCGTCCACCGGTTCGCGACCCGTGCCGCATGGCCCCGCGTGCGGCGCGGCGTTGACTCCAGACCCCAGCGCGCGAATCGCGGGCGATGAATCTCACGCGCCCAACGCCACCGCTTCCTCGCCGACCGCCGCCAGCAGTTGATGAATCTGCGCGACCACCGCCGCGCCTTCCCCCACCGCCGCCGCCACCCGTTTCGTCGACCCCGCGCGCGCGTCGCCGATCGCGTACACGCCCTTGACCGTGGTGGCGAGATCGCAGGCCGCGGCCGAGCCATCCGTGCCGACGCCGGTCAGCACGAAGCCCTTTTCGTCGAGCTGCACGCCGCAGGTGCGCAGCCATTCGGTGTTCGGGTCCGCGCCCGTGAAGAGGAACAGATGCCGCGTGTCGAGGCGGCTCACGCCATCGGGTAGCGGCCTTTTCAGCGCGACCGAGACGAGTCCGTCCTCATCGCCGTCGAGCCGGCCGATTTCCGAATTCGGATGCACGAACACGTTCGGCAGCGCGCGGATACGGTCGATCAGGTAGCGCGACATCGTCGCCTCGAAACCGCTGCGGCGAATCAGCACGTGGACCTTGGCCGCGTGCGTCGCCAGATAGACGATCGCCTGGCCGGCCGAATTGCCGCCGCCCACGAGCACGACTTCCTGGCGCTTGCAGAGCTTCGCCTCGACCGGCGAGGCCCAGTAATAAACGCCGCGTCCGTCGAAGCGTTCGAGCCCTTCGAGCGCGGGCCGCCGGTACACCGCGCCGCTCGCGATCACGATCGCCCGCGCGCTGATATGGCCGCCGCACTTCAGTTCGAGCCGGTACGGCGACTGGCCGCACTGGAGTGCCTTCACGTTGACCGGAATCGCGACGTGCGCGCCGAACTTCTGCGCCTGCACGAAGGCGCGGCCCGCGAGCGCCTGGCCCGAGATGCCGGTCGGAAAGCCGAGGTAGTTTTCGATCCGTGAGCTGGCGCCCGCCTGGCCGCCCGGCGCGCGGCTGTCGAGCACGATCACCGAAAGCCCTTCGGAAGCCGCGTACACCGCGGCGGCGAGGCCCGCCGGCCCGGCGCCGACGATTGCCACGTCGTACACGTGCGAGTCGTCGAGATCGGGCAGGAGGCCGAGGCAGGTCGCGAGTTCCGGCATGCTCGGATGACGCAGCACCGAGCCGTCCGGGCAGATCACGAGCGGCAGGTCCTCGCGCTGCGCGGCGAATTGCCCGATCAGACGCAACGCGTCTTCGTCGCGCTCGTCGATTACCGAATGTGGATGGCCGTTGCGCGACAGGAAGCCTTGCAGCATCACGAGCCGCGCGTCGTTGCTGTTGCCGATCAGGATCGGCCCGCCCGCGCCTTTTTCGATCAGCGAGACTCGCCGCAGGATCAGCGCCCGCATGATGCGCTCGCCGAGTTCCGCCTCGGCGACGAGCAGCGCGCGCAGACGCTCGGGCGGGATCAGCAGCGCCTGCACCGAACCGAGCGCCATGCCGTTGACGAGCGCCGGCTTGCCCGACAGTTGTCCGACTTCGGCCAGAAAATGTCCCACGCCATGCTCGCCGATTACGACCTCGCGGCCGATGCCGTCGCGCTGATACAGCTTCACGCTCCCTTCGAGCAGCACGAACATGCCGGGGCCGGGCTGACCGGTCTCGAACAGCAGTTCGCCGGCCTGCCAGTGACCGGTCTCGCCGAAGCGGCGCAGCCGGTCGATTTCCGCGCAGGTGAGCGCGGGGAACATCTGGTGCATGCGCGTCGACAGCGACGAAAACGGCGCGTCGGCGACGACTCCCTGCTGTCCGTCCATCTCTTGAGTCGAAACGTCCTGAGTCGAAAGCATTGAACCGCTCCTTCGGTGTTCATTGAACGATTGAACGGAAGGCGAAGCGGCGCGCGGGCACGCGCGAGAGCCGCGCGCGCCGTGCTAGACGGCTTTGGGCGCGACGTCCTCGACCGCGACTTCCGCCTTCGGCGCGTCGGGCAACGCATCCACCGGCTCGCCCGAGTCGCGCCACGCTTCCATGCCGCCGCGCAGCGGCAGCACGTCGGAGAAACCGGCCGCGCTCAGTTGCTTCGCCATCCATGCCGCGGAAATCTCGTTCGGGCAGGAACAGTAGATCACCAGCTTCTGGTCGTGCGGATAATTGGCGACGATGTTCTCGAGATGCCGCTCGTCGGCGAATTGCGCGCCGGGAATCACGAACGGATCGAGCTTGCGTTTCTCGTCCGAACGGATGTCGAACACGACCGGCGCGTTGCCGGCCGCGAACAGCTTGCCGAGTTCGTTGACCTCGATGCGTCCCGACTCGAGCGTCGCGAGCAACTGGCGGCGCCGGATCCACCGGTATGCCGCGTACAACAGCAGCAGCGCCACGACGATGAGCGCCGCGGTGCGGCCGAGCCGGCCGGCGACCGCGAACAGCATGTCGATCTGCCGCGAGAACAGCGCACCGATGATGAGCCCGGTGCCCGACCACAGCGCCGCGCCGATGCCGTCGTAGCTGAGGAAGGTGCGGTAGCGCGTGCCCATGGCGCCCGCCATCGGAATCGACACGATCGACAGGCCCGGGACGAACTTCGCGATGGCCAGCACGCGCACGCCCCAGCGGCCGAAGAAGCGCTCGGTTTTCTTCACGCAGGTGTCCCGCGAAAGCGACAGCCGGCAGATCGTTTTCAGCGTATTGCCGCCGTAGATGCGGCCGGCGAGATACCACGCGCTGTCGCCGATCAGGGTGGCGAAGATCGACAGCACGAGAACGGGCATCAGTTGCGTGCCGACGGAGCCGGGGTGCATCGCCGCCATCGCGCCGAACAGCACGAGTGACGGCATGGCCGGCACCGGCAGCCCGAGTGCGGCGGCCAGCACGTTGACGAATACGAGCGCGGGGCCGTATTGCTCGACGAGGTCATGTAGCATCGGTTTACGTCCGTGGCCCTTGCGGGCGCGTCACGGTGAGGAGAGCAAAGGGGAATGCAAGGATTATGGACGCATTTTCGAGGCGTGCAAACGACCCGGACGCGTGCCCGTCATGCACAGGTCGAAACGCGGTCATGGCGCGCCGGGGGCTTGGCGCTCGCGTGCGGAAACGATCGTAAAAACGCGCGCGCGCAGGCATGCGGAAAAGCGTCTTCTATTAGCCGCCGCGGCGGAACAACGATGCGCGGTTTGGCGCTCGCGGACAGGGCAGGCGCGAACAATGCCGCCTACCCGCATCGGCCGCGGGCGCGCGATGCGGGCAACGCATGCGGCGCTCGTGTGCCGCATGCCGGTTTTACTGACGATGATTGTGTTGCTCGCCCGGCAACTCGGCGCCGTGCGCGCGGATCGCGGCAATCAGTTCGGCGGGCGTGATTTCGTAGCGCACTTCGCGATGTATGCCCGGTTTGCGCTCATCGACTTCGATCAGCAGGATGCCTTTGCCGTCTTCGGTCGATTCGAGGCGCAGCGAGCGGAGTTCGCGCGCCGTTGCGTCGTCGTATTCGGTGAGCAGGGCCATTGACCCGGAGGACCCGGTGATGCGCATCGAAGTTGTCCTTCTTCCGTTGTTGATCGAATCATTGTACGGGCAGGCGCGCGTACCGTCTGCCGCGCCTGCCCGCCGTGCATGTCCTTCTCTGTCACGCCCGGGTTGTGCTTGAGTGTGGCGCCGCCTGTATGGTGACCCCGGTGCGTTTCAATCAGTTTAACGCGACTCCCCGCTATGACGACTGCATTTTTCATGCTCCTCGGCGGCGCGCGATGTGTGCGCGGTTGTCATGCGGGTGACGTGCGGGCAAGGTAGATGAGGCAATGCATTGCGGTACGGGTGCAGCGCGCAGGAGAGCTTACGGATCGTCAGGACAGCATAGCGGCGGCTCCCGTATTGACTCACCGTTGGCTGTTCGTCCTGCGGCTCGCAACGCCTCGTATTTCGTCCACCTGCGCCACGATCAGCAAGACCATGAAAAAATGGCCCGTCCGGATAAGCGGACAGGCCGTTAAACGCCGTTGTTACTCGGGTCAGCCTGCCCTTGCAACGATTGGGCGCTGACATTCCCATCCTCTTGCTTCAGTGGCGGCTTGTCGAGGTGGGAGTAATGCCGATCTATCAGATCAATGCGGCGGGGCCGGTAAAAACGCTCGCGCCCCGTGCGAACCGATGCAGTTGAACTGCAGTTAGGTCGGGGTTAAACCAGGCCCGTTGCGTAATACACGGTGATGACGAAGAACACGGCCAACGTCTTGATGACCGTGACCGCGAAGATGTCGCGATACGACTGGCGATGCGTGAGCCCCGTCACCGCGAGCAGCGTGATGACCGCGCCGTTGTGCGGCAGCGTGTCCATGCCGCCGCTCGCCATCGCGACCACGCGATGCAGCACTTCGAGCGGAATATGCGCGGCTTCGGCGCCCTTGATGAACACGTCCGACATCGCCGCGAGCGCGATGCTCATGCCGCCCGACGCCGAGCCCGTGATGCCCGCGAGCGTGCTGACCGACACGGCCGCATTGACGAGCGGATTGGGGATGCTCTTCAGCGCATCGCCGACCACGAGGAAGCCCGGTAGCGCCGCGATCACGCCGCCGAAGCCGTATTCCGACGCCGTGTTCAGCGACGCGAGCAGCGCGCCCGCGACCGCCGCCTTGGTGCCGACCGCGAAGCGCTGGCTCACGCGGCCGAACGCGGTCACGACGACCATCACGATGCCGAGCAGCAGCGCGCCCTGCACGGCCCAGATCGCGACCACGGCCTTGACCGTCGTTTCGACCGGCGCATGCAGGCCGGGCAGGATGTCCGGCGTGATCGTGTAGGTCGGGCCGTACCAGGTCGGAATCCAGCGCGTCAGCAGGAAGTTCGCGACGCCGACCACGACGAGCGGCGCAACCGCGAGCAGCGGATGCGGCAGCTGCTTCGACTCGACGCGCTCCGGTTCGTTGACGAGTTCCGTGCCGTAGCCTTCGCCGGTCGCCATCGCGGCGCGGCGGCGCCATTCGAGATACGTCAGGCCGACCGCGATGATGAACAGCGAGCCGATCACGCCGAGCGTCGGCGCGGCCCACGAGGTCGTCTTGAAGAACGTCGTCGGGATGATGTTCTGGATCTGCGGCGTGCCGGGCAGCGAGTCCATCGTGAACGAGAACGCACCGAGCGCGATCGCGCCGGGCATCAGGCGCTTCGGAATATTGCTCTGGCGATACAGTTCGGCCGCGAACGGGTAGACCGCGAACACGACCACGAACAGCGATACGCCGCCGTAGGTGAGCAGTGCGCACACCGCGACGATCACCGCATTCGCGCGCGAGCGGCCGATATAGCGGATCGCGGCTGCGACGATCGCTTCCGAGAAACCCGACAGTTCGATGACCTTGCCGAACACGGCGCCGAGCAGGAACACCGGGAAGTAGAGCTTCACGAAGCCGACCATCTTGTCCATGAAGATGCTCGTGAAGACGGGCGCGACGGCGGTGGGTTCGGTGGCGAGAACGGCGGCGAGCGCGGCGATCGGCGCAAACAGGATGACGCTGTAGCCGCGATACGCGGCGAACATCAGGAACGCCAGCGCGGCGAGGACGATGACAAAGGACATTGAGTCTCCAAAGCTTGGTTGTTCTGCATGTAGGCCGCGCTGACGACACGGCGGGGCGGCGGCGAAAGCGCGTGCTCGTGCCGTGCCCGATGGCGTGAGCCGGACGCTTGTGACGGCATCGTGAGGCAACGCGGCCGATTGTACAGAAACGTCTCCGATTCGGGACGTCATTGTGCTGAAGATAGCCAAAACCTGGGATAAACCTCAATAAAACAGGCTTTGCCGCATGTCTCTAAATGGAGATAATCGTGTCCACGAAAAGAGACAAAAACAAGCACTACGATACGTGGAGACAGCGACAGCATGATGACCGACTGGGCGGGCTTGCCCGCCACCTACGGCGACGTATTGCGCCGGGCGATGGATTCGCTCTTTCGCACGTTCGAGAATTTCAGCGAAGGCACCTTCATCGTCGACGCGCAAGCGCGCGTCGTCTGGATCAACAAGCGCTACGCGGCGCGCTTCGGCTTCCCGGACCCGCAGCAGGCGATCGGCCGCGATTGCGAAGCGGTGATCCCGAACAGCCTGATGCGCGAGGTCGTGAACACCGGCAAGCCGATCCTGCTCGACATCATGGAGACGGATCGCGAACCGCTCGTCGTCACGCGTCTGCCGCTCAAGGACGACGCCGGCGCGACGATCGGCGCGGTCGGCTTCGCCCTGTTCGACGAATTGAAGGCGCTCACGCCGCTCTTTTCGCAGTACTCGCGGCTGCAGCAGGAACTGATCGCGACGCGCCAGTCGCTCGCGCAGGCGCGTCGCGCGCGCCATACGTTCGGCAGCTTCGTCGGCACGAGCGCGGCGTCGCTCGAAGTGAAGCGCCAGGCGCGGCGCGCGGCGCAACTCGAAGCGCCGGTGCTGCTGTCCGGCGAAACCGGCACCGGCAAGGCACTGCTCGCGCATGCGATCCACGGCGGCTCGGCGCGCGCGCATCGGCCGCTCGTGAGCGTCAACGTCGCGGCGCTTCCGGAGACGCTGCTCGAAGCCGAACTGTTCGGCGCCGCGCCCGGCGCGTATGCGGGCACGGACCGCAAGGGGCGCGTCGGCAAGTTCGAGCTTGCCAACGGCGGCACGCTGTTTCTCGGCGAAATCGGCGATCTGCCGCTGCCGTTGCAGGGCGCGCTGCTGCGTGTGTTGCAGGACAAGGAATTCGAGCCGCCCGGCTCGAACCGGATCGCGCATGCGGACGTGCGGATCATCGCGGCGACCTCGGTGGACCTGCCCGCGCTGGTCGCGGCCGGGCGCTTTCGCGCGGACCTGTTCTACCGGCTCAACGTATTGACGATCCACGCGCCCGCGTTACGCGAGCGTTCATCCGATATCGAAGCGCTTGCGTATGCGATGCTCGAAGACCTCGCGGCGCAGACGCGCGGCGGCGCTCACTTCGAATTGCAGGACGACGCCTTGCGCCTGCTCTGTGCGTACGACTGGCCCGGCAACGTGCGCGAGTTGCGCAACACGCTCGAGCGCGCGGTGATGCTGTCCGACAGCGAGCGGATCGACGCGCGCACGCTCGCGCCGTTCCTCGGCGCGGGGCAGGGCGGCGCGTTTGCCGCCGTCTTGCCGAAGGCAGCCGGGCCGGCCCATGCCTCCGGTGCCGCGGACCTCGCGGATATCGCCGCCGCACCGGCCTTATGGAGCGACGCCATGGCCGCCTACGAGAAGCGTTTCCTCAGCGATGCATTGCGCGCGAACGGCGGCCGCGTGATCGACACCGCGAAGCAGATCGGCATGGGCCGCGCGACGCTGTACAAGAAGATCGCGGCGCACGGCATCGAGGTCTGAGCGGCGCGTTCGCGCGCATGCCGCCGCAAGTGACGCAGTGCGAGTGCCGCGTGGCACAATCGCGTGATCGAACAACAAGACGTGATCGGGGCATCCAATGAAACGCTGTCTTTCTCTCTTCGCGCGCCGTTCGGGCATCATGCTGGCTGCCGGTGCGGTCGTCGCGCTCGGCGGTTGCAGCAGCAGTGCGCCGTTGTTTCTCTCGGATGGCCGCGCGACCACGCTCGTGCAATGTCCGGTCGGCTCCGACTCGTGTTCCCAGCAGGCGAGCGCCAGCTGCAGCGGCGCATACGACGTCGTGCGTCAGTCGAGCGAGGGCGGCACGCTCAGCCTGATCTACGCCTGCCGCGCGAAGTAACCGGCACGCCAGTCACGCCAACGCCGCGCCGGTGCAACGCCGGCGCCGCCCGTACAGTCGCTACGGCACCGGCGCTTTCTGCGGATTGCGATCCAGTAAAACATGCGGGCTTTTCAGGCGCTATACATTGACGCTGCGCCAGTTAATCGTTTTTCCACCGCCTCAATCTCTTTATTTAGCATGCTCGTATTATTTCGACGAGCGCATGGCCGTCACAAATCGGTGCGTGTAATACACGTCCGATATCGGGTTGACATACAACATGGCTTTTACGAGCGGCGCTTTACCGGAGGCGCGCCGTGTACCCCCACAATTATTTTCCGCGAGAACATGGATTAAGCGTTAGCGGGTTCACCGTCGAACGTCGTCGGTGCGGAAGGTAACGGAACGCGAAGTTCGACAGCAGTATTCTTTTTAAACCGTTAGCGATTTAACCCCCGGCGGGCAGATTTTGCCGGGTTTTTCTGATGCTAGCAGGCGCTCAGGAAGTATTTTCCGCTCACGGTCGGGCCATGTCAGCGTGCGCTGGCTATCGCACTCATGTTTCGATTTTGCTTCGATATTAATCAATAGAAAACGGGGAAAAGCAATGAATCATCAGCAACTCGAAAAAGACATTGAGCATCTGGAGCAGATAATTTCCCATATTTCCGCAGAAGACCGTATTCCGTTGTCCTATTGGCGCAACCGGATCGAACTGGTTTCCTGCGCGGCTCTGGTGCCGTCGCAGGCCACTCGCGTCAAACGCCTGAATGCGGCGCTTAATGCACTCGAAAAACGGCGGAAAGTTTAATTGCCGGGAACCTGATTCCGGCAATCAAGGAAGTCCATGCATTCTTCGGCCGGGCAATTTTTTCGACCCGGCATGCGCCTATCGCGCTCGCGCGGCTGACTGGTCGAAGCCGCAAAAGCGCTGGCCGGTGCGCCCTCCCGATCGTCGACGATTGAGCGCCTTGAGTGTGCCTCGTGCCCATCGCACTCATCGCGCGGGCGGCACGGCTCGCGCGGTCATTCAAGCCATCCAGGTATACGCCGCATTCACACGGTCGCGCGATTCACTATGCTGTGCTTGATTCCTCTGATAGTGTCCGCACAGCACAGCAGTTCGTCCAATGAGTGGGGAGCACCGGCATGGCCTCTTACAAACAGTTGACCGCACAACTCGAAAAACTCCATAAGGAAGTCGCCGTGGCTCGCGAACGCGAAATCGCGCAGGCCATTGCCGAGATCAGGCAGAAGGTGGCCGAATACGATCTCACCGCCGAGGAACTCGGTTTCACGAGCCCGGCGAAGCCGAAGCGCAAGGCTGCTTCGGCAGGGGTTGCCAAGTACCGCAACCCGAAAACCGGCGAAACGTGGAGCGGTCGCGGCCGTTCGCCCGCCTGGCTGGCCGGCAAGAATCGCGAGCGTTTTCTGATCGACGTTTGAGGCGTTCCGGCGCCGTTGGTCCATGCTCACCGACGCTTATCGAAGGCGTCGATGCCCGTTGGCGTGTAGCGTATTGCCATCGTCGCGCGATGCTCGCCGTGATTCGCTGCCGCCTTCTTTTCCCGATGTGATCCGCTTTCATCCGCGCCGTTGTCCAGGTCCTGAAAACGCTCACCTTTGAGCCGGGTTCGAATGCGAGTCGCGAGCTTTGTCGATGCGTTCGAGACTCGCGTGCTCGCTTCGGTGAGCCAGGTTTTATTGCGCGACGCACCGCCGGGCGCATACGCCGCCGCCGCGTTCCGGTGGCATACAGCGCTTGCCGAAAACCCGTACCCGCCTTTGCTGGCGGGCGTTTCCAGGCGTTTTCGAGCGGTTCGGCGCGGCGTATCGATAGCGATGCAGAGCGTTGCCGCCGTTTCTCCACGGCTTGCTTTTACGTTCCGCGCGCCGTAGCAGGTGCAGGGATGATCTTCGCGATCCTCACCTTTCGTCGCGTTTCGATTGCCATTGGCGAGAGTCCCGAAAACGCTCACCTTTCCCGCGCGAATGCGCACGCCGGCGTCCATGCCCGAGCATCGGGCGGCCCATGCCCCGCCCATCGCGCCGTTTCCACCGACCCCCTTTCCCCCGGCCGCCGCGCCGGACGTGTATCATTCGCACCTTGCGCGGCGATTCCCGCATTGTCGAACGCTGAGCCATGACCCGTTCGCCCGTCGTTTTCGACGCGGCACGAGCCGGTCGATCCCGGCTCTCGTCCGACTCCCGCAACTCGACGCCGCCGCGCCACGCGCGGCATACCGGCCGTCCGAGGCCGCGGCAATCGCCCGAACCCCTTTCCGTGACCGCCCGATCCGATGTCAGTCTCCGAACTCAAACGCCGCCGCACGTTCGCGGTCATTTCCCACCCGGACGCGGGTAAAACCACGCTGACCGAAAAGCTGCTGCTGTTCTCGGGCGCGATCCAGATTGCCGGCACCGTGAAGGGCCGCAAGAGCAACCGCTACGCGACGTCCGACTGGATGGAGATCGAAAAGCAGCGCGGCATTTCGGTCGCGAGTTCGGTGATGCAGTTCGAGTACGGCGATTGCGTCATCAACCTGCTCGACACGCCGGGCCACGAGGACTTCTCCGAAGACACCTACCGCGTGCTGACCGCGGTCGACGCCGCCGTGATGGTGATCGACGGCGCGAACGGCGTCGAAGCGCAGACGCTGAAGTTGCTCGAAGTCTGCCGCAGCCGCAAGACGCCGATCGTTACCTTCATCAACAAGCTCGACCGCGAAGTGCGCGAGCCGCTCGAACTGCTCGACGAAATCGAGCAGCACCTTGGCGTGTCGGCGGTGCCGTTCACGTGGCCGATCGGCATGGGCAAGGATTTTCAGGGCGTCTATGACGTCCAGCGCGACCAGGTGCGCGTGTTCCGCGCGGGCCAGGACACGGCCGGCGGCGAAGTCGAAACGCTGCAGGCGCTCTCCGACGAGGAAGGCGAGCGCCGTTTCGGCCACGCATGGGTGCGCGCGAAGGAAGAGATCGATCTGATCAGCGGCGCGACGCCCGCGTTCGATCGCGAGCAGTTCCTCGCGGGCCAGCAATCGCCGGTGCTGTTCGGCTCGGCGATCAACAACTTCGGCGTGAAGGAAATTCTCGACGCGCTCGTCGATCTCGCGCCGCCGCCGTCGATGCGCATGACGGTGCAGCGCCCCGTGCTGCCCGAAGAGCCGAAGTTCACCGGCGTCGTGTTCAAGGTGCAGGCGAACATGGACCTCGCGCACCGCGACCGCGTCGCGTTCATCCGCGTGTGTTCGGGGCGTTTCGAGCGCGGTATGGCGGTGAAGGTCACGCGGTCGAACAAGACGTTCCGCGCGAACAACGTCGTGACGTTCCTGTCGCAGCGCCGCGAGACCGTGAGCGAGGCGTATCCGGGCGACATCATCGGGATTCCGAATCACGGCACGCTGAGTCTCGGCGATACGCTGACCGAAGGCGAGCAACTGCAATTCGTCGGCTTGCCGTTCTTCGCGCCGGAAATTTTCCAGACCGTCGAAGTGGTCGATCCGATGCGCGCGAAGCAGCTTGGCGAAGCGCTGAAGCAGCTTGGCGAGGAAGGCGCGATTCAGGTGTTCCGTCCCGAAGCGGGCGGCCTGATGATTCTCGGCGCGGTCGGCCAGCTGCAGTTCGAGGTGGTGTCGCACCGGCTGTCGACGGAGTACAAGGTCGACGTGCGCATGGCGCCGGCGCGTTACCGCCTGTCGCGCTGGGTGACCTGCGACGACGCGGCCGAATTGCGCCGCTTCACCGATTCGTACTCGGCGCGGATCGCGCTCGATGCGTCCGACGCGCCGACCTATCTGGCCTCGCACGTGTCGGAGATCGAAGTCGCGCAGAAAGCGTGGCCGAAGATCGTGTTCAACGAGTTGCGCGAGCACTCGGGGGCACCGTTCAGGAAGACGATGTAAGGGCGTGAGGCGAGCGATAAGTCCGCTTTTCGCCGCTTCGCCTCCGAGCTTTTCAGCGCTGCATGGAGAAAAAACCGCGTCGGTTCATATCGACGCGGTTTTTTCTTTGCGGCGCGGAACATCGCGACACCGCGATACTGCGGCGCAGTGCGTCAACCACACGCATCGCCGCATTTTCGGCACCTCATCCCGCAGCCACGCCCCCAGCGCCTGCACATACCGCTCCATCACCGGCAATCCGGAATGCGCGTCCGACTTCGCCTATGCTGACGGAAGCGCCCGCCTCGTCGCGAAGCCGGCTCTTTTCCACTCCAACCGCATGGAGCGCCCGTGACCGTTCGCAATCTCGACGCCCTGTTCCGACCCAAATCCGTCGCCGTGATCGGCGCGTCCGAGCGGCCGGGCAGTACCGGCGCGATGGTCTGGGCGCGCGTGCTCGAAGGCGGCTTCACGGGCCCGCTGTGGCCGGTCAATCCGAAGTACGAAACGCTCGGCGGCCACGCGGTGATTCGCGATGCCGGCGATCTGCCGCAAGCGCCTACCGTCGCGGTGATCTGCACGCCGCCCGCGACGTGGCCCGCGCTGATTCATCGGCTCGGCGGCATGGGCACGCGCGCCGCGATCATCGTCGGCGAGGCGCGCGGCGAGGAAAGCCGGCTCGCGCTGCGGCAGGCGCTGTCGGCGGCGCGGCCGCATTTGCTGCGCATCGTCGGGCCGGGCAGCCTCGGCGTGGTGTCGCCGGCGCTCGGCGCGCATCTCGGCGCGCCGTCGTGCACGGTCAAGGCGGGCGGCGTCGCGTGGGTGTCGCAGTCGAATGCGCTGACCAACGCCGTGCTCGGCTGGGCGCAAGCGCGCGGGCTCGGCTTTTCGCATGCGGTGGCGCTCGGCGAGGAAGCCGACGTCGACGCTGGCGACGTGCTCGACTATCTCGCGAGCGATCCCGGCACGCGCGCGATCCTGCTCGAACTCGATAGCGTGCGGGCCGCGCGCAAGTTCATGTCGGCCGCGCGCGCGGCGGCGCGCAACAAGCCGGTGCTGGCGCTGCGCTCGGGCCGCGCCGATCCCGCCGACGGCCTCTACACCGCCGCGTTCCGGCGCGCGGGCCTCGTGCGCGTCGATGCGCTCGACGATCTGCTCGACGAAATCGAAACGCTCGGCGTGGGGCGCGTGGCGGCGGGCGGCACCGCGACGCTGATTACGAGCGACCGGGGGCTCGCGACGCTCGCCTGCGATGCGTTCGCGGCCGCCGGCGGCATGCTCGCGCCGTGGCCCGCCGAGGTGTCGGAGGCGCTGCGGGAAGCGCTGCCGCACGCGGTCGGCGGCAATCCGCTGCAACTCGGCGACAACGCGCGTCCCGAGCATTTCGGCACCGCGCTGAAGCTGCTCGCCGAGCATCGCGACACGGGCACCGCGTTCGTGGTCCACGCGCCGACGCATGGCGCGCCGGTTGGCGAAGTCGCGCAGGCGCTGATCGAGCATCAGCGTTTCGCGTATCGAGGGCTGCTCGCGTGCTTCTTCGGCGGCGTCGATGCGACGATGCGCGACGCGTTGCACGCGCAGGGCATTCCGGTTCATACGACGCCGCAGCGGCTCGCGCGCGCGTTCGCGCGTCTCGTCGATTACCGGCTCGGCCGCGAACTGCTGATGCAAACGCCGGAGGGTTTGCCCGCGCGGATTCCCGAGGCGATCGACGCGGCGCAGGCGCAGGTCCGGGAGACGCTGGCGGCGGGCGAGAGCCGGCTCGCGGGGGCCGCGGCGGCGCGGTTTCTGGGGCGCTTCGGCTTGCAGGTGGAGGGGCATGAGGGCGCGGACGCGGCGCGGCGCGCGGCAAGTCATGCGGCGGGCGGCGTGGTCGATGGCGCAACAGGCGGCGCAACGAACGAAGCAACAGATGAGGCAACGGGCAGCGCGCCAGGCAACACCGCCAGTACGACGCCAAGCGCTACGGTAAACGCTACGGCACAGCCCCCAAATCCCATCGTCGACATCACCGTCGAACTCCACGATGACGACAACTTCGGCCCCGTATTCCGCTTCACCACGCCGCCCGTCGATGGCGTGTTCGAGGCGATACGCGTCTACGGCCTGCCGCCGCTCAACCCGATGCTCGCGCGCGATATCGTCACGCGTTCGCACTACGCGCGGCTCGTCGCGCCGGAGCCGCCGCTCGCGGCGCTGACGTCGCTCTCGCAGGCGGTCTGCGAGGTGCGCGAGATCGTCGGGATTGCGTTGCGGCTCAGGGTCTACGCGGATCGTGTGACGGTGGTCGATCCCGTGCTGAGTCTCGGCGCGCAGCGCAGCCGCCTCGCGATCGTGCCGTATCCGCGCCGCTTCGAGGAGACGCTCGACTGGCACGGCATGCGCGTGACCGTGCGGCCGATTCGTCCCGAGGACGAAATCGCGCATCGCGACTTCGTGCAGGCGATGACGCCCGAGGATTTGCGCTTGCGCTTCTTCGGCGCGGTCGGGGCGTTCGATCATTCGCAGCTCGCGCGCATGACGCAGATCGACTACGACCGCGAAATGGCGCTGATCGCGACGATCGACAACGAAGCGGGCGTCGCGCAGACGCTCGGCGTGGTACGCGCGGTGGCCGATCCCGACAACGAGACGGCCGAATTCGCGGTGGCCGTGCGCTCGGACCAGAAAGGCCGGCGCCTCGGCCAGTTGCTGATGCAGCGGATCATCGCGTACGCGCGGGCGCGCGGCACTCACTGGCTGGTGGGCGAGGCGTTGCGCGAGAACGGCGCGATGATCGCGCTCGCGAGGTCGAGCGGCTTCACGATCACGCGGACTGACGATCCCGGCGTGGTCGGCTTCCGGATGGCGCTCGACGAAAGCATCGAGGCGGATGCGAAGAGCGGGCCGAAGTTCGGGGAGCCGCAGCCCGCGCGTTGAGCGGTTGAGCCAGCCCGGCTTACGCCGCCAGCTTCCCCGCGGCCTCGTCGACCTGCGCGCGCGTCACGGCGAGTTCGTCGAGCCAGGCCTGCGCGTACACCGCGCCGGTTTCGCGCTCGAGCCGCGCGATCGTCGCCGCACAACGGTTCGCATCCTTCAGCGTCGAGATGAACGACTTCACCGACTCGCCGCCCTTGAACGCATCGAACAGCGGCACGCGGATTTCGTCGGGCAGCGCACGCGTCGTCCATTGATACGGCTTGCCGTTGAACGTCAGCGACGGCGGCAGCACGCGCTCCTTGCGCGCGGCCGGAATCAGGCCGAAGGTGCGCGCCGCTTCGCCGATCTGTTCGGAAGAAAACAGCTCGTCGGGCGTGATGTCGAATTGCTGGATGAAGGTCTCGATGCTTTGCATCGCGGCGGCGCGATCGTCGCGGCGCTTTTGCGCGTGAGCGACGATGTCGCGCAGTTCGTCGGCTTCTTCAGGGGTGATCGTGAAGCTCGACTGCTTCTGCTGGAGTTCGGAAAAGCGCTGAAATTCGGAATCGGTCAGAAGTTTGGCCATTGCTCAATCGATGCGCGCACGAGTCTGCTTATGCGGCGTAATTTTGGAAGGGTCGCCATTCTAAACCATGTGGGGGAGTGGTCACGATGCCGGGAGTGAAACTGGGGCCGCGCCATGAATGTTGGGGTGTAGCGGTTCGTGGCGTTGAGCGCAGAGCAACGAATAGCGTGCGGCCCGACAGGAAATGCCCTGATTACCTTGGCTAACAGGGGCGACACAATTAGATTGTTAAAAATGACTATCCCGAAATTAAATATTGAAATTTAAGATGAATCCGCAATTAGAATCGGTAGCGAGGAGTCGTCAAGGAAATTCGAAAATAAACGGAAATTGAAATGGCCGATATTTTTATCAAGATCGACGGTATCACCGGTGCATCGCAGGACACAACGCATCCTGATGAAATCGAGGTTCTTGGTTGGAATTGGAAAATCACACAGCAGTCCAGCATGCATTCCGGTTCGGGTCGTGGTGCAGCTAGGGCAACAGTTTCGGATTTGCATTTCGTACACAGGATCGATCGCACAAGTCCTAATCTGGCGAGTTACTGTTTTCGGGGATCACATGTTCCTAAGGCCGTGCTCACCATGCGTAAGGCCGGCGGTGCTCCTCTGGAGTATCTGAAAATCACGCTGTACGACGTGATTGTTTCGCACGTTGAGCCGGCGGCCAATGACGGCCTGGATTTGGAGCATGTCGCGCTGTCGTTTGCACGCATCAAGAAGGAATATGTAGTGCAGCGCGACTGGCGGCAGTCGGGGGACAGTGACCGCGTTGATTGATGTAAAGCAGAATAATGTCAGTTGAGATTACGCAGCAATGAATGAATACGAGCGGCTACTAAACGACGAGTCAACGTCTCCAGTAAATCACTATTCGTATGGGGACGCAATGATCTTACGGCCTGTGAGTTGTACATTGCGGTGCTGACGGAGGAAATATGTAAGCGACTGGGCGCGGCGGATGTTGCTGCGATTATTGCATTCTTGATCGGTCAACCGTTTCTCACAACCAGACAGAAATTTGCGGGCACTACGCCCGGAACTTCCATCGCATCGCAGATCGCCAGGGAGCTTCTTGATTTCAATCTTCCAGTTAGAGTTCCAACGCTGACCAATCAGTCTATGGCGGCCTTGCGCTTTTCAATGACGTGCAATCTTGGGGCCGTTGTAGGTCGATGGACGCCTCAAATTGGCGCGATGATCCTGGTTTATGACGTTGTTATGATTGATCTCACGACTACTTTGCACTTCAACAAGCTCGCAAAACCAGAGGACAGAATCAGTGATCGAACGGTCGGAACACTCGGCTAAAGAGGCATGGCAACAGCTCGAGAAATTCCTGAGAGAGCGGAAATATCTGTCTCTGCGTGAGGTATTGCGGCCTGATATGGATATTCGATGGGATTTGGGAATGGATGGACACGATGCCGTACATTTTTTTCCCGACTTCTTCGAGGTATTCCAGATCAGGAGCGGCGACTTTACATACGATAAGTATTTTGATGGAGAGAGCGTCAATATTTTTTCTACCGTATGCACGCTTTTATTCGCGCTGTTCTTCAAAAAATTTCGCAAAGAGATACGCGAAAAAAACGAATCGACAAAACTAACGGCCGGGATGCTCCAACGTGCTATCGAACTCGGTATGTGGGATAGCCAACGCCTGATGGAGCCGGAAAAGTAATAACCGAACGGCCCGCTGACATACGGGCTTTTTTTGCAACGGCGTTGAGTCCATCGCGAAGTGCACGCGTCTACCCGTTCCCCTTCCAATCAAAACCCGCCCTGCATCAATCCCGTAACGCAGTGGGCAAATCCCGTTCGCGCATGGTAAAACACCAGACACCCAAGCATGGAATCGGAGAAAGAGCTTCGCACGGGACCCGAGTAGGCGCTCAAGCACCCACTTCGGATCGCTAGCCCAAGAAAGCCCTCACTCCGGTCAACAAGGAGACGCGCTCAATGACCGCAGCGATCGGTTCGAAGATCGGGCAGCGGCGCCGTATCGGCCGCGGCTCGCTGCAAGTGAGCGGATTGGGTCTCGGCACGGCGCCGCTCGGCGGCCTGTACCACGATCTGTCCGACGAGGAGGCTCATGCGACCATCGCCGCCGCATGGGACGCTGGCGTGCGTTACTTCGACACCGCGCCGCACTACGGCAACACGAAGGCCGAGCATCGGCTCGGCACCGCGTTGCGCCGTTATCCGCGTGGCGAGTACGTGCTTTCCACCAAGGTGGGGCGGCGCTTCGTGCCGCGCACCACGCCGTTCGACGACCGCGAGGGCTGGCAGAATCCGCTGCCTTTCGAAGCGATCTACGACTACACGCACGACGGCATTCTGCGGTCGTTCGAGGATAGCCAGCAGCGCCTCGGCATCGTCGACATCGACATCCTGCTCGTGCACGACATCGGCCGGCTCACGCACGGCGCTCAGCACCCGCACTATTGGCGGCAATTGACCGAAGGCGGCGGCTTTCGCGCGCTCGACCGGCTGCGCTCGACGGGCGCGATCAAGGCGGTCGGCCTCGGCGTCAACGAAGGCGCCGTCATACTCGACACGCTGGCCGAGTTCGATATCGATTGCGCGTTGCTGGCCGGCCGTTATACGCTGCTCGAACAGACCACCCTCGACGATCTGCTGCCCGCGTGCGAAGCGCGCGGCGTCGGCATCCTGCTAGGCGGCGCGTTCAATTCGGGCATTTTGGCGCGCGGCGTCGCGGGCGATCTGAAGTTCAATTACGGCAACGCGCCGCCCGACGTGATCGAGCGCGTCGCGCGTCTGGAGGCGGTCTGCCGCGCGCATCAGGTGCCGCTCGCCGCCGCCGCGTTGCAGTTTCCGTATGCGCATCCGGCGGTCGCCACCGTGCTGACCGGCGCGCGCAGTGCCGACGAATTGCGCGAGAACGTCGCGTCGTTCGAGCAGCCGATCCCCGCGGCCTTGTGGTCCGCGTTGCGCGATGAGGGTCTGCTCGACGCGCGCGCCCCCGCCCCCAAGGATTGACTGGATCATGCCGATCGACGCTCACCAGCATTACTGGGACCCTGCGCGTGGCGACTACGAGTGGCTCACGCCGGAGCTGAAAATTCTCTACCGGCCGTTCGGCCCCGCGGATCTGCGGCCGCTGCGCGAGCAGGCGGGCGTCGAGCGGACCGTGGTCGTGCAGGCGGCGCCCACGCTCGACGAAACGCGCTATCTGCTCGACCTTGCGCGGCACGAGCCGTCGATCGCCGGCGTGGTCGGCTGGGTGCCGCTGCTGCTGCCGAACGCGCCCGACCTGATCGGGGCGCTCGCGCGCGAGCCGAAGTTCAAGGGCGTGCGGCCGATGTTGCAGGACCATCCCGACGACAGCTGGATCGCGAACCCCGATCTCGCGCCTGCCGTCGACGCGCTGATCGCGCACGATCTCGCCTTCGATGCGCTGATCTACACGCGCCATGTCCAGTACGTCGAAACCTTCGCGCAGCGTTTTCCGGCGCTGCGCATCGTCGTCGATCATGGCGCGAAGCCGCCGATCCGTTACGGCCAGGCGGGCTATCAGGCGTGGCGCGATGCGATCACGCGTCTCGCCGCGCTGCCTCAGGTGCACTGCAAGCTCTCGGGGCTCGCGACCGAGGCGTCGCCGGGCTGGACCGAGGACACGCTGCGGCCCTACGTCGAGCATCTGCTGGATGCGTTCGGCCCCGCGCGTCTGATGTGGGGCAGCGACTGGCCGGTGCTCGAACTGAACGGCGACTATCTGCTCTGGCATTCGGTGGCGGCCACGCTGCTGGCGTCGTTGAGCGATGCCGAGCGCAACGCCGTATTCGGCGAGAACGCCGCCGCGTTTTACCGGCTCTGAGCGCCGGCAACCCCAGACCATTCAGACCATTCAGGAAACTCAGCAACGTTAGCAGCCCACCCAACTGGAGTCGTAGATGACACAAAGACTGGCCGGCAAAACGGCCCTGATCACCGCGGCGGGACAAGGCATCGGTCTCGCCACCGCCGAACTGTTCGCGCGCGAAGGCGCGCGCGTGATCGCCACCGACATCCGCATCGACGGACTCGCGGGCAAACCGGTCGAGGCGCGCAAGCTCGACGTGCTCGACGGCGCGGCGATCAAGGCGCTCGCCGCCGAGGTCGGCACGGTCGACGTGCTGTTCAACTGCGCGGGCTTCGTGCATGCGGGCAACATCCTCGAATGCAGCGAGGAAGACTGGGACTTCGCGTTCGACCTCAACGCGAAGGCGATGTACCGGATGATCCGCGCGTTCCTGCCGGGCATGCTGGAGAAGGGCGCCGGCTCGATCATCAACATGTCGTCGGCGGCGTCGAGCGTGAAGGGCGTGCCGAACCGCTTCGCGTACGGCGCGTCGAAGGCCGCGGTGATCGGGCTCACGAAGGCCGTCGCCGCGGACTTCGTCACGCGTGGTGTACGCTGTAACGCGATTTGCCCGGGCACGGTGTCCTCGCCGTCGCTCGAACAGCGAATCGCCGCGCAGGCTCAGGCGCAGGGCGCGACGCTCGACGCGGTGCAGGCCGCTTTCGTCGCGCGCCAGCCGATGGGCCGCATCGGCAAGCCGGAAGAAATCGCCGCGCTGGCGCTGTATCTCGCGTCCGACGAGTCGTCCTTCACGACGGGCCAGGCCCATGTGATCGACGGCGGCTGGTCGAACTGATTCTGCCTGATTGACGCAACACTACTGAACGTAAAGGGAAGTGCAACGATGAAACTGCTTCGTTATGGGCCGAAAGGCCAGGAAAAGCCGGGCCTGCTCGATGCGCAAGGCAAGATTCGCGACCTGTCGAAGGTGGTCGCCGATATCGACGGCACAGCGCTCAGCGACGCAAGCCTCGCGACACTGCGCGCGCTCGATCCGGCCACGTTGCCGGTCGTCGAAGGCAATCCGCGCATGGGTCCGTGCGTCGGCAAGATCGGCAAATTCATCTGCATCGGGCTCAATTACGCGGATCACGCGGCGGAATCGAATCTGCCGGTGCCGACCGAGCCGGTCATCTTCAACAAGTGGACGAGCGCGATCAGCGGCCCGAACGACGACATCGAAATTCCGCGCGGCTCGAAGAAGACCGACTGGGAAGTCGAACTCGGCGTCGTGATCGGCAAGGCGGCGAAGTATGTCGACGAAGCGAACGCGCTCGACTACGTGGCCGGCTATTGCATCATCAACGACGTGTCGGAACGCGAATGGCAGATCGAGCGCGGCGGCACGTGGGACAAGGGCAAGGGCTTCGACACGTTCGGCCCGATCGGCCCGTGGATCGTCACGCGCGATGAAGTCGCCGATCCGCAGAACCTGAGCATGTGGCTCGAAGTGGACGGCCATCGCTACCAGAACGGCAGCACGAAGACGATGGTGTTCGGCGTCGCGCAACTGGTGTCGTACGTGTCGCAGTGCATGAGCCTGCAACCGGGCGATGTGATCTCGACCGGCACGCCGCCGGGCGTCGGCATGGGCGTGAAGCCGAACCCGGTGTTCCTGAAGCCGGGGCAGACGGTGAGCCTCGGTATCGAGGGTCTCGGCGAGCAGACGCAGAAGACTTACGCGGCGGAATAAGCCGCACGACGCTCGAAGGCCGGGCGCGCGTCGGTTTCGGCGCGCGGATGCCGCGGCCAGCAAAAAAGCCGTTCCCTTTTACGGGAACGGCTTTTTTTCGTATGCATCTCCACTTCAGCCGGCGCTTTGCGCCACGCGCGGTACGGCTGGCTACCCCGCCGGCACGTCGTCCCCATTCTGGCCGATCCGATTCACCGTTCCCTGTGCGACCGCGACGAGCTTTTCGCGATTCCCGTCCATCACGAACACGCTGCACTGGCAGGTCGCCTGATGCCGGCCCGCATAAATCACGCTCGCGCGCGCGATCAGTATGCCGTTCACCGCCGGGCGCAGATAGTTGATCTTGTATTCGCCGGTCACGACTTTCGGGCCGAGCGACAGCGCGCCCGCGAAGGTCAGCGCGTTATCGGCGAGATAGCTGATGACGCCGCCGTGCACGAAGCCATGCTGCTGCCTCAGCTCATCGCGAATCGGCAGACTCAGCGTGAGTTCGTTGCCGTCGGCGTGCATCAATTCCGCGCCGAGCAGCATGCTGAACGGCTGGGCGTGCAGTGCGCCGCGCGCCCGGTCGAGAAGGTCGGTCATCGTCGTTCCTTGGGGAAGGCCCGTGCGGGCATCCGCGGCGGCGTACTCCGCGCGGTCCCTACCCACTCTAGGAAGCGTGGCTGCACCGCGTCAAGGCGATTTCGCAAAATACATGCTGCATTGTTGCGCAAAACGACTCTAATTTCGACGATCGCCGATGAACCGTGGACATAGCGCGCTGTTTGCTGAACTTGGCCTCAAGTTGCGCGTCAGCTTGCCGTAAACCCTGGTGTATTCCTCGTCACCCTTTGCCCTTCAGGTGTCCACGATGTTCAGCAAGATCAAGGTCGCATCCGGCCTCTTAAGTGTTCTGGTCGCGTTCTGCGTATTCCAGCTCGTCACGGTGGGTCTCGGCTTCTGGTCGTTGACGCGTTCGCACGACGACGTCGGCGAGCTTTCGAACATCGCGCTGAAACAGGTGAATGCGGTCAACCAGACGACGCAGCGTCTGATGGACGTGCGCATCAACCTGTCGCGCGCCGGCACGCGCATGGCGCGCGGCGGCACCGAGCCGACCGACATCGTGCAGCATGCGCGCGAGCAGCTTACCGCCGCCGAGCAGTCGTTCGCGGCGTTCACGGGCGCGCAGAAAACCAGCGGCGAAAACACCGCGCGCGCCGCCGCACTCGCCGAACGCTACAAGAAGCTGCACGACGCGCTCGCCGAATTGGCGCAGGACCTCGATTCGAACAACCTGCAGGCCTTCCTCGATCAGCCGACGCAGTCGTTCCAGGACACCTACCTGACGGAAGTGCGCAACTTCGTGCAATTCGGCGACGCCGCGAGCCGCGCGTCGCTCGATTCGATCGATGCGCGCATGGCGGCGTTTCGCATCGTCAGCGTCGTGATCCTGCTCGTGCTCGTGAGCGGCACGCTGGCGGTCTACGCGGCGCTGCGCCGCGGTGTCGTCGCGCCGCTCGAAGAGGCGGGCCGCCACTTCGAGCGCATCGCGCAAGGGCGTCTCGACCAGCCGATCGCCGCGCGCGGCACCAACGAGATCGGCCGCCTGTTCTCGGGCCTCGCGGCGATGCAGGCGAGCGTCGCGCGCACCGTGCAGAGCGTGCGCGAATCGGCCGACTCGATCCATATCGGCGCCGACGAAATCGCCACCGGCAACGCCGATCTGTCGGCGCGCACCGAAAACCAGGCCGCTTCGCTCGAGGAAACCGCGTCGAGCATGGAAGAACTGACCGCGACCGTGCACCAGAACGCGGATCACGCGCGCGAAGCGAACGCGCTTGCCGAGACCGCGCTCGACGCGACCTCGCGCGGCAGCGAGGTGGTCAACCAGGTGGTCGACAAGATGCGCGGCATCGCGCAAAGCTCGGACCGGATCGCCGAAATCATCTCGGTGATCGACGGCATCGCCTTCCAGACCAACATCCTCGCGCTGAACGCGGCGGTGGAAGCCGCGCGCGCGGGCGAGCAGGGCCGCGGCTTCGCGGTCGTGGCCGGCGAGGTGCGCGGACTCGCGCAGCGCAGCGCGCAGTCGGCGAAGGAAATCAAGACGCTGATCAGCGAGTCGGTTGCCGAGATTCAGGGCGGCTCGGCGCTCGTCGAGCGCGCCGGCGAGGCGATGAGCCACGTGTCGGCGTCGATCTCGCGCGTCACGCAGATGATGGCGGAGATCAGCGCGTCGTCGCTCGAACAGAGCACCGGCATCGAGCAGGTGAACCAGGCGGTCGTGCAGATGGACGAAATGACCCAGCAGAACGCGGCGCTCGTCGAAGAGGCCGCGGCGGCGGCGGCTTCGCTGCATCAGCAGACGCAGCAGTTGAAGCAGGCCGTCTCGGTGTTCGAAATTTCGGAAACTGTGTTGCGCACGCAACAGCCGGGCGCGATGCCGGCCGCGAATGCGGAATTCGGATTAAGCGCAATGCATGCGATTTAATGCGGTAGCGCTTTGAAAAGCAGGTATTGAAAAGCGCATCGAAAAAGCATCAAAAAGAAAATGGCCCGCGAAAGCGAGCCATTTTGCATTAGATGCGGCAGGCGCCGGAAAAGGCACCTATGCGCGCTATCCAGGTCGTCCTGACAGTACGGAAGTACTTAGGCCGACTGGATGTTCGCAGCTTGCTTGCCCTTCGGGCCTTGCTTGACTTCGAACGTCACTTTCTGGTTTTCCTGCAGGGACTTGAAGCCCGATGACTGGATTTCCGAGAAGTGTGCAAACAGGTCTTCGCCGCCGTCGTCCGGGGTGATGAAGCCAAAGCCCTTTGCATCGTTAAACCACTTAACAGTACCTGTTGCCATTTTTGATCCAATAAATGTTGTGTGTTGCATTCGCGTTCGTTATCCCTCGACGTGAGGCAAAGCGCGAGGGGAGAGTTGTATCACGTCTTTATGACGGACGCCAATCAACCCGTATCCGGGTATTCCCCGGTTCTGATATTTTTTGACGCCCGAAAAGCCTTCGAAAGGCATTGTTTTGTCGTCAGGGTAAACCAGCGAGACCGGCTTGCGGCCACTTCCTGTGAAGAGCGGCAGCGCGTTTTTTCAGCCAAAGACGTTTGTCTCCGGATGATTGGTTCGGCCGGCTATCTTCGTCTATTGTCTTTCAATTTCGCCTAAGACAGCGTTGCCGATTCCGCGGCGGCGGGCAGTGCCGCGTACGCCGTGGCGAGGTGATACGGCGTGGTCGACGGCATGTCCGCGCGCGCCACTTCGCCTGAGGATGTTTTGCATTCGAACCAGCCGCGCGAATGCAAAAACCGTTGCGCGAAGAGCGCAATCTGTTGCGGTAACGCGGCGCGCACGGCCGGGTCGTCGTGACAGGCGAGCGCGCGCAGATATTCCGTTTGCGCCCAGATCCGCTCGGTCGCGTCCTTGATATGGCCGGCTTCGTCGAGCGCGGCGCATACGCCGCCGCTGTGCGGGTCCACGCCGTGCTGCCGCGCAAAGGTAAAGGCGCGCGCGAGCGCTTCGGCGAGGCCCGTCCCGTCGACGAGGCTGCCCGCCTGCCTGACCAGCCAGAACCATTCGAACTGATGCCCCGGCTCGAGGCGGTTGTCGCTTGCGCCGATCGGCAATTCGGCGATGCAGCCGCTCGGCGCATGCACGAAATGCCGCGCGACCGCGCCGGCCAGGCGGCGCAACGCGGCGCCGAAGGCGTTGTCGTGGGTAGCCTCGCAGGCGGCGAGCCACGCTTCGGTCAGGTGCATCAGCGGATTTTGCAGCGGCGTGCCGGTGACTTTCGAGAAGTCGACACTGAGCGCGGCGTTGAACAGACCGTCGTCGGCCGCGAAGTTCGACTGGATCAGCGCGGTCGTGCCGTGTACGAGCGCGAGCGCGTCGCGATTGCCGGAGCGCCGGCCGTATTCGGCGCACGCGAAGATGACGAACGCGTGCGTGTAGAGGTCCTTGGTGGTGTCGAGCGGCACACCGAGCGCATCGACGCTGTAGAACCATCCGCCGTGGTCGGTGTCCTGAAAGGTGTGCTTCAGCGAATCGAACAGCACGCGCGCATGCTCCATGTCGCCCGCCTGCGCAAACGTGAACAACTGTCGCGCGCAGGCCATTGCCCGATAGCGCTGCGCGGGCAGCGGCCGATGATCGCCGGCGTCGAGCGCTTCGTACGGCAGCTTCAGGGTGGTGTTGAAGCCGGAGCCGCGCCACATCGGCAGCACCACGTTCGCGAAGTGCCCGCGCAGCGCGGTCGCTGTCGTGGCGGTGGTGGTCGTGGCGAAGGGCGGGGTCGGGCTCGGCATAGGCGGATGGGGCGGGTGCGGCGTTTCGGCGTGGCGTTGAGGGCGGCGATGCAAGGCAGTGATTCAGGACAGCGATTCAAGGCAGCGGCTCGGGCGCGCCAATGTGCGGCTTAGCATAAAGCAAACGTCTCGCGCTGGCACGGACGTCGGCATGAGTCTGTGACATGCACGACGCATGCGCGATGCGGAGTTCGCGTGCGAGGTGGACCGCGAAAGGGGCATGAAGCCGCGCGATGAAGCATGAGCGAAGCGAGCGGCCCCGCGCTCATTTCAGATAAGGAGGAACAACCATGCTTGGCAATCTCGAACTGGTCTCCCGTCTCGTGTTGGCCGCGGCGCTCGGCAGCGTGATCGGCTTCGAGCGCGAGCGGCTTTCGTGGGCAGCGGGACTGCGCACGCATATGCTGGTCTGCGTCGGCTCGGCGCTCATCATGATCGTGTCCGCGTATGGCTTCGCCGAAGTGCTGCAGGGTGAACACGTCGTGCTCGATCCGTCGCGGATGGCCGCCCAGGTCGTGTCGGGCATCGGCTTTCTCGGCGCGGGCTCGATTCTGCTGCGCGGCGAGATCGTGCGCGGGCTGACCACCGCGGCGAGCCTGTGGTCGGTCGCGGCGATCGGGCTTGCGGTCGGCGGCGGGCTGTACACGGCGTCGATTGCCGCGGCGATCATCATTCTGATCATCCTCGCCGGTATCAAGCCGCTCGAGCGGCGCTTCATCACGGCCAAGCAGCGCCGCCAACTGACGATGATCGTCGAGCGCGGCGCGCTCACGTTTCACTCGCTGCACGACGAACTCGGCGCCGCCAGCCCGCGCGTCAAGCAGTTCGTGATGCAGCAGAGCGATGACGCGCCCGAGTGCGACGAGGTGATGATTACGCTGCACCGCGTGTCGAATGTGGAATACGACTCGATCTGCGCACGCTTGCGGCAACTGCACGGTGTGAGGCAGTTTCGCCAGGATGACGCGACGTCGTGACGCGGTGTTGTAATACGGCGTTGTGATTCGGCGTGATTTTCCGTGAGGCGTCGTGAGATGGGGGATGGGCGGAAGCGGCGCAAATCGTCGGCGAATGGCTTCGGCACGGGCGGAGCGCCGTGCGACAATGCGGGGTCTAAAAATTCCAATGGCAATGACGAGCGGTATCCGGCGCCCCGTTCCCGGCGACGACCGCTTTTTTCTCTATGGCAGATTCAGTAGCATCCCCGCAGTCCAAGCCCAGGCGCGCTGCTTCGAAGAAGCAGCGGCAGGGCGCCGTCTCCACCGAAACCGAAAACAAGCTGGCGCGCGCGGCGCGCTCGGCACAACGCCTCGCGCAACTGAGCGGCGCGGCGCGAGACGACAGCACGCTCGACCTGTTCCCCGACGATCCGACCCGCGCGCGGCTCGAAGCGATGAATATCGACATTCGCCAGGGCACGCTGCATGGTTTCGAGCTGCCCGACGTGGTGTTGCAGGCCGTCGGTGCGCTCGACGACAACGCATCGCCCGACAAGGCGGCGCGCCGCGCGCCGCGTGCGGCGAAGGCCGATGTGGCGGAGCCGGTCAATGCGCAGTTGAGCGGGTTCGATATCGAGCCGCAGCCGGGAGTGGCGGTTGTGCCGGCGGGTGAGGTAGCGGGCGGTGGGGTGGATGCGGTGGGGGCTGCGGAGGAGTCGAAGGCCTCGGGTGCTTCAGGCGAAGCGGCGCCGGAAGCCGATGCGACTGCCGGCAACTCAGCCGCCGCAGCCGCGCGCGAACAGTCCGCGCCGCTTGCCTCGACGATGGCGGCTACCGTCGCGCGCAGCGTGACCGCGCTGCGTCAGGCGACGGAAGCAGGAGCCGCGGCGGGTTCGGGCACCGCGCCGGCCGTGGGCGGCGGCAAGCCGTCGCAGCGTTTTGCCGCGACGTCCACGAAGGCCGCGGTGGCTTCGCGCGAGGCACCTGACAGTCACGCGGGCGCGAACACCACAAGTCAATCCGCTGTGGACGTTTCGGCTCAAGCGCGTGACGCATTCGTTGCTGCGGTCGATTCCACCGTTTTCACGGATCAGCGCGATGTGCAGCCGAACAAGCCTTCGGCTGCCGCGTCTACTGTCGCACCCGCACCCGCACCCGCACCCGCACCCGCACCCGCACCCGCACCCGCACCCGCGTCGCTCGACACTCCCGCCGCCTTCGCCACACCGTGGCGCGACGCACATCGCGCCGAGCCGGAACTCGATCGCGCGCGGGCGACCGCCTTTGCCGATACCGTCGATGCGCTTTACGGCGTGATCGCCGATCAGCGCCGCGCCGCGACCGATCATTCGCGCCGTATGAAATGGATGCTGTCGATCGTGGTCGGCGCGCTGCTCGTGACGGTTGCGATCGGCGTTGCGCAAACGCTGCTGCTGATGCGCCTGACGCGCGAAACCACGGCGCAGCAGCAGCGCATCGAGCAGATGATGCAGAACCAGCAGGCGGCGATGGTCAGCCTGCTCGACGCGCATACGGCGGTGGCCGCGGCCACCGCCCCGTCAGCGCCAGCGGCCACGGCACCGGCTGCACCCCAGCAGGTCGCCGCGACGCAGACGGCTCATGGCCGGCACAGCGTCCGCCCGCCGCACGGCCACCGGGCGAAGGCACCCGCCCCGACGCACTGATGATTCTCGCCGCCGCGCCGTGCAAGGCGGGCGCGCCGGCGCTTCATGATGGCCCCATCGCCCGTGCCCGAGGCGGCTCCGAGGCGAAGTGCTCACCCGAAACTCACACCGCGGCGCCGCTTGTCCAGGCGGCGACTCGTTCCCTTGCCCGCCGCGCGCCCGCAACCTTCCAGCGGTCACCTGTTTAACCGCAAACACGCCCCAAACCGCCCAAACGTTAAATCGGGGACGTTGTCCTGATGCAACGCATCATGACCGAAACAGGCCGTGACATCGCGCCACACCGAAAAAATGCTGCGTTGCACTAGCTTTTTATTGGGGAAAACCCTATAGTTACGCATAAGGGAAAACCCTAGAAACGCAGTCACTAACCGGGAGTCGCCATGAGCTTCATCTTTGCACTGTTCCAAAAGGTCAGCGACCTCTTTGCGTCGCCCCATCTGCCGCTGGATGCGGAGTACTCGTACGAAGCGCGCAGCCGCGAAGCGGACCGTGTGCGCCGCACGCAAGCTACGCTGTTCGGCATCAAGCTGACCGACTAAAAGCTGCCTCACCGTCTCAGGCGCAAACATAACGTGCCGGGGCGCGCACTTCGGGTGCGCATCTCAATGAAGCCACTGTTCGCATCAGCGAATCGTGGCTTTTTGTTTTTGAGCCGCCATGCCGTGCGGGCGACGTTGCGGGCGCTCTCGTCCTTACGAAATATTTCTCCGGCGAAATGAATGTAACGGCCGCTCACACCGATTCGCCGGGCCGCGTTGAGGAATCGGGCTGTAAGCCTTGGTGAACGGGGCTCGAAAGCGAAAATCGCCCTGAGTCATCCGTCCCTATCTAAGAAATGCGCGCTTACAAGTGCTCACGTCTTCATGCGCCGCGGGCCGCTAAAGTGCCTCTCAAGCGTACGGCGTCTGGTTCGAACCCAATCGATCCCGAATGGGCAAGCCGAACAGCACGGACGCTGGCTTGAATAAAACTTTGACGGGAGGTCATCATGAAAACTTTCAGCAAGGCATCGCGCTCGGTTATCGCAACGCTGCTCGCCGGTGGCGCACTGCTCGCAGCCGGCAGCGCATTCGCCCAGGATCACATGTACATCCAGAACGGCCCGGCGCCGGTCGTCTACGGCCAGCCGCACATGGTGCCGGTGGGCGTGTCGATCAACATCGGCTGGCATGGCGACCGCTATTGGGACGGCCATCGCTACTGGGCGCACGACGACTGGATGCGCCATCATCCGCACGACTACGATCCGCATCACCGCGACGATCATCGTCCGCCGCCCCCGCGCCACTATTAATGCAGGCATGACGGCGCCGCCTCTCGCGGCGTGAGTCCACGAAGCCGGCCTTTCCCTCGCGGGAAGGCCGGCTTCGGCGCATCTGGGCGTGCGTTTTGCGCATGCTGCGCTATGCTTCGGAGCTTTCATCGACGGCAGCAGGAGCGCATGTGGACAACGCAACGCAGAACGCAGCGATAGGCGTGGTGGGCACGGGCCTGATGGGTGTCGGCATCGCGACGCAGAGCGCATTGCATGGATACCGGACAATCGTGCACGACGTCGACCCGGCGCGTCTCGCGAGCGTCGCGCCGAAAGCGGAAGCGGTGCTCGACGAATTGATCGATGCGGGCCGCATCGGCCATGCGGACAAACAGGCGGCGCTCGCGCGCATCGAAACGCACGCGCAACTCGATGCGATGGCGTCGGCGCAATTCGTGATCGAGGCGATTCCCGAGGTGCTCGAACTGAAGCATCGCCTTTATGCGACGCTGACCGATCTGCTTGCCGCGGACGCGATTCTCGCGAGCAACACGAGCGGCTTCCCGCCCGATCGGCTCGCCACGCCGCTGCGCGCGAAGGAGCGCTTCGTGATCGCGCATTTCTGGAACCCGCCGCACATGATTCCGCTCGTCGAGGTCGTGCCCGGCAGCGCGACCGCGCCCGAAGTCACGCAGCGGACCGCCGAACTGATGAGCGCGATCGGCATGGAGCCGGTCGTGCTCGCGAAGGCGATTCCGGGTTTCGTCGGCAACCGGCTGCAGTTCGCGGTGCTGCGCGAGGCGCTGAACATCGTCCGGTCGGGGGCGGCGACGCCCGAGGTGGTCGACCGCGTGATGAAGGCCTCGCTCGGACGCCGCTGGGGGATCGTCGGTCCGTTCGAGAGCGCGGACATGGGCGGGCTCGACACTTTCGTCGACATTGCCTCGCATCTGATGCCGCAGCTCGCGAAGGACGAGGACGTGATCGATCTGCTGCGCGCGCAGGTCGACGCTGGGCGGGTCGGCGTGCGCAGCGGCGCGGGCTTTCACGAGTGGGACGAAGCGCGGCTTGCGCGCGTCAGGGAAGGGCGTAAGCGCGTGATCGGCCGCGGCTAGTGCAATATTCACGCTAAGTAAGTTTTTTTCAGGCAACTTGTCACACACCAACCCAACGCTACGTCATGTCTCATTACTTTTACGATCCCGCCGCCGGCCACGGTTTGCCTCACGATCCGATCAAGGCCATCGTCGCGCCACGGCTGATCGGCTGGATTTCGTCGCGCGATAGCGAAGGCACGCTCAACCTCGCGCCATACAGCTTCTTCGGCCTGTTCGCCGCACCGCCGGCGATCATCGGTTTTTGCAGCGAAGGCCGCAAGGACAGCATGGCCAATATCGAAGCCACCGGCGAATTCGTGTGGAATCTCGCCACGCGGCCGCTCGCCGAGCAGATGAACCGTTCGTCGGCGCCGGTTGCGTCGCACGTCGACGAGTTTCAGCTGGCCGGGCTCACGCCCGCGCCGGGCCGCAACGTCGCGGTGCCGCACGTCGGCGAGTCGCCGGCCGCGCTCGAATGCAAGCTGCTGCAGATCATGGAGCTGCACGACCTCGACGGCAAACCGGTGGGGAACTACCTGGCGCTCGGCCAGGTGGTCGGCGTGCATATCGACGAGCAGTATCTGAAGGACGGCCTGTTCGACACGCATGCCGCGCAGCCGATCATGCGTGCCGGTTATCGCGCGGACTACGCCGAGATCGGCGCGATGTTCCAGATGTTCCGGCCGACCGCGTAGGCGGTTCGCTTTGTGCCATGCGTGCGGCGGCAACCGCGCTTTCGTGACGGCGTTGACGCCTGAAACGTTGTTGCCCTGTTCGCCGCCGGCATATTGGGCTGAGCGCGGGCCGAGCGCGGGCCGAGCGGCACACATCCGGCGAACGGCATGCCCGGGCGGGTGCGATGCTCAGCGCACCCGCCCGCTCCGATGGTTCGCCGCTCCGCGCCACGTGCGCAGCAACAGCGCATTGGTGACGACGCTCACACTCGAAAACGCCATCGCCGCGCCCGCGAGCATCGGGTTCAGCAGACCGAGCGCGGCGAGCGGAATGCCGATCAGGTTGTAGACGAACGCCCAGAACAGGTTCTGCTGGATCTTGCGCCAGGTCTTGCGCGAGATGTCGATCGCATCGGCGACGAGCGCCGGGTCGCCGCGCATCAGCGTGACGCCGGCCGCGTGCATCGCGACGTCGGTGCCGGTCGCCATCGCCATGCCGATGTCGGCGGCGGCGAGCGCGGGCGCGTCGTTGATGCCGTCGCCCGCCATCGCCACGATGCCGGCGTCGCGCATCTTCAGGTCGCGGATCACACGGGCCTTGTCGTCGGGCAGGACTTCGGCGTGGAATTCGCCGATGCCGAGCGCCTGCGCGACACTCGCCGCGCTGCCGCGATTGTCGCCGGTGACGAGCACGCTGCGGATGCCCATGCGTTCGAGCCGCTCGACGGCCGCGCGCGCCGACGGTTTGACGGTGTCGCCGAACGCGATCAGCGCGAGCGCTCGCGGCGCTTGCGGCGCGCGTGCCATCAGCCACGAGACCGTGTTGCCGGCGGCTTCGAGCTCGCGGGCGCGCGCGCCGAGCGCGGGCGGCGGCGCGATGCCGAGTTCGTCGAGCCAGCGCGTGCTGCCGAGCGCGAACGTGTGGCCGTCGAGGTCGGCTTCGACGCCGCGGCCCGCGATGGCGCGCGCTGCGGTGGCGTGAAACGCTGCCGTCGTGGCGGGTTTGTCGATCGTGCTGGCGACATGATCGGCGTGCGAGCTTGCCGAAGAACCAGCGGATGAATTCGCGGCCAAATTCGCCGCAGCAGCGTTCGACTCAGCACTTGCCGCAGCGGCCAGCGCATCAGTCGGCTCGGCGCCGGCGCTGCCGATAGCCGCCTGTGCTCTTTCCGCCTCATACGCCGCGACGACCGCCCGCGCCAACGGATGATCGCTATGCCGCTGCACCGCCGCGGCGAGTGCGAGCGCTTCGTTGCGGCGCATGCCGTCGACTGGCTCGAACGCCGTCATCGACGGCTGGCCGAGCGTCAGCGTGCCGGTTTTGTCGAACGCGACGACCGTGACGCGATGCGCGATTTCGAGCGCTTCCGCGTCCTTGATCAGCACGCCGTGACGCGCGGCGACGCCGGTGCCGGCCATGATCGCGGCAGGCGTCGCGAGTCCGAGCGCGCACGGGCAGGCGATCACGAGCACGGCGACCGCGTTGAGCAGCGCGGTTTCGCCGCCCGCCCCGGCGATCAGCCAGCCGATCAGCGTCAACGCGGCGATCGCGAGAATCGCCGGCACGAAGATTTCGCTGACGCGGTCGACGAGCCGCTGGATCGGCGCCTTCTCGGCCTGCGCGCTTTCGACGAGGCGGATGATGCGCGCGAGCGTCGTCTCCGCACCGATCGCAGTGGTCGTCACCACGAGCGCGCCTTCGCCGTTGATCGAGCCGGCCGTGACCGCGTCGCCGGTCTGTTTCGGCACCGGCAGGCTCTCGCCCGTAATCAGCGATTCGTCGATATGCGTGCGGCCTTCGAGCACCGTGCCGTCGACCGGCATGCGTTCGCCGGGCCGCACGATCACGACTGCGCCGACGCGTACCTGCGCGAGCGGCACGTCGCGCTCGTCGCCATTGACGCGGATGCGCGCGCGCTCGGGGCGCAGCGCGTTGAGCGCGCGGATCGCGTCGGTGGTCTGACGCTTCGCGCGCGCCTCGAGCCATTTGCCGAAGCGTACGAGCGTAATCACGACCGCCGACGCCTCGAAGTAGAGATGCATCGTGTCGCCGCGATGCATCGCGAGTTCGTAGACGCTGATGCCGTATGCCGCCGAAGTGCCGAGCGCGACGAGCAGATCCATGTTGCCCGCACGGGCGCGCACGGCGCGATAGGCCGCGCGATAGAAGCGCGCGCCGAACGCGAACTGCACGATCGACGCGAGCACGAATTGCAGCCACGGCGGCAGCATCGCGTGGATGCCGAACCATTCGCCGAACATCGGCGCGACGAGCGGCAGCGTCAGGATGGCCGCGGCGAGTACGGTGGCGAGTTCGCGGCGGGCTTCGGTTTGCTTGTGGGCGGCGGTGTCGTGTGCCGCTGTTTGCGCGCCGGTTGTGAGCGACGCGATGGGCCCGGGAGCGGGAATTGCTGTGGCTACGATCGGTGTCGCTTCGTAGCCGGCTTTTTTCACGGCGGCGATGAGCGCCTCGGTATCGGCCGATGACGCGCCCGCTGAATGAACGGTCGCGGTTTCGGTCGCGAGATTGACCGTCGCCCGCTCGACGCCGGGCACTTTCGCCAGTGCCTTTTCGACACGCATCGCGCATGACGCGCAGGTCATTCCGCCGATCGACAGTTCGGTGACTGGCGGCGTCGCAGTTGCTGTTGCAGCTGCTGCTGTGGTTGCTTCGGCTGGCGTGGTTGCGATATCGGCATCCACATCGAGCGTGACGTCATAGCCGGCTTTGCGCACGGCGGCGGCAAGCTGCTCGGGTTCGATTGCGACAGCGCTTTCCACGCGAGCACGCTCCGTCGCGAGATTGACCGATGCGCGCACGACACCCGGCATTTTCGCCAGTACTTTTTCGACTCGCGCCGAGCACGACGCACACGTCATGCCGCCGACATCGAATTCGACGACGCGCGTGGCGCAAGAAGAGGAAGAGGCGGCAGCGGGGCGCTGCTCGTTGGCAAGTGCGGTCATGGCAGGCAAGGTTCGTGGCGGCATCGGGCCGCATCGTGAATCCAGTATCGACCTTCCCATGCCAGGAAGGTCAAGCACGGATTATGCGGCGGCCGCGCCGCGCATGCCGGCAACGCGACATGGCCTGTAGCACGGCTTGCACGCGGAAGCGCGAAGCATGACGGAAAGTCGTACCGAACGCGTCCGCTCAAAACGGCGGCGGTGCATCCAGCATGGCCTGTCCTACCGCCTTCTGCTGCTCGCCGTCGCGCGCGAGCAGCGTTTGCGCCGCGCCGCGCCGGTCGTCGGCCGCCTTGTTTTGCCCGAGCTTCCATTTGCCGACGAGCCGCGTCACCTCGATCTCGATGCCGACAATCGCGCCGAGCATCTGCGCGATGAAGTCGGCGGGCGCGTCGCCCATTTTCCACGGCACCGGCTCGCCAGCTTCCATCTTGCGCGTGAGCCGCGCGACGAGGCCGCGCACGAATGCTTCATCGTCATGCACCACAATCCTGCCATGTGCATGCACGATCATGTAGTTGTAGGTCGGCACCTGCCTGTGCGTTTCGTGCTTGCTCGGATACCACGTCGGCGAAATGTAGGCGGCCGGTCCCTGGAAGATCACGAGCGCGTCGGGATGGGTGGCCGCTTCCTGCCACACCGGGTTCGCGCGTGCGACATGAGCGCGCAGTATGCAGCGCGATGCATGCTGCGCGCCGGCCGCGTTGCCGCTGTCACTGCGGTGGCCGCTATTGCTGCCGCCGTCGCCGGGAATCAGTTGTGCCTCGAACGGCAGATGATTCGCATCGAGCCCATGCGGGCCGTTCGTGATCAGCGCGCCGAACGGCTGCTCGGCAATCAGGCGATGAAGAACCTCTGGGCGGTTCTCTTCGAAATGGGCGGGCATATACATTGAAGCGCTCCGGATGCGAACGGCGAAGGCGTGTCGGCGAATCGAAATTGAAGGCGAAACCGAATCGAAAACTATGGCGTGTGCAGGCGGCGGGTCGCCAACGTGGCGACCGCAAAAATGCCATTTGTGCCGTTTATATGAACTGTACGCGGCAGCAAGCGCAATTCCCTGCTTTCTGCTTGCCTGGTTAGCAAGGATACGATACAACGCGATGTTGTCGGGGTCGCAATCCGCGGACTGGCTGCGCAGGCCTTCGGGGGACCGCGCATGTTCCTTGCGCTGCGCACCGGCATCTCCCATAGGACTGCACGTTCCGCACTCTGAAAGAATGATAAAAAATCGCCAAGCACTGTTTTCGCCTCAACGGACCTGCGCATCGCTCGCCGGCCTCGCATTTCTGGCCGGCTGCGCGTCGGCCCCATCCGTGACGCATCCGAGTACCGGCTGGATCAAGGATGAAGTCGCCGATTCCTACGTATTCGGTTATCCGCTCGTGCTGATGAGCGCCGCGCGCGACGCGGCGGTCGGCACCGATCCGGGCGAGGCGCCGTTCAACACGTTGCGGCATGCCCAGGCACTGCCGCCGGTCGGCGCGGCCAATCCGCCGCAACCGGGTCTCGATACGCTCGATTCGACCGGCTGGCTCGATGTCGCCGACGAGCCGGTGATCCTCTCGTTGCCCGATTCGCATGGCCGTTACATGGACGCGCGCGTGCTCGACATGTGGACCAATGTCGTGTGGTCCACGGGACCGCAGTTCGTCGCGGGCACGGCCGGCGCGAAAGGCATCCACGCGCAGACGCTCGCATTCGTCACGCCGGGCTGGCAGGGCGAACTGCCGAAGGGCGCGAAGCGCATCGAGGTGCCGACCCGCAATGCATGGGTGAGCGTGCGCATCCAGTCGAACGGCACGCGCGATCTGAAGGCGGTGCGCAAGCTGCAACACGCGATTCGTCTCGCGCCGCTGAGTGTCTATGGCGACGACGAGCGCGTGGCGCCGGTCGCGCTGTCGCGCGGCAACGGCGGCGCTTCGGGTGCCAACGGCACGCCGGCGCAGCAGGTGGCCGCGCTCGACGCGAACGGTTTTTTCAGCCGTCTCGCGGATGCGCTGCCGGACAATCCGCCCACGCCGGCCGATCCGCACGCGCTGAAGTTTCTCGCGGACCTCGGCGTGACGCCGGGTGATCCGGTGCAGTTGCCGAAAGCGTCGGACGCGGTTGCGGCCGGTCTTGCCGATGGCCGCGATCGGGTTGCCGCAGCGCCGTCCAATCTGCTCAGCGCGAACGGCTGGAACTGGTTCGGCGATGGCGTCGGCAACTACGGCCCCGACTATGCGTTGCGCGCATACGCGGCGAGCACGCAGCCGGGCATCGGTACCCGGGACGACGAAGTACGCGCGGTCGTCACGCAGGACAGCGACGGCAACTCGTTGAACGGCGCGAATCGCTACGTGCTGCACTTCGCGGCGAACCAGTTGCCGCCGGTGCGCGGCTTCTGGTCGATCACCGCCTACACGAAGGATGGCGCGTTGAGCGACGGCGCGCCGGCACGGCTTGCGGTGGGCGATCGCAACGGTGCGCGCCGCAATCGCGATGGTTCGCTCGACGTGGTCGTGTCGTCGGCGCGCAGCAGGACCGGCAACTGGCTGCCGGCGCCGCGCGCCGATATGCAGCTCGTGTTGCGTCTCTATGCGCCGAAGCCGCAGGCTACCGACGGCAGCTGGCAGCCACCGCCGGTCGTGCGGCGATGAGGGCTGCGGCAACGACGCATGCAGGACCTCTTCGATAGGCAGCAACGGCAGCCACGGCATTAACGCATTTCAATGCAGCATCGATAAAAATCAGAAAGCGGCCAACCCAAAAAGCCTCGATGAAGCGCGTCATCAACATGACAGCGGCGCGCCGGGAGGCATCGATCGATGTCTCCCGCCGTCTGTCCGCAGCGCACTGCACAACGGACAGACGGCCCCGGACAGTCATCGATCGGCGGCGCGAATCTTCAAACCGTCTCTGACAATACTGTCTTACAACTGATTCACGACTTATACTGCCGCTTGCGGGATTTCTGTTTTTCGCGGCGGGCTTGCCGCCGCATTCATCCAGAGCGAGCATGGCAAGCCTCAATAAAGCATCGTTAGCCTCCTCCATGCAGACCGTGCGCAAAGTCGCACAGTCGCGTCGTACGCGTCGTGTTCTCATAGGTCTGCTGATCTTTCTCGTCGTATTCGGCCTGCTGGGCTTTTTCGCGGCGCCGCCGCTGATTCGCCATATCGCGAGCCAGCAGTTGAGCAAGCAGCTCGACCGGCCCGCCACGATCGGCCGCATTGCGCTCAATCCGTACACGCTGCGCTTCGAAGCCGATAACGTGCATATCGGCGAGCGCGGCGGCGCGGGCGAATTCGTCGATATTTCGCGGCTCATCGTGAAGCCGTCGTGGAGTTCGCTGTTTCGCGCTGCACCGATCGTCGATGAAGTCCAGGTCGATTCACCGCGTTTTCATATCGTGCGCTACGATGCGCAGCGCTTCAATTTCAGCGATCTGATCGAGAAATTCGCGAGCCAGCCCGCGAAACCCGACAGCAAGCCGACGCTGTTCTCCGTCTCCAATATTCGCGTCGAAAACGGCCAGATCACGTTCGACGACCGGCTGCTCGGCACGAAGCACGTGATCGATCAATGGAAGCTCGGCATTCCGTTCATCGCGACGCTGCCCTCGAAAACCAACATCTTCGTCGAGCCGCTGCTGCGCGCGCGCATCGACGGCGACAGCCAGCTCGCAATCGACGGCAAGACCAAGCCGTTTGCAGAGTCGCGCGAATCGGAAGTGTCGCTGCGCTTCGACGATCTCGACGTGCCGAAGCTGATCTCCTATGCGCCGAGCAAATTGCCGGTGATCGTGCAGTCGGGCAAGCTCTCGACCGATCTCAAGCTCAACTTCGCGATGTCGAACGAGACGCCTTCGCTGCGCGTCGCGGGCACCGTCGACTTGAACGACGTCGACGTGCGGGATCAGGGCAAGGCGCCGTTTTTCGCGGCGCATGCCGTACACGTGGCGGCTGCGTCGCTCGAACCGCTGAAGAGCGTCTATCACTTCGACGAGATTCGCATCGATGCGCCGAACGCGAACCTCGCGCGCGACAAGGACGGCGTGCTCAGCGTCGAGCGCATGTTCGCGCCGGCGCCCGAACAGAACGAGACGGCCACGGCGGCGGCCAGCGCGGCGTCCCCGGCTTCGGGCGCCAAGGCCGCAGCCGACACCCAAACCGCGGCCGCTGAAAAAGCCGCGCCACCGCTCGATCTGTCGATCAAGCACTTCGCGCTCAACGACGGCACGGTCAACGTTCACGACGAAGCGGTGCCGCGCCCGGTCGATGCCGGTTTGCAGAATCTCGCGGTCACGCTGAACGATTTTTCGACGCTCGCATCGGCGCCTGCTCACTACACGCTGAACACCGTCTTCAAGGATGGCGGCACGCTCGTCGGCGAGGGCACGCTCGGCCTCGCGGCGAAAACGGCCAGCGCGAAGCTCGATCTGAAGTCGCTGAAGCTGCCGCCGATACAGCCGTATCTGGACTCCGCAACCTCGGCGCAGGTGCTCGACGGCGCGCTTTCGGTGACGACGAATATCGACGCGAACTGGTCGAAGTCGCCGATGGCGCTGACAGTCGCCGATACGCAGGTGGACATGCAGTCGCTCAAGCTCGCGGCGCGCGACGGCAAGGCGCCGCTGATCTCGCTTGCGCAGGGCAACGTAGCCGTCAAGCAGGTGGATGTGGCGGCGCGCACGGCCGACGTGACGAGCGTCGACGCGACCGGCCTCGCGATCGACGCGCAGCGCCTGAAAGACGGCAGTATCAACCTCGCATCGCTCGCCAGTCCGCATGCAGCGGCGCAGCCGCGCACCGCGGTGCACGCGGAGAAGAAGCCGCAGGCCGAAGAAGGTCCAGCGTGGCACTACAAGATCGGCGAATTGACGCTGAAGGACGCGACCGCCAATTTCACCGACAACACCACGCCGCAGCCGGTCAAGCTCAGCATCGCGCCGCTGCAACTGAAGGTGCAGCAGATCAGCGACGACCTGAGCCACCCGCTGCCGGTCGATCTGCAAGCCACGCTGAACAGGAAGGGCACGCTCGGCGTGAAGGGCGACGTGACCGCGACGCCGCTGAAGCTCGCCGTCAAGGTGAACGCGAACCGGCTCGACGCGGCGGCGTTCGAGCCGTACTTCGGCAGCAAGCTCAACGCGGTGATCGCGAGCGCGCTGCTCAACGCAAACGGCGAACTCGCCGTTACCAATGCGAAGGCGCTGAAAGCGAACTATCGCGGCGACGTCGCGCTCGTCGACGTGCGCATGCTCGACAAGGCCACCTCGGACCCGTTCGCGGGCTGGGGCTCGCTTGCGCTGTCAAACCTGAAGGCCGATTACGACGAACACGGCACCACGGTCGACGCGGGCCGCGTCACGTTCTCGAAGTTCTACGGGCGCGTGCTGCTCGATGCGCAAGGCAAGCTCAACCTGAACGACGTGGTCGCGCATGAAAGCGGTCAGGCGCAGTCGCTCACGCGCGACAAGAGCGGCGCCGATCACGTGGAACTGACGCCGGCGGCGGCGTCGGAAGCGGTAGCCGCGTCTGCGCCGGTCGTGGCCTCGGCGGCCTCGGCGACGCCCGCGACCGTCACGGCCGCCACGCCGCCGCAAAATCCGGTCAAGCTGCACTTCGGGCAACTGGTGCTGCAGCAGGGCCGCGTCACCTACACCGACAACTTCATCCGGCCGAACTACACGGCGAACCTCGTCGACATTCAGGGCACGGTCGGCGCGTTCGGCACGCAATCGACGACCCCCGCGCCGGTCGACGTCGCCGCGAAGCTCGCGGCCAACGGCCCGCTGACGATCCGCGGCAGCGTCAATCCGCTGATCGACAAGCCGGCGCTCGATCTGACCGCGACCGCGCACGACATCGAGCTGACCAACCTCACGCCGTATTCGGCGAAATATGCCGGCTATCCGATCACGAAGGGCAAGCTCAATGTCGATCTGCACTACAAGCTCGACAACGATCAACTGAGCGCGAACAACCACCTGTTCATCGATCAGCTCACGTTCGGCGATCACGTCGACAACGACACGGCCACCAAGCTGCCGGTGCGTTTCGCGATCTCGCTGCTGAAAAATTCGCGCGGTGAGATCGACGTGAACCTGCCGGTGTCGGGCTCGCTGTCGAACCCCGAGTTCAGCATCGGCGGCCTGATCTGGCATGCGGTGCTCAATCTGCTGGAGAAAGCGGTGACCGCGCCGTTCTCGCTGATCGCCAACGCGTTCGGCGGCAACGGCGAGGAGCTCGGCTACGTCGAGTTCGACGCGGGCTCGGCCACGCTCACCGACGCCGACAAGCAGAAGCTCGACACGATCGTGAAGGCGCTCTCGGACAAGCCGTCGATCCGCATGGACCTGATCGGCCGCGTCGATCCGAAGGTCGACGAACCGGCGCTGCGCACGCAGTACGTCGACCGGCTCGTCAAGCAGCAGAAGATCAAGGACGTGGTGGGCAACGGCGAGAGCGTCGATCTGTCGACGGTCACCGTCGATCAGCAGGATTACGACAAATATCTGGCGAAGGCGTACAAGTCGGGCGATTTCAAGAAGCCGCGCAACTTCATCGGCATGACGAAGACGCTGCCCGAGGGCGACATGAAGGGTGCGCTTGCCGCCAATGCGCCGATCGACGACGCGAGCCTGCGTCAGCTTGCGCAGCAGCGCGCGCAAAGCGTGCAGCAGTACCTGGATGGCAAGATCGACAGCAGCCGTCTGTTCATCGTCGCGCCGAAGCTCAACGCCGACGGTATCAAGGACAAAGGCGCGACGACGCGCGTGGACTTTGGCCTGAAGTGAGAGCGGCGCGCGCGTGCCGGCCGCCGGGCCGCGCGCGCCGCGACGCGTGCCGCTTGCGTGGCGCATGTCCGTCATGCCGCGTACAGATCACGCGGCGTGACGGCGCTTTCACTATCCCTTCACCCCATCGCGAGCCGTTCGCGCTCGCCACGATCCCATCGTGTTCCCGGCGTATCCGCCGCCCACACAGAACGCTCGCGTAGTAAGCGGCCGCTGAACGCCGGCTGCCGGATTGCGCCGTAAAAGTTGTCAGTGAAAGTAAGTACTAGAAAATGCCGCGCATCCAATAGACTATGCTAACTATTGATGCGACTAGCCCAAGTTTCTTACAAGATGATGAACAACTTCGATTCGTCCATCGAAACATATCTGTCCAACGTACATTTCGGCCATTTCGCGACCCAATCCATACAAGCCATCGCCGACCTGTACACCTTCAAGGGCCTCGTACTCGTTCCCGTGCTGTGGTGGATGTGGTTTCAGCAGGACGGGCGGCGCGAATGGCGGCGGGAAATGGCGCTCGCGACGTTTCTGAGCGGCATCGTGGCGCTCTTTGTCGGAAGATTGCTGACGCACTGGCTGCCGTTCAGAGTGCGTCCCGTCTATAGCGACGAACTGCATCTGCACTTTACGAGCGGCGCGACCAGGGACGCACTGCTGACAAGCTGGAGCTCCTTTCCGAGCGATCACGCGATGCTCTGGATGGCGGTCGCCACCGGCATCTTCCTCGTGTGGCGGGGCATCGGTGTGCTGGCGATTCTCTATACCGCGGTGTTCATTTGCCTGCCGCGCGCCTATCTCGGCTTTCACTACCCAACCGATCTGCTGGTGGGCGCGGCCATCGGCGTCGTGATTACCCTGGTCATGACGCGAGATGCGATTCGCGTGCGCTACGCGACTCCGGTGCTGCGATGGATCGAACGCTATCCTGGACCCTCGGCGATGCTGGCTTTTATTCTGTGCCTCGAACTCGTCACGCAGTTCGACGAACTGCGCAAGCTGGCGAGCGGTGTGTTCAAGCATCTGTGAAGTACAAGGCGGGCGCGAGGAGGGTGCCGGCCCGTTATGGGCCGGTCTAATGGGTTTGTCTTCGCTCTCCTCGGGCGCGCACCTTCCGCATGCATTCGTCGACGCGGCCGCTCAGGTTTGACTCGCGGCGATTGCCATGACGATTCGCTGCCTCGACGCAAATCCCTGTTCGGACCGTTGCCTGACGAGTTCCACGATCGCTTGCGGTGCGACGTCCGGGTCTCCTGCCTCGAACGGCGGCGCCGGAGCATATTCGAGTCCGAGCTGAATCGTCTGCGCTTCCTCGGCCCCCGCCAATTCCGCCGCCACCGTCAGCCCGAAATCGATGCCCGCGGTCACGCCGCCGCCCGTAATGAGGTTGCCGTCACGGACAACCCGTTCGCGCGTCGGAATGGCGCCGAGCGGTTCGAGCAGCGAGTGGAAGGCCCAGTGAGTCGTGGCGCGCCGTCCGCGAAGCAAGCCCGCGGCGCCAAGCAATAGCGCGCCGGTACAGACGGACGTGACATAACGGGCGCCGGCGGCCTGCTTGCGAACGAACTCGATCGTCTGAGCGTCCTGTAGCAGATCCGTCACGCCGCTTCCACCGGGAATGCAGATCACGTCGAGTGGCGGGCAGTCCTGATACGTGGCGGTGGGCGTCAGGAGCAGTCCGCTGCTGGATGCCACGGGTTCGCGGGTTTTCCAGATCAATCGGGTCGTTGCACCGGGCAGCGATGCGAGTACGTCGTGGGGACCGGTCAGGTCGAGTTGCTGTATTTGCGGAAATACCAGAAATCCGATCTGGAGTGTCATGAGGATACCTTGTCAAATGTAGAAACGATTTTTCGACGGGTGTTTCGAGGTGGACGAATCGATTCTATGCAGGTAGCCTTTGGCAAGATTGCCATTTACCCCTCAGTTTCTGCCACGCTCTGTTTTTGCCACGTCATGCCAGCCGAAGCGCGATCTATCCTGATGCTTGCTTTTCCGGACGTCCAGCTGCTCGACGTCAGCGGGCCATTGCAGGTTTTTGCTTCCGCCAACGAGCTGGCCGTGCAGCGTGGGCTCGCGGAACCCTATGCATCCCGGCTCGTTGCCGCCGAGGCCGGGCTCGTGACGTCGTCCTCGGGCGTGGCCTTGCTGGCGCGTTCCATCGGTTCCGTGAGAGGGCCCGTCGATACGCTTATCGTTCCGGGCGGGCGCGGCGTTTCCGCGGCATCGGCGGATGCGCGCCTGACGCGTTGGACACGGCGGCAAGCCGGCCGGGCGCAACGCATCGCTTCCGTGTGTTCGGGGGCGTTCCTGCTGGCCGAGGCCGGCTTGCTGGATGGGCGGCGCGTGGTCACGCACTGGGCCCGCTGCGACGAACTCGCGAACCGCTATCCGAAGCTGTGCGTGGAAACCGATCCGATCTTCGTGCGCGACGGCGCTATCTGGACATCCGCCGGCGTGACCGCGGGAATCGATCTCGCTCTTGCGCTCGTGGAAGAAGACCTCGGCCGTTCAGTCGCACTGGACGTTGCCCGCGAGCTCGTCGTCTTCGTGAAGCGGCCGGGCGGCCAGTCGCAGTTCAGCGCCATGCTGTCGATGCAAAAGGCGGATGACCGGTTCGGCGAACTGCATGCGTGGATGACGGCGCACCTTGCGTCCGATCTTTCCGTCCCTACGCTGGCCCGACGGCTCCACATGAGCGAACGCAGCTTCATGCGTCACTACAAGGCGGAAACGGGCCGCACGCCGGCGCGCGCGGTTGAGCAACTTCGGGTCGAAGCGGCACAGCGACTACTCGGCGAGACCTCGTGGCCGGTCAAACGCATTGCAACCCGTTGCGGGTTCGGTAGTGAGGAAAGCATGCGGCGCAGTTTCGTCCGTTTGTTGAGAGTTGCTCCGCAGGTGTATAGGGAGCGGTTTTCGTTTTCCTGAACAATGGAATCGTGGAGCGGGGCAACCCCACGACAACCCCCCCTGCCGCTCCCCAACCCTACTTGCGCGAAAAAACCGGCTGCCGTTTCTCCTTGAACGCGGCACGCCCTTCGCGCGCGTCGTCGGTGGCAAAGCAGATGGTTTGCAGATCGCGTTCATACTGGATCGCGTTTTCCAGCGGCATGTTGAATGCCGCGTGCAGATTCGACTTGGCGGTTTCCGCCGCGATCGGCGCGCGTTGCGCAATGGTCCGGGCGACGTCCTGCGCTCGCGGCAAGACCTGCTCCGCGCTCTCGACAACCTCGCTGATCAGCCCCCACTGGAGTGCGCGCTCGGCGTCGATAGGGTCGCCGGTCATAAGCATCAGCGCGGCATTCGAGGCTCCGATCGAGTTGGCCAGGAAGGCCGCCATGCCGCCGCCGCCGATCCAGCCCAGCTTGATCTCCGGCGCGGCGAATTGCGCATTGGCCGACGCGATGCGGATATCGCAGCTCAATGACGTTTCCAGGCCGCCGCCGAACGCGTATCCGTTGATTGCGGCGATCGACGGCTTCAGCAGGCCGCGCACTGCGTCGCAATAGTCGGGGCGATTGCGGAAATTCCACGGCGTCGTGTAGTCGTCGAGCGTGCCGATGTCGGAGCCTGCGCAGAACGACTTCGGTCCCGCGCCCGTCAGAACGACGGCGCGAATCGCGTCGTCCTCGTTGCAGCGCTTCATGTATTCGACGACCTGTGCGGCCATCATCGGCGTCATCGCATTCAGTTTGGTCGGGCGATTCAACGTGACCGTCGCAACGAAGTCGCTCACCTCGAACGACACGGAACCTTCAACATGCTCACTCATTTTCGCTTCCTGGTAGTTGCCTGATAGTTTCCTGGTCATGGCCGGGTATTCAGACGGGTTTGAAGCATTGCCGGTACGACGACTGAAGCCCGTTCAGCAGATCGGCATCGCCGGCGCCGCGCGCGAGCGCGTCTCTGACCATGGCCGACGCCTCGGTCTGGAACGCGATGTAGCCGTCGAAGCGCGGCCGCACCCACGACTGTTCGAGCGTTCGCGAAGTCCGCTCGAAGAAGCCGTGCGTCAGTTCGTTCACGCGGCCGTCATGCCACGCGGCCCGGTGGCTCGGCTGCCCGGCATGCTGCGGAATGAACTCGCGTTGCGCCGGTTCGGAAAGCAGCCAGCGCAGATGCGCGAGGAGCGCCGGCGTCGCCTCGCAGCGTGTGCTGAGCGCGATGCCCGTGCCGCCGATGACCGAGGTGGCCTCCGACGGCGCGCCGGAGAACGTCGGCACATCCGCGAAACGGACCGCGCGCGAGGTCGTCGCGCCGCGCGAGTAGTTGACGTAGCCGAAGATCAGCGGACACAGCGCGAGACGATCCGTCGAGCTCATCAGGTCGAGCATCCGGATCGGGTTGAGCGCGATCGTCTCTGGGGCGGTTCGGCGGTACAGCGCCCTGAGCACGTCCAGTACCTTGCGGCCCGTCGGCTCCGAGACGAAAACCCCCGGTTCCAGCGAGCCGATCGGCTCGCCGAGCGTCGCCGCGATCGACATGAACGTCAGGATCGCGTGCGGTCCCGCCAGAGACAGCGCGACGGGCGTCGCCGCCGGAAGGTCGATTACGTCGGCCCACGTCGCGGGCGGCGGCGCGTCGAGCAGATCGGGCCGGCAGGCCATGACCTGTGCCGCGGCGTCGAGCGGCAACGCCCACGTTTGTCCGCCGATCTGGTAGGAGCGCAAGGACGGACCGATCGATTGCGCTTGCCACTGGGCGATATCGCTCGCCTCGAACAGCGCTTCCAGCGGTTGCAGGCAGCCGCGCGCGACTGCCTCGCCGAGATGCGGATGATCGAGCACGACGATGTCATACGCGCTGCACAGTTCCTCGATCGGATGCGACTCGAAGCCTTCCAGCGGCTGCTTTTCCCATTGGATATCGACACCGTCGACATCCGCCCGCGCGCTTGCTGCGGCGGCAAGCGCGTCATAGCCACGCGGATGATCCCAGGTGAGTGCGCGGTAGGAGCGCATCATGCCTTCTCCGTTTCGTGCGCATGCTCCTTGACCACGCCGCGCGCCACCAGAGCGTCGATGGCCGCATCGTCGAGGCCTGCCGAACGAAGGATTTCGCGCGTATGTTCGCCCACGAGCGGCGCGCCCATCCGCACCGAACCGGGCGTTTTCTCGAACTGGTACGGGAAGCCCGGCGCCTTGACGAGGCCTTCGGTCGGGTGCTCGTATTCGACGAACGTGCCGTTGTGCCGGATCTGCGGATCTTCGACGACGTCCGCATAGCTGTAGACCGGCCCCGCCCAGATATCGTGCTCGGCGAACAGTGCCAGCCATTCCTCACTCGTGCGCGCGGTCAGACGCTCGCGCGTGCGCGCGAAAATCTCATCGCGGCGTGCGAAGCCGTCGACTTCGTCGACCATGTCGAGAAAGCTCGGCTCACCGATCAGCTCACCGAATTTCTTGAGCGGCGGGAACGCGATGATGATGTAGCCGTCGCGGGTGGCGAAAGCACCATACGGCGCGCGAATGAACACGTGACCATGCGGCTCGTGACTGCGCTTTTGCGGCACCTTGCCTTGGGTGAAGACGGTCAGCTCCTGCATCTGCAGCGTCACGATCGCGTCGAGCATGTTGACCTTGACCAGTTGGCCTTCGCCGGTGCGCTCGCGATGCAGCAGGGCAGTGAGGACCGCTTCGAACGCGGTCGAGGCCGCGACCGCGTCGACGAGAAACTGGCCCGCGGCCTGCGGCGGTTCGTCCGCACGACCGGCGGACAGCATCGCACCCGACATCCCCTGGAGCAGCAGATCCTGGCCCGGACGCTGCACGTAGGGGCCGTCTTCGCCGTATCCCGACATCGAGACGTACACGAGCTTCGGATTCAGCGCCTTGAGCGTGTCGTAGTCGACGCCGAGCCGCTTCGCCACGCCGGGGCGGTAGTTCTGCAGGAACACGTCCGCGCTCTTGACGAGTTCGTACAGGGCCGCTTTCCCTTCTTCGGCCTTCAGGTCGATCGCGACGGAACGCTTGTTGCGGTTCAGCGAAAGGAACGAGACGTTGATCTGGTTGCCGCGCGCGCCGCCCGCGGACGTGTGGCGTTGCCATTCGCCGGTGGTCGGTTCCACCTTGATGACGTCCGCGCCGAGGTCGCCCAGGCGTTGTGCCGCGAAGGGGCCCGCCATCGCGATCGAGCAGTCGAGTACGCGGTATCCGCTCAGCGCGCCCCGGGGTTCATTCTTTTGCATGTTGCATGCTTCCTATAAAAAGTATCAGCCGTTCGCCGTGGCTGGGTTCGTGTTGGCGGCCGGGCGATCGAGTCGTCCCGCGCACAGGATCGAGATGGCGGTCAGACCCGCAAGGCCGATGACGAGAGACGCCAGCGGCCATGTCTGCCCGCTCGTCGAGGCGATCAGCGCGGTGGCGACGAGCGGTAGCGGGCCGGCGATCAGCGAACCCGTCACCTCGCGAGCGACCGAAATGCCGCTGTAGCGCACTTCCACCGGGAACAGCTCGCGGTAATAGGCCGGTTGCACGCCGAAGACCGCGCGTTCGCCGAGATGGGCGAGCACGACCGCGGCCCAGACGATCCACGGCGTCCCGCTGTCGAGCATCCTGAAGAACGGGAAGACGAACAGGCAGACGAAGATCGCGCCGCCGAAAATCACCGTGCGCCGGCCGACGAGGTCGGAGAGCGCGCCGAATCCCACGGTCGCGATCGCACCGCAGATACCCGACAGGATCACGCCGATCAGGATGGTGTTCTGCGGCATATGCAGCTGCTTCGTTGCGTAGGACAACGCAAAGATCTGGAAAACGTAGGACAGGCTCGGGGTGAGATTGACCCCCATGGCGACCAGCAGGCGAGCCTTGTGTTCGCGCAGCAGCGTGCGCAGCGGCATCTTGCGCGCCTGCCTGTCGGTGCCGCGCCGGTAGTCGTCCGTTTCCTTGAGATTGCGGCGTACGAAGAGGCCGAACGCGAGCACGAGCAGGCTGCCGACAAACGGAATGCGCCAGCCCCACGTCAGGTAGTGCTCGCTCGGCATCAGGCTGAACAGCGCGATTGCGCCGGTTGCGCAGACCAGCGACAGATCGACGGCCGCCGCGGGGAAGCTGGCGAAAAAGCCGTGCCGCCGGTTGACGGCCTCGGCCGCCACCAGCACCGCGCCGCCGTATTCCGCACCGGCGCCCAAGCCCTGGACGATGCGCAGAACGACGAGCATGACGGGCGCCCAGATGCCGATCTGCTGATACGTGGGCAGCAGCCCGATCGCGGCCGTCGACAGCCCCATCATGCACAGCGTTACGATCAGCACGGGCTTGCGGCCGTATTTATCGCCGAAGTGACCGAACACCACGCCACCGAGCGGCCGGAAGAAGAAGCCCACCGCGTAGGCGGAGAAGGCGGCCATCGTGCCCGTGACCGGATCGAAGCTCGGGAAGAACAGTCTGTTGAAGATCAAGGCGGACGCGGCGCCGTACAGAATGAAGTCGAACCATTCGACGAACGTCCCTACCGCGCTGGCGGTAAGGGGAATCCACAGCTTCTGCCGTGGTTGGGAAGTGCCGGCCATCCTTGTCTCCTTTGGTCCCTTCTTTGTGTACTTGCGCGACTCGAACGAAATTTTCGCTAGCGCTAATGTTAGCGTTAATGTTAGCGTTGAGATGTGGCGATCGAAACTAGGTGTTTACCCGGCGCAGGGGGTGAAGGTGGTGGAACCGCGGAAATCTGACGAAAATGATGGTTTGCACCGCCGCATCGGCGGCAAACCCTTAACTGGAGCAGGAATGGATCGGCCCGCATCACGTCGCAAATCGCTTTCTTATACGGTCACGCTGGCCGAGGTCGCCGCGCAGGCGGGCGTGTCGGCGCAGACCGTATCGCGAGCCTTGCGATTTCCGGACACGGTCGCCGGGCACACGCTCGCGCGCATCACGGCCGCGGTCGAGGCCACCGGATACGTACCGAATCTTTCCGCGAGCCAGCTGGCGTCCAACCGCAGCAAGACGATCGCGATGATCATTCCGACGCTCGCGGCCTCGGTGATCGCCGAGACCGTGCAGGGCATGTCCGACGTATTGCTGACCGAGGGGTATCAGCTTTTTCTCGGTCACACGGACTACTCGCCCGAGAAAGAGTACGAACTCGTGCGCAGCATGCTGGGCCGCCGTCCCGATGGCGTCTGCCTGATCGGCACGGTGCATCGTCCGGAGACGATTTCGCTGCTACGCAAGGCGGGGATTCCCGTCGTGCAAACCTGGGACTGGACCGAGGAGCGGATCGACATGCTGGTCGGCTTCTCGAATCGCGACGCCGCCCGCGCGGTGGTGGCGCATCTCGCCGGGCGTGGCTACAAAAAGCTCGCCTTTGCCGCCGTCATCTTTCCGGGCGACTATCGGGCCGAGCAGCGCCACGCGGGCTTTCTTGAAGGCGTCGCGGAACACTTCAAGGGCAAGAAGGTGCGCGAGGTGATCTATCGCGACCGGCCTCTATCGATGAGCGTCGGCGCCGAGCTTTTCCACGACATCAGGCAGCGTTACCCGGAGGCGGATGCGATCGTGTTTTCGAGCGACGTCTTTGCGGGTGGCGCGTTGCTCGAGTGCATCGGCGCGTCCATCAGGGTTCCTGATGAAATCGCCATCACGGGTTTTGGCGACTACGACTTTGCCGGGCAGTTGCATCCGGGACTGACGACCGTGCATGTGCCGGCACGCGACATCGGCGCGCAATCGGCACGCCTGCTCGTGCGCCGCCTGAACAAGCAGCCGTTGGAGACCGAGGCGCTCGACGTGGGCTTCGATCTCGTCGTCAGAGAAAGTACCTAGTTTTACGGGGTTGTGTTGCAGGCCGGGCCTGTTTGTTAGGCCCGTGCGTTCATCAACTCAACGGGATGTTTTCACGGAAGATGACCTGTAGCCGGGGCATATAGGTCGGTTCGGCTTGTCCTCGCACCGCCGACGCCAGCAGCCGGACCGCTTCACGCGCCTCGACGCGGGGATTCTGTTCGATGACCGCGTCCATGGTGCGATCCAGCAGGAATTGCCGGGAAATGTGGGTGAGATCATGGCCGACGAACATGATCTGGCGTTGCAGCCCGGCTTCCTGCAAGGCGCGGCCGATTCCCGAATTGCCCGCGCCGATGTTGTAGATGCCCGCGGGCGTTCCCTGCTGCAGCATCTGCCGGGTCAGCTCGTAGGCGCGGGCACGGTCGTCGCCGATTTCGAGCATGCGGGCGATCCTGATGTGCGGAAACTCTTCGCTGAGCAACGCGCGAAATCCCATTTCGCGCTCCTCGTGTCCCCGGTAGGCCAGCGAGCCGAGAAACACCGCGACTTCCTGCGGCACGCCCTGCGGCAGGAAGCGCCCCAGCAGCCATGCGGCGAGACGCCCGGCCGCGCGATTGTCGATACCCACATAGGCCATGCGCGCCGACGTCGGGATATCCGAGACCAGCGTGCAGACATGGACGCCGCTTGCCTGCAAGGCGGCAATGGCATCGCGAACCTGCGGATGATCGAGCCCGACGAGCCCGACCGCATCGGTATTGCCCTTCAGTTGATGCAACTGGGCGGCGAGCTTTTCGGCGTTGAAGCCCTCGACCAGATGCATTCTTGCCTGGACTTCCGGCCGGCATTGCGCTTCCACCAGCAGATGCTGATGCAGCAGGGACATGAAGCTGTTGTCGCCGGCGGGCAGGACGAAGCTCAGGCGGATGCCGGCCTGGGCGCCCTGGTCCGCTTCCCCGGCGTGACCGAGCTTGCGTGCAACGGCCAGCACGTGGTCTCGGGTGTGGCTGCGCACGCCTTCGCGCCCGTTCAGGACGCGGTCCACCGTGGCGGTCGAGACGCCCGCGGCTTCGGCAATGGCCGTGATGGTAGCGCGGGTCATGGCGTGATTGGCTCGGTGGTTGGGTTCATGAGTCGATCATATCACATCATTTTGATTGAATTGCCTCATTTTGATGGGTTGATACTGGCTGACTACGGCTTGTGGTTTGAGGCTCATCTCTCGCAGCGGTAAGGCATTACAGGCGTTGCGTTTCAGGTCGCAGCAGACTGGCAGCCTGGAATAGCGATAACATCAAATTGATGTTAATAAAGTGAAATTTGTAAGCAAAATGATGTTGCATTCAAATAAAAAAGATGTGATATTCGCGTCTAAACGGATCGGCGATCGATCGGCCCCCGGCAGGCGAGCGGGGCGGTTTTCGCCGGCCGATACCAACAGGAGACGAGCATGTCCGTAATCGGCTTCCAACCCGATGCGCCTGTGCGCGAACGCGGCTACACCATTGGCTGCATCGGCGCCGGCATGATCATGGCGGATTGCCATCTGGCCGCCTATCGCGAGGCCGGCTTCAAGGTCGCGGCGATCGCCTCGCGCACGCCCGGCCGGGCGCAGGCGGTGGCGCAGCGATGGTCGATCGGGCGCGTGCATGACACGCCCCAGGCGTTGATCGACGATCCCGAGGTGCAGATCGTGGACATCGCGTTTCCCCCCGATCAACAACCCGCGCTGATTCGCGCCGCGCTGGCGGCACCCCACGTCAAGGCCGTGCTCGCGCAAAAGCCGCTGGCCCTGTCGTTGCCGGAAGCGCTGGCGTTGCGCGACGAGGCGCGCCGGGCCGGCAAGCTTCTGTCGGTCAACCAGAACATGCGCTACGACCAGTCCATGCGCGTGCTCAAGCAGCTGCTCGATGAACGCGCGCTCGGCGAACCGGTGCTGGCCCAGATCGACATGCATGCGATTCCGCACTGGCAGGGCTTTCTCGAAGGCTACGACCGGCTCACGTTGTCCAACATGAGCGTGCATCACCTCGATGTTCTGCGCCATCTGTTCGGCGAGCCCACGGAAGTCACCAGCGTGGTGCGCACCGACCCGCGTACGCGCTTCGCGCATCAGGACGGCATCGTGGGGACGACGCTACGGTTCGAGTCGGGCGTGATCGCCTTCTCGCTCGAGGATGTCTGGGCCGGACCGCGCCACGACGGTTTCGCGGACGATCAATACATCAACTGGCGCGTCGAGGGCACCGAGGGCGTGGCGAAGGGCACGATCGGCTGGCCGCACGGCAATCCCTCCACGCTGAGCTACGCGTCGCAACGCATGACGGACGGCCAGTGGGTCACGCCCGAATGGTCGACGATGTGGTTCCCGCACGCTTTCATCGGCGTGATGGAGCAGTTGCAATACGCGCTCGCGAGCGGCACCGAGCCCGCGCTGACGGTGGCCGACAACGTCAGGACCATGGCCTTGGTCGAGGCCGCGTATCGGTCCGCCACCGAGCGCCGTACCGTGCGCATGACCGAAATTCCGCTTCCCGGCTAGGAGCGTTGCCTCAGGTTCCCAGCCGTTTCCGTTCCCGTAGGACCACTTAGCAGGCAGGCAACCGGTTGCCCCATGAGGCGGCCGGCTCATCCCAAGGAGACAGAGGATGATTCAACCCGGCATTTTCTCAGGCTATTTTCCGTACGACCTGGCCACCGCGGCGGGCAAGATTCGCGCGCACGGCTTCAATACCGTGCAACTGGACTTGCACTTCAAGGACATGGACCTCGGCCGCGGCCAGATCACCCAGGACAAATGCGAGCGCATCCGCAACACGTTCCGCGATCACAACCTGCCGGTGTCGTGCATCTCCGGCTATACCAACATCGTGCATCCCGATGCGCAGGAACGGCAGCGGCGCAATGACTACCTGAAGGAAATCATCGCTCATGCGCAGTATCTGGGCTCGCCGTATGTGATCTCGGAGACGGGTACGTTCGCGACCGACAGCGACTGGGTTCATCACCCCCGCAACAAGACCGAGGAAGGCTGGGAACAATGCCGGGCCGTGATTCAGGAACTGGCGCAACATGCCTATGACCACGGCGCCGTGTTCCTGCTCGAAACCTACGTGAACAACGTCGTCGGCTCGGTGGAAGAAACCCTGCGCATGTTCGCCGAAGTCGATCATCCGGGACTCGGGTTATTGATGGACCCGACCAATTACTTCGAAGACCATAACATCGACCAGATGGACAAGACGCTCAACCAGGTGTTCGATGCGCTGTCCGACAAGATCTGCATTGCTCACGCGAAGGACGTCAAACGTGCCGGCGGCGACAAGTCGGAAAAGCACTCCGATATCGGCGATGCCGATGCGGCGGAGAGCCATACGTTTCGCGGTGTCGGCGAGATCGAGTTACCGGCGCCGGGGCTCGGCGCGTTGAACTACGACCTGTACCTGCGGCGCCTCGCGAAGCGTTACCCCAACATCCCCATCATCATCGAGCACCTGACCGAAGACGACGTGCCGCGCGCCAAGGCGTTTCTGGACGGCAAGCTGCGCGCCAACGGTGTTTGAAAACGGCGCGCCGCCGCGCCGCGAGTTCCCGCCTTCCACATCAACCCGGCACCGCGAGTGCCGGTTTCCGGAGTAGACGTACACATGGTGCAGCTATACGCCACGACGATGAACCGGCAGCAGATCGAAGCGCGCTGCGGACAACTGGCCCAGTTTGCCGGCGTGCGACTGGTCACGCTCGAAGATGGCCTGGAGCGCGGCATCCGGCAACTGGAGTTTCGCAGCGGCACGGGTCTGCGCTTTACCGTGCTGGTGGATCGCGCGATGGATATCGCCGACTGCGAGTTTCGCGGCTATGCGGTGGGCTGGCATTCGCCCGCCGGTTTCCGGCATCCCGGCCTGCACGAGTACGAGGGCGAGGGCGGTCTCGGCTGGCTGCGGTCGTTTTCGGGCCTGATGGTCACCTGCGGGCTGGACCATATCCTCTTCATGCATGACGCGCCCGCGGACAACTACGTGTACAAGCCGCGCCAGAAGGTGCAGCACTCGATCCACGGCCGGGTCGGCACGATCCCGGCGCGCCTCGCGGGCTATGGCGAGCGTTGGGACGGAGAGCGCTGCTTCCTGTGGGCCGAGGGCATCGTTTCGCAGGGCACGGTGTTCGGCGAGCACCTGGAATTGCATCGGCGCATCGAGATCGAGGTGGGCACCAACGACATTCAACTGAGCGACCGCGTGGTCAATCGCGGTTTCTACCGCACGCCGCACATGCTGTGCTACCACCTGAACATCGGCTACCCGGTGCTCGACGAGGGCGCCCGCTACCTCGCGCCGATCCGGCACGCGGTATGGGCGGCACATGCCGATGCGTACCGTGCCCAGGGAGTCGGCTATCGGCGCATGCCGGCGCCCCAACTGGGTTTTCACGAGCAGGTCTGGCAGCACGAAATGAAGGCGGACGACGCGGGCCTCGTGCCCGTGGCGCTGGTCAACGACCGGCTCGGCATCGGCGTGGAAGTGACGACCCGCAAGGACCAGTTTCCGTGTCAGTATCAATGGCAGAACCTGCAGGCCGGACAGTACGCGCTCGGCATCGAGCCCTCGACGAATCACGTGCTCGGAGAAGGCGGCGCGCGCGAGCGCGGCGAACTGATCTGGCTCGAACATGGCGACGAGCGCCGCTATCAGACCAACATCCGCATCCTCGCCGGCGCGGATGAAATTGCCGGCAGCGAGCGGCGCATTCGCGCGATTGCCGAACAGCCGTCCGACGACTACCCCGAACTCTCCGGCCAGTTTGCGCCGTTGAGCGGACGCGAAGGACGAGGAGCCGCCGTATGAGCGCGCAAGCGATGCAGTTTTCCTTGCGTGGCCGGCGCGTGTTGCTGACCGGCGCGGCGGGCGGGCTCGGCCACGGCATGAGCCTGGCGCTGTTGCGGCAGGGCGCGCGCCTGCTCGCGCTCGATCGCGACGTCGAGGCGCTGGCGCGGTTGCGCGACGCGGCGGGGCCCGAGTTCGCCGACTCATTGCAAACCCTGCAGATCGATCTCGCCGACGCAGCCGCGTTGCAGCGGACACTAGACCGGCTGACGGCCGAGGCGCCGCTCGACGTGGTCATCAACAACGCGGCCATTTATCCGTCCAGGCCCTTCGAAGCGTATTCCGACGACGAGCGCGCGCTGATTTACCGCGTGAACGTTTCGGCCGCACTGCAGATCGTTCGCGCGGCGCTGCCGGGCATGCGCGAACAGCGATGGGGCCGCATTATCAACGTCGCGTCCATCACGCTTTCGGGCGGCTGGGAGCGGTTGCAGCCCTATGTGGAATCCAAGGGCGCGATGGTCGGCAACACGCGCGCGCTCGCGCGGGAGTTCGGCGCCGAGGACATCACCTGCAATGCGATCTCGCCGGGCGCATTTCCGACGGCGGCCGAGGCCATCCATCCCGACCTGCCGGGTTACGAGCGCATGGTGCTCGAGCGCCAGTCCATCAAGCGGCGCGGCCACGCGAACGATATTGCCGCCGCGGTCGTCTTTCTCGCCTCCGAGGAAGCGGGGTTCATTACCGGGCAGACGCTGTCCGTGGATGGGGGATGGGTGATGCGCTGATCGTGCGCGTGAGCCCGCACGCGTCCGCTGTTTGAGACGTCGATACCGCGCATATCAATCGCGGCACGCGTCGCTATGCGCTCGCCCGGTCGATGATCGAAAACCCCGTATCGACCCGAACGGGCGCCGAAGAGGCGCTCTCGCGCGCACCGAAGCGGCCCAGCAACGCTTCGGCCGCGGTCTTGCCGATCGCGGCTCCATCGACGCGCACGGTCGATAGCGCGGGATAAACGTGAGCGGCCGTACTCAGGTCGCCGAATCCCATGACCGCGATGTCTTCGGGAATGCGCAGGCTGCGGCTTGCCGCCTCGGCCAGAATGCCTTGAGCCAGCGTATCGGTGCTGCAGACGATGACTTCCGGCAGCCCCGCTTCGAGCATCCGCGTCAGGCCTTCCCTGCCGGTCTGGAGCGTCGCCGGTGCGGGGAGCACTTCAAGGGGAATTGGCGACGCACTGTGCTTTTGCAGTTCGTTGATAACGGCGTGGCTCCGCCTCAATCCTCGCGGGTCGTCCGCGGAAACGACGCCGAACCGCTTGTAGCCCTTTTCCATGAGGTGCCGCGCGACCGCCGAGCCGAGCGCCTCGTGCGAGAACCCGACCAGCATGTCGATAGGCTTATCGGTGAGGTCCCAGATTTCGACGATGGGCACGTTGGCCTGGCTCAGCCGTTCGAGCGTGAGGTCCGTGTGGTCGGTGCCGGTCAGGACGATCCCGTCGGGCCGCCGGCCGAGCAGGGTGCGAACCAGTTCTTCCTCGCGCATCGAGGAGTATTCCGTCAGGCCGAGGAGGGTCTCGTAGCCCGACGCGGACAGCGTGTGCATCAGCGCCTGGACCATATCCGTAAAGATGGACGTCGCAATGGTGGGCAACAGCAAGGCCACCAGCCGGCTCCTGTTGCTCGTCAATCCGCTGGCCAGCATGTTCGGCACGTAGCCCGTCTTGCGCACCGCCTCGATAACCCGCTTTTGCGTTTCACTGCGGACGAGTTCGGGGCGATTCAGTGCACGGGACACCGTCATCGCGGTGACGCCCGCGACCCGGGCCACATCTTCCAGGGTAACGCTCGCGCCGGTCCGGGGGGCCTGTCCTGCGGCGTCTTGTGTCAAAGCTTCGTCCATTCCTTGCTCCGTCGGTGGACGTTATTTTAAGCGGATTTTTTCCGCCGCCCCGTTGTGTGCCGGGGTTAAAGGTCTGGGAAAACGCGATATCTATCATATGACATCGTATGTTTAGACAGCCTAAAACACCGGGGAAAACCCTTATTTTAAAAATGTTTGCGCAAACATAATCTGTCGAAGTCATAGGACATCTGATAAAAATCGGAGGCACAGATGCGACAAGGACCTGGGCATACAGGTGAGATGCAGGGCAGCGCGGCACCCGGACCGGACCTCGGAGCAGGCTCGCTGCCTTCGGCCGGGGGACGGACCGATCCGCATGCCGGTAGAAGCCGGGCGCGATTCCTGATCGTTGCGATGCTGTTCGTGGTCACGACCCTGAACTTCGCGGATCGCGCGACGATTTCGATCACGGGCTCGTCGATCCAGCATTCGCTCGGCGTGTCCCCCGTTGAGATGGGGTACATCTTTTCGTCGTTCGCGTGGTCGTACGTGATCGCGCAGATACCGGGCGGGTGGCTGCTCGACCGTTTCGGCACAAGGCGGGTGTATGCCGGCAGCATCCTGTTCTGGTCGATCCTGACCGCGCTCCAGGGGTTGGTTACGCTGCTGCCCGCGGTGATGGCCGTCGCCACGCTGTTCGTGTTGCGGTTTCTGGTCGGCGCCGCCGAAGCACCGGCATTCCCTGGCAATTCGCGCTTGACCGCGGCATGGTTCCCGACGCACGAACGCGGCACCGCCAGCGCCATCTTCAATTCCGCGCAGTACTTCGCGGCGGTGATTTTCACGCCGTTGATGGGCTGGATCACGCACGCCTACGGCTGGCCGTACGTGTTCTTTACGATGGGCGGGATCGGCGTGGTGATCGCGGGCATCTGGGTCAAGACGGTCTATGCGCCCAAATCCCATCCGCTCGCGAACGAGGCTGAAGTCCGCTTCATCGCCGACGGCGGCGCGCTTGTCGATCTCGAAGACCCGGTGCTCGCCGAAGAGCGCCGCGCGGCGCAATCGACGGGCCAGTCCGCGGCTGCGAAATCGTCCGGCGTGGTCGGGCAGCTTCTGAAAAACAGAATGATGATGGGGGTCTTCGTCGGACAGTACTGCATCACCACGCTGACCTATTTCTTCCTGACGTGGTTTCCGATTTACCTGGTGCAGGAGCGCCATATGTCCGTTCTGAAGGCCGGCTTCGTCGCGTCCATTCCGGCGATATGCGGCTTTCTTGGCGGCGTGCTCGGCGGCGTGATTTCGGACCGTATGATGAAGCACGGCTTTTCCACGACGGCGGCCCGCAAAGTGCCCATTGTCGTGGGGATGCTGCTGTCGACCTGCATGATCGCCTGCAACTATGTCGACAATCAGTGGATCGTGGTCGGCATCATGGCCGCGGCTTTCTTCGGCAAGGGCATTGGCGCGCTCGGCTGGGCGGTCGTCGCGGACACCGCGCCGAAGCAGGCAAGCGGCCTGTGCGCGGCGCTATTCAACACGTTCGGCAATACCGCGGGTATTACCACGCCGATCGTGATCGGCTATCTGGTCCAGGGGACGGGTTCGTTCGCGGCCGCGCTGGTGTTCGTGAGCGCCAATGCGCTCATTGCAATCGTCTGCTACCTGTTCGTCGTCGGAAAGATTCAACGTTTTGAACTGCAGCCGGCGAGCCGCTGATTGCCTGTTCGAATCTTGACAAAAAAAGCCCGACCAAAGGTCGGGCTTCAAAGTCGGCTGCGCCCTCCACAGGACGCAGCCCCTGCAAAACAGCGAGGCTGTTTGCGTCGTCGCCGAGCTTAAGCAGCCAGCAGCGAACGCAGCACGAACGGCAGAATCCCGCCGTGCTTGTAGTAGTCGACTTCGATCGGCGTATCGATACGCAGCAGGACCGGAACGCGCTTGTCGCCGTCCTTGCCGTGGATCACGAGCGTGACTTCCTGTTGCGGCTTGAAGTCGTCGCCGAGGCCTTCGATGTCGTACGTTTCTTCGCCGGTGATGCCGAGCGACTGCACGCTATCCGAGCCCTTGAACTGCAGCGGCAGAACGCCCATGCCGACGAGGTTCGAGCGGTGGATACGCTCGAAGCTGCGTGCGACCACGGCCTTCACGCCGAGCAGTTGCGTGCCCTTCGCCGCCCAGTCGCGCGACGAACCCGTGCCGTACTCTTCGCCCGCGAACACGACGGTCGGCGTGCCGGCGTCGATGTACTTCATCGCTGCGTCGTAGATCGACTGTTGTTCGCCGCTCGGCTGGTGAATCGTCAGGCCGCCTTCGACGCGCGTGCCGTCCGCCTTCGCCGGGATCATCAGGTTCTTGATGCGGACGTTCGCGAACGTGCCGCGCATCATCACGTCGTGGTTGCCGCGGCGCGAGCCGTAGCTGTTGAAGTCGGCCTTCTGCACGCCGTTCGCCTTCAGCCACTTGCCTGCCGGCGAGTCTTCCTTGATCGAGCCGGCCGGGCTGATGTGGTCGGTCGTGACCGAGTCACCGAAGATGCCCAGTGCGCGCGCGCCCTTGACCGGCGCGATGCTGGTGTCCGGCGTCATCGAGAAGTCCTTGCCGAAGAACGGCGGCTCGGCGATGTAGGTCGACTTCGGCCAGTCGTAGACCTGGCCTTCCTCGCCCTCGATCTTGCTCCACAGGTCGCCCTTCTTCGTGAGCTGCGAGTAGTTCTTGCGGAACGCGTCGGCGTCGAGCGCGTACTTCAGCAGCGCGTTGACTTCTTCGCTGGTCGGCCAGATGTCGCCCAGGTAGATGTCCTTGCCGCCCTTGCCCTTGCCGACCGGCTCGGTCATCAGGTCGCGCGTGATGTTGCCGGCGATCGCGTAGGCGACGACGAGCGGCGGCGAGGCGAGGAAGTTCGCGCGGATGTTCGGGTGAATACGCGCTTCGAAGTTACGGTTGCCCGACAGCACCGCCGCCGCGACGATGTCGTTCTTCGTGATCGCTTCGTTCAGTTCCGGCGTCAGGTCGCCCGCGTTGCCGATACAGGTCGTGCAGCCGTAAGCGGCCAGCGTGAAGCCGAGCTTGTCGAGGTACTTGAGCAGGTCGGTCTTCGTCAGGTACTCGGTGACGATACGCGATCCCGGCGCCAGCGACGTCTTGATGTGCGGCGCGACCGTCAGGCCAGCCTCGACAGCCTTCTTCGCGAGCAGACCGGCAGCCAGCAGCACGCTCGGGTTCGAGGTGTTCGTGCACGAGGTGATCGCGGCGATCAGCACGTCGCCGTTCTTCACGTCGACGCCGTTGCTCGTCGTGTATTGCGCGTCGAGGTCGGCTTCCTTCTTCGCAAAGCCGTTTTCGGCGACCGGCTTCGAGAACAGGTCGCTGAAGGTCGACTTCACGTTGCCGATTTCGATGCGGTCTTGCGGACGCTTCGGACCGGCCAGCGACGGCGCGACCGTGCCGAGATCGAGCGTGACGACATTCGTGTAGTCGATGTCGCCTTCGCTCGGGATGCCGAACAGCTCCTGCGCCTTGAAGTAGTTTTCGAACGCGGAGATTTCGGCGTCGGTGCGGCCCGTGCCGTTGAAGTAGTCGATGGTCTTTTCGTCGACCGGGAAGAAGCCCATCGTCGCGCCGTATTCCGGCGCCATGTTGCCGATCGTCGCGCGGTCCGGCAGCGACAGCGAGCGCGTGCCTTCGCCGAAGAACTCGACGAACTTGCCGACCACTTTTTCCTTGCGCAGCAGTTCGGTGATCGTCAGCACGAGGTCGGTGGCGGTCACGCCTTCGCGCAGCTTGCCCTTCAGGTTCACGCCAACCACGTCCGGCGTGAGGAAGTACACCGGCTGGCCGAGCATGCCGGCTTCGGCTTCGATGCCGCCCACGCCCCAGCCGACCACGCCGATGCCGTTGATCATCGTCGTGTGGCTGTCGGTGCCGACGAGCGAATCCGGGTAGTACACGGTGTCCGCGCCGTCAGCCTTCTTGTGCACGCCGCGTGCGAGGTATTCGAGGTTCACCTGGTGAACGATGCCGACGCCCGGCGGCACGACCTTGAACGTGTCGAATGCCTGCATGCCCCACTTCATGAACTGGTAGCGCTCGTTGTTGCGCTGGAATTCCAGTTTCATGTTCAGGTCGAGCGCGCCCTTCTCGCGGAAGTGGTCGATCTGCACCGAGTGGTCGACGACGAGGTCGACCGGCACGAGCGGCTCGATCGACTTCGGGTTCTTGCCGACGGCCTTCGCGACGCCGCGCATTGCGGCGATGTCGGCGAGCAGCGGCACGCCCGTGAAGTCCTGTAGCACGACGCGCGACACGACGAACGGGATTTCGTCGACGCGCGCGGCGGTCGGCTTCCAGTTCGCCAGTTGCGTGATGTGTTCTTCGGCGATTTTCTTGCCGTCGTAGTTACGCAGCACCGATTCCAGCACGATACGGATCGAAACCGGCAGGCGGTCGATCTTGATGTTCAGTGCCTTGCCGAGTTGCGGCAGGGAGTAGAACTTGCCTTTGCCGGAACCGCTGTCGAATTCCTTGAGCGTTTTGTGGAGGTTGTGGGCCATGGTGTTTTCCTTGGTTTGGATCGCGGAACTACAGTACTTAACCTAGATGACGTACAGATCGACGTACTCATTGACCGGCATCGATTCGAGCCTGGCCTGATCGAGCGACACGCCGAGAATCGCCAGTTGCTGCTTGACCGGAAAGCGCCGCGCGAGGTTGGTCCTGAACTTCTCGACCAGCAACGGGATACCGTCTTCGCGACGGCGCTTGTGCCCGATCGGGTATTCGACTACGACTTCGTCGAACTTCGCCCCGTCGTCGAATTCGATCGTCAATGCATTGGCGATCGAACGCTTCTCCGGATCGTGATAATCCTTCGTGAATTGCGCGTCTTCGACGCATGCCATCTTCGCGCGCAGCGCGTCGATGCGTGCGTCCCGCGCGACCGACTCTTCGTAATCGGCGGCGGTGAGGCGGCCGAAAATCAACGGCACCGCGACCATGTACTGGAGGCAATGATCGCGGTCGGCCGGATTGTCGAGCGGCCCTTTCTTATCGATGATACGAAGCGCCGCTTCGTGCGTGCGAATCGTGATCTTGCTGATGTCTTCGACGCGCCGGCCTTGCGCGGCCAGTTGCGCATGCAGCGCGAGCGCGGCTTCCACGGCGGTCTGCGCGTGGAATTCGGCCGGAAACGCAATCTTGAACAGCACGTTTTCCATCACGTACGAGCCGTACGGACGCTGGAACCTGAACGCGTTGCCCTTGAACAGCACGTCGTAAAAGCCCCACGTTTTTGCCGTGAGCACCGACGGATAGCCCATCTCGCCGGTCTTCGAAATCAGCGCGAGGCGCACCGCGCGCGAAGTCGCGTCGCCGGCTGCCCACGATTTGCGTGAGCCCGTGTTCGGCGCATGGCGGTAGGTGCGCAGCGCCTGCCCATCGACGAGCGCCTGCGATACCGCGTTGATCAGTTCGTCGCGGGTGAGGCCGATCAGCTGGCCGACCACGGCGGTCGAGGCGAGCTTGACGAGCAGCACGTGATCGAGCCCGACCTGGTTGAACGAGTTTTCGAGAGCGATGCAGCCTTGAATTTCGTGCGCCTTGATCATTGCGATCAGGACGTCTTTCATCGTCAGCGGCGCCTTGCCCGCTGCGATGGCGGTGCGCGAGAGCCAGTCGGCCGTCGCGAGAATTCCGCCGAGGTTATCCGACGGATGACCCCATTCGGCGGCAAGCCAGGTGTCGTTGAAGTCGAGCCAGCGGATCATCGCGCCGATATTGAAGGCGGCCTGAACCGGATCGAGCTGGAACGACGTGCCGGGCACCCTGGCGCCGTTGGGGACGATCGTGCCCGGCACGATCGGTCCCATCAGCTTGGTGCAGGCCGGGTAGGTGAGCGCCTCGAGTCCGCAGCCGAGCGTGTCGATCAGACAGTGCCGCGCGGTTTCCAGCGCGAGCGTGCTGTCGATCCGATAGTTCAGAACGTAGTCGACGATATCCGCCAGGACGGTGTCCGGGGCGGGTCGTACGTTCGATATCGTTGACATCAGCGGAGCAGACATCGGGGAGCGTTCCTGACGGCGGAAATCAGTTAGTTGCCGAGCTTGTTGATCGCGTTCGATTGCGTCGCTGCCGGCGCGCCTTGCGCCATGGCTGCGGTTTGGCACTCGTCGGCGAGACGCGAGCTGTCCTTGTCCTGGAACAGCATCGCCTTGGTCGGGATCACGACCAGGTCCATGCCGCTTGCGGCGTCGTGGAAGCGGTCCGCGCCCGTGGTGGTCGTTTCGCGCGGCAGGTTGTAGTTCTTGTTGGCCCAGTGAACCGTGACGATCTGGTCGCGCTTCATGTCGCCTTTCATTTCGAAAGAAAGACCGTCCTTGCACGACCACTTTTCGGCGCCGTCCGGTACCGGATCGACCTTCGCTTCCTTCGCCGGGTTCGGCTTGCGCTTGATCAGGCGGCGCGGTTCCGGACGCTTGGCGACGGCCTTCTTGGCAGCCGGCTTGGTGGTCGGCTTCGTGGTGGTCGCCGTTTGCGCGGCGGCGTCAGTCGAGACGGACAGCATCGTCGTGGACAGGGCGCCAATCACGGCGGCGATCATCAGCTTTTTCATGGAGAAAACCTTTCTATCTAATTTCAGTTAAACAGTGCACGGGAGACCGGTTCCGGGGGCCGCGCGGGTTGAACTGCGCGCGCTTCGAAAGCGCGCAGCGAGCGCTATTTTCTCCTATTTAGCGGCACGTACTTCAAATTCTCGGGGCCGGTGTAATTCGCGCTCGGCCGGATGATCTTGTTGTCGATGCGCTGCTCGATGATGTGCGCGCTCCAGCCCGCCGTGCGCGCGATCACGAAGATCGGCGTGAACATCGCGGTCGGCACGCCCATCATGTGATACGACACCGCACTGAACCAGTCCAGATTCGGGAACATCTTCTTCGCTTCCCACATCACCGCTTCGAGCCGCTCCGCAATCGAGAACAGCTTCGTGTTGCCTGCTTCCTTCGAGAGCTTCTGCGCCACATCCTTGATGACCTTGTTGCGCGGGTCCGAGATCGTGTACACCGGATGACCGAAGCCGATCACGACTTCCTTGTTCTCGACGCGGCGACGGATGTCCGCCTCGGCTTCGTCGGGCGTCGGGTAGCGCGACTGGATCTCGAAGGCGACCTCGTTGGCGCCGCCATGCTTCGGCCCGCGCAGCGCGCCAATCGCGCCGGTGATCGCCGAATACATGTCCGAGCCCGTGCCCGCGATCACGCGACCGGTGAACGTCGAGGCGTTGAACTCGTGTTCGGCGTAGAGATTAAGCGAGACGTGCATCGCATCGACCCACGACTTCGACGGCTCGACGCCATGCAGCAGATGCAGGAAGTGACCGCCGATCGAATCGTCATCGGTTTCGACCTCGATGCGCCTGCCGTTGTGCGAGTAGTGATACCAGTAGAGCAGCATCGAGCCGAGCGAGGCCATCAGCTTATCGGCGATATCGCGCGCGCCGGGCAGGTTGTGGTCATCCTTCTCGGGCAGCACGGTGCCGAGTACGGAAACGCCGGTACGCATCACGTCCATCGGATGCGCGGCGGCCGGAAGCCATTCGAGCGCGGCCTTGACGTTGGCGGGCAGTCCGCGCAGGCCCTTGAGCTTTGTTTTATAGGCTTTCAGTTCGGCGGCGGTCGGCAGCTTTTCGTGGACCAGCAGATAGGCGATCTCCTCGAATTCGCAGGCACCGGCGATGTCGAGAATGTCGTAGCCGCGATAGTGAAGGTCGTTGCCGGTCTTGCCGACCGTGCACAGCGCGGTATTGCCCGCGGTCACGCCCGACAGCGCGACGGATTTCTTCGGTTTGAAGCCGCTTTGCGTTTCGCTTTGTGCTTCCTTACCGCCCACTGCGCCAGCGGTTTGCGTCGTCTCGCTCATCTTCCGCTTTCTCCTGTGTGCCGGCTTGCCGCCGCCGTTTGACCCGCGCGGCTCATGTGCCGGACTGTCCGTTAGCGCCTGCTTGCGCAAACAGCGGCGCCGCTTCTGGCGGAACCGCACGGCCGGTGGTTTGCGCGCGGCGCAGCACCGACCAGTAATAGCGATAGCTCGCGCGGTCATGCAGCGTATCGCGATGACGCGTCGGGCCCCATTGCGCGGACTGCGCGGCCAGCAGGATTTCGGCGGCCGTGGCGATTTCCTCGTCGCGCGGCGCGAACGCGGCGACGATCGCCTCGATCTGCGCGGGGTGGATGCTCCACATGCGCGTGTAGCCGAACTCGTTGCGCGCGCGGGCGGCGTCGTTGGCGACCACGCTCATGTCGCGCACTTCGGTGCTCACGTTATGCGAGGGCACCTTGCCATGCGCATGGCAGGCGGCCGCGATTTCGAGCTTGGCGCGCCGTACGAGCGGATGATCGAACTGGCCCGGCGAGCGCATGGCCGTGTCGGGAATCGCGCCGTCGTGCGCGGAGACGAAATCCATCAGGCCGAAGCTCAGCGCCTCGACGCCCGGCAGCGCGGCCAGCTCGAACACGCGCGTGAGCGCGCCGTGAGTTTCGACCAGCAGTTGCGCCGGCACCGGTTGTGCGATGTTCAGCTCGCGCCGTGTCGCTTCGATGAACGCGACCATTTCGGCCGCATCGTGGACGTTGCGGATTTTCGGCAACGTGATGTAAGCGGGTGCTCGCTTCGCGGCGCGCAGAATCAGGCGCACGTCGTCGCGCCAGTGCGCGTGAGCGAAGTCGTGGATGCGCACGCCGACACGGCCGAAGCGGTCGTGCTCGCTGCCGAGCAACGACGCGACGAGTTCCGCATGCTCGGCCTCGCGGCCGACCTGGGCGCCGTCTTCGCAATCGAGCGTGATATCGAACACCGGGCCCAGTTGCTGCTGCAACGCGAGCGACTTCAGCATCAGCTTTTCGCTGCCGGCGTAGTGGTCGCAGGCAGGCAGCACAGCGGGCGGCGCTTCGCCGTCAAACAGCACTTCGGCGGGTGTGAGAACGCGCATCTTCGGCGTGAAGGATGGGGTGATTAGAGAAAACCGGATTCGGGCGTGCTCTGCAGAGGCGCTGCGCGGCAACTGCAAAGCAGGCTCGAATCCGTTGCGAACCGCTGCCTTTCAGTGGCGATTTCAACGGCAATTCGCACGGCAATTTGCGCGAAAAAAACCGGAACCCGCCGCGCTGAAGCTTCGGAGTTCCGGTTCGTTTGCATCGGAGGCTTAGCCCAGCAGGTGTTGAACGCCTTCGCGCTCTTCGAGCAGTTCCTGCAGCGTGCCGTCCATCTTTTCGCGCGAGAACGCGTCGATGGCGAGACCTTCGACGCGCTTGTACTCGCCGTTTTCGCAGGTTACCGGCACGCCGTAGATGATGTCTTCGGGGATGCCGTACGAGCCGTCCGACGGAATGCCCATCGTGACCCACTTGCCGTTGGTGCCGAGCACCCAGTCGCGCACGTGGTCGATTGCCGCGTTAGCCGCCGAGGCCGCCGACGACAGGCCGCGCGCTTCGATGATCGCCGCGCCGCGCTTGCCGACGGTCGGGATGAACGTGTTGCGGTTCCATTCTTCGTCGTTGATGAGCTTGGTCAGGTCCTGGCCTTCGGCCGTTGCGACGCGGAAGTCCGGGTACATGGTCGGCGAGTGGTTGCCCCACACGGCGAGCTTTTCGATCGACGCGACCGGCTTGCCCGACTTGGCGGCCAGTTGCGACAGCGCGCGGTTGTGGTCGAGGCGCAGCATCGCGGTGAAGTTCTTCTTCGGCAGATCCGGCGCCGACTTCATGGCGATGTAGGCGTTCGTGTTGGCCGGGTTGCCGACCACCAGCACCTTCACATCGCGGCTCGCGACGTCGTTCAGCGCCTTGCCCTGAACCGTGAAGATTTCGGCGTTGGCCGACAGCAGGTCCTTGCGCTCCATGCCCTTCGAACGCGGACGCGCGCCGACCAGCAGGGCGATGTCGGCGTCCTTGAACGCGACCTTCGGGTCGTCCGTGATCACGACGCCCGACAGCAGCGGGAAGGCGCAATCATCCAGTTCCATCACGACGCCTTTGACGGCGGCTTGCGCTTGCGGCAGATCGAGCAGCTGCAGGATGACCGGCTGATCCTTGCCGAGCAGGTCGCCATTGGCGATGCGGAACAGCAGGGAGTAAGCGATTTGACCTGCGGCGCCGGTGACGGCAACGCGCTTTGCGGGCTTAGCCATTGAGAAATCTCCAGGACGATGCGTTAGACGCTAGGAAAAACGCCATTCTATATGCGCGTTCAGCGAAGCGTTATGAAACACGGCGGATTTACTGCTCGCGTACGGATGTGCCGACGAACCCGGTGCATGCCGGGCTCGGACGGCGCGTTGCGGCAAGACCGCCATGCCGGAAACCTGTACTGCCGAGCGGGACGGGATGGTGCGCTGCCGGACCGCCGCTGCACGGTGCGAACTCCTGCGAACAGCGCGTTTCGGCAAGCGTCTGGCCAGCGGATGGCGGCGAATCGAAACCTGAACTGCGTAGGGAACGGCATGGTGCAGAGTGGTTGCCAGCGCGTCGCGGCACTGCATCAAACAGCTGCCGGAAAACCCCGCAAACCCTTGCTCGACAAGGAGTGTAGGAGTCGACACAGACAAAGTCAACATTATCTTATGTCTTATATAAGACATATCTCTTGCCGGGAAAAGTCTGGACGCGCCCCGGCCCTTTATGATGAAATGCGCGCATGAATTCGAACCCGGCGAATCCTGTGAACCCGAATGGCCAGGGGGCCGCGGGCGAGGCTGTACCCGTTGCCGCACCGGTTGCGTCGCCTACTTTCAGCCCTCTATATCAGCAGATCAAGGGGCTGATTACGCAGAGTCTCGAAAGCGGCGAGTGGAAGCCCGGCGAGATCATCCCGAGTGAAGTCGAACTGGCGGCCCGTTTCAAGGTGAGTCAGGGCACCGTGCGCAAGGCGATCGACGAACTGGCCGCCGACAACCTGCTGGTGCGCCGCCAGGGCAAGGGTACTTTTGTTGCAACGCACAACGAAGATCGCGCGCAGTTCCGCTTCCTGAGACTGCTCGCCGACGACGGCGCCGAGCATCCGCACGTGAGCCGCCTGCTCGAATGCCGGCGCCTGCGGGCATCGGCGGAGATCGCCAGGCAGCTCGATCTGAAGCCGGCCGACCCGGTCGTGCTGATCAAGCGTCTGCTGCAATTCGACGGCGAAGTCACCGTGCTCGACGAGATCTGGCTGCCGGGCGCCGTGTTCCGCGGGCTTACGCTCGAGCGGCTCTCGGAGTACAAAGGTCCCCTCTACGCGATGTTCGAGACGGAATTCGGCACGCGCATGATTCGCGCGACCGAGAAGATCCGCGCGGTGGCGGCCGAGCCTTCCGTGGCGGACCTGCTGCATGTGCCGGCGGGTTTTCCGTTGCTTTCTGTGGAGCGCGTGTCCTATACCTATGGGGACCGCCCCGTCGAAGTCCGGCGGGGTTGGTATGTCACAACCGGGTATTACTATCAGAACGATCTGAGCTGAATTGGGCTGGAACGAGGCGTGGCGTCCTACACGCGTGCCTCTCGGAAGGTGCCTTCATCGCGCTCGCGGCAATCAATCCGTAGGGGTTTTCGCTGCAGCGCGATATAAAAAGGCGCTAAAATCGCGGATTAGTGTGACTACATAGTAGGGGTCTAGCATGGCAGAAGCCGTAAAAAAACCGAGGCCGGAATTCCGGAACATCGGTATTGGGCAAATATTGACGTCGTACCGTCTCCCGCTAGCGGGGCGCGTGTCGATTTTGCATCGCGTGAGTGGTGCCTTGTTGTTTGTATTTCTTCCGTTCCTGCTGTACCTCTTCGATCAGAGCCTGACCTCGGAACTCAGTTTCGACGTTTTCAAGGGCTTCCTCTCCAACATCGTCGTCAAGCTGATCACGCTCGTTCTTGCGTGGGCTTTCCTGTTCCATTTCTGCGCCGGCGTCCGTCACCTCGTGATGGATACGAACCACAACGCGGTCTCGAAGGAAAAGGGCAAGTCGACCTCGGTCGTCGTGTTGGTCGTGTCGTCGCTGCTCACCATCGCATTCGCGGCCAAACTGTTCGGAGCATTCTAAAAAATGTCAGCCAATAACCGAATCGGTTCGAAGCGTCTCGTCGTCGGCGCGCATTACGGCCTGCGCGACTGGCTCGCCCAGCGCATCACCGCCTGCATCATGGCGATCTACACCGTGATCCTGCTCGCCTGGTTCTTCGGCGCGCACGACTTCTCGTACGACGGCTGGGCGTCGATCTTCGCGACGCAGTGGATGAAGCTCGCCACGTTCGTCACGCTTCTCGCGCTGTTCTACCACGCGTGGGTCGGTATCCGCGATATCTGGATGGACTACGTGAAGCCCGTTGGCGTGCGTCTGCTGCTTCAGGCGCTGACGATCGTCTGGTTGCTCGCATGTGCGGGCTACGCTGCGCAGATTCTCTGGAGAGTATAAAAGCATGGTTGCAATCAAGAATTCTCTGCCGCGTCGCAAGTTTGACGTGGTCATCGTCGGCGCGGGCGGCTCGGGGATGCGCGCGTCGCTGCAACTCGCGCGCGCCGGCCTGTCGGTTTGCGTGCTGTCCAAAGTGTTCCCGACGCGTTCGCACACGGTCGCGGCGCAAGGCGGCATCGGCGCTTCGCTCGGCAACATGAGCGAAGACAACTGGCACTACCACTTCTACGACACGATCAAGGGCTCCGACTGGCTCGGCGACCAGGACGCGATCGAGTTCATGTGCCGCGAAGCACCGAACGCCGTCTACGAACTCGAACACTTCGGCATGCCGTTCGACCGTAACGCCGACGGCACGATCTATCAGCGCCCGTTCGGCGGCCACACCGCGAACTACGGCGAAAAGCCGGTGCAACGCGCCTGCGCGGCGGCTGACCGTACCGGTCACGCGCTGCTGCACACGCTGTACCAGCAGAACGTCGCGGCCAAGACGCAGTTCTTCGTCGAATGGATGGCGCTGGACCTGATCCGCGACGCCGACGGCGACGTGCTCGGCGTGACCGCGCTGGAAATGGAAACCGGCGACGTCTACATCCTCGAAGGCAAGACCACGCTGTTCGCTACGGGCGGCGCGGGCCGCATCTTCGCGGCATCGACCAACGCGTTCATCAACACCGGTGACGGCCTCGGCATGGCGGCCCGTTCGGGCATCGCGCTGCAGGACATGGAATTCTGGCAATTCCACCCGACCGGCGTGGCCGGCGCGGGCGTGCTGATTACCGAAGGCGTGCGCGGCGAAGGCGGCATTCTGCGTAACTCGAACGGCGAGCGTTTCATGGAACGCTACGCGCCGACGCTGAAGGATCTGGCGCCGCGTGACTTCGTTTCGCGTTCGATGGACCAGGAAATCAAGGAAGGCCGCGGCGTGGGTCCGAACAAGGATCACGTGTTGCTCGACCTGTCGCACATCGGCGCCGAGACGATCATGAAGCGTCTGCCGTCGATCCGCGAAATCGCGCTGAAATTCGCGAACGTCGACTGCATTAAAGAGCCGATCCCGGTTATCCCGACCATTCACTATCAGATGGGCGGTATTCCGACGAATATTCACGGCCAGGTCGTCGGTACGCCGAAGGGTCATGAAGAAATCGTCAACGGTTTCTACGCTGTGGGCGAATGCTCGTGCGTGTCGGTGCACGGCGCGAACCGTCTCGGCACGAACTCGCTGCTCGACCTCGTGGTGTTCGGCCGCGCGGCCGGCAACCATATCGTCAAGCACGTGAAGGAACTGAAGGAACACAAGCCGCTGCCGGCCGACGCCGCCGACTTCGCGCTGTCGCGTCTCGCGAAGCTCGATAGCTCGTCGTCGGGCGAGTACACGCAGTCGGTCGCGAACGACATTCGCGGCACGATGCAGAAGCACGCCGGCGTGTTCCGTACTTCGGCCCTGCTGGCCGAAGGCGTCGACGCGATCCGCGAAGTGGCGGCGCGCGTCGATAACATCCATCTGAAGGACAAGTCGAAGGTGTTCAACACGGCCCGTGTCGAAGCGCTCGAAGTGGCGAACCTGATCGAAGTGGCACGCGCCACGATGGTCTCCGCCGAAGCGCGCAAGGAAAGCCGTGGCGCGCACGCGCACAACGACTTCGAACATCGCGACGACGAAAACTGGCTGCGCCATACGTTGTGGTTCAGCGAAGGCGATCGCCTCGACTACAAGCCGGTTCACATGCAGCCGCTGACCGTCGAATCGGTTCCGCCGAAAGCGCGTACCTTCTAAGGCACAAGTCAAAGGAATTCAGAAATGGCCAAGCGTACATTTGAAATTTACCGCTACGATCCGGACAAGGACGCCGCACCGCGCATGCAAACGTACGAGATCGACATCGACTCGCACGAACGCATGCTGCTCGACGCGCTCGTCAAGCTGAAGGCGCTCGACGAAACCCTGTCGTTCCGTCGCTCGTGCCGCGAAGGCGTGTGCGGTTCGGACGCAATGAACATCAACGGCAAGAACGGCCTCGCGTGCCTGACGAACCTGAACGACCTGCCGCAGAAGATCGTGCTGCGTCCGCTGCCGGGCCTGCCCGTCGTGCGTGACCTGATCTGCGACTTCACGCAGTTCTTCAACCAGTATCACTCGATCAAGCCGTACCTGATCAACGATACGCCGCCGCCGGAAAAGGAACGTCTGCAGTCGCCGGAAGAGCGCGACGAGCTCGACGGCCTCTACGAATGTATCCTGTGCGCCAGCTGCTCGACCTCGTGCCCGAGCTTCTGGTGGAACCCGGACAAGTTCGTCGGCCCGGCCGGTCTGCTGCAGGCCTACCGCTTCATCGCGGACAGCCGCGACCAGGCGACCGGCGAGCGCCTCGACAACCTGGAAGATCCGTACCGTCTGTTCCGTTGCCACACCATCATGAATTGCGTCGACGTTTGCCCGAAGGGCCTGAACCCGACCAAGGCGATTGGCAAGATCAAGGAATTGATGGTTCGCCGCACGGTCTGAGATGGACGCATCGCATCAGTCCGACCCTCTCCGCCGCGCGCGCCTTCGCTGGCGCGCGCGGCGGGGCCTGCTGGAAAACGATCTTTTCATGGAGCGTTTTTTCAGCCGATATGAGCATGACCTCAGCGATGCCGACGTGGGCGCTCTCACGCGCCTGCTCGAGCTGAGCGACAACGACCTGATGGACTTGCTACTCGCGCGCAAGGAACCAGAAGGCGATCTTGCCGACCCGGACGTGGTTCGGGTTCTGGAGTTACTGCGCAACGCTTGAGTGCCGCCAGTCCGTTGATCCAGGCGTGCAATTATCGAAACCCCGTATCCATACTTCGATTGAGGATGTGCTATGACCCCGTCAGATGTTAAAGCCACGCTATCGTTCAGCGACAATTCGCCGAGCGTCGAAATGCCGATCTACAAGGGTACGATTGGCCCGGATGTTATCGACATTCGCAAGCTGTACGGACAGACCGGCAAATTCACGTACGATCCGGGCTTCATGTCGACGGCGTCGTGCAATTCGGCGATTACCTACATCGATGGCGACAAGGGCGAACTGCTCTACCGCGGCTATGCGATCGACAACCTCGCGCAGAACGCCGACTTCCTCGAAACCTGCTACCTGCTGCTGAACGGCGAACTGCCGAACGCCGCCCAGAAGACCGAGTTCGTCGACACCGTCACGAAGCACACGATGGTGCACGAGCAGATGCAGTTCTTCTTCCGCGGCTTCCGCCGCGACGCGCACCCGATGGCGATTCTGGTCGCCGCGGTCGGCGCGCTGTCCGCGTTCTATCACGACTCGCTCGACATCAACAATCCGCGTCACCGTGAAGTCTCGGCAATCCGCATGATCGCGAAGCTGCCGACGCTCGTCGCGATGGCGTACAAGTACAGCATCGGCCAGCCGTTCGTTTATCCGAAGAACGACCTGTCGTACAGCGCGAACTTCATGCGCATGATGTTCTCGAACCCGTGCGAGGAGTACGTGGTCAATGACGTGCTCGTGCGCGCGCTCGACCGTATCCTGATCCTGCACGCGGACCACGAGCAGAACGCGTCGACCTCGACCGTGCGTCTCGCCGGTTCGTCGGGTGCGAATCCATTCGCCTGTATCGCAGCCGGTATCGCGTGTCTGTGGGGCCCGGCGCACGGCGGTGCGAACGAAGCCGCGCTGAACATGCTCGAAGAAATCGGCTCGGTCGACAACATTCCCGAGTTCATCAAGCAGGTCAAGGACAAGAACTCGGGCGTGAAGCTGATGGGCTTCGGTCACCGCGTCTACAAGAACTACGACCCGCGTGCGAAGCTGATGCGCGAAACCTGCCACGAAGTGCTCGAAGAACTGGGTCTGCACGACGATCCGCTGTTCAAGCTCGCCATGGCGCTCGAAAAGATCGCGCTCGAAGACGAATACTTCGTGTCGCGCAAGCTGTACCCGAACGTCGACTTCTACTCGGGTATCGTGCAGCGCGCGCTGGGCATTCCGACCTCGATGTTCACGTGTATCTTCGCGATGGCGCGCACGGTCGGCTGGATTGCGCAGTGGAACGAAATGATCGCCGATCCGGAGCAGAAGATCGGTCGTCCGCGCCAGCTCTTCATCGGCGAGACGCTGCGTGAGGCGAAGCCGCTTGCACAGCGCTAATCGCTGATCGACCTCGATACGCGCGCTGCGCCGCGGCATTCGTGCCGCGACCGGGCGCGCAATCGGAGTGAATAAAACGCCTCGACGGGCCCACCGTTGAGGCGTTTTTGTTTTTGCGGCCGCCGCGAGGCGCGTATGTGCCGCAGCGGCATCGCGAAGGTCCCGCGCGTGCCGGGTAACGCCGATACAGGTATCGACACTACCAGCCAACTCCCTGTTTTTTATCGGTTTTTTTCGTTGGATGAGCCGCCCATCGCGGTGCATCGCGTGGCATAATCAACCGACATAGTCAGCCCGCAGTCACTCGTAGTTACTATTTTCCCCGCATACCATGGCACAGACTCTCTACGACAAATTGTGGAACACGCACGTGATCCACACGGAAGACGACGGCACCGCGATTCTCTATATCGACCGTCATCTGCTGCATGAAGTGACCAGCCCGCAGGCGTTCGAAGGCCTGAAGATAGCCGGGCGCCCGGTGTGGCGCATCAGCGCGAACTTGGCCGTGTCGGATCACAACGTGCCGACCACGGACCGCACCCACGGCATTGCCGATCCGGTTTCGAAGCTGCAGGTCGACACGCTCGACACGAACTGCGACGCGTACGGCATCACGCAGTTCAAGATGAACGATCTGCGCCAGGGCATCGTTCATATCATCGGACCGGAGCAGGGCGCGACGCTGCCGGGCATGACGATTGTCTGCGGCGATTCGCATACGTCCACGCACGGCGCGTTCGGCGCGCTTGCGCACGGCATCGGCACCTCGGAAGTCGAGCACGTGCTGGCCACGCAAACGCTCTTGCAGAAGAAGAGCAAGAACATGCTCGTGAAGGTCGAGGGCCCGCTGCCGCGCGGTTGTACCGCGAAGGACATCGTGCTCGCGATCATCGGCAAGATCGGCACTGCGGGCGGCACCGGCTACGCGATCGAATTCGGCGGCTCGACGATCCGTTCGCTGTCGATGGAAGGCCGCATGACGGTCTGCAACATGGCGATCGAAGCGGGCGCGCGCGCCGGCATGGTCGCCGTCGACGACACCACGGTCGAATACCTGAAGGGCCGGCCGTTCTCGCCGCAGGGCGTCGAGTGGGATCACGCGGTCGAGTACTGGAAGCAGTTCAAGTCGGACGACGGCGCGCATTTCGATCACGTGGTCGAACTGAATGCCGCGGAAATCGTGCCGCAGGTTACCTGGGGCACGTCGCCGGAAATGGTCACGTCGGTCGACGGCCGCGTGCCGGACCCGGAACGCGAGAAGGACCCGGTCAAGCGCGACGCGATCGAGCGCGCGCTCAAGTACATGGCGCTCGAACCGAACGCGCCGATCGAGTCGATCAAGCCGGATAAAATCTTCATCGGCTCGTGCACCAATGCGCGCATCGAAGACATTCGCGCCGCGGCTTACGTCGTGAAGAAGCTCGGCCGCCGCGTTGCGCCGAACGTCCGCCTGGCGATGGTCGTGCCGGGTTCGGGGCTCGTGAAGGCGCAAGCGGAGCGTGAAGGCCTCGACAAGGTCTTTACCGACGCCGGTTTCGAATGGCGCGAGCCGGGCTGCTCGATGTGTCTCGCGATGAACGCCGACCGGCTCGAGCCGGGCGAGCGTTGCGCGTCCACGTCGAATCGCAATTTCGAAGGCCGTCAGGGCGCCGGTGGCCGTACCCACCTCGTGAGCCCCGCGATGGCTGCGGCTGCGGCCATCGAAGGGCATTTTGTCGATATTCGCAAGCTTGGATGATCCGCATGATGAAGAACACGAATCGCATCACGCTATTGCGCCGCTTCGCACTCGGCACGCTCGCCGGGCTCCTGCTCGGCTTGGCCGGCTGCAACACGGTGCACGGATTCGGCGAGGACATGTCGCACCTCGGCAATTCGATCAGCAATCACGCTGATAAATAAGCGGTTTTTGATTTTTGCCGGCGACGCGGCGCGCGGCTTTCCTGCCGCCGCTCGCATCGCCCGGTCCTGAACAGGCGCAAGCGTCATGGATAAATTCATCGTACACACCGGCGTCGTGGCGCCGCTCGATCGCGAGAACGTCGACACGGACGCGATCATTCCGAAGCAGTTCCTGAAGTCGATCAAGCGCACGGGCTTTGGTCCGAACGCGTTCGACGAATGGCGCTATCTCGACCACGGCGAACCGGGCCAGGACAACTCGAAGCGTCCGCTGAACCCGGACTTCGTGCTGAACCAGCCGCGTTATCAGGGCGCTTCGGTGCTGCTCGCGCGTAAGAACTTCGGCTGCGGCAGCTCGCGCGAACACGCACCCTGGGCGTTGCAGCAGTACGGCTTTCGCGCGCTGATCGCGCCGAGCTTCGCCGACATCTTCTACAACAACTGCTTCAAGAACGGCTTGCTGCCGATCGCGCTGACCGAACAGCAGGTCGATCATCTATTCAACGAAACGTACGCGTTCAATGGCTTCCAGCTGACGATCGACCTCGAAGCGCAAGTCGTGCGCACGACCGACGGCGGCACCGAATATCCGTTCGACGTCGCGGCGTTCCGCAAGTACTGCCTGCTGAACGGTTTCGACGATATCGGCCTCACGCTGCGTCACGCGGACAAAATCCGCCAGTACGAAGCGGAACGCCTCGCCAAGCAGCCGTGGCTCAATCACCGCCTCGTCGGCTGAACGCACGCAGTTAGCGCGGTTGCGCTCGATCACGTGAGGGCCGTGCGCTCGCGCGCCGGTTCGCACGCTGGATCGTGCTCAAAAGTCTCGAAGAAAATCATCAAGGAATTCGCATGAAGATCGCAGTGTTGCCGGGCGACGGCATCGGTCCCGAAATCGTCAAGGAAGCCGTCAAGGTTCTGAACGTGCTCGGCGAAAAGTTCGAACTCGAAGAAGCGCCGGTCGGCGGCGCGGGTTACGAAGCGAAGGGCCATCCGCTGCCCGATTCGACGCTCGCGCTCGCGAAGCAGGCCGACGCGATCCTGTTCGGCGCGGTCGGCGACTGGAAGTACGACAAGCTCGAACGCGCGCTGCGCCCGGAGCAGGCCATTCTCGGTCTGCGCAAGCACCTTGAGCTGTTCGCGAACTTCCGTCCGGCCATCTGCTATCCGCAACTCACGGGCGCGTCGTCGCTGAAGGAAGAGATCGTGTCGGGTCTCGACATCCTGATCGTGCGCGAACTGAACGGCGACATTTACTTCGGCGCGCCGCGCGGCGTGCGCGAGGCGCCGGATGGCCTGTTCGCCGGTGCGAAGGAAGGCTTCGACACGATGCGTTATTCGGAGCCCGAAGTGCGCCGCATCGCGCACGTCGCGTTCCAGGCAGCGCAAAAGCGCGACAAGAAGCTGACGTCGGTCGATAAATCCAACGTGCTCGAAACGTCGCAGTTCTGGAAGGACGTGATGATCGACGTGTCGAAGGAATACGCGGACGTCGAGCTGTCGCACATGTACGTCGACAACGCCGCGATGCAGCTCGTGAAGGCGCCGAAGTCGTTCGACGTGATCGTGACCGGCAACATGTTCGGCGATATTCTCTCCGACGAAGCGGCCATGCTGACGGGCTCGATCGGCATGCTGCCGTCGGCTTCGCTCGACAAGAACAGCAAGGGCCTGTACGAGCCGTCGCACGGTTCCGCGCCGGACATCGCGGGCAAGGGCGTGGCGAATCCGCTCGCCACGATCCTCTCCGCGGCGATGATGCTGCGCTATTCGCTGAACAAGGCCGAGCAGGCCGATCGCATCGAAACCGCGGTGAAGAAGGTGCTTGAGCAAGGCTATCGCACCGGCGACATTCTCACGCCGGGTTGCAAGCAGGTCGGCACGGCGGCGATGGGCGATGCCGTCGTGGCCGCGCTGTAAAAAGCGCGAGTTGGCCAGTCAGCGGACCGTCGAATTCGTCGAATAAACGGCTGCAAAAACAGCCGCAAAAACGAGAATCGGCCCGTATTTAAGGTCGATTTTCGCTTAACAAGCCTGGCGGCGGCGATAAGCGCCGCCGGCTTCCGGTTTTCGTGTATATTGTTGCGATGGCGCAGATCTCCCAAATCTCCTCGATTTCCAAACCGCACGGCACAACAGCCCGTGCGATCGAGTTCGCCATTATTACCATCAAAACGATTACCCCGAAAACGATCACGAAGCGCTGATCGTCCGTCGTGCCCGCCCATCTTCCCCGCGCGGTCACTGCGGGCAAAGATGCGGGGAAGTTTCCATTCGAAGGGTATGAAGTCATGAACGTAGGTCTCGTAGGTTGGCGCGGCATGGTCGGCAGCGTCCTGATGCAACGCATGCAGCAGGAAGGCGATTTCGACTTGATCGAACCGGTGTTTTTCAGCACCAGCAACGCGGGCGGCAACGCGCCGTCGTTCGCCAAAAACGAGACCAAGCTCAAGGATGCGACAAGCATCGACGACCTGAAGAAGTGCGACGCGATCATCTCCTGCCAGGGCGGCGACTACACGAACGACGTGTTCCCGAAGCTGCGCGCGGCAGGCTGGAACGGCTACTGGATCGACGCGGCCTCGTCGCTGCGCATGAAGGACGACGCGGTCATTATTCTCGATCCGGTCAACCTCGACGTCATCAAGAACGCGCTCGTGAAGGGCCAGAAGAATTTCATCGGCGGCAACTGCACGGTCAGCCTGATGCTGATGGCACTGGGCGGCCTGTTCCGCGAAAACCTCGTCGACTGGATGACGGCGATGACGTATCAGGCCGCATCGGGCGCGGGCGCGCAGAACATGCGCGAACTGCTGTCGCAAATGGGCACGCTGCACGGCTCGGTGAAGAGCGAGCTGGCCGACCCGGCTTCGGCGATTCTCGACATCGACCGCCGCGTGCTCGAAGCGATGAACAGCGACAGCATGCCGACCGATCACTTCGGCGTGCCGCTCGCGGGCTCGCTGATTCCGTGGATCGACAAGGACCTCGGCAACGGCATGTCGAAGGAAGAGTGGAAGGGCGGCGCGGAAACCAACAAGATTCTCGGCAACCCGGCCATGGGCACGCCGGGCTCGATTCCGGTCGACGGCCTGTGCGTGCGGATCGGCGCAATGCGCTGCCACTCGCAGGCGCTCACGATCAAGCTGAACAAGGACGTGCCGCTCGACGAGGTGAACAGCATCCTCGCGTCGGGCAACGATTGGGTCAAGGTCGTGCCGAACGAACGCGAAGCGTCGATGCGCGATCTGTCCCCGGCGGTTGTGACGGGCACGCTGTCGGTGCCGGTTGGCCGCGTGCGCAAGCTCGCGATGGGCGGCGAATACCTGTCGGCCTTCACGGTTGGCGATCAGTTGCTGTGGGGCGCGGCCGAACCGCTGCGTCGCATGCTTCGCATTGTGCTCGACAAGTAAAGTAAACTACGCGCTCACGACGCGTAGACAACTCTCAAGAAGCGTCGCGCTTGCGCGGCGCTTTTTTCATTGTGTCTCCGATTATCTTGTTTCTTTCCAATCGCAAAAAAGGCTGCGCGCTGACGCAGCGGGAGTCCCGATGAACTTTCGACGCTCCGCTCTTCGGGCTATGTCCATCCATCACGATAAAGGTCGATTCAAAGACCGTCTGACGACTGTGGCGGCTGCCGCTGCGTTGGCGCTTGCGCTTGCGGGCGCCGGCATGGGCGGCGCGGTTGCGGCGCCGGTGCCAGCGTCGGCGAGCGCGCCGGAGGCTGGTTTCGCTCCCGCTGTCGTCACCTATGGCGCGGGCAGCCAGTACACGGTGCGGGCTGGGCAGTCGCTGAACGACGTGGCGATCGCCGTCACGCAATCGCATGACAAGGCCGTGCTCGCTCGCTCGACGCACGCGCTGTTCGATACGAATCCGGCCGCGTTCATGAACCACGATCCGAGCCGGCTGCGTGTCGGCGCGATCCTGATCGTGCCGGCGCTGGACGCGTCGGGGGCGCTGGCGGCTTCGTCTGTTGCAGCGGCAGGTGCTGTGGCGGCGGCTTCGGGGGCGTCTGGTGCGGCGGTGTCTGCGCCTACGGCATCTGCTTCCGCGCCGGCTGTGCCGGTGTCCACGCCGACGGTGGCTGCTGCGGCTAGTGCGGGCAGTGGTGCTGCGAGCGCGGTCGCGCAGGTCAGCGCTGCGGCTGCGAGTGTGACTAGTGCTGCGACTCAGGTCACAACTCAGGTAGGCACTCAGGCAGCGGCGCAGGTCGCGACGTCTGCCGCGCCCGCAGTGTCTGGTGCGGCCAGTGTGCCGGTTAGCGCGAGCGCGGTGATGTCGGCGACGGCAGCGAGCGGAGCGGCTGCGTCCGCGCCGGTAGCAGGCTCGCAGGCGGCGGCGCTGCCGGCGAGCGGTGCGCAGGAGTGGACCGGATCGGTTCAATCGCCGGCGAGTGTGCCAGCCGCCCAGGCGCAGGCAGCGACGAGCGGCGTCGGCTCGGCAGCCGCTGCCGTGCAGCCGGCTTCGCAGACGCATCCGCAGGTATCGAGCCTGCAGCAATTGCTTGCGCTGAAAAACCGCGTGCTGATGGAGTTGCAGAAGCACGGGATCGGTGGTGCGCCGGCGGTTTCGGGCGCTGCGCCGACGAGCGCTGCGCAGCCGGCGGCGGGAGCGTCGCCAGTGACGGGTGCTGCGCCGGGGCAGGCGAGCGTGGCGCCGTCGCCAGCGAATGACGATGGCATGTCGCGGCGGAATCTGAGCATCGCTGCGGCGATTGGCGCCGCGCTGATCGTGCTGCTCTCGGCCCTGCGGATGGGGCGGCGCAAGCGCGAGAAGGCGGTTGCGGGGCATACGGCGGATGCGGTGAATCCCGAAATGGCGCAGTCGGCGCAGGCGGGCGATTCGCAGGACGATGCTTCGGCGCGCGGGCAGACGGCGGCGCAGGAAGCGTCGGATGTGCACGGTGATGAAGCGGCTCGGCAGGCGGCTGCGTTGGCGGCAGAACGTGCGGCAGCCGAACAGGTGGCAGCGGAACGCACCGCAGCCGAGCGCGCGGCGGCGGAGCAGGCGGCAGCGGAACGCGCCGCGGCTGAGCGCGCGGCAGCCGAGCAGGCGGCAGCGGAGCGCGCCACAGCTGAGCGTGTGGCAGCCGACCTTGCAGCACCGGCACACGCAGCCACAGAACACTCCACGGCCGAACCTGACGCAACCGCCGCCCCAGCAACCGCCCCTCAGGAAACCCTCAACACCGCAGCCACAGCCGCAAGCCCTGCCGTCGGCGCGGAACCCGCCGCCGAGGCTCTGTCGCGCGATCCACTCGAACCTCGCCCCGAATCGGCACCGCAGGAAGAGCGCGCTCATCGTCTGCAATGGGACGACGAATCCACGGGAAGCGAGGCCACAACAAACACCCCGGCAACCCCACCGGCCGAGCCCCAACAGCCCTTGGCCGAGCCGCAAAACCCGGTTCCCGCCCCCGCGATCGATTTCACGCAACACCCGGCCGAACCTGACGCAACCGCGCCGCTCGGTCAACCGCACAGCGATACCGCAGCACCGATTCAACCCACGCTACCCGCGCCATCGGCATTTCCGCGCGACGCCGTGGACGCGTTCAGCAGCCTCGACATGCCATTGCCGCCGCGCGTCGAAGCGCCCACCGGCAATGCGGAGCCAGCCGCCCCGTTGTCGACGCAACCGGTCGCCTCGCCCGAAACGACCGCGCAGCAAGCCTTTGCCGCACATGAGCCGGACGACGACGCCCCGCACATCGCCGATGAAATCGCCGCCGGCACCGCCGGTCACGGCGCTGTCGCGGGTTTGGGCGCGGCGGGCTTCGGCGCGCTGAAGCTCGACTTCGACCTCGAACTGCCGCCGAGTCCCGCGCAGCCGTTGCCGGCGTTCACGCAGGCCGATCTCGGCCGCATCGCGCGCAACAAGCTCGAACTGGCGTCCGAGTACATCGAACTCGGCGACCTCGCGGGTGCCCGCGCCCTCATCAACGAAGTGATCGAAGCCAACGATCCGGCCACGCGCACCGAAGCCCGCGCGTTGCTCTCGACCCTCGCGCCGCTGTCGTGAAGCGCATTGCGTTAGGCGTTCAGTACGACGGTTCGGCGTTCGCGGGCTGGCAGTCGCAACCGCACGGCAACACCGTGCAGGACGAACTCGAGCGGGCGCTGCGCGAATTCATGCGCACACCCGTGCAGACCACCGTGGCGGGCCGCACGGACCGTGGCGTGCACGGGCTCGGGCAGGTCGTGCATTTCGACACCGAACTCGAGCGCGTCGATATCTCGTGGGTGCGCGGTCCCAATGCCTTCCTGCCGAAGACGATTGGCGTGCAGTGGGCGAAGACGATGCCCGACGATTTCCACGCGCGCTTCTCGGCGTTCGAGCGGACCTATTACTACGTGCTGTACGTGAGCCCGGTGCGCTCGCCGATGCTGTCGACGAAGGCCGGCTGGGTGCATACGCCGCTCGACGCCGACGCGATGCGGGCCGGCGCCGTGCACCTGATCGGCGAGCACGATTTTTCGGCGTTCCGTTCGTCGCAATGTCAGTCGAAGACGCCGTTCAAGCATCTGTACCAGATCGACGTGAAACAGCACGGTAACTTCGTGCATTTCCGCTTCCGCGCGAACGCGTTCCTGCACCACATGGTGCGCAACGTGATGGGCTGTCTGATTGAAATCGGCAGCGGACGCCGGCCTGCCGGCTGGATGGCCGACGTGCTCGCGAGCCGCAGCCGCGATTGCGCGGCGCCGACCTTCATGCCGGACGGCCTGTATCTCGCGCAGGTGGGCTATCCTGAACAATTCGCCGTGCCCGCGCCGGTAACCGGCAGCGTGCCGTGGAGCAGCGTATGGACCGAACAACCGAAAACCTGAAAGCAGTCGAGCAACCCGCGAACCAAGCCGGCGCGGCCGACTCGCCAGGCGTGCCGCATCGCACGCGCATCAAGCTGTGCGGGCTGTCCAGGCCCGAGGACGTCGCCCATGCGATCGATCTCGGCGCCGACGCGATCGGCCTCGTTTTCTACCCGCCGAGCCCGCGTTCGGTGAGCGTCGCTCAGGCGGTCGAGCTCGTGCACGACGTGCCGCCGTTCGTGTCGGTCGTCGGCCTGTTCGTCAATGCGACGCCGGACTGGATTCGCGAAGTCGCGAGCAACGTCAATCTCACGCTGCTGCAATTTCACGGCGACGAGACCCCGGCGCAGTGCGAAACCCTTGCCAGCATTGCGGGTTTGCCTTGGTTGCGCGCGCTGCGGATTGCGGCGGATACTCAACCGGCCGATTTGGTAAAATCGGCACTTAACTATTCAGCAGCCAGTGGCCTTCTATTCGACACGCATGTCGAAGGCTATGGCGGCGGCGGGAAGGTTTTCGATTGGTCACTTATTCCAGCAGAGCTCGCGCATCGGGCCGTTTTGAGTGGTGGGTTGAACGCGCAAAACGTCAGTGATGCGATCCATCGCGTGCGCCCATACGCGGTCGATGTCTCGAGCGGCATCGAAGTCGCGGGCGCCAGGGGCGTGAAAGATCACGCCCGGATGGCGGCGTTCGTACGCGCGGTGCGCACCGCGGACGCCGAATGATTCAGGTTCGCGGCTCTCTCGCATGAAAGCCGCGAGCCATTCTGAGAAGAGTGATCACCATGTACAACTTGCCTGACGAAAGAGGCCATTTCGGCCAATTTGGCGGTGTGTTCGTCGCCGAAACGCTGTTTTCCGCACTCAACGAGCTGCGTGAAGCCTACGAGAAATATCAGAAAGACCCGGAGTTCGTCGCCGAATACGAGCGCGAACTCAAGTATTTCGTGGGTCGTCCTTCGCCGATTTATCACGCCCAGCGCTGGAGCGAACTGCTCGGCGGCGCGCAGGTTTATCTGAAGCGTGAAGACCTCAACCATACCGGCGCGCACAAGATCAACAACGTGATCGGCCAGGCGCTGCTCGCCAAGCGCATGGGCAAGCCGCGCGTGATTGCCGAAACCGGTGCCGGCCAGCACGGCGTGGCCACGGCGACGATCTGCGCGCGTTTCGGCATGGAGTGCGTGGTCTACATGGGCGCCGAAGACGTGCGTCGCCAGGCTGCCAACGTGTACCGCATGAAACTGCTCGGCGCGACGGTCGTGCCGGTGGAATCGGGCTCCCGTACGCTCAAGGACGCGCTGAACGAAGCGATGCGCGACTGGGTCACCAACGTCGAAAACACGTTCTACATCATCGGCACGGTCGCGGGTCCGCATCCGTATCCGATGATGGTGCGCGACTTCCAGCGCGTGATCGGCGACGAATGCCGCGTGCAGATGCCGGAACTGGCCGGCCGTCAGCCGGATGCTGTGATCGCGTGCATTGGCGGCGGTTCGAATGCGATGGGTATCTTTTACCCCTATATCGACGACACTTCCGTGCAATTGATCGGCGTCGAAGCAGCCGGCGACGGCCTCGAAACGGGTCGCCACGCAGCCTCGCTGATCGGCGGCAGCCCCGGCGTGCTGCACGGCAACCGCACGTACCTGCTGCAGGACGAAGACGGCCAGATTATCGAGACGCATTCGGTGTCGGCCGGTCTTGACTATCCGGGCGTGGGCCCCGAGCATGCGTGGCTAAAAGACAGCAATCGCGCGCAATATGTCGCTATCACCGACGAAGAAGCGCTCAAGGCATTCCACGATTGCTGCCGCATCGAGGGCATCATCCCCGCGCTCGAGTCGAGCCACGCGCTCGCTTACGCGATGAAGCTCGCGCCGACGCTGCCGAAGGACAAGGTCCTGCTGGTCAACCTGTCGGGCCGCGGCGACAAGGACATGCACACGGTCGCCGAGCGATCGGGCATCCAGTTCTGAGCCACGACGATGCGCGACGAGTTCGACGAGCCGCAGCCGGCGCTTGAAACCACGAATCCGGCCGCCGGGGTAACGGCGGCCGCGGCATCGGCGCCGCTGCTGGCGCAGGTGCCGGCCGGCATTCAGCTGTTGAACCGCGATTTTCTGACCGACGTAGCGAACATTCCCGACGGGTCGATCGACCTGATCGTCTGCGATCCGCCTTATGGGCTGGGCAAGGACTACGGCAACGATTCCGACATGCGTACGGGCGAGGACTTTCTCGTCTGGACGCGCGGCTGGCTCGAGCTTGCGGTACCGAAGCTCAAGCCGTCGGGTTCGCTCTATATTTTCTGCACCTGGCAGTACGCGCCGGAAATCTTCAGCTTTCTGAAGACAAAACTCGTGATGATCAACGAAATCATCTGGGACCGGCGCGTGCCGAGCATGGGCGGCACCACGCGCCGCTTCACGTCGGTGCACGACAATATCGGTTTCTTCGCGGTGTCGAAGGACTATTTCTTCGATCTCGATCCCGTCCGCATCCCGTACGATGCAGTCACGAAGAAGGCGCGTTCGCGTAAATTGTTCGAAGGAAGCAAGTGGTTGGAGCTTGGCTATAATCCCAAGGATGTCTGGTCGGTCTCGCGCCTGCATCGGCAGCATGCCGAACGTGTGGCGCACCCGACCCAGAAACCTCTGGAAATCGTCGAGCGGATGGTGCTGTCCAGCTGCCCGAAAGGCGGCCGGGTGCTCGACCCGTTCATGGGCAGCGGCACCACCGCGGTCGCTTGCGTCCGTCATCAGCGCGAATTCGTCGGCTATGAGATCAATGAAAGCTACTGCGCGATAGCGCGCGAGCGCGTGAGCGCCGCCGCTTCGCCACCTGTGCCGCGTCGGGCCAGAGCCAGGCCGAAAGTGCAGCCGCCGACCGAAGTGCAGTGAAAAGCGTGACAGTTGCCGCGAACATGCAGCAAATACACTGTAACGAGCATGCAGTAGCCCTAATCCGAGAATATTTCCATGTCCCGTATCAAGAACACGTTTGCCGCGCTGTCCGCCCAGGGTAAGAAGGGCTTGATCCCGTTCATCACGGCCGGCGACCCGGACCCGGCTCGCACCGTCGAATTCATGCATGCGCTCGTGGCCGGCGGTGCCGATGTCATCGAGCTTGGCGTGCCGTTTTCCGACCCGATGGCCGATGGTCCCGTGATCCAGCGGTCGTCCGAGCGCGCGCTGGAGCGCGGCGTGACGCTGCGCCAGGTGTTCGCCGACGTCAAGCGCTTCCGCGAAACCGACGACAAGACGCCGGTCGTTCTGATGGGCTACGCAAATCCGATCGAGCGGATGGGCGCCGAAGCGTTCGCGAAGGCGGCCAATGAAGCCGGTGTCGATGGCGTGCTGGTGGTCGATTATCCGCCCGAGGAATGCGTTGATTTCGCCGAACAGATGCGATCTGCCGGCATCGATCCGATATTTCTGCTTGCCCCGACCTCAACTGACGAGCGTATCGCCGAGGTCGGCCGGATCGCCAGCGGCTACGTCTACTATGTGTCGCTGAAAGGGGTGACCGGCGCGGCGAATCTGGACGTTTCCAGCATCGCGAGTAAAATCCCGGCCATCAAGTCGCGCGTCCCCCTGCCGGTGGGCGTCGGTTTCGGCATTCGCGACGCGCAAGCGGCGCGCGCGGTGGCCGGTGTGGCCGACGCCGTCGTGATCGGCAGCCGTATCGTTCAATTGCTCGAACAGGCAGCGCCCGACGCCGCTGCCGAGACGCTGACGCGTTTCATCGCCGAAGTGCGCGAGGCGCTCGATAGCGCCGCGACTGCCCGATAACAGTTATTTTTGTCGCTGTCACGTGAGCGGCGGGTTCGTCCCGCCGTTCGCGCAACCGTGACCCAGAAGGATTCCCTATGAGCTGGCTCGATAAGCTGCTGCCGCCGAAAATCAAACAAACCGACCCGAAGAACCGCAAGGGGATTCCGGAAGGCCTGTGGATCAAGTGCCCTTCGTGCGAAGCCGTGCTGTATCGCAACGACGTCGAGGCCAATCTGCATGTTTGCCCGAAGTGCGACCATCACATGCGTATCGGCGCGCGTGAGCGGCTCGACGGCCTGCTCGATCCGGAAGGCCGCTACGAAATCGGCCAGGAAATCGTTCCGGTCGACGCGCTCAAGTTCAAGGACAGCCGCAAGTACCCGGATCGCCTTAAAGAGGCGATGGACGAAACCGACGAAACCGACGCCATGGTCGTGATGGGCGGCGCGATTCACACGCTGCCGGTCGTGGTCGCATGCTTCGAGTTCTCGTTCATGGGCGGCTCGATGGGTTCGGTGGTCGGCGAGCGCTTTGCGCGCGGCGCACAGAACGCGCTCGAACAGAAGGTGCCGTTCATCTGCTTTACCGCTTCGGGCGGCGCGCGGATGCAGGAAAGCCTGCTGTCGCTGATGCAGATGGCGAAAACCACGGCGATGCTCACGAAGCTCGCCGAAGCGAAACTGCCGTTCATCTCCGTACTGACCGATCCGACGATGGGTGGCGTGTCCGCGAGCTTCGCGTTCCTCGGCGACGTCGTGATCGCCGAGCCGAAGGCGCTGATCGGCTTTGCCGGCCCGCGCGTGATCGAACAGACCGTGCGTGAAAAGCTGCCGGAAGGTTTCCAGCGCGCCGAGTTCCTGCTGCAGAAGGGCGCGATCGACATGATCGTCGACCGTCGCAAGCTGCGCGAGGAAATCGCGCAATTGCTGGCGTTGCTGAGCCATCAGCCGGCGGATGCCGTGGCGTAAAGCTGGCCGTACCGCACGTCGTACAGCTATTTGCTCTGCCGCTTCGCCGCGAAAAACGCGCGGCGGCGGTCAGAGAAATCGTCAAAAAGAGCGCGCCGCGTGAGCAATCAAGCGGCGCGCTGTCATTTCCGGGATAATTGCGGTCTCTTGCAATGCGACGGCGATTGCCTCTGGCGGAAGCCGCAACGAAAGAGGCTGCGCGGCTTTCTTTGTGCGCATAAACCGCGCTGGCGCGCGTGCCCGGCTCGACCTGAACCGCCGGGCCCGCGCCTATTCATAGCGTTGCCACTAGCACTGCCGGACCGAAAACTCGCGAACGAACCCGCGAACCACCCGCGAAGACTCTCGACTCACTCAAGATTCACCCGATGACGACATTCCCCACCCTTGACGCGTGGCTCACGCACCTTGAATCCGCGCATCCGGTCGGCATCGACATGGGTTTGGGCCGCATCTCCAAGGTGCGTGACGCAATGCAGTTGTCGTTCTCCTGCCCGATCATCACGGTCGGCGGCACGAATGGCAAAGGCTCGACCTGCGCGATCATGGAAGCCATTCTGTTGCGCGCGGGCTTCACGGTCGGCTGCCACACGTCGCCGCATCTGCTGTCGTTCAACGAGCGGGCGCGAATCAACGGCGAGATGGCGAACGACGCGGACCTGCTGCCGCACTTCGAAGCCGTCGAAACCGCGCGCCTGAGCCTTGCCGAGCCCGTCACGCTGACTTATTTCGAATTCACGACGCTCGCGATCATGAGCCTGTTCGCGTCGCGCGGGCTCGATGCGGTGATCTTCGAAGTCGGTCTGGGCGGCCGTCTCGACGCCGTCAATATTCTGGACACGGACTGCGCGATCATCACGAGCATCGATCTCGATCACATGGATTATCTCGGCGATACGCGCGAGAAAATCGCCTTCGAAAAAGCCGGCATTTTCCGTCCGGGCAAGCCGGCGATCTGCGCGGACCCGGTGCCGCCGCAATCGCTGATCGATCACGCGGAAAAAATCGGCGCCGAGCTGTGGCTATTCGGCCGCGATTTCCGTTACGAAGGCCAGGCGGGCAGCGAGCGCCAACAGTGGAGCTATGTCGGCCCGACGCTGCGGCGCTCGGCGCTTGCCTATCCGTCGCTGCGCGGCGCGAATCAGCTGATCAACACATCGGCGGCGCTGGCCGCGCTCGAAGCATTGCGCGACCGCCTGCCGGTGTCGGCGCAGGACATCCGGCTCGGCATCGCCAACGTCGATCTGCCGGGGCGTTTCCAGGTGCTGCCAGGCAAGCCGTCCATCGTGCTCGACGTCGGCCACAATCCGCATGCGGCTGCGGTGCTCGCGCAAAACCTCGGCAACATGGGCTTTTTCCCGTACACGTACGCGGTGTTCGGCGCGATGCGCGACAAGGACATCGCCGGCGTGCTCAATCACCTGAAGGGCGAGATCGATCACTGGTGCGTGACCGATCTGCCGACCCCGCGGGCGGCGTCGGCGCAGGAGCTCGAAACGGCATTGCGCGAGCAGGGCGTGAGCGAGGGTGGGGGCGCCGACAGCAGCGTGACGCGTTACGCGAGTCCGGCAGAAGCTTTCCAGGACGCGCTAAAACGTGCGTCGGAGAATGATAGAATCGTGGTTTTCGGCAGTTTCTATACGGTAGCAGGTGTGATGGCCTACCGGAAATCGCAGCAACACTGAGCGGGCGCCAGGCTCGAACCAAGCGATTCATGGGAATTTTCTCGTTCGGCAAGAAAGACGACGCGCCCAGCCGGCGCGGCGCAAACACCAGTTCCAATCGGGCCGCCCGGGGTGAGCGCGTCGAGCGGCGCACCCGCCGCACCGAGCGCTCCGTCGATGCCGATGCCATGCTGCTCGACCCTACGCTGCCGGAAAAGCAGCGTGCGCGGCGCCGGCTTGTCGGCGCGATCGCGCTGGTCGTCGCGGCGGTGATTATCCTGCCGATGGTGCTCGACTCACACCCGAAGCCCGTCACCGACGACATCTCCATCGACATTCCGAGCCGGCCCGCGCCGAAGCTCGCCAAATCCACCGCCAGCGAAGACGTGCAGGCCGGCGTCGCGCCAGATAATCCGCCTGCCGCCGACGCGGGTCTCTCCGCTTCCGGCCTTGCGCCGGCAACGACCGCCGCCACGAAGCCGGCACAGTCGGGCACGAGCACCGCGAAGCAGGACGCGAAGCCGGCCACGAGCGCAACTGCTGCGGCCAAGCCCGCCGCGAAACCGCAGGCGCCGGCGCTCGCCGCCAACACCGCTCCCGCGAAGCCGACCAAGGCACCGGCCACCGCCGCTACGTCGACCGACGACGACACGAACACGGCCGCCGCCAGCGCCGACGCCAATTCCGGCACGCCGGCATCGCCGCCCGGCAGCCGTTTCGCGGTCCAGCTCGGCGCCTTCGCGAACGAAACGAACGCGCGCAATTGGGTCTCGAAGTTGAAAGCGGCCGGCGTACCCGCATATATCGAACATCGCAAGCAGGCAGACGGCTCGACCATGGCGCTGTTGCGCGCCGGTCCGTTCGCCGACCGCGCCTCGGCCACCGAAGCGATCGCGAAGGTTCGCGGGGCCGGTCTGATGGCGGGCTCGAACAGCGGTGCCGCTCAGTAAGCCAGCGATGTTCACTGCCTTCGACTACGCTGTAATGGCGGTGATCGGCTTGTCGGCGCTGCGTGGCGCCTGGCGCGGTTTGCTGTCGGAAGTATTCGGTTTGATCGGCTGGGTCGCGGCGTTTTTCCTGGCTTGCGAGTTCGTCGGCTACGTGGTCCCTTATATCCCGTCCAACTGGCCGGGGGGCGCGCTGACCCAGTGGCTGCTGGCTTTCTCGCTCGTGGTGATCGGCGTGGTGCTGGTGTCGAGCGTGGTGAGCGCGCTGCTCAGCCGTCTCGTGCAGGTCACGGGCCTCGGCGGCGCGGACCGCTCGCTCGGTTTGATGTTTGGCCTCGTGCGCGGGGTCGTTCTGGTGCTGATTCTGGTCGCTCTCGCAGGCTTGACCGAACTGCCCAAACAGGAATTCTGGCGCAACGCGCTGCTTCGCCCGTATGCGGCAGAAGGCGTGCTCGCTCTGAAATCGCTGCTTCCCGAGGCGCTCGCCGCTTACGTCCACGTGGACGATCCGGGCGCCCAGAGCAATGCAGGACAGGACCCCGGCACCCGCCGGCTGCCTTGACGCCGTAGCGCGTACCGTCGCGGCATCGCGCGTACGCCGTCGCAGGCACCGGGCGCCATCATGAATTTCGTACCTTTGAAGGACATGCCATGTGCGGCATCGTAGGCGTAGTTTCCCACTCTCCGGTCAACCAGCTCATCTATGACAGCCTGCTGCTGCTGCAGCACCGCGGTCAGGACGCCGCCGGCATCGCAACCGCGAACGGCAGCAATTTCCACATGCACAAGGCCAACGGCATGGTGCGCGACGTGTTCCGCACGCGCAACATGCGCAGCCTGCCCGGCACGACCGGCATCGGCCAGGTCCGCTACCCGACGGCCGGTTCGGCGTCGAGCGAAGAAGAAGCCCAGCCGTTCTACGTGAACGCGCCGTTCGGCATCATCCTCGCGCACAACGGCAATCTGACCAACTGGCAGCAGCTGAAAGACGAGATGTTCCGCATCGATCGGCGCCATGTGAACACCAATTCCGACACCGAAGTGCTGCTCAACGTGCTCGCGCACGAATTGCAGCTGTCGAGCTCGGGCCTGCAGCTCGATCCGGCCGCGCTGTTCAAGGCGGTGTCGGGCGTGCATCGCCGTGTGCGCGGCTCGTACGCGATCGTCTCGCTGATCGCCGGTTACGGCCTGCTCGGTTTCCGCGACCCGTTCGGCATTCGCCCGCTGTGCATCGGCAAGCAGGAAACGGCGCAGGGCGTCGAGTGGATGCTGGCGTCGGAATCGGTGGCGATCGAAGGCATCGGCTTCGAGTTCGTGCGCGACGTCGCGCCGGGCGAAGCCATTTTCATCGACGCCGACGGCCAGTTGCATGCGCAGCAATGCGCGACCGCTCCGAGCCTGAACCCGTGCATCTTCGAACTCGTGTATCTCGCGCGTCCGGACTCGGTGCTCGACGGCGTGCCGGTCTACAACGTGCGTCTGCGCATGGGCGACTACCTCGCCGAGAAAGTCCGCCGCGAGCTGCCCGACGTCGCGATCGACGTCGTGATGCCGATTCCCGACTCGTCGCGCCCGGCCGCGATGCAGGTCGCGAAGAAGCTCGGCGTCGAGTATCGCGAAGGCTTCTTCAAGAACCGCTACGTGGGCCGCACCTTCATCATGCCGGGCCAGGCGGTGCGCAAGAAGTCGGTGCGCCAGAAGCTCAACGCGATGAACATCGAGTTCAAGGGCAAGAACGTACTGATCGTCGACGACTCGATCGTGCGCGGCACGACCTCGCACGAAATCGTGCAGATGGCGCGCGACGCGGGCGCGAACAAGGTGATTTTCGCCTCGGCGGCGCCGCCCGTGAAATTCCCGAACGTCTACGGCATCGACATGCCGACGCGCGGCGAACTCGTCGCGCATGGCCGCACGGACGAAGAAGTCGCGCGTATGATCGGCGCGGATCACCTCGTGTATCAGGACGTCGATGCGCTCAAGCAGGCGGTGCGCGACATCAACCCGGCGCTGAAGGAGTTCGAGGCGTCGTGCTTCGACGGCCACTACGTGACCGGCGACATCACGACCGAGTACCTCGATCGCATCGAAAGCGCGCGTCTTGAGCCGTCGTCGCAATCGGATCGCGACGCCGCGAGCGAGGCGATCGACGGCGGCGGCCCGGCGCGTTCGCAGCTGCATCTGCAGCTGTCGGTAGGCTGAGCGCACACCGCGGCGCGAGCGTGTTAGCATGACGGCTTGCGTCGATTTGATCTCAGCTTGCGGACGCGGGGCAACCCGAAACAGCTAAAGCGAAAGGCGGAAAGCCGCAATCATCCGCCCTAGCTCCAGCTTCCCCGCACATGAAGCCCGCTTATGCCGACGCAAAAGCGGGCTTTTTTGTTGCTGCCGTACGGCGTCGCGCCGTCTCCGATGCGCACCGCACGCAGCCATGGAACCTTGGAAACCAGAACCAACATGGACGACTCCCTGAACTTCGACTTCGATACGCTGGCCGTCCGCTCGGGCACCGCGCGCAGCGACTTCAACGAGCATTCGGAAGCGATTTTCCTGACCTCGAGCTTCGTGTTCGCGAGCGCCGCGGATGCCGCCGAGCGCTTCAAGAACTCCGAAGACTATTTCACGTACTCGCGCTTCACGAACCCGACCGTCTCGATGTTCCAGGACCGCCTGGCCGCGCTCGAAGGCGGCGAGGCCTGTATCGCGACGGCGTCGGGCATGGCCGCGATCATGTCGGTCGTGATGTCGACGTTGCAGGCGGGCGACCACCTCGTGAGCTCGCAGGCGCTGTTCGGCTCGACGCTCGGCATGTTCTCGCAGATTTTCAGCAAGTTCGGCATTACGACCACGTTCGTCGATCCGACCGATCTCGACGCATGGAAAAACGCCGTGCGTCCCGAGACGAAGATGTTCTTCCTCGAAACGCCGTCGAACCCGTTGACCGAAGTCTCCGATATCGAGGCGATCAGCAAGATCGCCCGGGCGGCCAATGCGCTGTTCGTCGTCGATAACTGTTTCTGCAGCCCGGCCTTGCAGCAGCCGCTGAAGCTCGGCGCGGACGTCGTCATGCATTCGGCCACCAAGTTTCTCGACGGCCAGGGCCGCGTGCTCGGCGGCGCGCTGGTCGGCTCGAAGAAATTCATCATGGAGAAGGTGTTTCCGTTCGTGCGCAGCGCCGGGCCGACGCTGTCGGCGTTCAACGCGTGGGTGCTGTTGAAGGGCATGGAAACGCTGTCGCTGCGCGTCGAAAAGCAGTCGGCGAATGCGCTCGAAATCGCGCGCTGGCTCGATTCGCATCCGGCTGTGAATCGCGTGTTCTATCCGGGGCTCGAATCGCATCCGCAGCATGCGCTCGCGATGCGTCAGCAGAAGTCGGGCGGCGCGATTGTGTCGTTCGAGCTGAAGGGCGACACGCCCGAGCAGATGCGCGCCAATGCATGGCGCGTGATCGACAGCACGAAGGTTTGCTCGATCACCGGCAACCTCGGCGACACGCGCACCACGATCACGCATCCGGCGACGACCACGCACGGCCGTATCACGCCGGAAGCGCGCGCGGCGGCGGGCGTCAGCGAAGGTCTGATCCGGCTTGCGGTGGGGCTCGAAAACGCCGGCGATATTCGCGCCGATCTGGAGCGCGGGCTGGCGGGGTAAGCGGGGGAAAGTGCCAGCCAGCAGAACTGGTGTGGGCCATACCGGCTCACGCAGCCTCTCGCCTCATCAATGACGCAGCGCCCGCCACTGTCCGGGCGCGAGCCCAAAGCGCCGCGTGAACGCGTGCGTGTAAGCGCTCTGATCGGCGAAGCCGATGTCGAGCGCGATTTCAGTCAATGAAAGACGCGGGTCCGCGAGCAGCGTGAGCGACGTGTCGAGCCGCAGCCGCTGCAAATAGCGATGCGGCGTTTCGCCGAATGCGTCGATAAAAAGCTGGTGAAAACGGCGCATGCCGAAGCCGCAATGCGCGGCGAGATCGGCGATACGCAATGGCTCAGAGAGATGCGCGCGCAGCCAGCGGTCGATGCGCGCGAAATCGAGGCCGGCGCCTGCGGCCCGCGCGCCCGCAAGCGTGCCGGCGTCGGCGATAAGCGCCGCGCCGAGACGCGCGGCGGCGTCCCAATGGAAGCGGCGGTTGAGGGCGTCGCCTTGCGCGTCGACCGCGCCCCCTGTTGCATGCGCGGCGATCCGATGCACGAGTTGCGCGAGCGACGCATCCACCGTAACGGCCCGAGGGCGCTCGAACAGCCGCTCGGGCACGGCCAGCGACGCAGCCGGCAAATCCAGCACCAGTTGCCGGTTTTCGCCGACACCCGCGTAATCGTGCCGCGCGCCGGCCGGAATCAGCCATGCGGAACCGGCGTCGATCTGCTGCGCGACGCCGTCTACCGCCATCACCATCGCGCCGTCGAGCCCGAGCACGACCTGATGAAAGTCGTGCACGTCCGACGCTTCGATTGCGCCGTAGCGGCGCAACGAAACGTTAGGGGCGGTGACGGCGGCGTGGCTCATGAAAAACAGCCTGGGTGTAGCCGGAATGGACCCGAGGGCCGACTCAGACTTCGAGCAGCTCGACTTCGAACACGAGCGTTGCGTTCGGCGGAATCACGCCGCCCGCGCCGCGCACGCCGTAGCCGAGTTGCGGCGGAATGGTCAGCTTGCGCTTGCCGCCGACCTTCATGCCTTGCACGCCTTCGTCCCAGCCCTTGATGACCATGCCGCCGCCCAGCACGAATGCGAACGGGTCATTGCGGTCTTTGCTCGAATCGAACTTCTGGCCGTCGGTCAGCCAGCCCGTGTAGTGCACGGTCACGGTTTTGCCGGCTACCGCTTCGGCGCCGGCGCCTTCCACGAGGTCTTCGTACTTCAGGCCGGATTCGGTCGTCACAGTCGACATGCGTCGCTCCTCTCATCAAAACGTAAAACCGACATTGTAGGCGTGTTGAGCCGCATCGCCGAGTCTTGCCGGGCATTGCAGGTGGCACGCGGATTGCGCGCCATTAGCCGTTCGGCCAGGCTGGTCGGCCCGGACCGCTTGCCTATAATGGGACATTCCTTCAATCACCGCCATTGCCTGAGAGAGCTCGATCGTGACAACGTCTTCAACCGGGGCGGCTGACGTACAGTCCGCGCCTGCCGGCTTTGCCATTTCCGAACGCAGTGCGCATCTGCGCGCGCAAACCGCGTTGTTCATGCGCGATCATGTGCTGTCGCTGGTGTCGCACGATCTGCGTGGTCCGTTGAATGCGATCCATAGCTGGGCCTACGTGCTCGAGCGCAAGCTCGATGCGAGCGACCCGAACTCGCAGCGCGCGATTGCCGGCATTCGCAGCGGCGTCGATCAGCAGGTCAAGCTGCTCGAAACGGTGGTCGATGCGACGCGCGCCGAAACGAAGTCGCTCGCGCTCGCGTATGCGCCGTTTTCTCTGCATCCGCTGCTCGACGAAACCATCGCCGAGGTCCGCACCGGTCTCGCTCGCGCGCGCGGCGTCGAGATCAGGCTCGACTCGCAGCTTGCCACCGAGCAGTTGAACGGCGACCGCGAGCGGCTCGTCGCCGCCTTGTGGCTGATGCTCACGTTTGCGGTCGAAGCGGGCGCGCCGGGTGCCGAGGTCGCGCTGAGCACGCGCGCGGACGCGGGCGCGTGGCACGCGAGCGTGGTGTACGAGCCGAACCAGGCCGCGCTGAACGATGCCGCGTTGCCCCACCTGCTGGAAGCGTTTGCGCGCAAGCAGGCAGGCGAGCCGCGCGAAGCGAAACGCATTGCATGGGTGTTCGCGCTGTGCAAGCGCGTCGCGGAAGCACACGGCGGCAGCTTCGAGCAAAGCGACGCGGTGGACGGCGACGGCAACGGCGTTGCCACGCTCACGCTGCGCGTGCCGTTCAGCGCGAGCGTACCGAAATGAATACGAACGAACACGAATGAGTACGATTGAGCATGGGGTGCCGGCATGCCGGGCACGCAAGCAGGCGCAGGCAACAGGCAGCCGCCGGCAAACACGAGTACGTGCAAATAAGCGCGCTTAACTTTTCACCGAGCTTTCACCCTCTATACTGACAACTTTTGTTGCCGGAGCCCCTCGCTTTGATCCAGGTCGTTGCCCTTATCGGCGCATTGTTTCTCGTTGCCCTCAACGGCTTTTTCGTCGCCGCTGAATTCGGTCTGGTGAAACTGCGGCAGACGCGCGTGCAAAGCCTCGCGGCCCAGCACGGCATGCGTGGGCGCCTGCTCGCGAAAGTGCATGGACAACTCGATGCCTATCTGTCGGCGTGTCAGCTCGGCATCACGCTCGCCTCGCTCGGTCTTGGCTGGATCGGCGAGCCCGCGTTCGCGCAACTGCTGACGCCGCTCTTCAAGGTGATCGGCGTCGAATCGGAACAGCTGATCCACGGCATTTCGCTGTTCTTCGCGTTCTCGTGCATCTCGTTCCTGCATATCGTCGTCGGCGAACTCGCGCCGAAGTCGCTCGCGATCCGCGAAGCGGAGAAGGTGTCGCTATGGGCCGCGATGCCGCTGTACGGTTTTTACTGGGTGATGTATCCGGCCATTTGGGTGCTCAATACGAGCGCGAACACGGTACTGAAGGCAGCGGGGCTCGATACCGGTCACGGTCACGATTCCCATTACTCGACCGACGAACTCAAGCTGATCCTGCGCGGTCGCCGCGCACAGGTCGCGAGCGGACGCGTGGCGACCGATGGCGCCTACAGCCAGGACGAATGGAACACGATTGCGCATTCGCTCGATTTTTCGCGCATGACCGTGTCGGACCTGATGCGGCCGGCGCATGAAATGGTCAGCCTGCGGCGCGATCTGCCCTTGCGCGACAACATGCAGGTGGTCGCGCAGCATCGCTTCAGCCGCTATCCGCTATTCGAGGATGCCTCGGGCGAGCGCGTCGCCGGCATGATTCACCTGAAGGACCTGCTGCTCGCGCGCCAGGCCGGCAGCACGCTCGACGATCTCGGCCGCTACGTGCGCCCGGTGCAATGCGTGCGGCCCGATCTACCGGCGCTCGAACTGTTTCGTCGCTTTCGCAAGGGCGCGCCGCACTTTGCGCTGGTCGGCTACAAGCATGCGAAGCCGATCGGCTTTCTCACGCTCGACAATCTGCTCGGCGCGCTGGTGGGGCAGATTCACGACGAATTCCGTCAGGGCGATGCCGACTGGACTCGCATGGACGACGGCACGCTGATGGGCAAAGGCAGCTTGCCGGTGGTGTCGCTCGAACGCGCGCTTGGTATCGATATCGACGAGGGCCGGGCGGAATCGGTCGGCGGTCTCGTGATCCAGGCGCTCAACGATCTGCCGAGCGAGGGGCAGCGCATCGAGTTCGAAGACTTCGACGTGGTCATCAAGAAGATGAAGGGCCCACGCATCGTGCTCGTGCGCGTGTATCCGAAGATGTTCGACGACGAAGGCGGTTGAGCGGTCGTTCAAAGCCGGCGCTCAAGGTTAAGTCCAAGCCTGGGAGTGCACTTCAACTTACCCGCAAAAGCCGCCCTCAACTCCGCGGCACGCCGTCCTCGACCAGCACCGCCACCGGCATCGCCGCCAACGCATCGCGCAGATACAGCAAACCATTCTCGTCGACCTTCGGCGCGGCCGGACTCAGCCAGTCGAACAGCGCGCGCGCCGACAGATCGGACGGCATCTCGATGGCCGTATCGGCCCATCGCTCGGGCTCGACGAGCGGCAAATCTCCTTGAGCGCTCCCGGCGTCACCTGCGCCGGTATCGCGCCCGGTTCGAAGCAGCCTCGCCGCAAGCCGGCTCGCCACCACCACGGCCCACGCATTGCCATGCCGCCGCGCGAACGCAATCACACTCGACGCATGCGCGCCCCGCACCGCGAGCGGCAGATACGCACCCTGGCTCAGCAATTCCGGCAGATGCGTGCGCAACGCGAGCACACGCTGGATTACCGCGAGCTTCACGCGTCCGTCGCGCCAATCCGCGAGAAGCTCCGACGGCGGTGTCTGTGCCGTCGCGAGCGATGCTTCGCGCTGCGCGAAATCGACGGGCCGCCGATTGTCGGGATCGACGAGGCTGAAGTCCCACAACTCGGTGCCTTGATAAAGATCGGGAATCCCCGGCGACGCGAGCCGCAGCACCGTCTGTTGCAAGCCGTTGAGCGCGCCCGCGCGGCCGATGCGCTCGACGAACGCCGCCAGCTCCTTCAGGAAGCCGTCGCGCCGCTGCGGCGCGAGGATGTCGAACAGGAAGTCGCGGCAGCCCGCTTCGTAGGCTTCGTCGGGCGCGAGCCAACTGGTTTGCAGTTTCGCCTCGCGCAGCGCCTTCAACTGCCATTGCGCGACGCGCTCGGCCAGTGCCTTGACGCCGGCTTCGTCGCCGGCACGTAGCAGAAGCGGCCAGCAGCCCACGAGCGTCTGATACAGCATCGCCTCGGCGGCGGGGCCCGGCGCCCATGCGTCGCTCGTGTCCCGACTCACGCTGCTGATCGGCGTGCCGTCGAGCGCGCGCCGCTGCGGCGCGTTCAAGGTCGACCACGCGCGCAACGTCGCGCTCCATTCGTCGGCGATCTCGCTGAGCACCGCGAGCCGCGCGCGCACGTCCTCGCCGCGCTTGTGATCGTGCGTGGCCGTGGCGAGCAAGGCATGCGGAAAGCGTTGCGCGCGCTCCCGGTTGCGCGCGTGAAACGGCTCGACCGGTAATGCGAATTCGCTCGGGTCCGAGCCGACTTCGTTGCGCGACAACAGGCGGCCGTAGCGGTAGCACGCGGTGTCCTCGATGGCCTTCGCGGCGAGCGGCGCGGTCAGCTGCGAGAACAGCGTCTGCGCGTTGCGTCGCGACGACCCCGTGTGCGAGGGCGGGCCGCCGCCTTGCGCCGACGGTGGCTGCGGCGCGCCGGGCCGTGCGGGCGGCGCGTCTTCGGCGCTGCCGCCGAGCCATGCGTTCACGCGCTCGAGCGCGGCATGATCGGCGCGCGGCAGCGTCGCCCGCGCGCGGGCGAGCGCTGCGTCGAAGTAGACGTTGTCGGCGGCGCTGCGCAAGCCGTTCTGCGGATAGATGCGGTACACCGGGAAATGCACGACCAGTTCGGTCAGCACGCGGCGCAGCGTCGTGAACGTGAAGTCGCGCGTCGCTAGCGAATCGCGCGCGATGCGGTGCAATGCGCGCGCGGCGCGATCGAGTTCCGCCGCGAGGTTTTCCGCGAGAATCTTGCGGCGCGCGGCGAGCGCTTCGTCGGCGAAATGCGCGGCGCGGCCGGTCAGCTCGACCCATGTGCGCGCGAGCGGTTCGGCGCCGGCCGGATCGTGCAGCAGCGCGCCGACGTCGTTCATGAAGTCGTAGCCGGTTGTACCGTCGATGGGCCAGTCGTCGCGCAGCGGCTCGTCGTGGCCGAGAATCTTCTCGACCACGACGTACGGCGCCGTGTCGCGCAACTCGGCGAGCCGTTGCCGCAGGCGCTGGCAGTATTCGCGCGGCTCGGCGAGTCCGTCGACGTGATCGATGCGCAGACCGTCGACGAGCCCTTCGCGATACAGCCGGAAGATCAGCGCATGCACCGCGTCGAACACCTCGGGCCGCTCGATACGCACGCCCGCGAGCGTCGAGATGTCGAAGAAGCGCCGCCAGTTCACTTCGTCGGATGCGGTGCGCCACCACGCGAGCCGGAAGTGCTGCCGTTCGAGCAGCCGATGCAGCCGGTCGCGCGTGACCGGGTCTTCCGGTGCATACGCTTCGAGCACGAAGTCGAGCGCCGCGGCGCCGTTGCGCGCCGCGAACTCGCGCAGCGCGTCGCGCGCAACGGCCGCGTGCGGCTGATCGGCGGGCTGCGTCGTGAGTCCCTGAAAGCGGTTGGCGAGCGCGCCCAGATCGGCGCGCTCGGCGCTCAGCAGGATCGCCGCGTAATCGATCGGGCACACCGGGAACACGTGCGGGCCGTAGCGAACATCAAAGCGCCCGCTGTCGGCCGCGAAATGCAGCGCGATGCGGCCCGCGGCAAGCTCCTCGCCGTAGGGCGCGCCGAGCATCGGCAGCAGCACCTTGCCGCGCAAGGCGGGGTCGGGCGAGTGCCAGTCGACGTCGAAGTGGCGCGCATACGTGCTGTGGCGTCCCCATTCGAGGATGTCGAGCCACCACGCGTTGCTCGATCCGCCGACGCCCATATGGTTCGGCACCATATCGACGATGAGGCCCATGTCGTGCGCGCGCAGCTTTTCGACGAGGCGCCGCAAGCCCGCCTCGCCGCCGCATTCGGCGCTGACTTCGGTATAGTCGACGGTGTCGTAGCCGTGCGTCGAGCCGGGCTCGGCCGTCGTGATCGGCGATGCGTACAGGTGGCTGATGCCGAGCGCGGCGAAGTATTCGACGTGGCGCGCGGCGTCGTCGAACGTGAAGCCTCGATGGAACTGCAGGCGTAGGGTGGAGCGTGGGACGGTCATGGCGTGTCGGGCTCCGAAGAAGCGTTGGATGAAGGGGTAGCGGGGCGCGCCGAAGTCGACGCCGGAGCCGGAGCCGGAGCCGAAGCCGGGGAAGCGGAAGAGGCCGAAGCATCCGAATCCGGCGCGCCGGCCGGCACCGAAGCGGCGGCGCGGCGCACGCGGTCGATCTCGCGCAGGCGCTTGCTGAACGCGGCGTCGTCGAACATCGCATCGACCGGCAGCGTCATGCGGCGGCGCCAGTTCGGATGCTCGTCGATCGAGCCCGGCAGGTTCGGCTGCTCGACGAGCGCGAGCAGGTCTTCGAGCGGCAGCGTGACGAGCTCGCAGGGCGTGGCCGCGACGAACGCGAGCGCCGCGTCGACCGGCGCGCTGTCGGGGGGCGCGCCGTCCTGCGGGCCGCGCGGGGACAACGCGTGGGCGGCTACGCCCGCCTGCTGGAACGCGCGCCACAACTTCGCGCGGTCGTGCGCGCGTTCTTCCTGCGCGACCTGCTCGGGATCACGGCCATCGGCGCGCGCCAGCGTCTGCCCGATCCGGTTGCGCCACGTGATGTCGCTGCCGCGCCACCAGCCGGCCACGGTCGGCAGATCGTGGGTGGTGGTTGTGCCGACCGCATGGCGGTCCCAGTCGCGCGGCGCCTTGAAGCCGTCGCCGCCGGACGCGCCCTCGAACCACAGCACGCGAATGCCGTCGATGCCATGTTCGTCGAGCCGCTCGCGAAACCCGGGCGGCACGGTGCCGAGGTCCTCGCCGATCACGATCGCGCGATGCCGCCACGATTCGAGCGCGATAAGCCGCAACAGGTCTTCGAGCGGATAGCGCAGATACGCGCCGTTGCGCGCGCTCTCGCCGTCGGGCACGAGCCACAGCCGCCGCAAGCCGAGAATGTGGTCGATGCGGATGCCGCCCGCCTGCGCGAACGCGGCGCGCAGCATGTCGATGAACGCGGCGAAGCCCTGCGTGCGCATCGCGCGCGGCGAGAACGTGGTGAGTCCCCACGACTGGCCGGCCTGGTTGAAGAGATCGGGCGGCGCGCCGACCGACACGCCGCGCAGCATGTCGTCGGGATACGACCATGCGTGACTGCCGGCGCTGTCGCAGCCCACCGCGAGATCGGCGATCAGGCCGATCGCCATGCCGGCTTCGCGCGCGACGTGCTGCGCATGCGCCAGGCCGCGTGCGGCGAGCCATTGCAGGAACAGATGGAAGTCGACCTCGGCGCGATGCGCGGCGGCGAATGCCTCGACTTCGGGGCTGCGCGGATCGCGCAACGCCTCGGGCCAGTTGCGCCAGTGTCCGTCGCCGCCCTGCGCGAGCTGCGCGGCCTGCAACGCTTCGAAGCGCGCGTGATCTTCGAGCGCGCGGCCGGCGCGTTCGCAGAAGCCGTGAAATTCGAGCGCGCGCGGCGTGGGCTGTGCGCGCTCGTCGGTGTTGAACCGCTCGTAGAGCGCGCGCAATACCTTGAACCTCAGCGGTGTCGCATTCGGCCAGTCGATCAGCGGCGCGTTTTCGTATTGCGCGTATTGCGCCCACGCGTTGCGCGCGCTTGCCGACGGCAGCACGGCCGCCAGCGCGGCCTGCATCGCGTCGGCGCCGAACATCGCGGCGGGGTCGATATGCGCGACGTTGAGCCACAAGCGCGAGGACGGCGAGTAGGGGCTGAAGCGCTCGGGCTGCGCGCTGAACATCGCATGCGTCGGGCTGACGGCGAGCGCATGCGCGCCGCGTTGCGCGCTGTGCCGCGCGAGTTGCGCGAGCGCCGTGTAATCGCCGATGCCGCCGTCGCCCGCGCGGCGCAAGCCGTACAGTTGAGCGGCGATGCCCCACAGCGGCGGCGCGGGCGGTGCCTCCCGGCCGTCGTGCAAGGTGCGCCACGCATCGGCGACGGTATAGCAGCGCGGCGGCGCGACCGCGAGCGTCACATGCTGCTCGTTGATGACGAGCGTGTGATAGCCGGCTTCGTCGATCGGCGCGAGCAGCGCTTCCTCGCCCTTCGGCGCCGTGAAGCGGCCGTCGATGATCGAACCGCTTTCGAGTTCGATCCGGTAATGGCTGCCCGATTTGACCGCGGCGGCGGGCAGTGCGATACCGCGCCCGACCATTGCGGTCATCAGCGGCGGTAGCTTGCGGCCCGATAGTTCGGTCTCCAGAGCGGCGGCGCTCTGGCGAGTCTGCGTGGCGTTGCCGCACGGCAGACCCATGCGTTCGAGCAGCGTCGCGAGCGTGCTCTCGGGCACGCGCTGCGTCGTGCGATGCGCGTCCTGCCACTCCACCTCGAAGCCGGCGCGGACGGCGAGCGCGGCGATCCTGTCGTTGGGGGGGCGTCGGGTCGTCACGCGCGATGCTCCTGGCGGCCCGCGATGCGCGCATCGTGGCCGCTCGCGTATTCGCTGACGTCGCCCGTGAGCCACGCGACGAACGCATGCGCCGGCAACACGTGGGCATCGATCCGCTCGCGCACGCGCGGCGGCGTTTCGAAGATCACCTTGCCGTCGGGCGCGTGCCCGAACGCAACCTCGTCTTGCGACAGATTCAGCGCGATCGACAACGTCTCGCCGTCGCCGAGTTTCCAGCGCGCGACGAGCGCGTTCGCGTCGCTGCCGTCGGCTGCGGGCAGCACGCGCGCGCCGAGTGCTTTGCCGTGCTTCAGACGCGGCGTGATGAGCTTCGCGCGCACCGCGAGCGCGGACTTGTAGAAGTGCAGCCAGTCGAGGCGGTCGGGGTTCGACGCCGCAGCGGCAGCGGCTGCGGCATCGGGCGCGGGCGGCGACGACGCCGCGAACGTCCGCGCATCGTTCGGATCGGGAATCAGCGCGCGCCGCTTTTCGTCGCTAAACGCGGAGAAGCGCGCGAATTCACGCCGACGTCCTTCGCGCACCGCGTCGGCGAGATCGCCGGTGTAGTCGGTGAAAAACAGGAACGGCTGTGTCGAGCCGTACTCCTCGTCCATGAACAGCAGGGGAATCTGCGGCGACAGCAGAAGCAGGCCGGTCGCGGCGCGCAGCGCGTCGTCGGAAGTCAGCGAGCGCAGCCGCTCGCCGCAGGCGCGATTGCCGATCTGGTCGTGGTTCTGCAGGAACATCACGAACGCGGTCGGCGGCAGATGTCCGCAGGCTTCGCCGCGCGGCGCACCGTCGTGAATCGGCGACGGGTCGCCCTGATACGCGAAGCCCTCGGCCAGCACGCGCGCGAGGCGGCGGATCGGCTGGTCTTCGTAGGCGTGGTAGTAGCCTTCGGTTTCGCCGGTCAGCAGCACGTGCAGTGTGTTGTGCGCGTCGTCGTTCCATTGCGCGTCGAAATGCGTGTCGAGCAGGCTCGCGCTGTTGCGCTCGTTTTCGAGCACCAGATGCACGTGGCGGCCATGCTGCACGCGCGCGCGAATATGGTCGGACAATTCGCGCAGCCAGTCGTGATGGCCGATCGCATGCACTGCGTCGAAGCGCAGCCCGTCGATGCGGTATTCGTTGATCCAGTAGACGGCGTTGTCGGTGAAGAATTCGCTCACTTCGCTGCGCTCGAAGTCGATCGCGGGGCCCCACGGCGTCGCCGCGCCCGCGCGGAAAAACGGCCGTGCATAGCGGTGCAGATAATTGCCGTCCGGGCCGAAGTGGTTGTAGACCACGTCGAGAAACACCATCAGGCCGAGACCGTGCGCGGCGTCGATCAGCGCCTTCAACTCGTCGGGGCGGCCGTAGGCGGAATCGGGCGCGTAGGGCAGCACGCCGTCGTAGCCCCAGTTGTGGCGGCCGGGGAAATCGTTCACCGGCATCAGCTCGATCGCGGTGACGCCGAGCGCGGCAAGTGCCGCGAGGCGCTTCTGCACGCCCGCATAGCCGCCCATGGCGCCGACGTGCAATTCGTACAGCACCGTTTCCTCCCAGGGCCGGCCGTGCCAGCCGGTGTGCTCCCAGCGATACGCGCGCGGGTCGATCACTTCGCTCGGTCCATGCACGTCCTGCGGCTGGAAACGCGAGGCCGGATCGGGCACCACCTGGCCGTCGTCGAGCCGGAAGCGGTACAGCGTGCCCGCGCCGCTCTCGACACTCGCCTCGAACCAGCCGTTGCCGGCCGGCGTCATGTCGTGCGCGCCCTGCGCGGGACCGTTTTCGATCAGCACCTGGGCGCTTTTGCACGACGGCGCCCAGAAACGGAAACGCGTGCGCGGCCTGGCGCCCGTCGCGCCGATCAGCTGCGCGCTGAACGGCAGGCAATGCGCGTGATGATGCGCATGAGGATCAATCGGACTTTCGGACATGATTCTTCACCCTTCGAGAATCGGCTATCGAACTGTCTTGCAACGTGTTTGCCGCAGTGGTCGCCGGTTAGGGCGACCCATCGCCTTCCGGCGCTTCCGCGCCGGCCTCGCCGCCGGCGCGAGGATCGGGCGGCAGCGCGCTCAGCAGCCGCGAGCCGTGCCGCGCGCCGGCTTTCCAGCCGGCCTGCCAGTCCGCCTCGCCGCTCGGCTGCGCGGCCAGCATCACGAGCGTGTGCGCGCCGACTTCGACTTCGGCCGTGGCGAGCCGCCGCGGCGCGTCGTCCGGGGCCGCCGTGTCCAACAGCACGTGCCATTCCAGATGCGGGGCGGGCGGAACGAACTGCCGCGGCTCCTCGTGCGCGTTGAGCATCAATAACAATACTTCCGTTTCGCCATTCAGGCCCGGACCCGCGCGGCGCAACGTGAACGCGCGGCCTTCCGGGTCTTCCCAGGCTTCGATCGTAAGCGGGTCGCCGTGCTCGTCGAACCAGCCGACGTCGAACAGGCCCGGCAGCACCTCGCGGTCACCGAACAGAAAACGCGTTTCGCGCAGCAGCGGATGGCGCTTGCGCAACGCGACCATGCGCGCAACGAACTCGGTCATACGCCGGCCTTCCGGCGAATCCGCGAGCGGCCAGTCGAGCCACGATATTTCGTTGTCCTGGCAATACGCGTTGTTGTTGCCGAACTGCGTGCGCAGTGCTTCGTCGCCGGCCAGCAGCATCGGCGTGCCGAGCGCGACCAGCAGCGTCGCGATCAGCGAACGCGACACACGCCGGCGCGTGGCGAGAATCGCGGGGTCGTCGCTCGGGCCTTCCACGCCCCAGTTGCGGCTGCAATTCTCGTTGTGGCCGTCGTTGTTGTCTTCCTGATTCGCCTCGTTGTGCTTCTGCTCGTAAGCGGTGACATCGGCCAACGTAAAGCCGTCGTGTGACGTGATGAAGTTGATCGACGCCCACGGTTTGCGGTGCCGCCGGTTGAACAGATCGGCCGAGCCCGTCAGGCGCGCGGCGAGATCGGGCCGCAGGCCCGCGTCGCCGCGCCAGAAGCGCCGCACGGTGTCGCGAAAACGGTCGTTCCATTCGCTGAAACCGGGCGGATGATTGCCGAGCTGATAGCCGCCGGGGCCGATGTCCCACGGCTCGGAAATCAGCTTGCGCTGAGACAGGAGCGGGTCCTGGCGCAACGCGTCGAAGAGGCCCGAGCCCGGATCGAAGCCGTGGCTCTCGCGCCCGAGCGTCACGCCGAGATCGAAGCGAAAGCCGTCGATGTTGAACGCGCTCGACCAGTAGCGCAGCGAATCCATCACCATCTGCAGCACGCGCGGATGCGCGAGGTTCAGCGTGTTGCCGCAGCCGGTGTCGTTGATGTGGTGGCGCTCGTCGCCGGGAATCAGCCGGTAGTAGCTCGCGTTGTCGAGCCCGCGCCACGAGATCGTCGGTCCCATTTCGTTGCTTTCGCAGGTGTGGTTGTAGACCACGTCGAGCATCACCTCGATGCCGGCCGCGTGCAACTGCCGCACCGCGATGCGCATTTCGTCGAGCCGGTGCGAACTCAGATACGACGGCTCCGGCGCGAAGAACGCGGCGGTGTTGTAGCCCCAGTAGTTGCGCAGCCCGCGCTCGACCAGAAAACGGTCGTTCAGAAACGCATGCACGGGCAGCAGTTCGACCGCTGTCACGCCGAGCTTCAGCAGATGCTCGATGAACTCGGGCGAGGCCAGCGCGGCGAAGGTGCCGCGTTCGTGCTGGCGCAGGTTGGCGCGCAGCATCGAGGTGCCGCGCAGGTGCGTTTCGTAGATCACGGTGTCGCCCCACGGCACGTCCGGGCGCCGGTCGTGCGAGGCGTCGAATGCCTCGTCGATCACGACGCACTTCGGCATCGCGGGCGCCGAGTCGCGCCGGTCGATCGACAGGTCCGCGCGATTCGAATGCATGCGAAAGCCGAACAGGGCATCGGACCAGCGGAATTGCCCGACGAGCTTGTGCGCATACGGATCGAGCAGCAGCTTGTGCGGATTGAAGCGATGCCCGTATTGCGGCTGATACGGCCCGTGCGCGCGAAAGCCGTACGCGGTGCCCGGATGCGCGTTCGGCAGATAGCCGTGCCAGATTTCGTCGGTGCATTCGGGCAGCGCGAAGCGGCGTATCTCCTTGCGGCCGGTGGGATCGAACAGGCAAAGCTCGATTTTCTGCGCGTTCGCGGAGAACACCGCGAAATTCACGCCGAGGCCGTCCCAACTCGCTCCGAGCGGATACGGCGCGCCGGGCAGCAGCCGGTCGGGCATGGCATGCGACATGGTTCCCCTTTCCTGTTCTGACTTATGAGCGCGAAGCCCGGGTTTTCATGCCACGGGCGCGTGGCGCATGTTCCGGCGAGTTTCCTGCGAGTCCTCGCGAACCGCGCGCCCGTGGTGCGGCAGCTTCGTCAATCCGCGCGCAATACGATCGTCGCGAGCGGCGGCAGCGTCAGCGCGGCCGAGTACGGGCGGCCGTGGCTCGGCACATGGTCGACGTGAATCCGGCCGCCGTTGCCCATGTTCGAGCCGCCGTACACGCTCGCGTCGGTGTTCAGCACTTCGCTCCAGTGTCCGCCGCGCGGCATGCCGAGCCGATAGCCGAGACGCGGTACCGGCGTCATGTTGCACAGCACGACGCACTCCGCGCCCGCGCCGTCGGTGCGGCGATACGCGAACACGCTGTTCGCGCTGTCGTCGCCGATCAGCCATTCGAAGCCGCCCGGTTCGCTGTCGAGCCGATGCAGCGCGGACTCGTCGCGGTACAAGCGGTTCAGATCGCGCACCAGCAGCTGCACGCCGTGATGCAGCGTATCGTCGAGCAGATGCCAGTGCGGCGAGCCGTCGTGATCGAACTCGGCCATCTGGCCGAATTCGCCGCCCATGAACAGCAGCTTCTTGCCCGGATGCGTCCACATGAAACCGAAGTACGCGCGCAGATTCGCGAAACGCTGCCAGCGGTCGCCGGGCATCTTGCCGAGCAGCGAGCCCTTGCCGTGCACCACCTCGTCGTGCGAGAGCGGCAGCACGAAGCGCTCCGAGTACGCGTACACCATGCCGAACGTCATGTCGTGATGATGGTATTGGCGATACACCGGGTCTTCGTGCAGGTAGTGCAGCGTGTCGTGCATCCAGCCCATGTTCCACTTGAAGTCGAAGCCGAGGCCGCCGTCGTCGAGGCGCGCGGTCACGCCGGGCCAGGCGGTCGATTCCTCGGCGACCGTGATCGCGCCGGGCACGCCCGGCACGTAGCGGACTTCGTGATTGAGGCGCTTGAGGAACGCGATCGATTCGAGATTCTCGCGGCCGCCGTGGATGTTCGGCACCCACTCGCCGGCCGCGCGCGAATAGTCGCGATAGAGCATCGAGGCCACCGCGTCGACGCGCAGGCCGTCGACGTGATAGCGCTTGAGCCACGCGAGACCCGAGGCGATCAGGAACGCGCTGACCTCGTTGCGGCCGAGGTTGTAGATCATCGTGTTCCAGTCCTGGTGGTAGCCCTCGCGCGGATCGGCATGCTCGTAGAGCGGCGTGCCGTCGAAGTCGACGAGACCGTGCGCGTCGTTCGGAAAATGCGCGGGCACCCAGTCGAGAAGCACGCCGAGCCCGGCCTCGTGCGCGCGATCGACGAAGCGCGCGAACTGCTCGGGCCTGCCGAAGCGCGCGGACGGCGCGAACTGCCCGAGCGGCTGATAACCCCACGAGCCGCCGAACGGATGCTCGGCAATCGGCATGAACTCGAGGTGCGTAAAGCCCATGCTCGTCACGTAGGGAATCAGCCGCTCGGCGAGTTCGTCCCAGTCGAGGCCGCGCTGGCCTTGTTCGGCGATGCGCAGCCACGATTCGGCGTGCACTTCGTAGATCGTGAGCGGCGCGCTCGCGGTCTGCCGGTCGGCGCGGGCTTGAAGCCAGTCGTGGTCGGTCCACGGAAACTGCTCGACCTCGTCGACGTGTGCGACGACCGATGCCGTGCCCGGCGGTCTTTCGGTCTGCATCGCGCAGGGGTCGGCCTTCAGCGGCAGCGGATGGCCGTCGCGCGACAGCAGTTCGTACTTGTAGCGCGCGCCCGGCCCCACGCGCGGCACGAACAGTTCCCACACGCCGGCTTGATGGCGTAGCCGCATCGGATGACGGCGCCCGTCCCATGCGTTGAAGTCGCCGACCACCGACACGCGCCGCGCGTTCGGCGCCCACACCGCGAAGCGCACGCCGGGCACGCCGTCCATGTCGATCGGCCGCGCGCCGAGACAGTCGAGCACCGCATACGGATCGCCGCGCGCGAGACGTTCGAGCGGTTCGTCGCCGAGCACGGGACCGAACGAGTAGGTGTCCTCGACTTCCTGCACGACGCCATGCCAGTCGATCCGCAAGCGGTACGGTTGCGCGGACGCGACGCGGCCCGCGAACAATCCCCCGCGCAACGGTTCGAGTTCGCCGAGCGTCGCGCCGTCGGCGCGCGCAATCACGCTGACCTGCGCGGCGTTCGGCAGCAGCGCGCGCACGACCGGTCCGGCGTCCGTGCGATGCGGGCCGAGTTGCGAGAACGGATCGGGATGGCGCGCTTCGACGAGCGCGTCGATATCGACCGGTTGCAGGCCAGCGGCCGGATCATGCTCATTCATAGTCGCCCTCGGCCGGGTTAGGCGGCGCAGCGTCGCGCGGCGCCTCGCTGGATGGATTCGACGGATCGTGACCCGGCAGCGTGCCGGGGGTGCCGAGCAGGCGGTCCGCGAGCGCCGCGAGGCCGCGCACCGGCAGGCTGAGCCACGTCGGCCGGTTGGCCGCTTCGTAGCGGATCTCGTAGGCGGCCTTCTCGATCAGGAACAGGTCGAGCAGCGCCTGCTCGGATTCGGGCGCGACGAGCGGTGTCGGCGCCTGTTCGACGATCGCGCGGTACTCGGCGAGGAACGTTTCCGTGGCTTGCACGCGGAAGCGTTCGAACAGCGCGCGCTTGCGGTCCGCGGTCTGTTGCGGCGCGCTCTCGGTGGTCGATTGCGCGGCCGCGCTCGCATACGACAGCGAACGCATGAGACCGGCCACGTCGCGCAACGGGCTCGATTTCTGCCGACGCTCTTCGAGCGAACGCGCGGGCTCGCCCTCGAAGTCGATCAGATACGCGTCGCCCTGCGCGACCAGCACCTGGCCCAGATGGAAGTCGCCGTGAATGCGGATGCGCAACGCGTCCGCCGCGCCGGACACGAGCCCGCCGACCGCCGCGACGAGCCGCTTGCGCCGGTCGAGCAGGCTTTGCGCGAGCGCCTTGGTGTCGGCATCGAGCAGGTCGGCAATGCGCGGCGCGAGCAGATCGAGCGCGCTCGCGAGCATCGCCTGCGTTGCGTCGACCCATGCCTTGACGTGTTCGGCGCTGGCTGGTTCCGGCGCGAATGCGGGGTCGTCGGTCAGGCTCGCGAGCGCGACGTGCAGCTCGCCGAGCCGTTTGCCGATGATGCCGGCGAGTTCGCCGTAACCGTCCAGCAGGATCGCCTCGTTGTCGCGGTCGGGCGCGGTTTGCGTATCGGTGTCGATCGCGATCGCGAGTTCGTCGACCGAGCGGCGCAGATAATCGAGCGACCAGTTCCACGCGTCGCCCTGATTGTCGATATAGCCTTGCAGGATCGCGAGCGTATGCGGCACGCCCTCGGGATCGACGCGCACCACTTCGCCATACAGCGGCGCCGTGTTCGCATAACCGAGCTGCGTCAGATAGCGGCTGATTTCCGCTTCCGGATGAATGCCGCTGACGAGCCGGCGCACGAGCTTCAGCACGGCGGCATCGGCGACGATCAGCGAGCTGTTGCTCTGCTCGGCCGCGAGCCAGCGAATCTCGGGCCGCTCGCCGAGAGCGTCGAGTTCGGCGAAGCGTTCGGTCGGCAGGAATTGGATCTCGCTCTTCTGCACGGTCGGCACGACCGCGCGTTCGCGCAGCTTGCGCAGCACGTTGTGCGCGAAGATCGGCAGCGAGAACGCGTCGGTCAGATGGCCGACATTGCGGCCGCGCCGCACGCGCGCGAGCGCCAGTTGCAGGAACAGCGGCGTGGTGGTTTCGCCGCCCCACGTGAGCGCGATCGGCACCACATAGCGCTCGGTATGAGCGCCGACGTCCACCTCGATTTCGGTGAACGCGAAGCCGCCGTTCGGAATCGTGGTCAACGCGGCGAGCCGCACCGCGTGCATCTTCTGATCCTTCGAGGCGAACCAGCGGCGCCGGCTCAGCCATGACGGCAACACTTCCGATTCGAGCAGGCGCACGTTCTCGGGCGTCGGGCCGGTTTGCCCTTCGCGGATCACGATCGTGACGAACTCGGGCAGCGGCTCGGAATGCGCCTGCGCCCACGTCGGACGCTGGCTGCCCTCGCAGAGCAGGAACCACAGGAAGCCGTACGGCGGGAACGTCAGCAGATAGGTGAGCTGGCCGATTGCGGGGAATACCGAATCGGCAGTCATTTCGATCGGCACGGTGCCGTTGAATTCGGACAGGTCGAGTTCGACCGCCTGCGGCGCGCGCGAGAGATTGGCGACACACAGGATCGGCGGCTCGCCCGGCATCTCGCGCAGATACGCGAGAATCTTGCGGTTCTCCGGCTTCAGGAAGCGGATCGTGCCGCGCCCGAAGGTCTGCTTTGCGCGCCGCGTCGCGAGCATGCGGCGCGTCCAGTTCAGCAGCGAATGCGGGTCGCGGCTTTGCGCTTCGACGTTGACCGCGTCGAAGCCGTAGAGCGAACCCATGACGGGCGGCAGCACCAGCTGCTCGGGGTCGGCGCGCGAGAAGCCGCCGTTGCGGTCCGACGACCATTGCATCGGCGTGCGCACGCCGTCGCGGTCGCCGAGATGGATGTTGTCGCCCATGCCGAGTTCGTCGCCGTAATAGATGACCGGCGTGCCCGGCATCGACAGCAGCAGCGAATTGATGAGCTCGATGCGGCGGCGGTCGCGCTCCATCAGCGGCGCGAGGCGGCGGCGAATGCCGAGATTGAGGCGCGCGCGGCGATCGCTCGCATAGGTGTTCCACAGATAATCGCGCTCGGAGTCGGTGACCATTTCGAGCGTGAGTTCGTCGTGATTGCGCAGGAAGATCGCCCACTGGTTCGATTCGGCGAGGTCCGGCGTCTGCTTCATGATGTCGGTGATCGGAAAGCGGTCCTCGCTCGCAATCGACATGTAGATGCGCGGCATTAGCGGAAAGTGGAACGCCATATGGCATTCGTCTTCGTTGCCGAAGTACTCCTTCACGTCTTCGGGCCACTGGTTCGCTTCGGCGAGCAGCATCCGGTTCGGGTATTCGGCGTCGATGGTCGCGCGAATCTTCTTGAGGATCGCATGCGTCTCCGGCAGGTTCTCGTTGTTGGTGCCTTCGCGTTCGACGAGGTACGGCACCGCGTCGAGCCGCAGCCCGTCGATGCCCATGTCGAGCCAGAAGCGCATCACCTGCAGCACTTCTTTCATGACCGCCGGGTTGTCGAAGTTCAGGTCGGGCTGGTGCGAATAGAAGCGATGCCAGAAATACGCGCCCGCGACCGGATCGTGGGTCCAGTTCGACGGCTCCGAGTCGATGAAGATGATGCGCGTATCGAGGTACTTCTGATCGGTATCGGACCACACGTAGTAGTTGCGATAGTTCGAGCCGGCCTTCGCGCGGCGCGCGCGCTGGAACCACGGGTGCTGGTCGGACGTATGGTTGATGACCAGCTCGGTAATCACGCGGATGCCGCGTGCGTGCGCTTCCTGAATGAAGTGCCGCACGTCGGAGAGGTGCCCGTAGTCGGGATGCACGTTGCGGTAATCGGCGATGTCGTAGCCGTCGTCGCGGCGCGGCGACGGATAGAACGGCAGCAGCCAGATCGCGTTGACACCGAGTTCGGCGATGTAGTCGAGCTTGGCGATGAGGCCGGGGAAATCGCCGACGCCGTCGTTGTTCGCATCGAAGAACGACTTGATGTGCACCTGGTAGATGATCGCGTCCTTGTACCAGAGCGGATCGTCGCTCAGCGTGGCCGGCTTGCCGCGCCGGCGTGCATGGGGGTGCGCCTTGGCGCTACTGGCGGCCGCGGCCGTATGCGCCTCGTGCGCGGTTTGGGCGGGATCGTCACGCTTCATGTTCCACCTTCCATCCAGGTTGGGTTGCCAGCGTCTGCGTGAGATGCGCTGTCCGGATCGGGGTCGGTCTCCTGCGGACGCTCGGCGGGCAGGCCGCCGAGCGGTGCGATGCGCCAGATCGAGAACGGCTGCCCCGAGCGGAGCCGCACGTGCTGCCAGCGTCCGTGCCATTCGAAGCGCGCGCCGCTCATCTGGTCGGCGACTTCGAGCGCGCCGTGATCGTGCAGATGCCAGCGCTGGAACGTGTCCCACGACAACTCGACATCGGCGCCCTGTTCGTTGAACGGATCGAGATTGATCGCGACGACGATCACGTTGTCGCGTGCCTCGGTGGCCTTCTCGAAGAACAGGATATGGTCGTTGTGCGCGGTGAGGAACGTGAGGCCGAGATGCGATTGCAGCGCCGGATTGGCGCGGCGAATCCGGTTCAATGCCGTGATCTCGCCGACGATGTTGCCGGGCCGCTGCCAGTCCCATGCGCGCAACTGATACTTTTCGGAATCCAGATATTCTTCGCTGTTCGGCAACGCGGCGGCTTCGCACAGTTCGAAGCCGCTATACACGCCCCACAAGCCGGCCAGCGTCGCGGCGAGCGCCGCGCGAATCAGAAAGCCCGTGCGTCCCTGCGCCTGCAGATGGCGCGGGTTGATGTCGGGCGTGTTGACGAAGAAGTTCGGCCGGTAGAAATCGCGCGCGCCCGTTTGCGTGAGTTCGGTCATGTACTCGATGAAATCGCGCTTCGACTCGCGCCACGTGAAGTACGTGTACGACTGCGAGAAGCCGATCTTGCCGAGCCGGTTCATCATGCGCGGCCGCGTGAACGCTTCGGCGAGAAAGATCGCGTCGGGGTAGCGCGCGCGCACGTCGCCGATCATCCACTCCCAGAACGGCAGCGGCTTCGTGTGCGGATTGTCGACGCGGAAGATGCGCACGCCCGCCTCGATCCAGAACAGGATCACGTCGCGCAGCGCGAGCCACAGGCCGGGCTTCGCGTCGCGCGCATAGAAGTCGGGATTGACGATGTCCTGATACTTCTTCGGCGGATTCTCGGCATAGCGCAGCGTGCCGTCGGGACGCCACGCGAACCATGTCGGATGCTCCTTCAGCCAGGGGTGATCGGGCGAGCATTGAATCGCGAAGTCGAGTGCGATTTCGAGGCCGTGCCCGTGCGCGGCGGCGAGCATCGTCTTGAAGTCGTCGAGCGTGCCGAGCTGCGGATGCACGGCGGTGTGGCCGCCTTCGGCCGCACCGATCGCATACGGACTGCCCACATCGCCGGGCTGCGCGGTCAGCGTGTTGTTGCGGCCCTTGCGGTTCGCAAGCCCGATCGGATGGATCGGCGGGAAGTACAGCACGTCGAAGCCCATCTCGCGGATGCGCGGCAGTTTCGCCGTGACGTCGGCGAAGGTGCCGTGGCGCGCTTCGTCGTCGCTCATCGAACGCGGGAAGATTTCGTACCAGCTTGCGAAGCGCGCGGCGGTGCGTTCTGCGTCGATCCTGTAGATCACCGGGGCGCGGCTCAGGAACGGACGATGGCGCGCGGCCGTCATCGCCTGCGCGGTGGCCGGCGCCAGGATCAGCGCGAGCTTCTGTTCGGCGCCGGCCTTCGTGAAGTCGCGCACGATCCGTTCGAGCGGTTGCTTCTGCGCGCCGTCGGCCGTTTCGACTTCGGCGAGCACGAGCGCGAACAGATGCGCGGCTTCGTCGATTTCGATCTCGACGGTCTGCCCCGCCTTCAGCTTCTTCTCGATGTGCTCGACGAGCGAGGCGAAGTCGTCGCGCCAGGCGATCACGGTGAACTCGTAGCGGCCGATCCGTTCGAGCGGAATGCGTGCGCTCCACAAGTCGAGCCCGGCCGGCGGCGCGGGCGACATGAGCGTTTCGTGCCACGCGGTTTCGTCGGCGGCGCGCCAGAGCACGGCGGCCGCAATCTTGTCGTGCCCCTCGGCGAAAATTGCCGCGCCGATCTCGGCGCGCTCGCCGACGCTGCGCTTCGCCGCGAAGCGGCCCTGCTCGACCGACGGCGAGACGCTTTCGATCGCGACGCGCGGCGCGTCGATTGCTTCGAGCACGGTCTTGTGGCCGCTGTGCTGGCTGTTCGGTTTGTCGATCGGCGGCGCGAGACAGATCGGCTGCTCGGCGAACGCGCGCCAGAGCCGCACGGCGCCAGGCGCGAGCGCGAACGGTGCGAGCGCCGCGGGTTGACTCTCCTGTTGCGCCTCGGTATGCGCAGCGGGAGCGTCGACAGGTGGTGCAACAGGTGGTGCAAAAAGCGGCGCAAAGCGCGTGAAGCCGCCCGGCACGCCCGCGAGGAAGCGCGCGGGATCGACGCGCAGCGGCGCGCCGAGTTCGGGATTGACGACGATCAGCATGGCCTCGCTCGCATCACGCAGATCGGCCTGCTCGGCGCGCAGCAGCACCGCGGCCGGCGCGTCGGGCCCGGAGAGCGGGCGCAATTCACCGTTCGCGTGCAGCACGGGCGTATGGCGCGCGATGTCGTTGGCCTGCGTGATCGCGGCTGTCAGGTCGAAGCGCCGCGCCTGCGCCGCGAGCGCGAACTGTGCGGCATCGCCCCGTGTTTGCGACAACGGTTCGGTAAGGCCGTACTCGAAGCCCATCGGCATCATCCAGCCGCTGCCGATCGCCACCGAGGTGAACAGCGCGCGCCGGTACGCGCGCTCGATGAGCGCGGCGTCGTGCGCGTCGCCGAATTCGGCGGCGAGGCGCGTGCCGTACGGCGCTTCGGGAAACGCGATCGGCGTGCCGATCCGCGCGAGCGCCGCGTGTTCCTCGGCCATCCAGCTTGCCCGAAAGTCCCACCAGCGCACCGAGGAAAACACGCTGTCGAAGCCGGCTGGTTCGAGCGCGGGCAGATCGCCGCGCGCGAGGCCCGGCGTCGCGGCGAGAAAGCGCACGTGCGTATGCTTCGCGCGCACCGCCTCGCCGAGATGCCGCCATACGCCGGCCGGCACGCGATGCGGCGAGTCGCAACGGAAGCCGGCGACGCCGGCATCGGCGAGCGCGAGCAACTGCTGCGCCCACCAGACGGTTAGCGCGGCGCTCGTCGCCGGGTCGTCGAAGTTCGCGTAGGCGACGTTGTCCTCACGATGCGCGTGACGCGGATCGAGCCGCGCTTCAGCGGATTCGCGCGCGTGGAACCACTCCGGATGGTCGGCGTAAAGCGCGCCGTCGGCGGCCATGCGGTCGATCACGAGATCGACGAGCAACGCGAGGCCGTTGCGGCGCGCGGCATCGGCGAGCCAGCGCAGCGCGTCGTGAGCCGGCTGCTTCGCCTCGAACACCGGATGCAGCCGCGCATGATTGCCGACCACCTGACCATGACCGGCCTGGCCGGGCTCGAACAGGCCGCCGATCAACGCGTGATCGAAGCCCAGCGCGGCCGCGTGAGCGAATTGCGCGGGCCAGGCATCGAGCGGCCCGACGAGAAGCGAATGGAAAAAATAAATCCGTGGCGCGTACCCGTTTGGAGATTCCATCGGTCGTTTCCAGAGTTGTCCTGCTGCGGTGTGGATGCAATGGCATGCGATCACAGCGCTCATCGGGCTTCCCGGGCGGATACCACGCAGGCGTCAGCGAGGGCGCGTACTGGTCAAATGTAGTGCATAGATCGTCACGCCGCTGGCCAGTCGCGGGTGTTTCGACGCCAGATGCCGGTTGCACGAGGCTGCTCAGCACTCGTGGCGGAAGGGAGCAAGCGTTGTGCCAATGAGGGCCTCGCGAGGACGAGGCAGAGGACGGGGCAGCGGCGGGGGCGAGTGTCGAGGGGAGGTGCGCGGGAGTCCGCACGGGACTGCGCGCAAGCCGGTTGCGTGCGATGAAGCGCGCATGGCATGCGTAGCGCGCCGGCTGCCAGCGTGTAAAACGGGCGGGTGCCGTGCGGGTTTTACACGCAGCGGATCAATGCTTCGGCGCGTGCTGCAAAAAGCGGAGTGTTCGGACTGTGTGGCACGCATGTGGCGTTCGCATGAAGTTCATGCGAACGCCACATGCAAACCCATGCAGACCGTCTCACGAACCGAGCAGGCCTGCCGCGATGTTCACGCACAAGCCCAGCACGGCGACGTTGAAATAGAACGACAGGATCGATTGCGCGAGCGTGGCCCGGCGAATCGAACGCGAGCGCAGCACCACGTCGGAGGTTTGCGACGCGACCGCGATCGTGAACGAGTAGTACAGGAAGTCCCAGTAGTTCGGCGTGAGCTTGTGATCGGGAAACAGCAGCGCGGTTTCGTGTGCGTCGGTGTCGTAGTAGAGCCGCGCGTAGTGCAGCGTGAAGATCGTCGGAATCAGAAACCATGCGCCGAACATCGTCAGACCCGTCAGCAGATAGTGCCAGGCGGTCGACGCGCCCGCCGTGCCCTTCGCCGAGGCGAGTTCGAGCACGATCGCGGCAATGCTCGCGACCGTCGCGAGGCAGATCACGAACAGCACGACGCCCGCGTTTTCGTCGTCGCTCAACGCGCGTTCGCGCACGCGGTTTTCGTCGGCGAGGGCCATGTGCAGCCAGATCATCAGCAGGTAGCTCCAGACGGCCGCGTCCCAACCGATCAACGCGCGCGCCATCGAACTCGTATGCGCGGGCACGAGAAGCGCAACGACGATGCCGATGAAAAGACCGATGACCGTGCGCGGACGATTGCGAAGAACCTGCGGATAGTATTTCATGAACATGTGGTCGGGATGAATGACGGTTGCTGTCGCGAATTTTACTCGCGCGGCGCAGATCATTTGTCGAATCGGCGGATCACAGGCTATAGTCTTTCGCAGTGGCCTTGCACGCCGCTTTCAGTTGAAAGGCGATTGGCAGACACCGCCACGCGGTTGCCGTCGCGATATCGCATGCGGCGCGGCGCGCAAGATGCTGTATGCGGTGCGTGCGAACGTCACGCGCAAACACGAGACCGCTCGAGCGGCGCAAAGACCAGGTTTGGGGAAGAGAGCAACCGAAGCAGCACGCGAGCGGCACCCTGCCATCGCCTCGCTGCTCGTTGAGAATGACTCATCATCTGGAGCCCCCAATGACAGATGCTGCTGAGAATAACGATGCGCACCGCGACGTGACGCCTCGGCCTCGCGCACCATCGTATCGCAACGTGATACATCCGCCGGGCGGGCCAGGGCCGTCGTCGGCTGGACGCCGGACCTGGGTGCTCGGCTCGTGCGCGGCGGCCGCGGCGCTCGCGTTTGCGGGCGCGAACCGCTCGCTGTCGTGGATCGCCCCCGCTTTCGCCGATGCCGCCAGTGCCGCCGCTGCGCCTTCCGCCGGCGGCGGGCTCGATGCCTTCCTCGCGCTCTCGCGGCACCTCACGGGCCGCAGCGGCTTCGATGCCGTGCTCGGCCAACGCGTCTACGACGCACTCGCCCAATCCGACAACCAGTTCGCGCAGAACGTCGCCGCGCTCAATACGTGGCTGCAGGCTCATGGCGGCGTGCCGTCCGATACCGTGACGCAGGTGTTGCAAAGCGACCAGCCCGCGCTCGCGAAGCCGGTCGGCGCGATCATGCGCGCGTGGTATCTCGGTCTCGTCGGCGAGATGCCGCATGTCGAGGTGGTCGCCTATGAAAAGGCGCTGATGTTCGAGCCGGTCAAGGACGTGCTCACGATTCCGTCCTATTGCCGAGACGTGCCGTTCTACTGGACGCAGAAGCCGGCGTCCGCCTGAGCGGCGTTGCGCGCGCGGAGCAAGGAAAAAAGCGAAGAAAAGCGCCGCAGCAAGGGCGCTGAAGAGGGCAACGATGGCAAACACACATTCCGCCGATATCGTCGTAGTCGGCTCGGGCGTCGCCGGTAGTCTGGTCGCGCATCAACTCGCGCTCGCCGGTGCCTCGGTGATTCTGCTCGAAGCCGGGCCGCGCATTCCGCGCTGGCAGATCGTCGAGAACTTCCGCAATTCGCCGGCCAAGTCCGACTTCGCGACGCCGTATCCGTCGACGCCTTATGCGCCGCATCCCGAGTACTCGCCCGCGAACGGCTATCTGATCCAGAAGGGCGATTATCCGTACAACTCACAATATGTGCGGCTGGTCGGCGGCACCACGTGGCACTGGGCCGCGGCCGCGTGGCGGCTGCTGCCCTCGGACTTCCAGTTGCACAAGCGCTATGGCGTCGGGCGCGACTGGCCGTATCCGTACGAAACGCTCGAACCGTGGTACGTGGCGGCCGAAGTGCAGCTCGGCGTGTCCGGGCCCGACAGTTCGATCGATCTCGGTTCGCCGCGCTCGAAGCCGTATCCGATGCAGCAGTTGCCGCTCTCGTACATGGACCAGCGCTTCAGCGACGTGCTCAACGCGCAGGGCTTCAAGGTCGTGCCCGAACCGGTCGCGCGCAACAGCCGCCCCTACGATGCGCGGCCGACCTGCTGCGGCAACAACAACTGCATGCCGATCTGTCCGATCGCGGCGATGTACAACGGCGTGATCCACGCGGAAAAGGCCGAGCAGGCCGGCGCGAAACTGATTCCCGAGGCGGTCGCGTATCGCGTCGAGGCGGACGACAAAGGGCTCATCACCGCGGTCCACTACAAGGACCCGAACGGCAACAGCACGCGCGTGACGGGCAAGCTGTTCGTGCTCGCGGCGAACGGCATCGAAACGCCGAAGCTGATGCTGATGTCGAGCTCCGATAAATTCGCGCACGGCATCGGCAACAGCTCCGATCAGGTGGGCCGCAATCTCATGGATCATCCCGGCACCGGGGTCACGTTCCTCGCCAACGAACCCTTGTGGCCCGGCCGCGGACCGATGGAGATGACCTCGATCGTCAACTTCCGCGATGGCGCGTTCCGTTCCGACTACGCGTCGAAGAAGCTGCATCTGTCGAACGGCGTGCCGACCATGAGCGTGACCGCCGACCTGCTGAAAAAAGGCCTGACCGGCGCGGAGCTCGACCGGCAGATTCGCGACCGCGCCGCGCGCACGCTCAACATCAACAGCTTTCACGAGCATCTGCCGGAGCCGCAGAACCGCATCGTGCCGTCGGCCGATCACAAGGACGCGCTCGGCATTCCGCAGCCCGAGATCTACTACTCGATCAACGACTACGTGAAGAAGAGCGCGGCCAACACGCACGAACTCTATGCGCGGATCGCGGCGCTGTTCGGTGGCACCGAAATCTCGTTCGACGATACCTTCGCGCCGAACAATCACATCATGGGTACGACGATCATGGGCAGCGATCCGGCGACTTCGGTCGTCGACGCGGACTGCCGCACGCACGATCACCCGAATCTGTTCATTGCCAGCAGCGGCGTGATGCCCACCGCGGCCTCGGTGAACTGCACGCTGACGATCGCGGCCTTGTCGCTGAAGCTGGCCGACAAACTCAAGCGCGAAATCTGAGCCCCGACCGGAGAGCCACCATGCTGAAGAATCTCTCGCGCGCGCGGCCGGACCCAGCGCCCAGACATGCGGCGCGGCGCCGCCGCTTTGGCGCCGCGCTGGCGGTCGCGTTCGCGCTGTTCGCGCTGTCGATGGCGTGGCGCGAGGTGTCCGGCCCGGGCGAGCCATTGAGCGACGAATTGCCGATCACCCAGGCCCATGCCGACGACGCCATGCAGGCGTCCGATGCCGGGGCCGCCGTGCTCGCCGGCTCCGCCGCCAACGGCGATCTCGTCAAACGCGGCGAGTACCTGACGCGCGCCGCCGATTGCGCGGCCTGCCATACCGCGGACAAGTCGCGCCCGTTCGCGGGCGGCCTGCCGATCAGCACGCCGTTCGGCACGATCGTCACGCCGAACATCACGCCCGACCCCGACACCGGCATCGGCCAATGGAGCGACGCCGACTTCATGCGCGCGATGCACGAAGGCATCGGCAAGGGCGGCGAGCGGCTGTACCCGGCGTTTCCCTACACGGCCTATACGCGCGTGACCGATCAGGACGTGCTCGCGATTCGCGCGTACCTGAACACGCTCACGCCGATTCACTACACGCCGCCCGCCAACAGCCTCAAGTTCCCGTTCAACCAGCGCTGGCTCATGGTGTTCTGGAACCTGTTCAACTTCAACGAGGGCCGCTTCGTTCCCGATCCGAAGCAGAGCGCCGAATGGAATCGCGGCGCGTATCTCGTCGAAGGGCTCGCGCATTGCGAGGAGTGCCATACGCCGCGCAATTTCATGCAGGGGCTGCAGACGAGCGCGCGCTTCTCGGGTGCGGTGCAGGCAGGCTGGCACGCGTTCAACATCACGCCGGACAAGGTGAGCGGCGTGGGCGACTGGCACGACGACGAACTCGCCGCGTATCTGTCGACGGGTGCGGTGCCGGGCCGCGCGAATGCGGCTGGACCGATGGGCGAAGTGGTCGCGAACAGCACGCAATATCTGACGCCGGTGGACCTGCGCTCGATCGTCGTCTATCTGCGCTCGCTACCGGCCGTGAGCGGCGGCGAGACGCGCGGGCGCCACCAGTGGGGCACGCCCGCCGCCGACGTCACCGCGTTGCGCGGGGCGAAGATCACTGGCGCGAGCGGCGAGGTGAGCGGCGCGCAGCTGTTCATCGGCAATTGCGCGACCTGTCACAGCTGGACCGGCGAGGGCGTGGGCGCGAGCGCGCCGGGCGCGTATCCGTCGCTGATCCACAATTCGACGGTCGGCGCGAGCGATGCGAACAATCTCGCGCTGGTGATCCTGCACGGCGTGAGCCGCACCACGTCGCACGCGGACGTGCTGATGCCCGCGTTCGGCGGCCATCTCGACGACGAGCAGATCGCCGCCATCACGAACTACGTGACGAAGCAGTTCGGCAATCCGCAGGCGACGATGACAGCAGCCGGGGTCGCGAAGCTGCGCGCGCAGCAGTGACACGGCGAGACGATGGCGTTGCGATGACGCCGTGGCTGCGTGGTCGTGTCGAGGTCCACGGGCGAAGGTGCCGGGCCGATGCCGGTCTTGTATCGTTTTGTGACAATTTCGCGCGTTCGGACACAACGATACGATGGGCGCCGCGCATACGATACCGCGTCCGCCGCATTATCATGAACAGATGGATTCCACACCCGCCAACGTCGTTCAGCATCACGCAGCCAACGAGCTTGGCCGCGATTTCGTGGTCGGCGATTTGCATGGCTGCGTCGATGCGCTCCGTTATCTGCTGTGCCAGATCGTGTTCGATCCGGCGCGCGACCGGCTGTTTTCCGTCGGCGATCTCGTCGATCGCGGCGAGCATTCCGAGCAGGCGCTCGCACTGCTCGCGAAGCCGTGGTTCTTCGCCGTGCTCGGCAATCACGAGGACACGCTGTGCGCGGTCGCCGATGGCCGTTTGCGGCGGCAGTGGTGGTACGGCATCGGCGGCGCCTGGGCCGCGGACGTGCCCGACGAGCGCCTGCGCCACTACGCGCAGCATCTGCGCACGCTGCCGCTCGCGCGCACGATCGGCAGCGGCAAGGACCGCTTCAACGTTCTGCATGCCGAATTTTTCGGCTCGGACGCCGATCTCGACGCGGGGAATTTCTCCGCCGAAAAGCGTCAGCAGTTGCTATGGGGGCGTGAGCTCGCGCTCGGCAACAGCGACCCGCTGCGGCAACGCGGCTTGTCGCTGACCTACTGCGGCCATACGCCGATGCGCGACATCACGCAGATCGGCTCGCAGGTGTTTATCGACACCGGCGCGTTCGGGCCCGACGGCAAGCTCACGATCGTGCAGCCGCTGGCGTTGCGGCGCTGGTCGATCTCGGTCGAAGAAGCGCGGGCGGACGGGGCGGCGGCGCTGGCGCTGCCTTGAGCATGCCGTCTTCCGCCGCACGGCGTTGCGTTTGCCGTGCGGCTTGCCGCTTGCTTCGGCCCGCGGTTCGTCGTTACCCCACCTGATTGAGCTCGAACACCATATCCACGCTCGTGCCGTTCCAGTTGTATTCCAGATACGCCGCGTGATGGCAGTCGCGCAGCAGCGTCGTGCGAAACGCGGCGAGGCATTCGCCCGCGCCGTCGCGCACCGACGGATAGGCGATGCCCGGCGCGCCCGCCTGCCGCACCGCCCGCCCGAGCGCCTGGCCGGCCAGGTAGTCGTGCGGCGAGAGCACGGCGGGATCGAGCGCGGCATCGTGGCGCAGATCGACGACCGTGCCTTGCGCGACCACGGTGTAGAGACGCATCTGCTGACGTAGCGGCGGTTCGGCGGTCGCGGCGAGGAATTTCCCCGTGTGATAGCGCGTTTCGGCGATCGCCGTCGCGCGCGAGCGGGCGCAGTAGAACACGCCGTAGGTGCCGTCCGAAAAGCGGCTGCCGAGCGGATTCAGATGCGTGAGCGCAGCCATGATCGGCCCGTAGCCGGGCCCGAAGCGGCGCTCCTCGCGCGGCACGAGATCGAGTTCGCCGACTTCGGTGCGCAGACGGTCGTTGGTCATCGCTTCGAGCGCGTAGAGCGCGTCGAAATCTTCGGGGGAAGCGACCCGGTCGAACAGATTGACGGCCGGAAAGCGGGTTGGAATGACGCGATACGCGGGCGACCAGTCGAGCGCGGCGCTGGTCCAGCGGTCCTGCCAGTTCGCTTGTGTCACGCCCAGCCGCCTCGCATTGCGTCGAGATACTGGCGCACGGCCACGAGATCGCTGATATTGCCCGCCAGCATGCGGTCCAGCGCGCGCCGGCCGCCGAACGGCGGCGCGCTGTTGGGGCGCTTGATCCAGGTATCGGCGGCGCTCGGTTGCGGCAGCAGAATCTGCAATGCCTTGTAGATGCCGAGCAGAAGCGACAGGCGCTCCAGCGTGTCGCGCCCGAGGCGCGCCGTTTCGGGCGACGCCTTCCATTTGAAGAACGTCGAGCGGCCCGGCGAGCCGAGCAGGACGATCTGCTCGTCGGCGTTCAGGTCCCAGTCGCGCGCGATGTTGAAGAACGCGCGCAGCCCCGCAGCCGACATTTGCGTGAGCGTGGGTTCCGGGGCGGGCCGTCGTAACGGCGACTCGGGCGGAGTGAGGCGGGCAGCGTGAGCCATGATCGGGTGAGTCCCTATATGTACTTTGAATGGATATTAGTCCATAAATGGATTTTTGCAAGAGAATATAATCGCGGCTCGTTTTTGCAGTCGTCGATCAGGAGAAGCAGGAGATGCGGGTTCGAGCAGTAGCAGCGGCGCTGGCCGTGTGGTGTGTGTCGGAAGCGGCCATGGCGGCGGGTTATACGGAAACGTGGAATCCGCCCGAGGCGAGCGGGCATGTCGTCAGCGGACATGTCACGAAAGCGGTGCGGCAAAAGCCGGGTGGGGCGAAGGGTAAGGTGGCCGAGGCCAAGGCCGGTGGGAAGCGCGGCGGCGCGCATGGGAAGCAGGTGGCGAGCGTTCGGCACGGGGCGGCGCATGGCGCGGCGGGTGGCGGCGTTCACAGCAGCAAGCTCGCGGCGCATGGCGCTGGCGCGAAAAAGGTGGCGGCGAGCGGGGCTGCGAAGGGCGGCATGAAGTTGGCGGCCTTGGGTAGGGGCCGAGCGCATGCGGGCGTGAGCGCGCAGGCCGTGAAGCAGCGTACACAGCCACATGAGCAGCCACATGCGCAGCTTGCGCGTGCGAAATCGACGCAGGGCAAGGTGATGCACGCGGACTTTGCGCCGGGGCATACGGTTCGCCCGCATGTCGCGAAGGTCGCGGCGAAGCCGGTGGCGGCGAGCACGAATCCGGTCGCGCCGGCCGTGCAGACTGCGCCGGCCGCGTCCGTGAACGTTGGCGACATCGCGCCGATGGGCACTGCGCCTAATCCGGCGACCGCTCGCAGCGGTGCGTTGCCGCCGATTATTCACTGAGCGTTATTTCGGCGGGGACGTGTTGCGGCCGACGCGTTGTGCCGTCGCCCATCCGATCTGTTTGACGGCAAACGGGGCGTGTGCCGGGCGCGAAGCGCGTACTTGCGAACGCAGTGTTACCCCGTCGCTAACCCATTCGCCAGCAACCGCAGCGTTTCCGCCGAGCGCGGATCGCGCACGCGCGAATGCAGCGTCACGCGCGATTCCGGCAGCTCCGGCAAGCCGAGCCGCGCACCGACGTCGACGAGACCGCGCGGCGCAACCCGGCGCGCGAGCGGCGAGACGGCGAGCCCTGCCGCCACCGCCGCGCCCACCGCGGCCATGCCGCCGCCGACAAACACTTCCTGCCACGCAACCCCCGCCGCCGTCAGCGCGCGCAGCGCGACGTCGCGCACCTTGCACGGCGGGCTCAGCAATGCCAGCGCGAGGGGCTCGCCAACGCGCGGCAGCCACGCGGGCGAGGCGAGCCAGCCGAGCGGTTCGCTGAAGAGCGTCTGCGCATCGTCGCGCGGCGGCTCGTCCGCGCCATAGCGGATGATCGCCGCGTCGAGCCGGCGCTCGTCGAATTGCGTGAGCAGTGCCGCCGACGTCCCCATATGCAGCTCGATCACGAGCCCCGGATCGTGCGCATTGAGTCGCCCGAGCAACTGCGGCAGATCGGGACCCGCGACATGCTCGCTGAGCCCGAGCGCGAGCCGGCGCCGTTCCACCGACAGCGCGCCCAATGCGCGCTCGTGCGCATTCAGCAGTTCGCGCGCCGCGCCGAGAAACGCGTTGCCATCGGCGGACAGGCGCACGAGGCGCGGTGTGCGTTCGAGCAACGGCTTGCCGAGATGCGCTTCGAGCCGCTTCAGCTTGAGGCTGACGGCCGATTGCGTGGTGTCGAGCGCGTCGGCGGCGCGCGTGAAGCTGCGCAGATCGGCGACGAGCACGAATGCCCGCACCGCATCGAGATCGAGCACTTTCATTTCCAATGAATATGGATGAAATAGGCGAAGATATCTGTTTATTATGACTGAGCGTGCCTAAGCTGTGTTTAACCCAACACCGCAACAGGAGTCGATCATGCCGCTCACCCGAATCTCACTGCGCGCCGGCAAGCCGGCCGAATACCGCGAAGCGCTGACTGCGGGCATCCAGCGCTCGCTGGTGGACACGTTCAACGTGCCGCCCGACGACATGTTCATGCTGATTACGGAGCACACGCCGGGCAACCTGATCTATGACCGGCAGTATCAGAACATCGAGCGTGGCGACGATTTCGTCGTGATCCAGTTGACCGTGAGCAACACGCGCACGATCGAGCAGAAGAAGGCGCTGTACCGGCGGATCGTCGATGAACTGGCGAAATCGCCGGGCGTGCGGCGCGAGGATGTGTTCATCAACCTCGTCGAGGTGGAGAAAGAGAACTGGTCGTTTGGGAATGGGGTTGCGCAGTATGCGACGTAGGCGCGTGCGGGGCAGAGCATCTTCGATGCTCCGCCCCTGCGATTATCCGGTTCAAGCCTCTCAAGCCATTTGAGGCTCAAACGGAAACTGCTCGATCTCCCCGCCGCGCGCCACCACCACCGTGCTCTCCGGAATTTCCTCCCACCAGTCCGGCAAATCGGAGAGCGGTTCCGACAGGACCAGAAACGCATCTTCACCGACCATCGCGATGCGCGGATCGTCGGGATACAACTCGTGCAGATGATGGAACGACGTGCTGTGATACAGCGAGCGTGATTGCTGTTCACTCGAATAACGCACCGCCACGATCTGCTCGCCGTCGGTTGCGCAGACGGTCATGTTCAGCGGCTGATCCACGCCGTGGCGGCGGCCGGTTTCCTCGACGAACGCCACCATGCGCCTGAGCGCGGTGACGGGCGCCAGTTCGAGACCGAACGTGAGCGCGAGGAAGAACAGCACTTCGGAATCGGTCGATCCCTCGACCGACGGGAACAGTTCCGGGTCGATCGCGACCATCAGATCGCGACGCAGCGCCGGATAGTTGCGCACGAGGCCGTTGTGCGCGAACAGCCACCGGCCGTGGCGAAACGGATGACAGTTGGTTTCCTGCGAAGGCGTGCCGGTCGCCGCGCGTATGTGCGCGACGAACATCGGCGCGCGAATCGCGCGCGCGGCTTCACGCAGATTGCGATCGCTCCACGCCGGCTGAATGCAGCGATAGCGGAACGGAATGTCGGTCGGATGGCCGTACCAGCCGATTCCGAAGCCGTCACCGTTGGTGGTCGTGTTGCCGAGCCGCGAATGCAGGCTCTGATCGATCAGCGAATGCTTGGCGTTGAACAGCACCGTTTCGAGCTGAAGCGGTTTGCCGGAATAAGCGAGCCAGCGGCACATGAAATGTCTCCTGTCGAATACGCTTCTATCTGGCGGCCGGTTGCAGCGTCGTGATCGTGATCCGCACACCGATGCACGGCAGCAGCGACGACGATACACGGATTACCGCCCCGGCACCTTTCAAGCCGAAATAATGGGCAAAAATTTCCACACGGCGGCGGATCGGCATGCCGTAAGCGCTACTCATGGTCGACAAAGACCGTGTCGTTATAATGATTCGCGGTCCTTTCCGGACCCTAGCCCTCGCCCCGGCCCTTCAACTTCTCCCGCCATGCCCACCGACCGCACCGATCCCCCTCGCGAATCCCTCGAACTCGGCGGCTCCGTCTGGTTTCAAGCCGGCACGCAGACGCTCGGCGGCGCGGCGCGCATCGCGCTGCTCGCGGCGATCGGCGAAACCGGCTCGATCACGAGCGCGGCGAAGGCGGTCGGCATCAGCTACAAAGGCGCGTGGGACGCCATCGACACAATGAACAACCTCGCGGGCGAACCGCTCGTCGTGCGGATGACGGGCGGCAAGGGCGGTGGCGGCACCACGCTCACGCCGCGCGCGGTGAAGCTGATCGCGACGTTTCGCGCGGTCGAGCGCGAGCATCGGCGTTTTCTCGAACGCGCGGGTGCGGCGATCGAAGGTTTCGCGACGGACTGGGACCTGATCGGCCGCATCGGCATGAAGACCAGCGCGCGCAACCAGTTCTACGGCACCGTCTCGGCGATCACGCGCGGCAGCGTCAACGACGAAGTCACGCTGGCGCTGCCCGGCGGCCAGGCGATCGTCGCCGTGCTCACGCACGAGAGCACCGAGGCGCTGGGGCTCGTCGAGGGCGCGGCGGCGTTCGCGCTGATCAAGGCGTCGTGGGTCGTGCTGCTCGTCGATGGCGCAGACGGCGCGCCGCTCAGGCTATCGGCGCGCAATCAGTTGCGCGGCACGGTGCAGAGCGTGAAGCGCGGTGCGGTGAACGCGGAAGTGTCGCTGGCGCTCGACGGCGGCGCGGTCATGACCGCGGTCGTCACCAACGAAAGCGCCAACGCACTCGGCTTACGGGAAGGCGCGAGCGCGGTGGCCGCGTTCAAGGCGTCGAGCGTGATACTCGGCGTGAAGGATTGAGCGCCAGCAGGGACGGCGAGACCGCGCCCTTACGACTCGCTGCGCACATACCCCGCGAACGGATGGTCTTCGCGCACGCGGCCATCGTTGACCTGCACGACCTGATCGCCGAATGCCGCGACGTCGTCGGGATCGTGCGTAATCAGCACCATCGGAATATCGAGCCGCGTTTGCAGGTCCGACAGTTCGCGCCGCATGCGCTGGCGGAGCGCGCTGTCGAGCGCGGAAAACGGCTCGTCGAGCAACAGCAGGCGCGGCTGCGCGACCAGCGCCCGCGCCAGCGCGACGCGCTGCTTCTGCCCGCCGGACAGCTGCACCGGGTGATTGCCCGCGACGCCCCTCAACTCCAGCGCCTCGAGCCAGTAATCGACCTGCGGATGCGAGCCGCGCGCGCGCGGATTGAACCAGCCCCGGCGCAGCCCGAAGCCGATGTTCTGCCGCACGTTGAGATGCGGGAACAGCGCGTAGTCCTGAAACAGATACGCGATCTTGCGCGCCTGTGGTTTCTGATCGACGCCGCTCGCGCTGTCGAACAGCGTGGTGCCGTGCAGCGTGATCGATCCCTCGTCGGGGCGCAGCAAACCGGCAATCGCCTGCAGCGTCAGGCTCTTGCCCGCGCCGGACGGGCCGAACAGCACGAGCCGCTGGGTGTTCGCGCGGAACGAAACGTCGAGCGTGAAGCGGCGCTCGGCGGTCTCGAAGGTCTTGCGGATGGCGACGTCGAGCGGCATGTCAGCGAGACCTCAGAAGCGTGTGCTGCGGCACGAGCCGCCCCGCGAGCAGCAGGATCGTGACGCACGTCACCGAGGTCACGAGCACGAGGAAGTTCGCGGTGCTGTCGTCGCCGGCCTGCACGGCCGAGTAGACCGCGACCGAGAGCGTCTGCGTGCGGCCCGGCAGATTGCCGGCGATCATCAGCGTCGCGCCGAATTCGCCGAGCGCGCGCGCGAACGCGAGCAGGCCGCCGGCGAGAATGCCGCGCGCGGCGAGCGGCAGCGTCACGCGAAAGAAGATCGCCGCTTCGCTGACGCCGAGCGTGCGCGCCGCGCGCTCCAGTTGCGGATCGACGCCCTCGAAGGCGGCGCGCGCCGACTTCAGCACGAGCGGAAACGCCACCACCGTCGAGGCGATCACCGCGCCCTGCCATGTGAACACGAGCTGGATGTCGAAGCGGTCGAGCCACGCGCCGATCACGCCGCGCCGGCCGAGCAGCACGAGCAGGTAGTAGCCGAGCACGGTCGGCGGCAGCACGAGCGGCAGCATCAGCAGCGAGTCGATCACGTCGCGCGCGCCGGAGCGCCAGCGCGACAGACCGAGCCCCGCCGCGACGCCGAGCACGAGATTCAGCGCGGTGGCCCAGCCCGCCACCTTCAGCGACAGCAGCAGCGGAACCCAGGCCTGTTGCATGACGTGTGCTTTCCCGTCGATCAGTGCGCAGGTTTGAAGCCGTACTTCGCGAGCACGGCCTGGCCGGCCGGCGACAGCACGAAGTCGATGAACGCCTGGGCGTCGGCCGCGTGATGGCTGCCGTCGACCTGCGCGATCGGATAGGTGATCGGCGTTTGCGTCGGCAGGCTCAGCGCGACCTTGACCTTGTCGGGCATGATCGCGGCGTCGGTGCCGAACACGAAGCCGGCGTCGACTTCGCCGCGCGCGACGTAGTCGAGGCTCTGGCGCACGTTCGCCGCGAGCACGGCCTTCGCGTTGACCGCGTCCCACACGCCGGCAGCCTTCAGCGCGCCTTGTGTATAGCGGCCGACCGGCACCGAAGCCGGATCGCCGAACGCGACGCGCTTCACGTTCGCGGTCGTCAGATCGTTGAGGCTCGCCGGGGCGAAGTGGCTGTCGTTCGGCACGATCAGCACCAGCGAATTGGCCGCGAAGTCGCGCCGCGTGGACGGCACGATCACTTTTTGCGAGGCGGCCATGTCCATCGCCTTCTGGTCCGCCGAGGCGAACACGTCGGCCGGCGCGCCCTTGACGATCTGCTGCATCAGCACGTCGGACGCGCCGAAGTTCAGCAGAACCTTGGTGCCCGGATGCTGCTGCTGGAACGCGTCGCCGACTGCCTTGAACGCGTTGGTCAGGCTGGCGGCGGCGGAGACCACGAGTTCGTCGGCGTGGGCGTTTACGCTGACCACAACGGAGACGGCGCTTGCGACGCAAAGCGCGTATTTCTTCAGATGGCGGGAGAGTGTCATGAAGGACCTGAAAGTCTGACGTGGACGGGAAGCAGCGGTTTAAAAACGCTATCGTAATATATGCGCGGTTATAGCGGTGTGCGCATGACCGGCGATCGAGGCTGACGCTTCATTTTCGGCGTGCAGCGCTCGTGGATCGGGACAGGATCGGCGGGGAACCGGGAACTGCGAGGAACGCTCGCAGCAAACCCGAAGAGAGCGGCGCCGTGCCGCTCAGACGTGAGACGCGTGCTGCGGCGCGAGCGTATTGAGCGTTTGCGACAGCGGCAGGCTGGCCGGACGAATCTCGCGCGCGGCCTTCCACTTGGCGCGGATGAACGGCCGGTCGTGGCCGGACACCTTCAGCGCGATATGCGTGACCCAGCGCTGTGTCGGCACATGCACGTCGTGCATCGCGATGGCGAGCACCATCATGCTGACGGCGACTGGCAGCGCTGCGAGGCGCCCCGGCTCGGCATTCCACGCGATGCGCACGAACAGCAGCGCCGCGAGCGCGCCGACGATGCAGCCGGTGACCGCTTCGGACGGCGAATGCGCGCTCAGCACGACGCGCGACAAGCCCACCGCGATGCCGGCGGCCAGCCCCGCCAGCACGCCGAGCAGACGGATGGCGGGCCGCGCGGGCAACAGCATCAGGAACATCGCGACCGGGTAGACCGCCGTGGACAGCGTCGCGTGGCCGCTGACGCCAGTGAAATCGAGTTCCCGCACGCCGACGCCCCAGCCGAGGAAGGCCAGCTTGGTCACCGTCACGATGCCGATGGCCGCGCCGAGCAGCAGCAGCCAGCCGGCCGCGAGCCGCCACGAGTAGCCGACCGCCAGCCAGAGTGCGATGGCGAACGCGAGCGGCAGCGTGAGGCCGGCGCCGCCGAGGCTGGTAATCGAATACCACAGGTGGATCGGTAAGTCGGGCATGGCTAAAGTGCGACGTGGGCCGCGTGAAATGAGGTGGGTGGGTAGCCGAACCGGCGCGCGGCCGGCACGGACGCCGCTTTCGCCCGGGTCGGGACCTTCGGCATTAACCGCCAGTATAGACGGGTGTCGCTCGCCGGTCTTGCCGCGCACCGCGCATTTACGCGCCAAATGTTGGCTGGCGAACGGGACGTCGTGCCAGCTTGCGCGGTGCTTACCGGGTGCCTGTCGTGGACGTCGACGAGCAGCGGTTAGGGTTCGACGGCAGGATGGCAACAAGGTTCGCCGGAGAGAAAATCGGACTCGGCATGATTGTCAGTCTTCGGCAACGCATGAAAAATGATGTTATTGTGCATTGCACAACTTCGTGTGAACTCGCGTTTTTCGCCGGTTTGCACTGTCCCTTTTTGCGAGGTTATCGCCGATGGCAAAAAGCCTATCGAAAATCTGGCTGCGCGGTTTGAAGCGCCTGCTCGCGATTCAAACCGAACATGCGCAAAAGTCCACCCGACGCGCGCCGGCGCGACCCGTGCGCGCCGCCGCCAACAAACCGTCGAGCAAGGCTCGTCCGCTCAAGCCGGCCGACGCGCTGCGCACGCCCGTGAAGCGCGAGTCGCGCGTGCGGCCGCGCGCGGCCGCGTGGGCGAGCGGCTCGTGGACGCGCTCGTTCCACTCCGCGCCGGTGGCGCCGGGGCGGCTCGTCAATCATCTGCAGTACGGGCTGTATGTGCCGTCGGGCCATGCGCTGGAAGCGATGCCGCTCGTCGTGATGCTGCACGGCTGCACGCAATCCATCGACGAATTCGCCGAGGGCACGCGCATGAATCTGCTCGCCGATCGCTACGGCTTTGCGGTGGTGTACCCGGAGCAGTCGAAGCACGCGCACTCGCACCGCTGCTGGCACTGGTACGACGCCAGCGACAGCGCGGGCGGCGCCGAGGCGCGCGCGGTGGTGTCGCTCGTCGACGAGCTCGTCGCGCAGCATGGTTTCGACCGGGAGCGCGTCTACGTGGCCGGGATTTCCGCGGGCGCGGGCCTGACGGCGCTGCTGGCGCTCAACTATCCGGATCGTTTCGCCGCGGTCGCGCTGCATTCCGGCCCCGCAATCGGCGAGGCCCGCTCGGGCATCGCCGCCATGGACGTGATGCGGCGCGGCGTGCGCCGCGAACCGGCCGAGCTCGTCGACGAAATGACGGACGTTGCGCAATATCCGGGCATGCCGGCGCTCATCATCCACGGCGACGCCGATCACGTGGTCGCGCCCGTCAACGCGGACCAGCTGGCGGCGCAGTTCCTGCGTCTGAACCGTCTCGTCGACGCCGACGGCGCACGCCGGGCCGGCGAAATGCGCGAAGACCGCAAGGGCGGCGTAGTGATGCGCGACTATCTGCGCGGCGGCCGGCGTGTGGTGCGGGTGTGCCGTGTGCAGGGGCTCGGCCACGCATGGGCGGGCGGCGACGACGCATTGCCGTTCCATTCCGCCAAAGGTCCGGACGCGAGCGCCATGCTGTGGGAGTTTTTCAGGCATCAGCGCCGCACGGATGCGGGACGTGCCGTGGAAGGCCTGGCGGCGTCGTCGGCCGGGAGATGACACCGGAAGCGCGCCTCGAAAATGAGTAGTAGCGCGAAACTAGGGTTTTCCCTATAATACGGGTTATCCCTTAGTTGTAACGCACAGCCTTCATTTCCGAGGTCGACCATGTATCTGCTTAGCCGCCTGTTCCTGTTTCTGACCAAATCGCCGGACCAACTCGCAAAAGAGCGCGCCGACGACTACCTCTCCGAAGCGACCGATCTCTACGATCTCGAATTCCGCATGCGCAAACTGGACCGCGAAGGCAGCGTGCGCCAGCCGTCGTGGATGAGCCAGCACTACGGCTAAGCAGGCGCGAGCGTCGCGATAGTCGGAAAAACATCGGCGTGTGGTGAGGCGCCGATGTGCGGGGCGAGCCGCTCAGGTATCGCGAACCGCCACGGGTTTTTCAGCGTAGTTGCCGCCGGGCAGCCTGCGCGCCCAACGCCCAACCAATCGGCTCCGCGTCAAGCAGCCGGATTCAACTGCCAGAGCGCGTAATTCAGTAGCGCCGCGTACGCGACCCAGATCACGTACGGCATCAGCATCACACCGGCCAGGCGGTCCCGTCGCCAGAAGACGCCGGTCAGCATAACGATCAGCACCAGCAGAATCACGATATCGGTTAATGCCATTTCCGGCCGATGCAGACCGAAGAATAGCCACATCCACGCGGCGTTGAACACCAACTGAACCACCCACAGGACGATTGCCGCGCTCAGGCCATCGCGCTTCCATACGCGCCACGCGGAAAACGCCATCAGCACGTAGAGTACGCTCCAGACCGGCGGGAAGACCCAGTTCGGCGGATTGAACGCGGGCTTTTGCAGTCCCGCGTACCAGGCCTCCGGCAAGGACAGGCTCGCGGCCCAGCCGGCCGCAAGCGTCAGAATCAGAAACACGAGCAGCGACGGCAGACGGCGCATCTTCATCCCTCCAGGCGTTTTTCTTCAATGATGTAAGCGGGCACTCACTTGCCGAAACGGGCCAGTGTACGCAGGCGCGCCTGCGCATGATCGACGATCGGCTCGGGATAATTCCCGCCCAGCACCACGCCGAATTCCGCCAGCCGTTCCGCGCCCGCCAGCCACGGCGCGTGAATCCATTTTGCCGGCAGCTTCGTAAGCTGCGGGAGATAGCGTTGGATAAAGCGCCCATCCGGGTCGAATTTTTCGGATTGCGTGACCGGGTTGAAGATGCGGAAGTACGGCTGCGCGTCGCAGCCCGTTGATGCCGCCCACTGCCAGCCGCCATTGTTCGCGGAGAAATCGAAGTCGTTGAGCCGATCGGCGAAATAGCGTTCGCCGCGGCGCCAGTCCACGCCGAGATCCTTCGTGAGGAAACTCGCCGTCACCATTCGCAAGCGGTTGTGCATGTAGCCGGTGCGGTTCAGTTGCAGCATGGCCGCGTCGACGAGCGGATAGCCGGTGCGGCCGTCGCACCACGCGGCGAATGCGGCGTCGGCTGCGGGGCCTTGTTCCCAGCGCAACTGCTCGTATTCCGGCTTGAACGAGGTGCCCTTTGCGAGGCGCGGATGATGCGCGAGGATCATGAAATAGAAATCGCGCCAGATCAGTTCGGAGAGCCACGTCGCCGCGCCTTGTCCGTCGGGCTGTAGCGACGTTTCGTAGGCGAGCCGCGCGAGCGTGCGGATCGACACCGTGCCGAAGCGCAGATGCACTGACAGATAGCTCGGCCCCTTCGCGGCGGGAAAATCGCGCCGCTCGGCATAGCTGTCGATGCGCGTCAGGAAGTCGTCGAGCAAATGCCGGGCGCCGCTCATGCCGGCGGGCAGCTTCAGGTCTGCGAGATTGCTCGGTGCGAAACCGAGCTGGCCGAGCGTGGGTAATTGCCGGTCGAGCTTGCGCGGCAGCGCCGCGAGGTGCTTCGCGTAGGCTTCCACGGGGTAGGGCTTCAGGTCGAATGCATCGAGTTGTTTGAGCCACGCGTTCCTGTACGGCGTGAACACCGTGAACGGTTTGTGCTGGCCGGTCAGCAGTTCGTCGCGCTCGAAAATCACCTGATCCTTGAACGTTAGCCACCGACGCCCCGCTTGCGCGAGGCGCACGCGCACGGTTTCGTCGCGGTCGAGCGCGACCGGTTCGTAGTCGTGATTCGCGAACACGGCATCGACGCGCAGTTCCGCGGCGAGCTTCGGCACCTGCTCGGCCGGATCGCCGTACAGCACGACGAGACCGCCGCCGTGTGCGCGCAACGCGTCGCCAAGCTCGCGCAATGACTCGAGAATGAAGTCGATGCGACGATCCGGAGCCCGCTCGCCCGGATGGCGCGCCTGCCACGCGTCGATCAACGGTTGCAGGATCGTCGTGTCGAACACGAATACGCACCAGACGCGCTCGCAATGCTTGAGCGCGTAGTACAGCGCCGCGTGGTCCGTGCTGCGCAGGTCGCGGCGGAACCAGACGAGGCCGGTATCGAAGATGTCGTTCAGGCGGCGGGCGAGTGTCATCGAGCGCGTCGGTCGGAATGAAGGGGGCTCGAAAGCCAGTGCAGCAGATTGCGTGCCCCGTGCGCCCAATGCGTCAGCGCCCGCCCCTATTGTGCAGGGGCGGGCGCTGTTCGCGAGCGCGCGAGGGTGTTGCGCCGGCGGCGCTCATTGGCGGCGTGCTTATCAGCACCATCGCCTATGCTGCCATGAGCAAAGGCCGCCGCAACGCGCAACGACTAACGCAGCGGCGAACCCAGCTTAAGCGACGTGCAGACGCACCGCGACGTTGTTGCGCGTGGCGTTCGAGTACGGGCAGACCTGGTGCGCGGCATCGACCAGTTCCTGCGCCGCATCCGCGGCGAGGCCGGGCAGCGAGATTCGCAGATCGATGTCGAGCGCGAAGCCGCCCTTGTCGTTCGGGCCGATGCCGACCTCGGCCGAGACCTGCGTGTCGGCCGGCAACGCCTGCTTGCGCTGGCCGGCGACGAACTTCATCGCGCTCAGGAAACAGGCCGAGTAGCCGGCTGCGAAGAGTTGTTCGGGGTTCGTGCCCGCTGCGCCGTTGCCGCCCAGTTCACGCGGTGCTGCCAGCTTCACGTCCAATGCATTGTCCGACGATACTGCGCGGCCGTCGCGGCCACCGGTGCTCGTTGCGCTTGCCTTGTAGAGGATGTTCATGGTGCTGCTCCTTAGCTGGGTTGTCAGGGTTTGCATGCTTGCCGCTTCGTGTTGCTTTCCGGTCCGGCCGGGTGGTTGCGAGGTAGTTACGAAGCGGCATGTCGTTAAGATAGTGCACAAATGATTTGTGTACAAATTAAATTTGAGCGGATACCGGAACAAGTCTTTTGCTGTGATTGCACTACTGGTCCATGTAATCGTTGAGCGTCGTGCGCAAGCGTGTCAGGTCGTCGCGCAGACGCAGCAGAAAGTCCGGCGTCTGCTGGGTCGCGCAGAGAATTTCGGCAGGCACCTCGCGTGCCTGGCGCTTGAGCGCCTTGCCCGCGCTGCTGAGGCGGATATAGACGATGCGTTCATCGTCGACGCCGCGCACGCGCTCGACGAGGCCTTGCGCTTCGAGGCGCTTGAGCAGCGGTGTGACGGTGGCCGGATCGAGATTCAGGCGCGCGGCCATGTCCTTGACCGCGACGTCGTCGGCTTCCCATAGCACGAGCATGGCCAGATATTGCGGATACGTGAGTCCGAGCTTGTCGAGCAGCGGCTTGTACGCTTTCGTCATCGCAAGCGAGGTCGAGTAGAGCGCGAAGCAGAGTTGCTCGTCGAGCGTGAAAGGCAGGATGGGGCGCTGTGTCATGGTGCATCTCGGCTGAAAGAGCGTACGAATGAATTGCACGCAAACCATTGTGCCGCAAATCGATGCGGGCCGGTGAGCACAGGCAGAGGCACGGGCGGGGAGCGGCGGGTAGCGCGAAAGGCGGCCGCTAAAGCAGGAAAGCGAAGGAAAGCCGCGCGAAGAAAACGCGGGCATCCCGACGATGCCCGCATGCAAGCGGTCGATCAGGCCGCCGGTTTGGTCGGCAGATCCGGCGTTTGCGGTGTCTGCACGCCGAAGCAGCCGCGGTAGGTCGCGTAGAACGAGCAGTACAGCATGGTCGTGACGATCATCGTCGCGGGCATCAGGACCGCGAACGCGAAGTCGGCGGCGCCGAGCGCCTGCATCACCGCGGACAGACCGAACGACACCAGCGTCGCGACCGCGAACCACAGCGCCACGAACACGACGAAAGCACCGCGATTGCGCCAGCAACTGACGACGCTGAAGAACATCGCCTTGACGGGCGGCACGTCGTGCCAGGCGGCGAGAATCGGCGAGAACCAGAACAGCATCGCAACCGGCACATAGAACGCGAGCGCCGTGAGCACCGCGAGCGGGATGTTGCTGTTGACGATCGCGTCCTGATCCAGCTGCGCGCCGCCGAGCATCACCTTCAGCAGCATGCCGCCGTCGGCGAGCGCGGAGCCGGCCAGCACAAGCGCCATCGCGACGACATACAGCGCGCCGAGCACGAGCAGCCGCCGCGCGACCACCGGGCCGTACGAATGAAAGCCATCCACGAGGATGGTCGGGAACACCGGCTTGCCCGCGATCGTGTTGCGGCACGCGGCCATGAAGCCGACCGCGACGCCGGGAATGAACAGCAGCGGCAACACGCCGCCGATCACCGGAATCTGCGAGACGAGCGTCATCACCAGCACATAGGTGAAGAACAGCGTCAGGAACGCGAGCGGATTCTTACGGAACAGCCAGATACCTTGCCGGAACCATACATAGCCGGTTTTCGCGGGGACTTCGATCAGTTGCATGAGGTAGGGATGCCTGGATGCGCGACGCCGGCGAGGCGTTCGCGCAGAATGCGTTCGAAATGGCCGGGATCGTGCGGCTTGAGCAGCTCGGCCGCGCGCGGCAGGTGAAAATCATACAGGCGCGAGACCCAGAAACGGTACGCACCCGCTCGCAGCATGTCGCCCCAGTGGCGGTTTTCCTCGGCGGTGAACGGCCGCACCGTCTGGTACGCGCGCAACAGCGCTTCGGTGCGCGCGGCGTCGAGCTTGCCGGTCGCGAGGTCGACGCACCAGTCGTTGACGGTCACCGCGACGTCGAACAGCCACTTGTCGCAACCGGCGAAATAGAAGTCGAAGAAGCCGCCGAGCCGCACTTCGTGGCCCGTATCGGGCGCCGCATGCGCGAACATCGCATTGTCGCGGAACAGGTCGGCATGGCACGGGCCTGCGGGCAGCGCCGCGTAATCGGCCGAGGCGAAGAACGCTTCCTGATGCGCGAGCTCGGACGCCAGCAACTCGCGCGGCTCGCCTTCGAGAAACGGCAGGATGGTCGGCACGGTCTCGCGCCACCACGGCAGGCTGCGCAGATTCGGCTGATAGCGCGGATAGTCGCGGCCCGCGAGGTGCATGCGCGCGAGCATCTGCCCGACTTCGACGCAGTGCTCGACGCCCGGCGCGAGTTCCGGCTTGCCTTCGAGCTTCGTCACGATGGTCGCGGGCTTGCCGAGCAGCATGCCGAACAGCGCGCCGTCGAGGCGCGGCATCGGGTCCGGCACCGGCACGCGGTGCGCGGCGAGGTGGCGCATCAGGTCCAGATAGAAGGGCAACTGCTCGGCGGTCAGCTTTTCGAAAATCGTCAGCACGTATTCGCCGCGCGTCGTCGTCAGGAAGAAGTTGCTGTTTTCAATACCGGACGAGATGCCGCGAAGCTCGACGACATCGCCGAGATCGTAGTGACGCATCCATTCTGCGAGTTGGGATTCGTTGACAGCGGTGAAGACAGCCATGCGGGAAACGTCGGATCAGGTTGCTCGGGCTGGCGCGATGCGGCCAGTGCGAAGTGTGGCGAATGGATGTTGCGAATACGGTGTCGAACGATGCGGCGGGACGCGGGCGATTCCGGCTGGACTCGCCGGCAAACAGGACAAGCGCGACGGGCGCATTGCCGCATGTAGCGCCGGAGCAACCCGCCAGCCACCGGAATCAGGCGCGGCGGCCCACGACAGCCGCGCCCACGCGCATCGGCTCAATAGTGCAGATTCACCGAAGGCAAGCGCGTGCTCGGACGGCCGCTATCGTGGACAGTGGGCGAGGTGTCGAGCGGCGCGCTCATCTGATAGCGCGTGCCGAAATTCGAGTGCACGTTGATTTCGACCGGCTTGCCTTTGTCGCGGTATTCGGTGATTTCGGTGCCGTTCGGGCTGACTTCGTGGAAGCTCGGCGTGCGCGGAACGTTGATGTCGACCTTCGAGCTGACCTCGGCGCCCGGACGGTTGATCTTGTCCAGGTCGGGCAGACCGGCCCGTTCATTGGCGGACTGGGGCGCGTCGGCGGGCGGCGGTTCGTCGACGGGCTGGGCAGCCATCGCGGCGTTGCCGAAGGCGAGGGCCAGCGCAACGGCGACGGGAAGGAGCGGCTTCATGGTGATTCTCCGATGGGATGCGCCGATTCTAGCAAATCCGGCCTCGCGTACGGTCGCGAAGCCTTATTTTGCGCCGCTTTCGCGCGCCGCGCGCGAACCGTGCCGGGAACGCCGCGAGGCCATGTGGCGCGCGCGTGTTCCGTGGTAATGTCGTCTCATCAATAGGGGTGAACGATGATGAACAACGATATCAATCAGCGCGCGCTGCAGACGCCCGCCAACAGCTTCCCGACCGAAGGCTTCGACGACGCGGCCGAGGCCGTCACCCGCCTCGCCGCGATCTACGAGGCGAACACGTCGTTTCTGCGCGATGCGTTCGCGCGTTATCGCCGCAACGAACTGTTCGAGCGCCGCGTGCGCGCGTGCTATCCGTTCGTGCGCGTGCGCACCGAGGTCAACACGCACGTCGATTCGCGCCGCTCGTACGGCTTCGTCGCCGGGCCGGGCGTGTTCGAGACGACGGTCACGCGTCCCGATCTGTTCGGCGACTACTATCGCGAGCAGTTGCGCCTGCTCGCGAAGAACCATCATGTGCAGATCGAGGTCGGCGTGTCGGACCAGCCGATTCCGATTCACTTCGCGTTCGCCGAGGGCATTCACCTCGAAGGCGATCTGGACCGCGAGCGTCTGTTCCTGATGCGCGACATCTTCGACACGCCGGACCTCGCGCTGCTCGACGACCGCATCGTCAACGGCACGTACGAGCCGATGCCGGGCGAGCCGCATCCGCTCGCGCTTTTCACGGCGGCGCGCGTCGACTTCTCGCTGCATCGGCTGAAGCACTACACGGCGACCTCGCCGACGCACGTGCAGAACTACGTGCTGTACACGAACTACCAGTTCTATATCGACGAGTTCGTCAAGTTAGGCCGCACGATGATGGCCCGTACCGACGACGAGCAACTGCGCGTCCATCGCAGCGAATACACGTCGTTCGTCGAGCCCGGCGACGTGATTACCTATAACGAGAATCTCGGCGAGCAGGCGCAGGAAGGCGCGCCGCCGCCGCGTCTGCCGCAGATGCCCGCGTATCACCTGAAGCGCGCGGACGGCAGCGGCATCACGATGGTCAACATCGGGGTCGGGCCGTCGAATGCGAAGACCATTACCGATCACATCGCGGTGCTGCGTCCGCATGCGTGGATCATGCTCGGCCACTGCGCGGGTCTGCGCAACACGCAGCGTCTCGGCGACTACGTGCTCGCGCACGGCTATGTGCGCGAAGACCATGTGCTCGATGCCGATCTGCCGCTATGGGTGCCGATCCCGGCACTTGCCGAAGTGCAGGTCGCGCTCGAGCGCGCGGTCGCGCAGGTTACGCAGCTCGACGGCGTCGAGTTGAAGCGCGTGATGCGCACGGGCACGGTGGCGAGCGTCGACAACCGCAACTGGGAACTGCGCGATCATCGCGAGCCGGTGCAGCGGCTGTCGCAGAGCCGCGCGATCGCGCTCGACATGGAAAGCGCGACGATCGCCGCGAACGGCTTCCGCTTCCGCGTGCCTTACGGCACCTTGCTGTGCGTCTCGGACAAGCCCTTGCATGGCGAACTGAAGCTGCCCGGCATGGCGGATCAGTTCTATCGCGCGCAGGTCGATCAGCATTTGCAGATCGGCGTGATGGCGATGGAGATCTTGCGCACGAACGGGCTGCACCGCCTGCATAGCCGCAAGCTGCGCAGTTTCGCCGAGGTGGCGTTTCAGTAGGCCAAGGGCGAGCGGGTTGCGTCGGCCCGCTCGCGCTGCGTTAGCGTTGCCTCAGCCTCGCATCGCATCTGCCATCACACCTGCCCGAAGCCGGTCAGCCCGATCAGGCTGCCGGCCGCCAGCAGCCAGAGCGGATGAATGCGCGTCTTCGTCGCCAGCACGGCGGTGAACGCGGTGATGGCCCATGCGATCGCGTTCGGGTTCGATGCTTTCGCGATCAGCGCCGCGCTGGCCGCGACGATGCCGGCCGTCACCGGCACGAGCCCGAGTTGCGCATAGCGCCGCCACGGGCGGTCCTTGAAGCGATCCCACGCATGTAGCGCGAGGACCGTTACGAGCGACGACGGTCCGAACTTCGCGATCGACGTCACGAGCATGCCGGCCCAGCCGGCCACATGCCAGCCGATCAGCGTCACGATCATCAGGTTCGGCCCCGGCGCGGCCTGCGCCAGCGCGAACAGCGCGCTGAATTCGCTGGCCGGCATCCAGTGATGCACCTCGACCACCTGCCGCTGCATTTCCGGAAGAATCGTATTGCCGCCGCCGAATGCGAGCAGCGAAAGCTGGCTGAAGATGATGGCGAGAGAAACGAGCGTGTCGTTCATCGTGCGTTCCTCGCTGCGAGATAGATGCTGATCGGCGTGAGCACGAGCATTGTCGGCAGAAGCGGAACGCGCAGGATCGCAATCGCGATGAAGCCGAGTACCGCGATCAGCGCGGCCAGCGGCTGGTTGCGCAACGGCAGCACGATCTTGATCGCCATCGCGATCAGCAATCCCGAGGCCGCGGCCGCGAGTCCCGCGAACAGATGGCGCACGTGCGGATCGTTCTGCGTGTGCTCGTAAAGCACGCCGAGCCCGATCACGACGAGCGAGGGCCCGGCGATGAGTCCGAGCAGGCCCGCGAGCGCGCCGGGCACGCCGCGAAAGCGCATGCCGAGCGCGACCGCGAGATTGATGACGTTGCCGCCCGGCAGGAATTGACAGAGGCCGAGCAGATCGGTGAATTCGTCGGCGCTGAGCCAGCGGCGCTGTTCGACGATCGCGCGGCGCGCGAGCGGCAGGGCGCCGCCGAATGAAATCAGCCCGAGGCCGAGAAAGCCACCGAAGATTTCCCGCGATGTCGGCGTGGGCGCGAGCGCGGGTTCGGACGAGGTGAGTTCGTGGTTCATATCGCGAGGCTTCGAGTAGAAGCTCAGCAGGTTAGCGCCGAACCGGCGGCCCGCAAAACGATTTTTACGCGAACGTGTCGTTCGCGCGCGAGAGCCGCCTATAACCCGCCCATAACCGTAAGCGCGCCGCAAACTGCCCTGCAAAACGAAAGCGGGCGGCCCGAAGGCCGCCCGCCAGATGCGTGGCGATGCGCGTGATCTCACGCGCAAGGCTCAGGCTATTCGCGTGGCATCACGCGATTACAGATAGAACATCCTGTCCTCATCCGACTTGGCCGGATGCGCCTCGCCTTCCTCGCGGTCTTCGTAGAACTTCAGCACCGCTTCGAGCACCTGGTCCGGATCGTCGATCACCTGCATCAGATCGATGTCGGTCGGATTGATGAGGCCCATCGGGATCAGCGAGCTCTTGAACCACCCGAGCAGTCCTTCCCAGAACTCGGCGCCGACCAGGATGATCGGCACGTGGCGCGACTTCTTGGTTTGAATCAGCGTGAGTACTTCGGCCAGTTCGTCGAGCGTGCCGAAGCCGCCCGGCATTACGATGACCGCGTCGGAGTTCTTCACGAACGTGACCTTGCGCGTGAAGAAGTGGCGAAAGCGCAGCGAGATGTCCTGCCATTGATTGCCCGACTGCTCGTGCGGCAACTCGATGTTCAGACCGACCGACGGCGCCTTGCCCGCATGTGCGCCCTTGTTGGCCGCTTCCATGATGCCGGGGCCGCCGCCGGAGATCACCGCGAAGCCTGCGTCCGACAGTTTGCGGGCGATCTGCGTGGTGAGTTTGTAGTAGGGCGAGTTCGGTTTGAGGCGTGCCGAACCGTAGATGCTGACTGCCGGGCGGATCTCCGAGAGGTATTCGGTCGCCTCGATAAACTCTGCCATAATCGTGAACATCTGCCACGATGCGCGGGCTTTTTTGGCCGTTGCGCGCTCTTGATCTGCGAGCGATCGCAGACTCGGAATCACTTTTCTCTTAGTCATAATGCCTGAAGAACGAAGCCTTGAAGGTAAGACCCTGCTGTTGGTCGACGGTTCGAGTTATCTGTACCGGGCCTACCATGCGATGCCTGATCTGCGCGGTCCCGATGGTGGCCCGACCGGTGCGCTCTACGGGATCATCAACATGCTGCGGCGCATGCGCAAGGAAGTCACGGCAGAGTATAGCGCGTGCGTGTTCGACGCCAAGGGCAAAACGTTTCGCGACGACTGGTATCCCGACTACAAGGCGAACCGTCCGTCGATGCCCGATGATCTCTCGCGCCAGATCGAGCCGATTCACGTCGCGGTGCGCGCGCTCGGCTGGCCGCTGCTGATGATCGAAGGCGTCGAGGCCGACGACGTGATCGGCACGCTCTCCACCGCGGCGGAAAAGCTCGGCATGAACGTGATCGTCTCGACCGGCGACAAAGACCTCGCGCAACTCGTGTCGGAGCGCGTCACGCTCGTCAATACGATGACCAACGAAACGCTCGATCGCGACGGCGTGGTTGCGAAGTTCGGCGTGCCGCCGGAGCGCATCGTCGACTATCTGTCGCTGATCGGCGACACAGTGGATAACGTGCCGGGCGTCGAGAAGTGCGGCCCGAAAACGGCCGTCAAGTGGCTCACGCAATACGACTCGCTCGACGGCATCGTCGAGCATGCGAGCGAGATCAAGGGCGCGGTCGGCGACAATCTGCGCCGCGCGCTCGACTTCCTGCCGATGGCGCGCAAGCTCGTGACCGTCGAGCGTCATTGCGATCTGACCGGCCATCTCGCGTCGATCGAGGAAAGCTTGCCGAGCCTTCCCGAGTCGCGCGAAGAATTGCGCGACGTCTTCACGCGCCACGGCTTCAAGACGTGGCTGCGCGAAGTCGAAACCGCCGCCGCCGAAGAGGGGCCGGCAACCGACGCGCCGCCCGCGCTCGCGGTGGATCAGGAGCGCCACTACGACACCGTGCAGACGTGGGAGCAGTTCGACGCGTGGCTCGAAAAAATCGACGCGGCCGCACTGACTTCGTTCGATACCGAAACCACCTCGCTCGATCCGATGATCGCGCAGATCGTCGGCCTGTCGCTCTCGGTCGAAGCGGGCAGTGCGGCCTATGTGCCGCTCGCGCATCGCGGTCCCGACGCACCCGTGCAACTGCCGCGCGACGAAGTGCTCGCGAAGCTCAAGCCGTGGCTCGAAAGCGCGCAGCACAAGAAGGTCGGCCAGCATCTGAAGTACGACGAACAGGTGCTCGCGAACTACGGCATCGAAATGCGCGGCGTCGAGCACGACACGCTGCTCGAATCGTACGTGCTCGAATCGCATCGCACGCACGACATGGACAGTCTCGCGCTGCGTCATCTCGGCGTAAAGACGATCAAGTACGAAGAGGTCGCGGGCAAGGGTGCGCAGCAGATCGGCTTCGACGAAGTCGCGCTCGAGCAGGCCGCCGAATACGCGGCCGAAGACGCCGACATCACCTTGCGTCTGCATCAGGCGATGTATCCGCAGATCGCCGCCGATAAATCGCTCGAACGCGTGTATCGCGAGATCGAGGTGCCGACCTCGCGCGTGCTGCGCAAGATGGAGCGCACGGGCGTGCTGATCGACGCGGAGAAGCTGCGTCAGCAAAGCAGCGAGATCGCCACGCGGCTGATCGAACTCGAAGGCGAGGCGTACGAACTCGCGGGCGGCGAGTTCAACCTCGGTTCGCCGAAGCAGATCGGCCAGATCTTCTTCGAGAAGCTCGAGTTGCCGGTGGTCAAGAAGACGCCGAGCGGCGCGCCGTCCACCGACGAAGAAGTGTTGCAGAAGCTCGCTGAAGACTATCCGCTGCCGAAGATCCTGCTCGAACATCGCGGCCTCTCGAAGCTGAAGTCGACCTATACCGACAAGCTGCCGCGCATGGTCAACCCGCAAACGGGCCGCGTGCACACCAACTATGCGCAGGCCGTCGCGGTGACGGGGCGGCTCGCATCGAACGATCCGAACCTGCAGAATATTCCGGTGCGGACCGGCGAAGGCCGCCGCATCCGCGAGGCGTTTATCGCGCCGCCGGGCCACAAGCTCGTGTCCGCCGATTATTCGCAGATCGAATTGCGCATCATGGCGCACATCTCCGGCGACGAATCGCTGATGCGCGCGTTTTCGCAGGGTGAGGACATTCACCGCGCCACCGCCTCGGAAATCTTCGGCGTGACGCCGCTCGAAGTGTCGAGCGACCAGCGGCGCGTCGCGAAGGTCATCAACTTCGGCCTGATCTACGGCATGAGCGCGTTCGGCCTCGCGTCGAACCTCGGCATCACGCGCGACGCGGCCAAGATGTATATCGACCGCTACTTCGCGCGCTATCCGGGCGTCGCGCGCTACATGGACGAGACGCGCACGAGCGCCAAGGCGAAGGGCTACGTCGAAACCGTGTTCGGTCGCCGCCTGTGGCTGCCCGAGATCAACGGCGGCAACGGTCCGCGCCGCCAGGCGGCCGAGCGTGCCGCGATCAATGCACCGATGCAGGGCACCGCCGCCGACCTCATCAAGATGTCGATGATCGCCGTGCAGAAGTGGATCGAAGACTCGAACATCGGCACGCGCATGATTATGCAGGTACACGACGAACTGATTCTCGAAGTGCCCGACGCCGAGTTGTCCGAGGTCCGCAAACGTCTGCCCGAACTGATGTGCGGCGTCGCCGCGCTGAAGGTGCCGCTCGTGGCCGAGGTCGGCGCGGGCCTGAACTGGGAGGAAGCGCATTGACATGCCTGTGACACAGGTACGATGAGTGCGCGATAACGTCGTGCGCATGTCACACATGGGTTTTGGCGACTTGTGGCATCCCGTGAGGGTCGAGGACAATCGGGTCAGGACGGCGCATTCATGCGCAGCGTCGCGACAGATAATTCATCGGCTACACGGAGAAGTGCAATGCATCGATTTATCGTCGTTGGCGGAGGTGCGGGCGGACTGGAACTGGCGACACGTCTGGGTGATCGCTATGGCGCCGGCAAAAGAGGGAGCAGCGCGCGGGCCGTGGTCACGCTGGTCGACCGCAATCCGACGCATATCTGGAAGCCGCTGCTGCACGAGGTGGCGGCCGGCAGCATGGATCCGTTCACGCAGGAACTCGAATACGCGGCGCAGGCGCGCTGGCACGGCTTCGAGTTCCAGCAGGGCGAGCTGACCGGTCTCGACCGCGCGAACCGGCGCATCACGCTCGGCACCGTGCTCGACGACGACGGCGCCGAACTGCTGCCCGAACGCCAGCTCGAGTACGACACGCTGGTCATCGCGATCGGCAGTACCACGGCTTTCTTCGGCGTGAAGGGTGCGGCCGAATTCTCCCTCGCACTCGATACCGTCGGCCAGGCCGAGCGCTTCCGCAAGCGGCTGATCGCCGCGTGCATGCGCGCCGAGCATCAGGCGTACGAGCCCGTCGAGTCGCGGCCGGGGCCCGGCACCTCGACGTCGAGCGAGCCGCGCATCCAGGTGGCGATCGTCGGCGGCGGCGCGACCGGTGTCGAGTTGTCGGCGGAGTTGCGCAATACGGCGCAGGTGCTGTCCGCGTATGGCTTGCACAAGCTCGATCCGCGGCACGACGTCGGCATCGTGCTGATCGAGGCCGGGCCGCGCATTCTGCCCGCCTTGCAGGAGCGCGTTTCGACGGCCACCGCCGAATTGCTGACCAAGCTCGGCGTCAAGCTGATGATCGGCGAAACGGTGGCCGAGGTCGCGCCCGGCTATATCCGCACCGCGAGCGGGCACACCGTGCGCGCCGATCTGACCGTGTGGGCGGCGGGCATCAAGGCGCCGGCGGTGCTGAGCCAGCTCGACGGGCTACCGGTCAACCGGCTCGGCCAGCTCAACGTGCGCCGCACGCTGCAAACCGAAATCGACGACAACATCTTCGCGCTCGGCGATTGCGCCGCCTGCCAGTGGCCCGGCAACGAGCGCAACGTGCCGCCGCGCGCGCAGGCCGCGCATCAGCAGGCGGCCTTTTTGCTGAAGGCGCTGGCGGCGCGGCTCGACAACAATCCGCTGCCGGAATTCACCTATCGCGATTTCGGTTCGCTCGTGTCGCTCGGCCACTTCAGCGCGGTCGGCAATCTGATGGGCGGGGTGATCGGCGGCAACATGCTGATCGAGGGGCTGTTCGCGCGCTTCATGTACATGTCGCTGTACCGGTTGCACATCGCCGCGCTGCACGGCTATCCGCGCATGGTGCTCGACACCTTCGCGCATTGGCTGCGCCGTACCACGCTGCCGCGCGTCAAGCTGCACTGACGACTGCCCCGACGCGGGCGGACGTTCTCCTCAGTCGAATCTGCAACGGGATGCGCCCAGGGCGTATCCTGTTGCTTCCCACCCTTCATCGAGGAGCGCCGCATGCTGAAACCCGAAGTCGACGCCCTGGTCCCGCACGTTCCCTTCAACCGGCGTACCTTCATCAAGACCGCGCTCGGCAGTGGTTTCGCGGCGGCCGTGCTGCCGGTCTCGGCGCAAACCATCCATACCGACAGCGACGGCCTCGAAGCCGGCGAAGTCGCGTTTCATTCGCAAGGCACGCTGATCCCGGCCTATCGCGCGCGGCCATTGGGCAAGACGCATCTGCCGGTGATCCTTGTCGTGCATGAGATCTTCGGCGTGCACGAGCATATCGCCGACGTTTGCCGGCGCTTCGCGAAACAGGGCTATCTGGCGATCGCGCCGAACCTGTACGAGCGCGAGGGCGATCCGACCGTCTACACGAGCATGCAGCAACTCAACGAGCAACTGGTCAGCAAGGTGCCCGACGAGCAGGTGCTGGCCGACCTCGACGCGGCCGCCGCGTGGGCCGGCGAGAACGGCGGCGACCTGAAGCGGCTCGGCGTGAACGGCTTCTGCTGGGGCGGGCGCATCGCGTGGCTGTATGCCGAGCACAATCCGCGCGTGAAGGCGGGCGTCGCCTGGTATGGCCGCGTGACCGGCGCGAAGAATGCGATGACGCCGGCCAATCCGCTCGATCTCGTCGCCGATCTGCATGCGCCGGTGCTCGGCCTGTATGGGCGCGAGGACCCGAGCATTCCGCAGGACACGCTCGCGCAGATGAAACAGGCCATCGCGCAGGGTCCGCAGGCGGGGCGCGGTTCGCAGTTCGTCGTCTATGACGACGCGGGCCACGCGTTTTTCGCCGATTACCGGCCGAGCTACAGGAAGGCCGATGCCGAGGATGGCTGGCGTCGCACGCTCGTGTGGTTCAAGCAGCACGGGGTGATTTGAGGCACATGGTGCTGTCAGGCGGTAACGACGGGGTTGGCGCAGTCCTCGTGCCTCGTTGATCCGATACGTCCGACGAAAAGGAAAAGGCCATGGCCGCGTTGAGACGGCAATGGCCTTTTTAGTCGGCTTTCCTGGTAGGGCTAATGCATTGGACTAACGCGTGCCTCACTGTGGCTGCGCCCGCCCATCGCGGCTTGCTTGCCCGCAAGCTCGGCTCAGCTCAGCTCAAGGATTCGGCCCCGTCGCGACTGGCCGCTTCGGGTCCGAACTCCATTCGCTCCACGACCCTGCGTATAGCGCGGAGCCATGCATGCCGGCGATTTCCATCGCGAGCGAGTTCACGCAGGCGGTCACGCCCGAGCCGCATTGCAGCACCACGTGTTCCGGCGGCGTGTCGCCGAGCAGCGCGTGGAATTCCTCGCGCAGCGTGTGCGCCGGCTTGAAGCGGCCGTCGGCGGTGAGGTTGTCCTTGAAGAAGCGGTTGAGCGCGCCGGGGATATGGCCGCCGACGCGATCGAGCGTTTCGTTCTCGCCGCGATAACGGTCGGCCGCGCGTGCGTCGACCACGACGCGCTCCTTCGAGCCGAGGTTGCGCTCGACCGTCTGCGCGTCGACGGTTACGGCGAGCGGCGCGGCCGCGCTGAAGTCGCCGGTGTTCTGCGCCGGCACGTCCGGCGTCAACGGTTGGCCCGCGGCCTGCCAGGCTTGCAGGCCGCCGTCGAGTAGCGCGACCGCATCGTGCCCGAGCCAGCGCAGCAGCCACCAGATGCGCGCGGCGTACATGCCGCCATGCGCGTCATACGCGACGACCTGCTGGCCTTGCTTGAGTCCGCGCGATTCCAGTGTCTCGACGAGCCGTGCGCGGTCCGGCAGCGGATGCCTGCCGTTCGAGCCGGTCTTCGGCCCAGACAGATCGCGGTCGAGATGCAGATAATGCGCGCCCGGCAGATGGCCGGCGAGATACGCTTTCTCGCCCGCTTCGGTATCGGCGAGGTCGAACCGGCAGTCGACCACGAACACGCTGCCCGGCGCGGCGGCGAGCCGCTCGGCAAGATTGGTCGCGGAGATCAGGGTGGTGTAGTGGGTGTGGGGCATGACGTTTCCTCGATACGTGCGATGGTGGCTCCGGTTGCGTGGTGGGGCGCAGCGGGCGGAGAGCCGGTCTATGTCGGTAGTCTAAACAAAAAAAGACGGGCCGCAGCCCGTCTTTCCTTGTCTTGCCCATTGTGCCAACGAGTGGCGCTGCTTGCAGCGAATCAGACCGTGCCGAGTTCGCGACGCAGAAACTCGTGGAAGTGCTGCATACCGTCTTCCATCGGGCTCTGATACGGACCCACCTGCGATTCGCCGCGTTCCATCAGCGCGCGGCGGCCGGCGTCCATGCGCTCGGCGATCTCGTCGTCTTCGCGGGCCGTTTCCATATAGGCGGCGCGCTCGGCTTCGACGAAGTCGCGTTCGAACAGCGCGATTTCCTCGGGGTAATAGAATTCGACCACGTTGGTGGTTTTCTGCGGACCATGCGGAATCAGCCACGACACCACGAGCACGTGCGGATACCACTCGATCATGATGCCCGGGTAGTACACCATCCAGATCGCGCCGAACTCGGGCGGGTTGCCGCCGCGAAAGCGCAGCACTTCGTCGTGCCACTTGCGGTACGTCGGGCTGCCCGGCTGCTCCAGATTCTTGTGCACGCCGACCGTCTGCACGCTGTACCAGTCGCCGAACTCCCACGTCAGGTCGTCGCAATTGACGAAGCTGCCGAGGCCCGGATGGAACGGCGCGACGTGATAGTCCTCCAGATAGACCTCGATGAAGGTCTTCCAGTTGTAGTTGCACTCGTGGACTTCGACGTGATCGAACATGAAGCCCGAGAAGTCGAAATGCCGCTTCGTGCCGAGACGTGCAAGGTCTTTCGCGACGTCGCGGCTCTGTGCCTCGAACAGCAGGCCATGCCAGTTCTGCAGCGGCGTCGCGCCGAGGTTCAGGCACGGGTTGTCGGCGAAATGGGGCGCGCCGAGCAGCTCGCCCTTCAGGTCGTACGTCCAGCGATGCAGCGGACAGACGATGTTCTGCGTCTGGCCGCGGCCGTTAAGCATGATGGCCTGGCGGTGGCGGCACACGTTCGACAGCAGTTCGACCTGCGACTGCTGGTTGCGGACGAGCACCCGCCCCTCGCGTTCGCTGGGCAAGGCAAAATAATCCCCCGCTTCGGGCACCATGAGATCGTGGCCGATGTAGCGAGGACCTTTCTTGAAAAGGGTGTCGATTTCGCGCGTAAGAAGCGCTTCGTCAAAGTAAGCCGTGACTGGCAGCTGGCTGTGAACAGACCGCAACTGCAATGCATTGCTCAGATTGGACATTCCCACTCCCGATGAAGACGTGAAAGCAGTGAACAACCCAACCATCGAAGATTCGATTTAGGGAGCCGGAGATTATACCCGTTTCTCGCTGTCAGGGGCACTTAAGTGACTGATTTGGGTCAAAAATGTCCGATTGGTTCGGCATTTTCGCCGCAGATTCAGCGGTTTTTTTCTGCGAGACTTCAGGCTCGAAGCCGCTGCAAAGCAGGGTCGAAGCGGGGTAGGGCGGCGAGGCGAAGGGGGCGAGCGGATCGGAAACGCCGCTTTTGCCGTAGAATGTCCGACTTGTTTTAATTTTGCGACTATTCATGGCGAAGACCGCATCGAAAGATACTGCCGCCGCGTCGGCCGAAAGCGGCGATACCACGCCGCTGCCCGGCAACTACGAGGCCGCGCAGGCCGAACTGGAAGAGCTGGTGGCGCGCATGGAAGGCGGCAGCCTGAGTCTCGAGGAGTCGTTGGCTGCCTACCGGCGCGGGGCCGCGCTTGTCGCGTTCTGCCAGCAGCAGCTCGAAAAGGTCGAGCAGCAGGTGCGCGTGCTCGACGGCGAAACGCTGAAACCACTGCCCATGAATACCGCAGGCACAGCCGCTGAAAGCGGGGACGATCTATGACATTCGAACAATGGACGCGCTCGGTGCTCGAACGCGTCGAAACGGCGCTGGAACATTACCTGCCGGCTGACACGACCACATCCGCCAATCTGCACGAGGCGATGCGCTATGCGGTGCTCGGCGGCGGCAAGCGCGTGCGGCCGCTCCTGTGCCACGCGGCCGGCGAGCTGACCGGCGCGCACGCCGAATGCCTCGACGCGGCGGCAGCGGCGCTCGAAATGATCCACGTGTATTCGCTCGTGCACGACGACATGCCGTGCATGGACGACGACGCATTGCGCCGCGGCAAGCCGACGGTTCACGTCAAATACGACGAAGCGACCGCGCTGCTGGTTGGCGACGCGCTGCAATCGCAGGCATTCGTCACGCTCACTTCCGACGTGCTGGCCCCGCCGCAGCAGGCCTCGCTCGTGCGCGAACTCGCGCTCGCGAGCGGCTCGCTCGGCATGTGCGGCGGGCAGGCCATCGATCTGGCGAGCACCGGCCTGACGCTGGCGCGCCCGCAACTCGAAACGATGCACCGTATGAAGACCGGCGCGCTGCTGCGCGCGGCCGTGCGCATGGGTGCGCTGGCCGGCGAAACGCCGGACGCGCAGGCTCTGGCGTCGCTCGACGCCTACGCCGCCGCGATCGGCCTCGCGTTTCAGGTTGTCGACGACATTCTCGATGTCACGACCGACTCCGCAACGCTCGGCAAGACCGCCGGCAAAGACGCGAAGCTCGGCAAGTCGACCTACGTGTCGATTATCGGGCTCGACGCGTCGCGCGCGCTTGCGGCGCAACTGCGCAGCGACGCCCACGCCTCGCTCGCGCCGTTCGGCGCGCGCGCGCAGCGTCTTGCCGAATTGGCCGACCTGGTGGTGAACCGGGTCAGCTAAACGCGAAAGCCCGCCGCCGCGCACCTTCTGTCCCCGGGGTGCATGTATGAAGTGCGGGCGCGTAAGTTTTCCTACAATGGAACGACGATGTACGACTTGCTGAAAACCATCGACGACCCGGCGGCCCTGCGCCGCCTCGATCGCCGCCAATTGCAACCGCTTGCAGACGAGTTGCGTGCCTTTGTGCTCGACAGCGTATCGCAGACGGGCGGCCATCTTTCGTCCAATCTCGGCACGGTCGAGTTGACCATCGCGCTGCACTATGTGTTCGATACGCCGCATGACCGGATCGTCTGGGACGTCGGTCATCAGACCTATCCGCACAAGATCCTGACCGGCCGCCGCGAGCAGATGCACACGCTGCGCCAACTGGGCGGCATCTCTGGCTTCCCGAAACGCGACGAATCCGAATACGACACCTTCGGCACCGCGCATTCGAGCACGTCGATTTCGGCGGCGCTCGGCATGGCGGTCGCGAGCAAGCTGCAGGGCGACAACCGCATGGGCATCGCCGTGATCGGCGACGGCGCGATGACGGCCGGCATGGCCTTCGAGGCGATGAACAACGCGGGCGTCGAAGACGACGTGCCGCTGCTCGTGATCCTCAACGACAACGACATGTCGATCTCGCCGCCGGTCGGTGCGCTCAATCGCCATCTTGCGCGTCTGATGTCGGGCCGCTTCTACGCGGCCGCGCGCGCGGGCGTCGAACGCGTGCTGCGCGTCGCGCCGCCGGTGCTCGATCTCGCGCGCAAGCTCGAAGAGCACGCGAAGGGCATGATCGTGCCGGCCACGCTGTTCGAGGAATTCGGCTTCAACTACATCGGGCCGATCGACGGCCACGATCTCGACTCGCTGATCCCGACGCTGCAGAACATCAAGGAACTGCGCGGTCCGCAATTCCTGCACGTCGTCACGAAGAAGGGCCAGGGCTACAAGCTGGCTGAGGCCGATCCGGTGCTGTACCACGGCCCGGGCAAGTTCAACCCGGCCGAGGGCATCAAGCCGGCCGCGACGCCGTCGAAGAAGACCTACACGCAGGTGTTCGGCGAATGGCTGTGCGATGCCGCGGAGCTCGATTCGCGTGTGATCGGCATTACCCCGGCGATGCGCGAGGGCTCGGGCCTCGTCGAATTCGAACGGCGCTTCCCGGACCGTTACTTCGACGTCGGCATCGCCGAGCAGCATGCGGTGACGTTCGCGGGCGGCCTCGCCGCGGATGGCATGAAGCCGGTCGTCGCGATCTACTCGACGTTCCTGCAACGCGCGTATGACCAACTGATCCACGACGTCGCGCTGCAAAACCTGCCGGTCGTGTTCGCGATCGACCGCGCGGGTCTCGTCGGCGCGGACGGCGCCACGCACGCGGGCGCCTACGACCTCGCGTTCATGCGCTGCATCCCGAACATGACCGTGATGGCGCCGTCGGACGAAAACGAATGCCGCCAGATGCTGTACACGGCGTTGCAGCAGCCGAATCCGACGGCCGTGCGCTATCCGCGCGGCGCGGGCACCGGCGTTGCAACGGTCAAGCAGATGGCCGCGCTGCCGCTCGGCAAGGGCGAAGTGCGCCGCGAAACCTCGGCGCCGGCCGGCAAGCGCATCGCGATTCTCGCGTTCGGCACGATGGTCGCGCCGTCGCTCGCGGCAGCCGAGCAACTCGATGCCACGGTCGCGAACATGCGTTTCGTGAAGCCGCTCGACGCCGAGCTCGTGCGCCAGCTGGCTGAAACGCACGACGCGATCGTCACCGTCGAAGAAGGCTGCATCATGGGCGGCGCGGGCTCGGCCTGCGTCGAAGCCCTGCTCGAGAGTGGGGTTATGCGACCCGTACTACAATTGGGCCTCCCCGACCAGTTCATCGATCACGGGGACCCGGCCAAGCTGCTCGCCGCGTGCGGTCTCGACGCCGCGGGCATCGCCCGGTCGATCCGCGAGCGTTTCCTCGCAAGCGGCACGGTCGGCGGTCAGTCGTCGGTGAAGCGCGTCGCGTAAAGCGCTGCCGCGCGTCAGGCCGCTGCGCTGCCGTCATGCGGCGGCGGCCGCGACAATCTCCTGTTTGAGCTGACGGGCGTAACGGCCCGTCTTCCAACGCCGGCGGAAGCCGGCGTTCGCCGTTGCGCGTGCTGATCCGTGCGGCCGCCGGGCGTTTCGACGTCGTCGCGTGACAGTTTCCGATGCGGCGAACCGGGAGCGGCCCGGCGCTTTCCAGAAAGGACAAAAAATGAATCAGATGAACCCCGCCTTTGTGATGCCCGACGTGCAAAGCACGCCCGACACGCGCCAGATCCCGATTCAGCGGGTCGGCGTCAAGGGCGTGCGTCATCCGCTGACGGTGCGCACGCAAGGCGGCGAAGTGCAGCCGACGGTCGGCACGTGGAATCTCGATGTGCATCTGCCGGCCGATCAGAAGGGCACGCATATGTCGCGCTTCGTCGCGCTGCTCGAAGAGAACAAAGCGCCGCTCGAGCCGGCCGCGTTCCGCTCGATGCTCGCGGTGATGCTCGAAAAGCTGGAAGCCGAGGCGGGCCGTATCGAGGTGTCGTTTCCGTACTTCGTGAACAAGACCGCGCCGGTGTCGGGCGTGCAAAGCCTGCTCGACTACGAGGTCACGCTGACGGGCGAGACCCGCAACGGCGCGACGCGGCTGTTCCTGAAGGTGCTGGTGCCGGTCACGAGCCTGTGCCCGTGCTCGAAGAAGATTTCGCAATACGGCGCGCACAACCAGCGCTCGCATGTGACGATCGACGCCGAGCTGGCTGGCGACGTCGCCGTGGAAGAGCTGATCCGCATCGCCGAGGAAGAGGCGTCGTGCGAACTGTGGGGGTTGCTCAAGCGCCCGGACGAGAAGTTCGTCACCGAGCGCGCGTATGAGAATCCGAAGTTCGTCGAGGACCTCGTGCGCGACGTCGCGCAGCGCCTCAATGCCGACGAGCGCATCGTTGCCTATGTGCTCGAGGCCGAGAACTTCGAGTCGATTCACAACCACAGCGCCTATGCGGTGATCGAGCAGGACAAACGCCTCGCTTGATCGCTTCTTCGCCGGTCCGCCCCGTTTCGTTGCGGGCGCATTGACGCAAAAAAGCCGCTTTAAAGCGGCTTTTTTTATCGCCCCGGGATTCGCGGCATTCGCTTCCGGCGACTCAGCGCGCGAGCGAAGTCAGGTCCCAGCGCGGCTTCACCGTGAACGCGTAGTCGTTGCCGGCCTGCTCGGGCCAGCGCTGCAAGCGCAGCGCGCCGGCCAGCGCGATCATCGCGCCGTTGTCCGTGCATAGCGACAGGTCCGGGTAGTGCACGTAGAAATTGCGTTTCTTCGCGGCGGCCGAAAGCGCTTCGCGCAGTTGCCGGTTCGCGCCGACACCGCCCGCGACCACCAGCCGGTTCAGCTTCGTGCGCTTGAGCGCCGCGAGCGACTTGGCCGCCAGTACGTCGACGGCGGCGTCGACAAAACCGCGCGCGAGGTCGGCCTTCGCCTGCTCGCAGATATTCGCGCCGCCGAGCCGGTTCGCGTGTGTGAGGACCGCGGTTTTCAGCCCGCTGAAGCTGAAGTCGAGATCGCCGGAATGCAGCATCGGACGCGGCAGCACGACCGCGCCGGGCGTGCCGAATTCGGCCATGCGCGAGACTTCCGGGCCGCCCGGATAGCCGAGGCCGAGCAGTTTTGCGGTTTTGTCGAAGGCTTCGCCGGCGGCATCGTCGAGCGTTTCGCCGAGTGTCTCGTAGACGCCGACGTCGGTGACGCGCATCAGTTGCGTATGACCGCCGGACACGAGCAGCGCGACGAACGGAAACGGCGGCGGTTCATCGACGAGCAGCGGCGACAGCAGGTGCCCTTCGAGATGGTGAATGCCGACGGTCGGCTTGTCCCAGGCCATTGCCAGCGAATTGGCGATGCTCGCGCCCACGAGCAGCGCGCCTGCCAGCCCCGGCCCTTGCGTGTAGGCGATCGCATCGATGTCGCCGCGCGTGACGTCCGCGCGTTCCATCACCTCTTCGAGCAGCGGCAGCGCGCGGCGAATATGGTCGCGCGACGCGAGTTCCGGCACGACGCCACCGTACTCCCGGTGCATGGCGATCTGCGAATGTAAGGCGTGCGCGAGCAGGCCGCGCTCGGTGTCGTAGAGCGCGAGTCCGGTTTCGTCGCAGGAGCTTTCGATGCCGAGAACGAGCATGATGAATCGCTTGAAGGCGGGCACACGTAACGCGGGCCCAACAGTGAAAGGTAAGCCTAAAAGTATAGCAGCGCGGGCAAGCAGGCGCTGCTACTGGCGGCCTTCGGGGCTCGGCCACGAACGCGCGGACCCGGCAGGTACAATGCGGCCCCATGGAATCTTTTGATATCGCGGTGATCGGCGCGGGCGCGGCCGGCATGATGTGTGCGGCCGTGGCCGGACAACTCGGCCGGCGCGTGGCGTTGATCGACCACTCGCAGCGTCTCGCGGAAAAAATCCGCATTTCCGGCGGCGGCCGTTGCAACTTTACGAATCTGTACGCGGGGCCGGCCAACTATCTGTCGGCGAATCCGCACTTTTGCCGTTCCGCGCTCGCGCGCTACACGCCGCGCGACTTCATGGCGCTGCTCAAGCGCCATCGCGTGACATGGCACGAAAAGCACAAGGGGCAACTGTTCTGCGACCAGTCGAGCGACGCGATCATCGACGTGCTCAGGAACGAATGCGACGCGGGCGCGGTGGCGTGGCGCGCGCCGCTGTCCGTCGAGGAAGTGGGCCACGACGGGCAGCGCCAGTTCACGCTCGGCACGCCGGCGGGGACGATCGCCGCCCGCGCGCTCGTGATCGCGACGGGCGGCCTGTCGATTCCGAAGATCGGCGCGACCGACTTTGCCTACCGGCTTGCCAAACAGTTCGGCCACAAGCTGATCGACACGCGTCCCGCACTGGTGCCGCTGACCTTCGCGCCGGCCGACTGGGAGCCGTTCGCGGCGCTGTCGGGCGTGTCGCTTGAGGTGCAACTCGCGACCGGCAGCAAAAAGACCGGCGCCGAATTCACCGAAGATCTGCTGCTCACGCACCGCGGCCTGTCGGGTCCCGGCATCCTGCAGATTTCGAGCTACTGGCAGCCCGGCGAGCCGGTCCATATCGATCTGCTGCCGGAGCGCGATGCCGCGGCCGCGTTGCTGGAGGCGAAAAGCGGCACGAAGCGCCAGATCGCGAATCTGCTCTCGGAGTGGGTGCCGCAGCGGCTCGCGCACGTCTGGCTGGAGACTCACCAGATTCCCGCCGAGGCGCGCGTCGCCGATCTGCCGGACAGGACGCTGCGGCGCGTCGGTGAGGCGCTGTCGCGCTGGACGCTCACCCCGAACGGCACCGAGGGCTACCGCAAGGCCGAGGTGACGCGCGGCGGCGTCGATACGCGCGGCCTGTCGTCGACGACGATGATGAGCGCGCACGTGCCGGGCCTCTATTTCATCGGCGAAGCGGTCGACGTGACCGGCTGGCTCGGCGGCTACAATTTCCAGTGGGCGTGGGCTTCGGGCGTGGCGGCCGGTCAGGCCGCCGCCGACTATGCACGAGGGGCTTGACGGCGCCATGGCTTTGTGAGAAAGCTCTGCTATACTCATCAACCTTTACAAAGTTCCGTTATTGAAAAATGACGACCATCCGCGTAAAAGACAATGAGCCGTTTGAAGTTGCCATGCGCCGTTTCAAGCGCACCATGGAGAAAAACGGCTTACTGACGGAACTTCGCGCTCGCGAGTTTTACGAGAAGCCCACGGCCGAACGTAAGCGCAAGAAAGCGGCGGCGGTGAAGCGTCATTTCAAGCGTCTGCGTGGCCAGATGCTCCCGAAGAAGCTCTACTGATTCTGGCGTTGCCGCGCTCCGCTTCACACGCGGTGCGGCAGCATCCAAGCCGATGGCGGCACGACAGGTGCCGTCACGGAAAACCCGGCCCATCGGGCCAGCCGGCAGGGTCGCATCCACCAAACATATTGCGCCAACCCGCTTGAGGAAGAGGTCCCAAGCGGGTATTCGTGTTGATGCCGCGGTATGGCCGCCATCGACCCGCCGGTTTTTCAACTTTCAACGCATTCAGGTGAGTGATGAGTCTCAAAGACCGGATCAACGACGATATGAAAGCTGCCATGCGGGCGCGCGAGACCGAGCGTCTCGGCGCGATCCGCCTGCTGCTCGCGGCGATCAAGCAGCGTGAAGTCGATGAGCGCGTCACGCTCGACGAAGCCGGCGTGACTGCCGTTGTCGACAAGATGATCAAGCAGCGCAAGGATTCGATCAGCCAGTTCGAGGCTGCCGGCCGCACGGATCTGGCCGACAAGGAAAAGGCCGAACTGGCCATCCTGTCCGCTTACATGCCGGCGCAGATGTCCGAAGCGGAAATCGTTGCCGAAGTGCAGGCCGCGGTCGCGCAAACCGGCGCGGCCGGTCCGCAGGACATGGGCAAGGTGATGGGCGTGCTCAAGCCGAAGCTCGCCGGCCGGGCCGACATGACGGCTGTCTCGGCGCAGGTCAAGGCCGCGCTCGCGAAGTAATTCCTGTGGTTTGCCCGGACCGCGCGCGCCGTGTTCGAAAGCGGGCGCGGCGCCGGGTTGCGGTGTCGAGCCTGAGTACCCGTACCGGGCTTGGATTTTGAAGCTTTCCTGGCAGCGTCATTTACTGTGATCCCACCGTCATTCCTGCAGGACCTGCTCAACCGCGTCGATATCGTCGACGTGGTCGGCCGGTACGTGCAGCTGAAAAAGGGCGGCGCAAACTTCATGGGGCTTTGTCCGTTTCACAACGAGAAGAGCCCTTCGTTTACGGTTAGTCCGACTAAACAGTTTTATCACTGCTTCGGTTGCGGCGCGCACGGCACGGCCATCGGTTTCCTGATGGAGCACGTGGGCGCGTCGTTCCCCGAGGCGGTCAACGAGCTCGCGCAGTCGGTTGGCCTGACCGTGCCGAACGAGCCTTCGCCGGGCTACGGCGGAGGCGGCGGTTTGGGCGGCGGCTACGCGCCGGCAGCGTCGAAGGCCGTCACCACGGCGCTCTCCGACCTCATGCAGACTGCCTGCGACTTTTATCGCAAGCAGCTGCGCGGCGCGACGGGTGCGATCCAGTACCTGAAAAAGCGCGGCTTGACCGGCGAGATCGCCGCGCGTTTCGGCCTCGGCTATGCGCCGGACGGCTGGCAGAACCTCGAGGCGGCCTTCCCGAACTATCGCGACGACGGGCTCGTCGAGGCGGGTCTCGTGATCGTCAGCGAAAAGTCCGACGGGCAGGGGCAGAACCGCCGCTACGACCGTTTCCGCGAGCGGATCATGTTCCCGATCCGCAACGTGAAGGGGCAGGTGATCGGCTTTGGCGGGCGCGTGCTCGACGGCGGCGAGCCGAAATATTTGAATTCGCCCGAAACGCCTTTATTTAACAAAGGCAGCGAGCTGTACGGCCTGTTCGAGGCGCGTCTCGCGATCCGCGAGCAGCATTACGTGCTGGTCGTCGAGGGCTATATGGACGTGGTCGCGCTGGCCCAGCTCGGTTTCCAGAACGCGGTCGCGACCCTTGGCACGGCCTGCACGCCGATTCATGTGCAGAAACTGATGCGGCAGACCGATACGGTCATCTTCAGCTTCGACGGCGACTCGGCCGGCCGGCGCGCTGCGCGCCGCGCGCTCGATGCCTGCCTGCCGCACGCCGCGGACAACCGCACGATTCGCTTCCTGTTCCTGCCGGCCGAGCACGATCCGGACAGCTACGTGCGCGAGTTCGGCACTGAGGCGTTCGCGGAGCAGGTCGAGCGCGCGATGCCGCTGTCGCAATTCATGCTCAACGAGGTGCTGACCGGCAAGGAGCTCGATCAGCCGGAAGGCCGGGCCCGCGCGCTGTTCGACGCGAAGCCGCTCTTGCAGGCGCTGCCGGCCAACGCCCTGCGCGCGCAGATCATGCACATGTTCGCGGACCGGCTCGACGTGCCGTTCAACGAAGTCGCGGCGCTCTGCGAGGTCGATGCGCGGATCGCGGCCGCGGCGCGCGAGGCGCCGGCCCGCAAGGACCGCCGCAGCGTGACCGGGATCGAGGAAAAGACGCTGCGCAATCTGGTGATGTATCCGCGCACGGTCGCGATGCTCGACAGCGAGGCCGAAGAGGCGCTGCTCACGGTGACGCGGCATGGGGAACTGTTCGGGGAAGTGACCACGCATGCGCGCGCGCTCGGCGATTCGGCGGAATTCCAGTTGTTGTCCGATCTCTTGCGAAATGGCGCGAACGCCCCAACTTTCGAGGAAATCTTTCGCAAAATTCTAGACTATGATGAAAACGTCCGGGATTTGCTGCTGAAAGACCCACAGGACGCGGCCGTCATCGAGGAACGGCGCGAACAGGAGCGGATCGTCGGCGAGGAGCTGAAGGCTGCGATTCTGAAGATGCGGTATGACGCTTATTGCGATCGTCTCGAGCAGCTTTCGCGACAATCCCGGCATTCGCCTGAGGAATTCGCCGAGCTCTCGGAACTCAACCGGAAACGGGCTGACATGAAGCGTCAGCTCGGGCTCTAACGGAGAGGCCGAAAGCTCGGGTGGTATAATAAAAAGTTTCTAGCGGTTTGTTTTTCAAGGGTTTTCCTAGCAAAGGCGAAAGGCGATGCGATGGCAAAGACGACAGGCGGAAATCAGGCAGCAGGCACACGCTCGCAGGAGCGCACCGCGAAGGTTACCGAGGCCAGGCTGACTTCATCCGCCAGAAAATCGTCTGCTGTCAGCGTTGCGCCGGCCGGGAAAAAATCGTCGACCACTGCGGCCGCGCAGGCGGCTTCGGTAAGGGCGGCGAAAGCTGTACCACCGTCGGCTGCGAGGCGGCCGGGTGTCGGAAGCGCAAGGGAAGCGGCTGCCGCTGATGACGATGCGGTAGCGCGCGTGACTCCAGTATCCACGGTTCAACCGGCTGTTGTCCAACAGCCGGAGGTCGAGATTACAGCCGGTACGACGAACTCCATGACGAAAAAGCTGAACGAAGTATCTGTCGACGACGATGCAACCCAAGCCGAAGAAACCGCTGCCGCCGCGCCGGGCAAGACGGAGAAGGTCAGGGCTCGCGACCGTCGTGCAAAGGAAAAAGCGCTGCTGAAGGATGCGTTCGCGTCGTCGCAGCCGGGCACGGTGGAGGAACTCGAAGAGCGCCGCTCGAAACTGCGCGCGCTGATCAAGCTCGGCAAGGAGCGCGGCTTCCTCACGTACGCTGAAATCAACGATCACCTGCCGGACAACTTCACCGAGACCGAGGCGATCGAAGGCATCATCAGCACGTTCAATGACATGGGTGTGGCGGTCTACGAACAGGCCCCCGACGCCGAAACGCTGCTGCTCAACGACAACGCACCGGCCGCTTCGTCGGACGACGAAGTCGAAGAGGAAGCCGAAGTCGCGCTGTCCACCGTCGATTCCGAATTCGGCCGCACCACCGACCCGGTCCGCATGTACATGCGCGAAATGGGCACGGTCGAGCTGCTCACGCGCGAAGGCGAAATCGAAATCGCCAAGCGCATCGAAGACGGCCTCAAGCACATGGTGATGGCGATCTCCGCGTGCCCGACCACGATCGCCGACATCCTCGCGATGGCCGAGCGCGTCGCCAACGACGAAGTGCGCATCGACGAACTCGTCGACGGTCTGATCGACGCCGACGCGGAAGACGCCGACGGCTTCTCCGCGCAGGAAGCGGAAGCGATCGAGAACGAAGACGAGGAAGTCGAGGAAGAAGACGAAGAGGACGAGGAAGAAGACGATGGCGCGGCGCAAGCCACGGCCAACGCCGCGCAGCTCGAAGCGCTGCGGCGTGCGTCGCTCGAAAAATTCGCGCTCATCAGCGAGTGGTTCGACAAGATGCGTCGCGCGTTCGAGAAGGAAGGCTACAAGTCCAGGTCGTATCTGAAGGCGCAGGAAACCATCCAGAACGAGCTGATGACGATCCGCTTCACCGCGCGTACCGTCGAGCGTCTGTGCGACACGCTGCGCGCGCAGGTGGATGAGGTGCGCCAGGTCGAGCGTCAGATCCTGCACACGGTCGTCGACAAATGCGGCATGCCGCGCGCGGAATTCATCGCGCGTTTTCCGGGCAGCGAGACGGACCTCGAATGGTCCGACAAGATCGTCGCCGAGGGGCACGCGTATAGCGCGATCCTCACGCGCAACATTCCGGCGATTCGCGAACAGCAGCAACGTCTGCTCGATCTGCAGGCGCGCGTGGTGCTGCCGCTGAAGGACCTGAAGGAAACCAACCGGCAGATGGCGGCCGGCGAACTGAAGGCACGCCAGGCGAAGCGCGAGATGACCGAGGCGAACCTGCGTCTCGTGATCTCGATCGCGAAGAAGTACACGAACCGCGGTCTGCAGTTCCTCGACCTGATCCAGGAAGGCAACATCGGCCTGATGAAGGCGGTGGACAAGTTCGAATACCGTCGCGGCTACAAGTTCTCCACCTATGCGACGTGGTGGATTCGCCAGGCCATTACGCGTTCGATCGCCGACCAGGCGCGCACGATCCGGATTCCGGTTCACATGATCGAAACGATCAACAAGATGAACCGCATCTCGCGGCAGATTCTGCAGGAAACCGGTCTCGAGCCGGACCCGGCAACGCTGGCCGAGAAGATGGAAATGCCGGAAGACAAGATCCGCAAGATCATGAAGATCGCGAAAGAGCCGATCTCGATGGAAACGCCGATCGGCGACGACGACGATTCGCATCTGGGCGACTTCATCGAAGATACGAACACGGTCGCGCCGGCGGATGCCGCATTGCATGCGAGCATGCGCGATGTCGTGAAGGACGTGCTCGACTCGCTGACGCCGCGCGAGGCGAAGGTGTTGCGCATGCGCTTCGGTATCGAGATGAGCACGGATCACACGCTCGAAGAGGTCGGCAAGCAGTTCGACGTGACGCGCGAGCGGATTCGTCAGATCGAGGCGAAGGCGCTGCGCAAGCTGCGTCACCCGAGCCGTTCGGACAAGCTGAAGTCGTTCCTCGAAGGGAATTGAGCGTAGCGGGCTTCGAGAGGTAATCAGTGATGTAGTTTGAGGGGCCTCCTTGTCGTTTCGCATAGGCGAAGCGGTCACGGCGGCCCCTTTTTCGTGTAGTATGTCGGCCAATCGACGAAACAGGCCCGGCCTTCACGACCGGGTCTTTTTCTTCTTGGGCTGGACGCCGTGTTGGTTGCAGGCAGTGGACTCATAATCCACCTCCGAAAGGACATCGTGGGTTCGAACCCCACCCGGCCCACCATTTACTCTTCCGCTGGATTCCCGGGCGTTCCGCCCGATTCTCCGAGGCCCTTGCCGGACAGGCATTCTGGGCAGTCTTCAGCTCCTTGGTCTACCGTGTTGGTTCATTGACTTCCGACATTCTCTGAGGGTAGTTTTGGGGGTACGCTGTTCTTCGCGACAGGAGATGCCCCCATGCCCCTCTCCGACGCAACAATCCGCAGTGCCAAGCCCAGCATCAGACCGATCAAGCTTTATCGATGTGCTGTCGACTGCAACGACGCCTTTTCGCGGCGGCAGTATCGCGTTCAACAGCTATGAGGCGAACGTGCGATATGATCTGACTGCCGCACTGACGCTGGCAGCCTCTTACAATTGCACGGATGCCGGGTAGAACGAGGCGGTTCCTCCTGTTGATATCACTATCAGAATACTGCCCATCGCTGTCCTATAGATACAGCGCGGCTAGCTACCGCGCCTGTGACTGCCGCAAATAAACGCTCCCTGTCGTGTGACGTGAAAATCGTCCAGGCGATGCGTGCAAGCTTGTTGGGCAAACCGAGCTTGTAGGGCAGGTACCAGCGCACACAAAGAACAATGATTCCACGATCAAAACACCGATCATCGAACAATCCTTTCACACCTTTGCGCTTGCGGATCATCGCCTGCCGAGTCATTGAGCGGGCTGCGTTAGCTGATTCCAACGACTTATTTGCACCAGGTACTTCTGTGCTGTGGGCGATCGTCGCACATTGTTCGTGCTTCTTAATTATTGGACGATGATGAGCCAGTTATGCTCACACGCGTTGTGTCGTTGTGGTAACTGACGAATTTTTCAAGCAGGCGCAGAAATTGTTCGCTTTCTTTATTGGTGAACGGTTCAAGTAGCGTCTTCATTTCATATTCCGCCAATTTTTGCGCCTCTCGGAATATTTTTTTTCCTTCATTCGTAAGCTGTATCTCGATCTTTCGAGCATCCTCCGTACTTTGTGTTTTGGTCAGCAGTCCGCGATCCGTGAGTAGCTTGACAACGAGTGCGGTCGTAGAACGATCCAGACCAATCAGGCGTGATATGCCGATCTGACTGAGTGAGCCGAGGGTATTCACGATGTATAGCACTCCGTACTGACTCGGTGTGATGTTCACCGGCAGGCAAGCCTGGACGAACAGATCAATGGCGATCTGATGTGCACGTCGGAGCATAAAACCTGGTCGGGAATAAAGCTCGGTGAGCATGGCACCTTCAGCATGCTTATCGGGATTAGGTTTGGTCATTTTTAAAATTGATCGCGTAGGTAGCGCGCCTCATTCTAACTGACCTCGGCGCCATCCACGGCCGCAAGTAGGTACATACCCCAGGGTGATAGGAATTTGACTTGCATCAAAGTCTCTTAGTACTATTCGGCAGACGTCTGTCGTTTTTGGGGCGACAAATCTTGAGGTGAGGAAAGCTGCATGAACAAGGAATGTGAAGTCGCGATCATCGGCGCGGGCAATGGCGGGTTGACCCTCGCGCTGGCCCTGCATGAAGCCGGTATCAACTGCCGTGTCTACGAAGCGGTCCCGGAACTCAAACCGCTCGGCGTAGGTATCAACATCCTGCCGCACGCGACCGGCGTGCTCGGACGCCTGGGCGCGAATGAGGCGCTTTCGAAGATTTCGATTTCGACGCAGAACGCGTCGTTCTTCAACCAGTACGGCCAGCACATCTATACCGAAGCACTCGGCACGAACGCCGGGTATGCCACGCCGCAATTCTCGATTCATCGGGGCGAACTGCAATTGGCGCTGTTGAAGATCGTCGAGGAGCGGCTAGGGGCGGATTCCGTGGTTATGGATCGCCGCTGCATCGGCGCAACTACCGTGGGCGATGAAGCACATGTGCAATTCGAGAACGTAGCGGGTGAGAAATTCACGGTGAAAGCCAGCGTCGTGATTTCCTGCGACGGCTTGCATTCGGCGTTGCGCAAGCAGTTCTACCCGGATGAAGGTGCTCCGCACTATACGGGCGTGAACATGTGGCGCGGCGCGCTGAACTGGTCGCCGTTTCTCGATGGCGCGACGTTCGCACGTGCCGGTGCGCTGACGGCCGACACCGGCAAGATGGTGATCTACCCGATCCTGAGCAATCCGGACGGCACGCAACTGATGAACTGGGTCGCGGAAACCGTTTCGCCGCAGCCTGCAATGCGCGACTGGAACAGGCAGGGCAGCCTGGACGACTTCTTTCCGGTCTTCAAGGACTGGCATTTCGACTGGCTCGACGTGGCAAAGATGATCGAGTCGACCCAAAACGTTCTCGTGTTCCCGATGGTGGATCAGGAGCCGCTGCCGCGCTGGACGCATGGGCGTGTGACGCTGCTGGGCGACGCCGCACACCCGATGGTACCGCGTGGTTCGAACGGCGCCGGTCAGGCAATCATGGATGCGGAATATCTGACGGCGCAATTCGTCAAGTTCGGCGTCGGTACTGAAGCGCTGGAAGCGTACGACCGCGAACGTGTCACGGCGACGGGCAACGTCGTACTGGCGAACCGCAAGGCACCGCCCGACAAGATTCTCCAGGTCGTGCACGAGCGCACGGGCGGCAAGCCGTTCGCGTCGATCACCGACGTAATCAGCCTGGATGAGCTGCGCGAAATCACGAGCAGCTACAAGGCCGTCGCCGGGTACACGCTCGAAGGTCTGGCGAACAAGGCCGCGTAACAGGAGATGACGAAATGACAGACGTTAAAGCAGACCGTGCCGCGTATTACGGCCAGATCAAACATAGAAATATGGCCCCGTTGTGGGAGTCGCTGCACAACCTGGTGCCGCCGCAACCGCGCCCGCAAGCACGGCCAGCGATCTGGAAATACGCGGAGGTTCGTGATCTGGTGATGCAGTCGGGCGGCTTGATTACAGCTGAGGAAGCGGTGCGCCGTGTACTGTTCCTGGAGAATCCGGGCCTGCCCGACAAGGCCAGCATTACGCCCGCGCTGTACGCCGGGCTGCAATTGATCCTGCCCGGTGAAATCGCGCCGAGCCATCGTCATACGCAATCGGCGTTGCGCTTCATTCTGGAAGGCTCGACCGCCTATACGGCCGTCGATGGCGAACGTGTACCGATGCAACCGGGTGATTTCATTATCACGCCGTCGTGGACGTGGCACGACCATGGCAACAAGACTGAAGAAGACGGCGGCGAACCCGTTATCTGGCTCGACGGCCTGGATATTCCGATTGTCTACCAACTCGATCAGGGGTTCGCAGAGAACTATCCCGGCAAGGTCCAACCGGTGCAACGCGAATCTGGCGATAGCGCCGCGCGTTACGCCCAGAACATGCTGCCGGTGCGTCATGTCGCGAGCAACCCGACCTCGCCGTTGTTCAGCTATCCATACGACCGTACGCGTGAAGCGCTCGATACGCTCTATCGCCATGGCGAGGTGGATCAATGGGATGGCGTGAAGCTGAAATTCATTAATCCTGCCACCGGTAGCTGGCCGATGCCGACCATGGCGACTTTCATGCAGTTCCTGCCTGCCGGGTTTCGTGGCCGCCAGTACCGCACGACCGATGCGACCGTGTATTCGGTTGTGGAAGGTTCCGGCGTCGCGAAGGTCGGTGACAGGACGTTTGAATTCGCGGCGAAGGATATTTTTGTCGTGCCGTCCTGGGTGACGGTGAGTCTCGATGCTGACGTCGATTCCGTGATCTTCAGCTATTCGGATCGCCCGATCGTCAGCGCTCTCAATCTGCTGCGCGAAGAGCGGATTTAGAGCTCGCTTTACATTCATAAGGAAACAAGATGGCGTTTATTTTTTCCCCTGAAGTGCACGTTGCCGTTCCCGTTTTCGGAACGGAAGATAGCGTTGCTGTACGCCGCGTCTACTGCGTCGGTCGTAACTACGCGGCACACGCCCGCGAAATGGGCTTCGATCCGGATCGCGAACCGCCGTTCTTCTTCTGCAAGCCGGACAATGCCGTCGTACCGGCCGCATATGGCGAAACGCTGGAACTCGCGTATCCGGCGCAGACGCAGAACTACCATTACGAAGCGGAACTGGTCGCCGTAATCGGTAAGAGCGGTGTGAACATTGCCGTTGAAGATGCGTTGTCTTATGTGTACGGCTACGCAGTTGGCCTCGACATGACGCGCCGCGATCTCCAGATGAAGATGCGCGAAATGGGCCGCCCGTGGGAACTCGGCAAAGCCTTCGACCGCTCCGCGCCGATCGGCCCGATCCACCGTGCGAGCGAAGTCGGTCACTTCGAGCAGGCGGGTATCTGGTTGACCGTGAACGGTGAAACGAAGCAGAAGAGCGATGTCACGCACCTGATCTGGTCGGTTGCCGAAACTGTTTCGTATCTGTCGCAATTCTTCCAGATCGAACCTGGCGATCTGATATACACGGGCACGCCGGAAGGTGTGGGTCCTGTCGTCGCGGACCAGACGATAAAGGTCGGCGTCGATCGCCTGGGCGAACTGACCGTGCTGGTTGTCTGATGGAACTACATAGCTTCTTCAACAGTTCGGCATCGTACCGCGTGCGGATCGCCCTCAATCTCAAGGGACTTCCGTACGAGTACGTACCGGTCAATATCCGCACCGGCGAGCATCGCGACCGGGAATACGTCGAGCGCATTAATCCGTCCGCGGGTGTGCCGGCGCTGGTCGATGGCGATTTCAGCCTCGGACAGTCGCTGGCAATTATCGACTGGCTGGATCAGATACATCCGGAGCCATTGCTGATTCCAGGTGAAATAGACGCGCGTGCTCGCGTTCTGGAATTAGCGACGCTCATCGCTTGTGATATTCACCCCGTGAACAACATGCGAATCCTGAAGTATCTGGACAGCGTATTGAAGGTCACACCGGAACAGAAAAACGCATGGTATAGGCACTGGATCGTGGAAGGCATGCAGGCAGTTGAACGTCTTCTGACTGATACAGGCGGCGACGACTGGTGCATTGGCGACGCACCTACGCTCGCGGATTGCTGCCTCATTCCTCAAATCGCGAACGCTGAACGCATGGGTTGTGACCTGACGCCATATTCGCGCAGCATGCGAATCTATCAGCACGCGATGCAGCACCCGGCTTTTTTCACGGCAGCACCAAAACAACAACCTGACTATACGAACTAGTCGGTAGCAGAAGGAGACAAAACAATGAAAAACTCTAAAAAAGCAGTGCTTGCGTGCGCGGTAGCATTGTGCGCCGCCTCCGCGGGGGCCACGGAAGGCGGCAATTCCGCCTACGTGATTGGAGCGCAGACGATCTTTCCCGGTACTCTTGATCCCGGTATGCAATTCCAATCGTTCACGGTGATCTATAACTCCGGGAATTTCAAGGATTCGAACGGCAATAACAAGTTCAAGCAGTTCTCGTCCAACGTTCAGGTGCAGGCGTTCCGCTTCCAGTATGTGCTGCCGGAAGAATTTCACGGCTTCCGCTTCGGCATGGCCGCGCTGTTGCCGTTCTTTCACATCAACACTTATCGTCAGCCGCCAGGCGGTGCGATGATTCACGGCAACGACACGGGCCTGTCAGATCCGCTGATTACTCCCGTCATGATCGGCAATAGCTTCAATGCGCCGTTTCTCGGACATGTGAATCAGGCAGTGCGATTGACGGTGAACGTGCCGATTGGCAATTACGCGGCGAGCCAGCCGTTCAACGTCGGTCACCATTACTGGGCGTTTTTGCCCAGCTACGGCATCGATGTACATCCCGACGACAAAACGACAATCGGGATGAACTTCACGTACATCTGGAATGGTCGCAATCTCAACGATGGGTACCGCAGCGGTCAGGAAACCGTGACGGAATTCGTTGCCATGCGCAAGGTGACGCCGAAACTGTCGTTGGGCTTGAACGGGTATTACTACAAGCAGATTTCCGGTGACGTACAGAAAAACGGAACTCCATTTAACGGTGATGGCTTTTACGGCCGCGCTGTCGCTATTGGGCCTCAGATCCAGTATCAGTTCACCAAGAAAACGGCTGTGACGGTGAAGTGGCAGCACGAAATGCTGGTGCAGAACCGTCCGCAAGGCGAGCGCATCTGGATGCAGTGGTCCTTTAAGCTCTGATGTAGCGCGCCGCCTCTCTTGTGGAGCGGTATGTCATTCGAGCATGGTAAAAACAAGCAGGTGTAAATGAAACGTTTGATAGTAGGTATCACTGGGGCTTCCGGTGCGATTTACGGCGTCAGGACCCTCGAAATCCTGCGTGGGCAAGCGGATGTCGAAACGCATCTGGTCGTTTCGCCGTCAGGCTTGCGGACGCTTGAAGAGGAAACCGGTCTTGGACTGGCACGTTTGCGTGAGCTTGCGGACGCAACGCACAGTTACAAGGACATTGGCGCTTCACTTTCCAGTGGTTCATTTCGCACTTGCGGCATGCTGGTTGCGCCGTGCTCGATTCGTGCATTGAGCGGCATCGCCAATTGCTATGACGCGGACCTCATCACACGCGCGGCTGATGTTTGCCTGAAAGAACGTCGTCGCGTCGTGCTGATGCTTCGCGAGACGCCTTTTCACGCCGGGCATATCGAACTGATGGCACAGGCGACGCGCAACGGGGCAATCATCATGCCACCGGTTCCTGCGTTTTACGCACAACCGAAGACACTTGACGATATGGTCAATCAGACTGTCTCGCGTGCACTGGATCTGTTCGATATCGATGTCGGTATCGCGAAGCGCTGGAACGGCGGACAAAAATTCAAGGCGCAACAGGAAGTCGAAAAAGTACAGAACGTCGGAGACAGAACATGAGCACAACGAGTATGAATGCAGCACCGATCACGGTGGAAGACTGGCTGGCAACGCGGCGCGTCAACGTGTTCCAGATTTTTACGACGGTGTTGTGCGGCCTCGCGGTGTTTCTCGACGGCATCAGTACGCAGATTATCGGATATACCGCACCTGCCATTCATAACGCGCTGCATCTGGATCATCAGCAGATGGGCACAATTTTCTCCACGGGCCTTTTGGGCTTGCTTATCGGAGGCTTCAGTTGCAGTGTGCTGGCGGACCTATACGGTCGCCGCCGTATGCTGATTGCCTGCACGATAATTTTCGGTATTTTCACGGTAGCAACCGGTATGGCTACATCGCCATCTGAAATGCTCGCGTGGCGTTTCATCGCCGGTCTGGGCCTCGGTGGCGCGATGCCCACTGCAATCACGCTGACGGCAGAAATCGCCCCGGCCCGCGCACGCAGCGTTATGGTGATGTCCATGTTCTGCGGTTTTCCCGCTGGTGGCGCAATTGCTGGAGTACTGGTTTCGTCCATTTTGCCGCGTTACGGCTGGGAAGCGGTGTTCTACACCGCCGGCGCCGTTTCGCTGATCGTCGCGCTCGCACTCATCATGTGGTTGCCCGAGTCGCTGGTGTTTCTCGTGAATCGCAATGCGGATGCAGCACGTATCGAGCAGGCGAAGCAGCGCATTTCGCCGCTGAGCGATATTGTCGAATTTACGCGCGATGAGAAGAGAAGCAGCACGCCGGTCGCTGGACTGTTCCAGGAGGGGCGAGCACCCGGCACACTTATCCTGTGGGTGATTTATTTCATTAGCCTCCTGGAAATTTATTTCCTGGCCTCGTGGCTCCCGACCGTGCTCAACAGTGATGGCCGTTCGCTTGCGAATGCTGCATTGGGTACGTCGCTGATGCAGTTTGGTGGCGTTGCCGGTACGTTTGTCTTTGGCCGCTTCATGGATCGCCTGAATCCGCACCGCGTGCTGATGGCTTGCTATCTCCTGGGTTGTTTCTTCATCGGCTCTATCGGCTTCCTGTACAAGAGCAGCATCATCCTGCCGACGCTGTTTCTCGGAGGCATGTTTCTGATCGGCGCTCAATCTGGCCTGAGCGCTGTATCTTCAGTGTTTTATCCGACGAGTGCTCGTGCCACCGGGGTAGGCTGGAATCTGGGCGTGGGTCGTATCGGCTCGATCTGCGGCCCTATGGTTGGCGCGTTACTGCTCAGCAAGAATTTCAGCGTGCAGTCGATGTTCATCTGGATTGCGGTGCCGATGTTTATCGCTGCTATCTTCTCGATGGTTCTGCAATACGTTCGCCCCAAAAACTCCTGAACGGAATCTGTCCGTGCTTTCGTATGGACAACACAAGGAATACATGATGACAAACCACACTCCGCACGCCGATCTGCGTGAATTTCTCGAACGTTGCGACGCCGCGGGCGAACTCGTGCACATGAAGGGCGTACATTGGGATCTGGAAATGGGGGCGATTGCGGAAATCGTCAATCACAAGCGCGCCGAAGCACCCGCGATCCTGTTCGAAGACATCCCGGATTATCCCGGTATGCGCGTGCTGTCGGGCGCAACGAATTCATCGAAGCGACTGGCAATCACACTGGGTTTTCCGGAACCGGCACACCCGATGGATGTGGTGCAGGCGTACCGCAATCGCATGAAGACATTCCAGCCGATTCCGCCGCGAGAAGTCGAAACCGGCTCGATCTTTGACGTTGTCGACCGCGATGACGATGTAAACGTACTCAAATTCCCGGTGCCGAAGTTGCATGAACTGGACGGCGGGCGCTACATCGGCACGCATGACCAGGTCATCATGCGCGATCCGGATGAAGGCTGGATCAACCTCGGCACCTACCGCGTGATGGTGCACGATGAAAAGAGCGTCGGTCTATGGATGTCGCCAGGCAAACAGGGTCGTCAGATTCGCCAGAAATACACGGATCGAGGCCAGCCTACGCCGGTCCTGATTTGCGTTGGCATGGACCCGCTGATGTTCCTCGCGTCGGGCAACGAACTGAAATGGGGGTTGTCCGAATACGATTACGCTGGCGGTCACCGTGGCGCGCCGTTCGAAACGGTCAGGAGCGAACTGTATGGCCTGCCGATGCCGGCGCATGCGGAAATCGTGCTCGAAGGCGAAATCATGCCGGGCGACGACAAGATCGAAGGCCCGTTCGGTGAGTTCACCGGCTACTATGCGAACCATCCGAGCGAACAGCCGGTGGTGCGTGTGCGTCGTGTCTATCATCGCAAGAATCCGATCTTGACGATGGCATCTCCGATGCGCCCGCCTTCGGATTTCAACTTCTCGAAGTGCGTCATGAAGTCCGGCATGATCTGGGATGAAATCGAAAGTGCCGGCCTGGCTGGTGTGAAGGGCGTGTGGGTTCACGAGGCCGGAGCCGCGCGCATGTTCAATGTGATTTCCATCAAGCAGGCGTTTGCCGGTCACGCCAAGCAGGCGGGGCTGCTGGCCGCGGGTTGTCAATCGGGTTCGTATATGGGCCGCTACGTTGTGGTCGTGGATGATGATGTAGATCCGAGCGACATGTTTGACGTGATGTGGGCGATCTGCACGCGCGCTGATCCGGCGCAGGACATCGACATCATTCGCCGTGCGTGGAGCGGCCCGCTCGATCCGATTTACGATTCGGCTTCGTCCACGAACTCGCGTGCGATCATCGACGCGTGCCGTCCGTTCGAACGCATCAAGAACGGTAGCTTCCCGCCTGTTGCGCGGGGGTCGAAGGAGCTGATCGCGCAGGTGGAGGCGAAATTCGCAGATGTGCTGAAGAAAATCTAAGCTTTCCTGTGCATTAGAACAACACGTCTGTTGAATTTGAAATGCGCCCCAAAGGTTGGACACTAACCTAACCTTTGGGGTGACCAGGGGCCTTGAACAGTCTGGTCGACGAGGACGAAGCGGCGCGGCGCATCGACGTCCACAAACCGGTCGCGGAGGAGGCTGCTGGTGCCTGTACCGTGTTCGGGATGAGCGATGTCTACCTGGAGGTTTGCGACGCATCATATTCTCAGGTCGAGTGGTGCCTGCTTGCCTTCCTGATCGGGTTCCCTGCATTCGTGGTGAACCGATATGGCCGGAGGACGTCGAGGCTGCTGCAACAATGCTCAGCCAGCCGGGGTAACGGAAGTTTGACGGGTTCCAGGGCCGTCTCGTGCAGCGACCTGACAAGTTGCTTGCGAAACGTCCGGTATCTGGCCCGCCGTCGCGCACCGACAGGTTTTCACATTTGTTCCGTATATAAGAACTTGTTTCCTTTATAGTTAACACACGGTAAGTAAAAACCCGTATAATGGTTTCCACGGGTTGCCTTGGTGCGCCACCCACGAATCGCTACGGGACTCTCACATGAAATCGCTCATCAATATTGCCTTCGTAGTTGCCCTTATCGCTCCGGTGCTGTCGCATGCCGCTGAGCCGCTTACGCACGCGCAGGTACGCGCGGAACTGATTCAACTGGAAGACGCGGGCTACGACCCTGCCGACGTCAACGGCTACCCGAAGAACCTGAAGCACGCGCAGACCATCCTGGCGCAACAGAACGAAGCCAATACCGCGTACGGTTCGGATATTGCTGGTGCGTCGCAATCCAGTGGCATGAAGCAATCCATCGCAAAGTAAAAAAGCTGCCTTGAACCGAGGCAGCTTTTTATCGAAGGAATGCGGAGCCTAGCTCAGAAACAGGTGGTTAAAGAGGTTGTTCCATTTGGTGCGCTCGGCTGCTGACATTGCAGGATCGACAGGCGTTATCTGGCTATTCTGGAAAGGTGACGCGATATTCCGATGCGTCGGAACATAGTCCATGTTCGCCAGAATTTTTTGCGCCTCCAGCGAGAGCATGTAATCGTAGAGCAATATGCCCGCAGCCGGATGCGGTGCATGTTTGAACAGGGCAATGCCATTCGCTCGCGCCACCGCTGGCTGCAACAGGAACCAGTCGATAGCCGCATTTTTACGCTTCGCCTGCATGGGCATGTAGTTGTACGTCTCGAGCGCGAGTGGCACTTCGCCTGAGGCAACCATATTGTTCAGCAATGAGTTGCCGTTGCGGACAGACACATCATTAGTGGCGATCAACTCCTTGAAGAAGGCAATGCCTTTTTCGGTGCCCATCTGCTGACAAATGGTTGCAAACCAGTCGGAGCTCTTCGACTCGATGCCGAGTTTGCCTTTCCATTTCGGCAACAGCAGATTGTCAAAGGAAGAGGGCAGGTCTTCTTTCCTGATGGTGTTCGTGTTGTAGGACTGAACCCAGACAGAGAGCAGTGTCGAAGCCCACATGCGATGTTCCGGCACCGATCCTGGAATCAGGTCTGCGAACATGGGCGAGGCGACAGGCTGCAACAGGTTCTCCTGTCGCAGATTATTCAGGAATGAAGAGCCGACATGCACATTGTCGGGCATGAAACGGCCGGCTCGCGCTTCTGAAACGGCGCGTTGCACGACTTGCTCATCTCCTGCACGCCAGGTATTGACCTTGACGCCGTATTTTTTCTCAAACGGATTGAACAATGGTTCGAGGTCCGATTTTGCGATCGTGGTGTAGAAGTTCACTTGCCCTTCTTTCTTTGCCGCTGCGAGAATCCGGGCTGCGCGATCCGATCCGGCATAGTTTGCCAGCGCAAGATTCGACGAATTTTCCTCGGCCGATCTGGCATGGAACGGCACGAATGCCGCGCTCGATGCGAGGCCCAAACTGGCTTTCAAAATGGTACGTCGAGTAGTCATCCTGTCTCCATGTTTGAAATAAAACGCCCCGAATGTGGCAGCATTCAGGGCTGTAGTTGGCGCGTGCCCGTGTATCGCGCGATTCGCGCACCTGCATCAATTCGGTCTGCATAGTTTCATGCATCTGCGCATCGAGCGCAGAAAACGGCTCGTCCATCAACAGTACTTCGGGCTCTACTGCTAGTGCGCCTGCGAGGCTCGGGTGTTCGCGCATGCCACGGAATAACTGACGTGGTTAGGTTTCTTGAATCCATCGGGTCCGATTCGTTACAACAATGCGCGCACGGCATGGTTCGACATCGTTGGTACGACCGGCAATTTTGCTCGCTGCCCGCATTCGGGAACGATCTGCGTTGAATTAATTGGTAATCAATCCCGTCATGTGTAAATTAGTAATTTCCCCATGGCGGTCCTATAATAATGAGATAGTGATCTGACAAATCAGACGTCCACACCCCAGAGGTAAGGCCATGAAACTCCTGATCAATGCTGTTTGCGCTGCTGCCATCCTTGTTCCAATGTTGTCGCATGCTGCTGAGCCCATCACGCACGCCCAGGTGGTCAAGGAACTTGAGCAACTGGAAGCGGCGGGCTACAACCCCGGTGTCGCCGACGACAGCTATCCGGAGAATCTGGAGCAGGCGAAGGCCGTCCTCGAGCAGCAACAGAACGCAGCGACTTCCTGGGGGCCGGACATGCACGGCACAACGCAATCGGGTCATTAAACGGCCTCGCGCGAACAAAGCCGTTTCAGACCTGCTGGCGTTCAGAGTCGGCGCCACACGCCAGGCATCGCGACTACCTGTCCTGTGCCGTGTCAGGATCGCCAGTACCATTGGGATCAGGCTGAGGCGCCTGCCTTGACTGCGGCACGCTTCGGATCACGCTGTTCCGGATACACGTATGGCCCGAGACACATGATCGAGACGACGGCGATCGAAATAAATCCCGAGAACGTCCAGAGGGCAATCGTGTAGGAGTGCGTGAGGTCGAACGAGAGTCCGGATGCAAAGATCATGATGCCCGCACCCCATCCCCACGCCATCCACATCGCACCACATACCCGGCCAAACAGGCGCAGATCGAAGTAGCGGCTTACGATGAACGTAATGATGTCCGCTTCCGCGCCAATTGAAACGCCAATCAGTCCGGCGGCAATCATTGCGGTGTAACCGGTCGCGCCCGTTGCGAGAATGAGCACGCCAATGAGCGTCAGCGAGAACGACATCGCAGCACAATAGGGCGCATGAATCCGGTCCATCAACCAGCCAGCGAGCAGACGGCCGAGCGCTGATGTCAAACCGGCGATCGACAGCATCGTTGCGGCAGCCGACACTGTTTCGCCGCGATCGCTCATCATGGGTACGAGTTGCGAAAGCAACGCGAGCAGCACGCCGGACACACAGAAGATCGAAAGGCCCAGCAGGCGGAAAGTCCGATCCTTGAGGAATAGCGACCAGAGCGATGGTAGTTCGCGTCTAGCTTCATGCGCTTTACGCACGAGTTCTTCGTCGACGCCCGGCGGCATTTTGACGAGGAAGTAAAGCGCGGGAACGGAGAACATGGCCATCAACGCAGCGACGCCGAAATAGCCTGCACGCCAGCCAAAGTGTTTCAGCAGGTAACCCGCATAGTGCGGCATGAACATCGCGCCCACTGCCGTGCCGCCAACCATCAAGCCCAGTGCCAGGCCACGCTGGCGGTCGAAGCGAGCGCAGATTACTTTCGCATAAGGCAGTGCATTCGTACTGGGTGCGAACAGGCCGACCGCAACGAATGCCAGTGCGAATATCCATGGAGACGCCGGCAACACGCCCACGAGAGCCGTCGATGCCGCAAACAGGATCAGAAATAACAGGGTGGGGCGGCGCACACCCATTTTGTCGATGAGCGAGCCGAGGAGGATGGTGCCGGGTCCCATCGAAAATTCGAAGACGGTCAAGCCGAGCGAAACCTGTGCACGGCTCCAGTGATTCTCCGCGGCGATCGCCTTGATGAACATGCCGAACATGAATGCCGACAATACCCCCGCGCCGACGGAAACACAGACTGCGCCGCCGAGTACTGTCCACCATCGATTGATGTCGCGCTGCAAAATATTCTCCTTGTTACGCGCCGAGTGCGGAAAGCAGGTCGTCCAGATAACCGGCCTTCGTCGGAAGAACCATCATCGTGCTGTAAGGACGCAACATATCGGCCGTGCTGTTCGATTTCCTGTCGGAAGGACTGATTACGACGGATACGGTGACGCCATGCATGCGATACGTCCTTGCCGCGATTGCCATCGCTCGGGCATCGTCACCGTCGCGGCCCGAAATGACGACCGTATCGGGCGTGCCGAGCCATTCGCTTAGCACCTCGGAGTCCAGGTCAGCACTTGTATCAGAGCTTTGCGAAAGCGCGGCGAGATCGCTCGCCATCGCAAACTCCACATCGGCGTATGTGCGGCAGCTTGCGACTTCGGGGTCGTTATCCGTCAGCGCGATCACGCGAATGCGCCGAGGAGAAGAATTCGGCGTCTGAATTCTGTAACGCACTTCGGATGGGGTCTGGTAATCAGGCATGGCTTACTTCCACGGATCGATCGTCATGTGAATCGCACCGCTGACACCTTCGCCCTGCAAGGTGCGCAACGCCAGGTCCGTGTCGTCGAGACCGAACGTGTGCGTGCTCATCTGCGTAACGTCGTGGCGGTTCGCGGCGATCAATTGCAATGCGAGTTCTACGGACTGGTAACTGTGACCGCGCATGCCTTTCACCGTGAGAAAGCGCGCGATGATCATGTCGCTGTTGAATTCGGGAATCGGCACGCGCTTTTGCCCACCGAGTACGACCGTTCCGCGCTTTCGCGCAAGCTGGATTGCGGAGACGACGGTGGCCGGACCACCCGATGCGCAATCGATCACGAGGTCGGCCATCGAGCCGCCCGTGAGGTCGGCTACGCGTTCGAGCACGTCTTCCTGATCGACCTCGATCGTGTGATCCGCGCCGAGCCGTTTTGCCAGTGCAAGACGTTCGCGGTCGGTGTCCGTCGACAGTCCCGTGACGATGATTTTTTCGGCACCCGCTTCGCGCGCTGCAACGACGCACGACAAGCCTTGTTGTCCAGGACCCTGGATGACGACTGCCTGGCCTGGACCTGCGCCGCCCTGCAAGTAAGCCCATTCGATACCGTTACCAAGGGGCAGGGCAAGTGCCGCGTGTTTCGGTGCGACGCTCGAGGGCACGCGGTGAAATACGGTGTTCAGTTGCAGGTACTGGTATTGGCTGAAGCCGCCCCAGAAAGACGGCGCGGTCTTCAGGCCGGTTGCGCCATAACGCAGACCGTTCAGGCGCCAATCTGTTGCGTTGCACAGGCGGAATTCGTTCGACAGGCAATATTCGCAATGACCGCACGGAACGTATTCTTCGAGCGCGACGTAATCGCCTTCTTTAAGCCCCCAACGTGTGCTGGCAAGCTCGCCTGCTTCTTCGATATGGCCGACTGTCTCGTGCCCGAGAATCAGCGGCCCGCGGCTTTGAGGAAGTTGCTGGTAATAAGGGCCATCGCTGCCGCATACGCCCGTAATCGCAACGCGAAGCAATCCGGTAGACGGCGTAATTGCCGGGCGCTCGAACGTCTGAATCTCCGTGCGTGATGGTTCGACAGCAACAGCCGCCTTGAAGTGACGTGGGGTGAGTTGGATCGTGTCGTTCATACGTAGTGCGCGTGCGAAATTTCCGAAATAACGCGAGGCTCCATGCAACAGAGCCTCGCACGTCCATCAAGCGGCTTTAGAAGCGATGCCGCAGAAGGAGCTTGACTGCAACCTGCGTGGGCGTTGAAGAACTGCCGAGCGAGCCGATCGTTGCGACCGCGGACTTGCCGGTCGAATCGATACCGGAGGCGAGTTGCCATACGCCGCTCAGTTGAATGTCGGTTCGCTTGGAGAGGAAATAATCCGGTCCGGCGTTGACCTGGTGATAGTGCGCCGCCCTGCCCTGCGCGCGCACGGTCGTGTAGTCATACGCTGCCGCAAGCAGCAGTGTCGGCATCACGCGGTAGCGAATGTTGCCTTCGTAGCTGTTGAACGTCGCCGACCCGGTATTCGGCGTCGTTTTCGTTGGCAACATATTGCTGAAGACGGTTCGCGTGTACACGAAGCTGACCTGGCCGCCGGTGCCGAATTTGTAGCCGACACCTGCTGCGAAGATGGCTTGCGTGTCTGCGGACAGGAAGCCGCTGAACGATGGCGACTTGCCGGGCGACGAGAAGGCCGACGTGCCGGGTGCAGCAGCACTGTCGTAAACCGACACCGCCGGATTGTTCAGATTCTCGTACGCGATTGCGCCGATAATCGGGCCGGAATCGTATGTCGCCGCAGCCTGATAACGACGGTTGGTGGCGAAGCTACCCGGTGCGCCGCCCGGTGCGAATAACAGATCGAGCTTGACGCCGGCATACGTCGGCGAGATATAGCGGATCGAGCCATCCATCCGGAAATTGGCGTTCAGGTTGTCGAAGTCGCCCACGTGACTGCCGATCCACGCCCATATTCCGGTCGAGGACAGGCGCTCGCCGACATCGTCGTGCATGGCATCGTATTGACGACCGAACGTGAGCCTGCCGTACGGCGTTTGCAGACCCATCCATGCCGAGCGGCCAAAAAGACGGCCGCCTTGCGAGAGCGTGCCGGCAGAACCGTCGAAACCGTTCTCCAGGTCGAAGACGGCTTTCAGGCCGCCGCCAAGATCTTCCGTACCGCGCAGACCCCAGCGACTACCATTGGTCTGACCTTTGATGAGGCCAACCACGGCGCCACCGCCCTGATTGTTGATGTAGTTGATCCCCTCGTTCACAATGCCGTACAACGTAACCGAACTTTGTGCGTGGGCAACGCTTGCAATACTTGCAAGAGCGGGGAAGGACATCAGTGCGAGTATTTTTTTATTCATGAGTCTCCGACCTTGATTTAATAAAAATTCAGTGTGGATCGACAGATATCTGCATGCAGAAATGCCGCAATTTGTAGAAATAAGTATACCTAATGAAAAAGGATATACTTTGCGATCTGGTACAAACCCCTGCTGGAACGCGGCACTAAATGCACGGCCTATCCCGTGTTAAATGAAACACACGCATAAGATTCCATGACAGATAAAGATTATCCGCGTGGAAAGCAGTCCTTATAATAATGATACTTTGGATCTGCCTGAAAGAAGAGGTGCGTGGACCAGACGCACCTCTTTCTGATCGGGACTTAATTCATGCCGTTGAATACGGTATTGAACAGCGCCTGGTTTTTCGCCTGGTTGTCGATGATGTCCTTGTTCGAGATGATCTGCATCGCCACGCTCGGCAGCTTGTGCTTGACCGTCGTATTCGTCACAGCCATATCGTGATCGGCATACATGGCCTGGCCTTCGGTCAGCAGGAAATCATAAAACAGCACGGCCGCGTTCGGATGCCTCAGCATGTGCGCGACACCGACGCCGTTCGGCTGGGTGATGGCCGATCCAATCGAAAACCAGTCGATGGAAGCGCCGGCCTCCTTCATGGACTGGACCTTGTAGTTGTAGATGCCGAAAGCCATCGGCACGTCACCCGAGGCGACCAGATTCGCCAGCAGCGTATGGCCGCGACGCACGGACACGCCGTTTTTGGCAACGATCTGCTTGAACAGGTCGATACCCGGCTGACCACCGAGTTCCTGCACCGTGCCTGCGAACCACGGGATCGAATCCTGGCCTTCCACGCCGAGCTTGCCTTTCCATTTCGGGTCGAGCAGATCCTTGTACGTCTTCGGCAGGTCTGCCTTCTTGATCAGGTTCGTGTTGTACGCGACGGTGAACACGTTCAGGCGCGTCGCCGTCCAGGCGTTGTTGTCCTGAATCGCTTCGGGAATCAGCGATTTCAGAACCGGCGAATTGATCGGCTGCAACAGTTTTTCGCGGTACATCGCTTCGAGCTGCGGGCCGTTGGTTTCGAACACGTCCGCTTCGTAGCGGCCGGCACGGCCTTCCGAAATGGCGCGTTGCAGAATGCCCGAAGCGCTTGAACGCCAGACAGTCACGTGTACGCCGTATTTCTTTTCGAAGGCCTGCACGACCGGATTGAAATCGTCAGGCGGCAGCGACGCATATACCGTCAGTTTGCCTTCTTCCTTCGCCCCGGCGATCAACTTTTGCATGCGATCCGCGCCGTTGTATTGCGCGACGGATTCGCTCGATACATAACCGGCTGCGAAAGCGGGACTGGAACCCATGAACGTCAGCGCGGCACCCAGAAGCCCAGCAATGGCTGCGAGGCGGAAATTACTCTTCATCAAGAGTCTCCGATGTGTTTATTTTCGGCAGGGGCACATCGGCCTGATGTACCCCACACCTTTAGCCGTACCGGATTAGCGGTTCAGCGGCAGGAATTCAAACCGCGAGCGGCGGCAGCGTTTCCAGTTCCTTCGTGTATGCGCCATCCATCTGCATCGAGAGGCCGATCTTTTCCAGTTCCGACGAGAACGTCGAACGGATGACCGGGTTTTCGTCCGCATAGTCGATCTGGCAACCGCCGATGCGACGCGAAATCCAGGCCTTCGGCACGCCTTGCGAATTGCGCTGCGATACGACTTCGTGCTTGAGCGCGAGGTAACGCGACGGATTCGGGTTCGTGTTGAAGTGCTGGTGGAACTCGCCGTTGGACGGCGTGATGAGCGAACCGGTTTGCCAGTCGTAACGCTTCGGCTCTTCGCCTTCGCGCCACATCATCGAGTAACCCGAACCGCTCATGATGATGACGTGCGCGCCGGGACCATGCGAGTGCGCTTTCTTGTACGTCGAGGTCGGGAACTGCGAAATGTGGCTGTTCTGCGAGCCGCGCGCCATGCTGAAGCGGATGTGACCGCCGCCGGCACCACGTTCGGCGGCGCTGATCAGCGGCAGGTTCACCGCATCGGCGACGAAATTCGTGTCCATCAGCAGGCCTTTCTGTTCGCCGCCGTTGGCGAAGTAATCGGGCTCGCCATTGAAACGGTTCTTGAAATCGTACGCCGTGCCGAAGATGAAATCGATGTCTTCGAGCGCGTTGATCGTAGGCGGACCGTTCGTGACCGCGACGAAACGCGCGGCGTCCTTGCCGGACGTATTGTAGTGCGTGTGCCAGCAGTTCAGTGGGATCGCGAAGAGGGCCCCGGCTTGCCATTCGAACGTGACTTCCGCGCCGGCTTCGTTGCGAACGGTAGTCGATCCCCGGCCACTCAGAACGTAGATCATTTCTTCGAACAACTGACGCTGCGGCGCAAGCGATTTGCCCGGCGGAATTTCGCAGACGTAGCAGTCGTTCGACGTGCGCGACGCTTCGTGGTTGATGTAGACGCCCTTGCCGCCGCGACGCGCCCAATCCTTCAGATCGACCGTACGCAGGTCCTGGATGTAATGACCGTCGATAATGTCCAGGCCTTGCTGGGCAACCCAGCGCGTATACGCGGTTTCCTTTTCGGAAGCGAATTTCTTCGCCATGTCCTCGGAAACGACTGCGTTCTTGCTCATTTACTTCTCCATTCAATGCGGGTTGCGTATACAACAAGTTAGCTCGCAGACCTGCAAGCTAACCGATCCGGGTACGCCTTAGACGGTCGCCGTATTCTTCAGGTACTCGCGAATCTTCTCGGCCGTGAGCGTCACGCTCGGGTCGTATTCCGGCGCGTCTTCGAGCTGTTGGAGATCGTTGAGGCCGCACTTCCAGAAAATGCGGTTGATCGCGGAGATCAGGCGTACGGGGCGCTCCGGGTCCGCGTTGAAATGCTGATGCGCGGTGCCGGGCGGAATATAGATCACGTCGCCGGCTTCCCACTCGAAGCGCTTGAGTTCGCCGACCGGCTTCCACGCGTACTGATCGACGATTTCGACATCGTAGTCCTGGTGCAGGTCATAGCCGCGACCTTCGAGCACGTACAGGCACTCTTCGGCCAGGTGACGGTGTTTGCCCGACTTGCTGCCCGGCGGAATGATCTGCATGTACGCGTCGACCGTCTCCATGCGCGTGTTCATGCCTTCGTTCAGCAGGTGCTTGAGCAGGCCTTGACGCGACATTTCCCACGGCATGTTTTCCGGCCGCACGATCTTTGCGCGCTTGGCGTTGCGCTCCGGAGCCTGTTCGGCGTTTTCCAGCAGGCCCTTGTAAAGCGCGCTATTTTCCTTGCCTGCCAGCCAGTTTCCCGATTCGGTCCATGCCATGATCAGTAGCCTCCTTCCGGATGATTGAAATCAGTTTCTTCCATGCGCGCGACGAAACCAACGCCGGTCGGCGACGGCTCGTCAGGGCGAGGTTCGACGGTCTTCTGGAACAGCATGTTCATGAACATGAACATCGGCTTCGTCTTGATGACGAGCGCACGCGCGGGCTTGTCCAGGCTGCGGTTGAAGTGCTGGTGCACGCAGTTGTTGTGGACGATCGCGATGTCGCCGGCTTCCCAGTCGTAGCGGATGCCGTCGTGTACTTCGTAGCCGATGCCGTCGAGAATGTAGAACGCCGCTTCGTTCACGTGGCCGTGCTTCTGCGAGTGACCGCCCGGCGAGTACTCCTCGATATGAAGGTGGAACGTTTGCGTGATTCCGTTCTTCGGCTGCACGTAGTGGCGGCTGAAGGTTTGCGGTCCCTTGCTGAACTTGACTTCCTTGCCTTTGCGCACGCGCGGAACCGAACGCAGACGCTCCAGTTCCGTGCTCAGGCTGTACGCCCCTTCGATACCGCGCACGAAAATGCGATTCTTCACATTGCCAGCGGTGCTGTGATGCGATTCCTCAGCGCGCTGATCTTCCTCATACATCGTGTTTGTGTCGATGTTTGCTTCAGACATAGTGCCTCCTTGTTGGTACAGCGAATTTACTGCGGGTTCAGCGCGACACAGCGGGCTGGATCAATGGTGACCCAGATCTTCGAGCCGACCGGCTGGCGATGCGACGGATGCGCACGCGCGAGCAAAATCTGTTCACCGACCTTGATCTGCAAATCAAGCGTTTCGCCAAGGAATACTTTGGAATAGACGGTGCCTTCGAACACGTTGCCGTGTTCGAGCGTCGGCTTGCTATCGAAGATTTCCAGGTTCTCCGGGCGCAACGACACGACGGCTTTTGCACCGGCATTCATGCCGTCGCCGTGAGCCACCGTGATCGGGCCGATGCTCGAATGAACGGTCAGCTTCTGACCGTCCGTGTCCCGGACCGTGCCATCGACAAAGGTCGTCGTGCCGATGAAATCCGCCACGAACCGGTTGGCCGGCTGTTCGTAGATATCGCGAGGCCGCGCCTTCTGAACGATGTGGCCGTCCTTCATGATCGCGATTTCGTGCGACATCGCGAGCGCTTCTTCCTGGTCGTGCGTCACGTAGATCGTCGTGACGTTCAGCTCGCGCTGCAGACGCTTCAGCTCGAAACGCATCTTGTCGCGCAGCTTCGCGTCGAGATTCGACAGCGGCTCGTCGAGCAGCAGCAGTTTCGGCTCCATTACGATTGCGCGGGCGAGGGCCAGACGTTGCTGCTGGCCGCCGGACATCTTCGTTGCATCGCGATCGGCTGCATGATCGAGGCCGACCGCGGTGAGTGCGCGCATGACCTTGTCGGCAATCTGCTGCTTCGTGAATTTCTTCGTGCCGACTTCAAGCGGAAAGCTGCAATTCTTGAAAACGGTCATGTGCGGCCAGATCGCGTACGACTGAAACACCATGCCGAACTGACGTTTGTTGGGCGGCACGAAGGTCTTGCGATCCGCGTCGAAGACGGTTACGCCGCTCGCCGTGATTTTTCCGTCATCGGGTTTTTCGAGGCCCGCAATCGAGCGCAGGGTAGTGGACTTACCGCAGCCGCTCGGGCCGAGCAACGTGAACAGCTTGCCTTCAGGCACCTCGAAACTCACGTTTTCAATGCCCGCGACTTTCACGCCGTGACTGTCGAAATACGCCATGTTCAGATTCTGAATGTTTAGCATTGTCGTCTCAATAGTTTCTGTTATGGCGGGTTCAGACCGATTTCACGCCGAATTTGCTGCCCACCCACTGCGCGAGCGATACCAGCGCGAGCAAGCCAATCGCGAACATCACGCTTAACGCCGACAGTTCGACGTATTGCCCGTTTTGCCACAGTTCCCACACCACGACGGAAATCGTTTCGCTACCGGGGCTGTACAGCAGGATCGAAGCGGACAATTCGCGGATCGATACGATGAACACATAAATCCAGCCGCCCATCAGACCCGGTTTGAGCAGCGGCAAAACGATACGAAAGAACGTCGTGCCCCAGCCGGAACCGCACATCTCCGCCGATTCTTCCAGTTCCTTCGACAACTGAACCATCGAGGTCTGCGTATAACGCATGCCGTACGGCATGAATCGCGTGATGTATGCGATCAGGAGAATCCACAACGTGCCGTAGATGCCGACGTTGACGTTCAGGAAGAAGATCATGAATGCCAGGCCCAATACGAGGCCCGGAAACACCATCGGAAGCGATGCGAGGTTATCGAGCAACCAGCGGCCCCGAATCTTCGTTTTGATCACGATCCAGCACACGATTGCGGAAAGCAGCATCACGCCCGTTGCGCAGGAAAACCCGAGAATCAGGCTGTTGCCGACGGCTTCCTTAAGTTCCGGATAGCTGAATATGTAGCGGTACGAGTCGAGCGTCAGGTGGCGCAGCGCTTCCATCGACGGCGGCGCATAGAACTTCTGGAACGACGACCATAGCAGAACGAGCAGAGGCAGCACCACGATCACAAGCGCATACAGCACGAAGATTGCCGCGGTGAGATAGCGCCATGCGCCAAGGTCGATGGTGCGTGCGCGGAACGCTTTGCCGGTGACCGTCGTGAATTTGCCGCCCTTGGCCAGCAGGCGGCTCTGGACGAAGATGCCGACCGACGTGATGAGCAGCAGGATGGTGGAATAGGAAGAGGCCAGCCCGGTCGGTGTCGGATATTGCTGCAGTGCTTCGTAAATCGACGACGTGAGTACCTGAATTTTTACCGGCAGGCCGATCAGCGCAGGCACTTCGAACGATTCGACCGCGCGCACGAACAGGATCAGCACCGTCGAAACGATGGCCGGCACTGCGAGGCGAAACGTGATGCTGAACGTCGTCCTGAACAGGCTTGCGCCGCTCATGATGGCGGATTCTTCCAGCGACGGGTCCATGCCGCGAAACGCTGCCGACATCAGCAGGAACGCCATGGGCGAGTATTGCAAGCCGTCGATCCAGATCATCCCGCCCATACTGTAGATATTGAGCGGCGGATGCGAAAGGCCGAGCCAGTGCATCAGCGCAACGTTCAGCACGCCGATCTTCGGGCTGGCAAGCAGAATCCAGGCAATCGTGAAGAGGATCGCCGGATTGATGAGCGGAACGATCGTCACGATCGAAAAAAAACGCCGCAAGGGCGTATTGGTACGCTCGTTGATCCAGGCAAGACCCGAGCCGAGAACGAACGAAACGAGTGCGGCACCAATGGCGAATTCCACCGAATTCGCGAAAGCCGACCAGGAGTCCGCGCTACCGAATGCAATCCGGTAATTGTCGAGGGTAAATACCGATGACGTATCCGCTCCCTGCGGCGTCATGAAGCTCTGCCATAACAGGAAACAAAGGGGAATCAACGCCAGCACCGCGACGATGAAGATTGCGCTGCCGATCACCAGCCATTTCGAGTCGAACCGCTTCCAGAACCGGGGCGGCGTATTGGTGACATCAAGTTGAAGCTCCACCAACTGTCTCCTTAGATAACTTCATTTCCGTTGTTCCTTTATATAGAACACCGTTTCTATATGAAGGTGCAGTTGCCGTATTGGGCGCGTCTGCTTGATTTTTGTCAAGATGTAAGGGGATCGGGTTAGCCCTAGTGTGGGCGGTTCTATTGATTGCTGCGCCGCGTTTTTTGCCGCGCAGCCAATAAGCGATGCCGGTATTTAAAGGGGAACAATTCTTTTATGCGGAGAGTCGTTCCATTTTCAGCTACTACCGTTCCATAAGCTACGGTATGATCGCTGTACAAATGCCCTACAAACCGGAGACGCCCCATGCCGAACGATGCAAACGTTCATTCGCTTGACGATCACCTGTACGGTTACGACCCTAACCACGAGCACGGTGACGATGCCGATCATGATCACGACCACGATTTCGCCGAGTCCGAAACGAATCAGGAGGCCATGTGGCTGCTCGATAACGTCGTGCTCAATAGCGTCGGTATCGATATCGGTTCGTCGGGCACGCAACTCGTGTTCTCGCGTATTCATATGCGGCGCATTGCTGAAGAACTCTCGAGCCGTTACATCATCGTGGGGCGCGAACCGATTTATCAGAGCCCGATTTCGCTCACGCCGTATCTGAGCGAAACGCAGATGGATACGCAGGCGCTCGAACGCATCGTGGCCGCGGCCTACAAGGAAGCCAATCTCGGTCCGGACGATATCGATACCGGTGCCGTGATCCTCACCGGTGAAGCGCTGCGTCGCGAGAACAGCGAAGGCATTGCGGATATGCTCGCGGAACAGGGCGGCGAATTCGTCTGCGCGGCTGCCGGGCACCACATGGAAGCCATGCTGGCCGTGTATGGTTCGGGCGCGGCCAGGTATTCTCACGAGCACAAAAAGCGCGTGCTCAATGTCGACATCGGCGGCGGCACGACCAAGCTGGGTCTGGTCGATTCCGGCAACGTGATCGGCACGGCCGCGGTTCATCTCGGCGGACGATTGATCGTGACGGACCAGCAAGGGCGCATCACGCGTCTCGACCCGGCAGGCAAGGAACATGCTCGGGCGGCCGGATTTGCCTGGGAAATCGGCACGCAGACGACGCGCGAGCAACTTGCGCAGGTTGCCGACTGGATGGCGCAGACGCTTATGCGTGTGCTGAGCGAACGCTTCACCGCGGAAGATCTGAATTCACTGTTCCTGACCGATCCGATTGCCGATTTGGGCAAGCCGGATGGTCTGATCTTCTCGGGTGGTGTCGGCGAATATGTCTACGAGCGCGAAACGCGGGACTTCCTCGATCTCGGGAAACTTTTCGGTTCCGCCGTGCGTCGGCGCCTGCTTGCCAATGAAGTGCCGTGGACGCTGCTGCCGGCCATCGAGTGCATTCGCGCGACGGTTCTCGGCGCGTCCGAATACAGCATCCAGCTGAGCGGCAACACGACTTTCATTTCGAATCCGCGCAATCTGCTGCCGCGCAAGAATATGCCGGTCGTGCCGATCGAAGAGCGCATGCCCGAAGTGATCGACCCGGCGGCGATCGTCGAGTCGCTGCGCAAGAGCTTCCAGCGCTACGACCTGAAAGAGGGGGAACGCGACGTGGCAATCGTGGTGCGCTGGGCGGGGCCGCCGGAATATTCGCGGCTGTCGGCACTCGCGCGCGGGCTGATCGACGCAAATCCGTCGACCATCGCTGCCGGCAAGCCGCTCTACGTTATCGCCGATGGCGACATTGCCAATTCGCTCGGCAACTTGCTGCGCGAAGCACTGGACGGAAACGACCTGTTCGTGATCGATGGCGTTTCGCTGCGAGGGCTCGATTACGTCGATCTGGGCCGCATCCGCATGCCGTCACGCACCGTTCCCGTTACGGTCAAATCGCTGGTGTTCAGCGAAGACCCGAGCCTGCACGGTAAATCCGATGCGTCCGAATGGCATGCGCACGAGGATGGCACCGTACATCGTCACCACCACCCTGTAACCGCCGGCAAGCATCAACATCACGATCATGCACACGCACACGGCCATCACCATCATCACGATCATGATCATAGCCACGGCGCTGATCACGGGCATCACCACCATGGGGATCACGCGCATGACCACTCGCACGGCCACCCGCACAAGCACGACTAACGGCTAAAGCAACCCACGCCGTCACACGTGCAGATGCTCGTGTGACGGCGCACTCTCTCCCATCAGCGGCATCAGATGCAGGTTGCTGTTGCGCACGCCACGCTGCGACGCAAGCGACCATGCGAATTGCTGAATCGTACCCACTTCACCGCGTAGCACGATCGTTTCCAGGCAATTGTCGTGGTCGAGATAGATGCGATTGCTGCTGACGATCAGCGCGTGCCGTTCGTGATACGCATCCGACAGGCGCTGCGCGAGTTCGCGTACGCCGTGCTCGAACACGATCGTCAACGTGCCGATACATTGCACGTGGGCGTCAGCCAACAACTCCTTTGAACGATGGGCACGCAGGATGTCGCGCAGCGCTTCCGAGCGGCTGTTGTAGGCGTGCCGCTTCATCGTGTCGTCGAGCATCGCGAGCAGGAAATCGTCAATCGTAATCGTGATGCGTTGCATGTCGGCTATCCATTTCGCGCCAATTGCGTCTTGACACCACCATAGCATAGCCCGCATTATTCTCGCAAAGCGTTCCAGATAAAGATTCGATGTTCTTTTATAAGGAACGGCTGGATGTGGTCGGGAGTATGAGGATTCTTTAGAAAAGTATGAGCGATGTGCGATCCGCGCATGGCGATCTTTCGGTGGAGACGTGAATGATTCGATTTCTGAAATTCCTGTTCAACGATGCCGGCCCGAATATTCGAGGCCGTATTGCCGCGATGTATGCGCTTCTCGCGGTATTCAATCTCGGCGCATGGGCGTGGGCATTCATTGCGTTTCATGGGCAGCCGGTGCTGCTCGGCACGGCCTTTCTCGCCTACAGCTTCGGGCTGCGTCACGCGGTCGACGCCGACCATATCGCCGCTATCGACAATTCGACGCGCAAGCTCATGCAGGAAGGGCAGCGGCCGGTGACGGTGGGTTTCATGTTCTCGCTGGGTCATTCGACTATCGTGATCGCCGCAACCGCTGCGATTGCGGCGACGGCCATGACGCTGCAACACCGCTTCGAGGCATTTCATGAAATTGGCGGCGTGATCGGCACGCTGGTGTCGGCCGTCTTCCTGTTCGTGATCGCCGCGATCAATCTCATCGTGCTGAAATCCGTGGTCGCTACCTTCATGCGCGTGCGCCGGGGCGAGCGTTACGATGAAGAAGATCTCAATCTGCTGCTCGCCAATCGCGGCCTGCTCGCGCGCATTTTCAAACCGATGTTCCGGCTGATTACGCGCGGCTGGCATATGTACCCGCTCGGCGTGCTCTTCGGGCTCGGCTTCGATACGGCATCCGAAATCGGCTTGCTCAGTGTTTCGGCAACCCAGGCATCACATGGCGTGCCTATCTGGTCGATCATGGTGTTCCCGGCGCTGTTCACGGCAGGCATGTCGCTTATCGATGCGACGGATAGCATCCTGATGCTGGGCGCGTACGGCTGGGCGTTCATGAAGCCGATCCGCAAGCTCTACTACAACATGACGATTACGTTGGTATCGGCGGTTGTCGCAATCGGCGTTGGTGGAGTAGAAGCACTCGGGCTGATCGCCGACAAGCTGCATCTGAGCGGTGCGTTCTGGGATGAAATCGGCGCGATCGGTGACAACTTCGGGATGGTCGGCTACGCGATCATCGGATTGTGCGCGTTTATCTGGCTGGCCTCGACCCTCGTCTACAAATGGCGGCGTTTCGACGAAGTGGAGGTGTAAGCACGATGGCAGAACGACACAATAAATATCGTCCCCAAAGCATCGCCCGCCTTGGCCTGATGGCGGCACTTGCCGCGGCCGGCTCGAACGCATTGGCTCAAAGCAGCGTGACGCTGTACGGTGAAATCGATGCTAGCGCCGTTTGGCTGAACCGTGTCGATGGCGGGCATCAATTCAAGCTGGCATCGGGTCTGATCGACGGCAGTTTTTGGGGCCTGCAGGGTTCTGAAGACCTGGGCGGCGGTAATCGGGCCATCTTTCGTCTCGAACGTGGTTTCAGCGTCACGACCGGTGCCGATCAGAACGACCATCCGTATTACGTGGGCCTCGAGAACGACGGATATGGCACGCTGACGCTCGGGCATCAATACGATTCCATCCACGACTACCTTGCCCCGTTCACGCTGACGGGCGGCAATGGCGGTACGGCGTTCGCGCATCCATTCGACAACGACAACGCGAATAATTCATGGCTCGCGCGCAACTCGATCAAATACGCCAGCTCATCGTTTGGCGGACTGAGTTTCGGCGGGATGTATGCGTTCTCCAATGCGGCGGGGCGGTTTGCCGACAATCGCGCCTATAGCATCGGCGCGAATTATGGCAGCGGCGATTTCAACGCCGGTGCGGCCTGGCTGCATGCGAACGGGCGGGGCAACACGGAAAGCGGCGCTTACGATGCAGTAACGTTGCCGGGCGCGAGTCGCAGTACGTTCGATGCTGCTGTGCAGGCACAAAACACTTTCGGTGTCGGTGCCAGCCAGGCGTTCGGTCCGGTCACGCTGGCAGCATCCTGGACGCGCTCGATTTATAGCGGCATAACCGACACGGAAACGGGGCAAGCCGCGCGATCCGTCGCCTTCGGCAACTACGAGGTCAACGGAACGTGGCAAGCAAGCGCCGCGTTGTCGCTCAGCGGCATGTACACGTATACGAAGGGTACGGGCGCACATTGGAATCAGGGCGCGCTGCAGGCCGATTACATCCTGTCGAAGCGTACCGATACCTACGTCGAAGCAGTCTATCAGCGTGCCTCGGCTGACGCGCCGGCCGTCATCAACTCGATGATGCCTTCGGGCGGAAGCAGCCAGTTATTGCTCGCGGCGGGTATTCGCCATCGCTTCTGAAGCGGCGTTCCTGGTGCGCGTTCCCGGTGCTTCACCCGGGAAGCTGGGCGGTTCAGGAATCCCGGTCGGTTCAATGAAAAAACCCCGGGAGTCGGATCGATGTCCGACTCCCGGGGTTTCAGTTTATCCGCCGTCTGTTCGGTTCTATCAGAGCGGCACGTAGAACACGGCTACGTAGATTAGCGCTACGGCCGACATCAGAATGTACGGATTGAGCTTGGTGAAGTAGACGACGCAGGCTGCAATAGCCGTTGTTGCCCACGCGAGCGTGGTTGCGTGCATGGATTCCATCACGGCCACGGCCCCGGCGAAAATCAGACCGACCGCCACCGGTGCCAGCCCGCGCTCGATGGCGCGACGCCAACGCGTGCCTTCGCTCTTATGCCAGAACAGCGTGACGACCACGAATACCACCGATGACGGGATATACATCGCGAGCGTCGCCACGATCGCGCCTGTAAAGCCCTCCAGATGCCAGCCGATCAACGCGGAAATCAGGGTGGTCGGCCCGGGAGAGACGCGGGAGATAGCGAAGAGGTCCGCGAATTCCTGACCCGACAGCCAGTGGTAGACCGACACACTTTGATGCTGGACATCGGCAATGATGGTTTGGCCGCCGCCGAACGACAACGCGGAAAGCGGCGCGAACAGAAGAACGATTCTTAGCAGGACGTTAGCCATTTAGTTTTCCATAGCAGCGCAAATGATACTGAGCGGGACGAGTACGAGCACGACAGGCACGGTAGGCCAATGCAGCACGCCGACGGTGACGAAGGCGACCATGGCAAACACATAGCGGAGCAGTTTGCGCTCGACGCGCACCGCAACCTTGGCACCCATCGAGAACGTCGCGCCAACGCCGGCAGCGGCAATGCCGAGCAGCAGAAAGTGGGTGAGCGGATAGCCCGAGAGACGCGTATAGAGCACCGCCAATACGAGCACGACGACAAGAGCAGGCAAGATCATGCCGATCGCGCCAACGAGCGCACCGAGCGGCCCACGCAGACGCTGGCCGACATAAAGCGAGACATTGACCGGGTTTGCGCCGGGCATGACTTGCGAGAGGGTCATGCCCGCGACGAAGGCATCGTTATCCATCCATTTGCGCTCCTCCACGACGGCTCGATAGGCCCATGCGGCAGTGCTGCCGCCGAACGACATCACGCTGATGCGCACGAAGGCGGTGAATATGTCCCATAACGCGACGTTTTGAGCCGCGGGCGCGGCAGCGGATTCTTCAAGGGTAGACATGGCATGAAGTGGACAGAGGGTTGATGTATGTTCCGTATAAGGGAACTTCGTTCCTATTTAATTGCTATTTTTAGCACGCTGACGATTTGCCGGGCAACCAGGTTTTACGCGACCTCGGCGCCCGTCGTGTTACGGAAAATAAAAAAGCGCTGTGTCCATCGGAGCACAGCGCTTTGAGCGGCGGAGCTATAGGGGCTCAGATCGATTGCTGCTTCTTGCCTTCTTCCGCGACCATCGCATCGTGTGCGCCTTCGCTGAACGGCGTTTCACGCTTCAGCAGAATCGCGACCGAGCGAACCTTCTGCGACTCCGGATCGCGGCCCGGCGGCAGCGTGCCGTTCTCGGCGAGTGCGCGCGCCGACTTCATGATCCGGCTGCGCATCATGATGATGCCGTTGTCGGTGCCTACGAGGTTTTCCCTCGTGCGATCCTGAATCGGCCCCATGCTTTCCTGCAGCGAGGCATCCTGCATGGCGATGCCTTCGACACCGCTGTACGCGGTGCCTGCCCTTTGCGCCGCACGGTCCATCAGGTAGTTGTTCGTCTTGTTCTGCTCGGGAACGTAGTTGCTGCCTGGCACATAGCGCACGTGGATGCCCTTGCCTTCCTTCATCGCCCGCACTTCGCCTTCCGTTAGCGCGCGCGTCGGATGGTAATCGAAGCTCCATGCCCAGCAGTGGTGATCGTCGATCGGCACCCAGAAGTGGCCGTGCATCGGGTGATCGCCGCGCGGCGGAACCATCGTGAAGCAAGGCATGACCCACGGCGTGATACGCCAGTAATACTGATCGTCCTCGGCATTGCGACGCACGCCGATTGAGAGACCGCCCGACGCCTCGACCACCTCGAACACCGGAGCCAGGTCGTTCAGGTTGTACTGGTTGCCCTTCGAGCCCTTGAACAGCGGGTCGGAGTTGAGGCTGCCGCTATGCAGGAACGAGACGTGGCTCGAATCGATGCCGCCTTCGAGCGCCTGCAACCAGTTGCATTCCTGAATCCGCTTGCTCATGAACGACTGGCGTGCCGGCACGGTCGAGAATTCCCATGCGGGCAGGGGCGGCTGCTGATCGGCCGGTCCCATGTAGACCCAGATGACGCCGCCCTGTTCGACGAGCGGATACGACTTCAGTTTGATTCTCTGCGCGTAGCCGCTTTCCTGCGCTTCGGACGGTACCTCGACGCACTGACCGGTCACGTCGTATTTCCAGCCGTGATACGGGCAGCGAATGCCGCCTTCCTCGTTGCGGCCGAACCACAGCGACACGCCACGGTGTGCGCAGAATTCATCGATCAGGCCCAGCTTGCCTGCCGAATCGCGGAACGCAAGCATCCGTTCCGAAAGCAATTGCAGGCGAACCGGTTCGCCGCCAGGTTGCTCGAGTTCTTCCGACAGAAGCGCCGGCAGCCAGTAACGGCGGAACAGTTCGCCCATCGGCGTGCCGGGGCCGGTTTGTGTGACGAGATCGTTTTGTTCTTTTCTCAACATGGTAGGAGCCTCAGGGTTGCTGTTGTTGCGCGACGCAGTTTGGTACGGTTAGCAAGCTACTTGTTTTGTTGTTCCTTTATAAGGAACGATGTTCAAAAATTGAGAACAAAGTTATCATCGGACCCACAACATGTCAACGATGGAGATTCCCTATGAGTCACGCTTGCGCATTTGCTCACCTCTGCCACGCTGGAGACGTTGCCGAGGGTAAAGCGATCAAGGTCGAGAAGAACGGCCTGACGCTCGCCGTATTCAATATCCAGGGCGAATATTTCGTCACGGATGACACCTGTACGCATGGTCCGGGCTCGTTGTCGGAGGGCTATATCGATGGCGATACGGTGGAATGTGATTTCCACAACGGCTCGTTCAATATCAAGACCGGCGAGGTGGTCGCGCCGCCTTGCATGATTCCGCTCAAGACGTACAAGACGCGCGTTGAAGACGGCGTGGTCGTGATCGAAACGGATGGCGAATGAAATCGATGCGCCAGGCGTGTTTAAAAATACCTGGCGCATACCTTCATGCTGCGTTCGAGCGTTCGTGAGTACACAGCTCCTAATTTCTCTTCACGATCAAGGTCAGGCCGCTTTTCACGCCTGCCATATTTGATGTCGCCTCGGTAATCTGCGCGAACCGGTCGCCCAGCACGAATTGCACGATGACGGGTGAACGGCCATTTTTCAGGCGCACACAGCCCTTCAGGCGCAAAAGCGATTTGTCGTACTGCGAGGTGAGTTCGCGCAGGCGTGCACACAGCGCGCCGCTATCCGGCACGTCGTCCATTGCAACGAACCGCGTAATCGCCCCGTGCGTACGGGTCAAGCGCGAAAGAGGCACACCCGGAACGGTGATGCGTTCGGCGCGCTTCACAGGCCGCGAAGGCGGCGTAAGCGCCTCATGTAGCCGGAGATTGCCGTTAGCGGAACGAAGAATGTGCGAACCCGCGTAATAGTTGCCTATGAGCGATTCCGCAGCGTCGATTTCCGGCGGCTCGGCAATATCCGTGTGAGTGAGGATCACCGTGTCGGCGCCTTGCAGCTGCGCACGCGCCTCGTCGAAGCGTGCGAGCGTATTGGCCGCGTGATGCGCCGCAATCGTCGTGAACGTACCGGCGATGCGGTAGCGCTCTTTCACGAGCGAATTCAGACTCAGAGCTGCAATCAGCGGACCCGGATCGGCAAGCCCGGTCGTTTCGATCACGACCATGCCGAAGCGGGGGATGCTGCGATGCAGGCGTGCCCAGAATAGCGTTTCAAGCGCTTCGTTCAGCGCCGGCAGCCCGTTGCAACATACGCACGCGTCCGCGAGCAGCGTCGAGGTATCGCCTGCAAATCCCAGCGTCGCATGATCGAGGCCGATTTCACCAATCTCGTTGACGATAAGTGCCGCGTTCGAAAACGGCGTTTCCTTCATCCAGCGGGCGAGCAGCGTCGACTTGCCGCTGCCGAGAAAGCCGGTCATGACATAGATGGGTATGCGTTCGTGATGCATGTTCGACGGCCGGATTCCGTTACGCGCGGAGCTTGCCGGCGTGGTAGTCCCACACTTTTTGCAGCAGGTTCGGTTTCCACAGATTGCGGCTGATCGTTTCGACCTGCTCGGGAGAAAGAACCATCGGTTCGCCGATTTGCTGCGCAAGATACTGACGATGCGCGTTCTCTTCGAGATAGAACGCGAGCACGAACGTTTCCAGAATGCCTTCGGCCGCAATGACCGCGCCGTGCGATTTGAGCATGGCGACGCGATGTGCGCCGAGGCATTCCGCGAGTTCTTCACCGAGCGGCTTTTTGTTGATCGAAGCCGTCTTCGGGAACTGCTGAATTTCGCCGAGCACCGACGCCTGCATGATGACCGGTTGAACGACATGGCCGGTCATGCTGAAGAGGGTGGACCAGGTCGGGTGCGTATGCACGACCGAATGGACGTCGGGGCGTTTGCGATAGATTTCCGAGTGAATGTGAAACTCCATCGGCGGGACGGCATCGCCTTCAATCAGGTTGCCGTCGAAATCGATCGTGATGATATCGTCCACAGTCAGTGCGCTACGCACCGATGCGCCCGAATTGATCAACATGCGATCTTGGCCTGGCACGCGCCAGCTGAAGTGACCGTTGAAGTCGATCACTTCGGCGCGTTCGAGCATCAGGATCGCGTCAACGAGCATGTGCTTCTGTTGCGTGTATTGACTCATCGCGTTCACTTCCAGGGAATCAGCTTGCGTTCAATTTCGTTCAGCAGCAGGGAAATGCCATAGCCAAGGATCGCAATGACAATCAGGCCGACATACATCTGCTCGACCGAAAGCAATTCCCATGCATTCCAGATCATGTAGCCAAGACCGCTCTTCGAGCCGATCATTTCGGCAATGGCGATCAGCATCAGGCCCAGACCAAAACCCAGCTTGATGCCGCTCATGATGTGCGGCACGGCGCCGGGCAATGCGATAGTGCGAAATACCTGCCATGGATTCGCGCGAAAATTGCGGCCCACGTCCAGATAGATCCTGTTGATTTCGAGCACGCCCGTCGTCGTATTGTGAGCATCGGATAAAACACGCCGATCGCGACCATCGCGATTTTCGACGCTTCGCCAAGGCCGCAAATCAGCATCAGCAGCGGAAAGATCGCACTCTTCGGAACCGGATAGGTTGCCGCAATCAGCGGTTCGAATACGGCGTGCAACGGTTTCGACAGACCGGTTGCAACGCCTAGCAGCAAGGCGGGAATGCCGCCGATCAGTCCGCCCCACAGAAGGCGCAGCAGCGTTGCCGAGGTGTTGTCCCATAGCGAGCCGTCCTTGACGAGCGCGCCGAAGGTACTGAAGATCTGCGTGGGTGCGGGGAAAAAGCGCACGTCGATAAGACCCGTCTGCGCCGCACCCTGCCATAGCAGCAGTAACAGAACGGGCGACGCAATGCTGATCATGCGATCGCGTTGCCCTTTGCTTATCTTGCGTCTCTTCGACGGCGTGGTGTCCAATAAAGTACTCATACTTTTTCACCGAGGTCGCGGGAACGCACGCGCTCGACTTCCTCGCGCAATTGGCCCCAGATGGAATAGACAAATTCGCCGTATTCCGGCTGTGCGCGCAGTTCGAGCACCGAGCGCGGGCGCTGGAACGGAACGTCGATCACGCGTTTCACGCAACCGGGCTGCGCCGTCATGATCATGATGCGATCGCCCAAGGTCGCCGCTTCGTCCACGCTGTGCGTGATGAACAACACCGTCTTGCGCGTTTCGTCCCAGATGCGCAGCAACTCTTCCTGCAGCAGCAGCTTGTTCTGTTCGTCGAGCGCCGAGAATGGCTCATCCATCAACAGGATATCCGGATCGTTCGCGAATGCACGGACGATGGAAACGCGTTGTCGCATACCGCCCGAGAGTTGATGAGGGTAGGCCTTCGCAAAACGCGTGAGGCCGGTGCGATCGAGGTAGTAGCCGACCGTCTCGCGAATTTGCGCTTTCGGCACACCGCGAAGCGCCAGCCCATAAGCCGCATTGTTGAACACCGTCATCCACGGAAACAGCGAATCGCCCTGAAAGACCATCGAATTCCCCGGCCGATTCTGCGCGGGCGAGGTGATTTCGACCGTGCCGCTCGTCGGCGCTTCGAGATTCGCGAGGATGCGCAGCAGCGTCGTCTTGCCGCAACCGGATGGCCCGACGATCATGAAAAAGCAGCCGGTCGGGATATCGAGCGAAACATTGTCGAGCGCCGTGACCTTGCCGCCTGCCGTCTCGAACGATTTCGTGAGATTCCTGAGCCGGATTTTCACGGAGGTGTCTTGCATCGTGCGTGAAGCTCCCGTTATTTCGCGCGCGGCCGGTACGGGCCCAGCGCTGTGTCTGCGGCTTCCGCAAACGACGTATCGACAACCTGGGCAACGGTGACATTGCCCTTCACGTCGCCGTGACTCTTGAAGTACGCCAGATCATTCTCGAGACTCGCGATGTTGAGCTTGCCGTCGGGATTCGTACCTTGAGGAACGATCTCGCGATAGAGCGAGGCATCCTTGATCGACGTGTACTGAGTCAGAATCGAAATCACCTCGTCCGCGTTCGGGCCGGCGATCCTGCCGTCCTTGAGCGCATCGTTGTAATCGCGCGCGGCGCGCAGATAGGCGCGCATGAATGCTCTTGCCGTGTCCGGATGCGCATGGATGAAGGTGTCCGAATAGAGCAGGACGGCGAGCTGATGATTCAGGTAAATCTGGTCGTCGCCCATCACGCGGATCGCGGCACCGCTGCGAACCGCTTGAGTCGCGGAAGGCTCGGTTGTCAACGATGCATCAACGGCCTTGTTTTCGAGCGCCATCACGTGCTGCGGAAAGCCCAGATAGACGCGCTCGACGTCGCTCGGCTTGAGGCCGGCTTTCTTGAGCGCTTCGTTCATCGTGGACGTAGAAGCGCTGCCGGTTGCACTGCCGGCAATCTTCATGCCTTTCAGGTCTGCAAGCGTTTTGTAACGACCGCTCTTAACGAGATCCGTGCGCACGAGCAACGGCTGATAACCGTAGCCCGACGGCGTCGATCCCTTGTCCGCCACGACCTTGATGCCGATGCCGCGCATGACGGCGTTATAGAGCCCCGCGGACGGCGAACCGCCCGCGACTTCCAGTTGCCCGGAGCCGAGCGGCGCAACCATTTTCGCGCCGGAATCGAACGGAATGAATTTCGCGTCGATGCCTTCGGCGCGGAAATAGCCTTTCTTGTCGGCAATGAAGAACACGACATCACTGCTTGCATCCGCAATGCCCACATGAACGGTCTGCAAGCCCGCAGCCACTGCCGCGGCCGGGCCCAGCATGAAACACATGGCCAGCGCCGCGCCCATCATCCTGATGCCTTTCACTGCCTGTCTCCTTGATTTGATCTTTGCGGCGCTCGGGTGGACTACCTCAGTTTCGATCTCCGGCGCAAGTGGTGCTCCCTTCGCTGCAACACAAAAAATGGTTCTTATATGTGGAACTATGTATGTTATAATGGAACGATTGAAGTTTCCCTTTGAACAGATGAGAAAGTCAAGGTAAACGAAAGAGACCTGGGGTTAGTCCGCATGTGTCGAGAGAGGCGGGCACCGGAACATGCGTGGTCGTGGCTATAAATAGAAGATTGCGTTCCGTGACCAGGGGGCGCTAAATTGAACGAGGATTGATAAATTGGACGCGAAGATCATGCGGAACAATGAAACGGGAATAGAAGAAGCAGAGGTGGAACAGGATGGCCCGCGCAGGCTGTCGTCGGTAACGGCGGCATTGCGGCTACTCAAGATCTTTTCGGAAGAGGAGCCCGAACTGGGCATCAGCGCATTGTCGAAGCGCATGGGTGTCGCAAAGAGCACGGTGCATCGTCTGTGCGCTGCGCTGCTTGCCGAGGGATTGCTGGAACAGAACCCGGATAACGGCCGTTATCGGCTCGGCGTCCAGTTGTTCACGCTCGGCGCGCTCGTGCGCCGACGCTTCGACGTAACGAAACAGGCGCTGCCGTTCCTGCACGTGTTGCGCAAACAGACGGACGAAACCGTACAACTCGCGATTCTCGACGACACGAGCGTCGTTTACATGTTCAACCTCGAAAGCGAACAGGCGATCCGCATGCGCTCGTATATCGGTGTGCGCAAACCCGCCTGCTATACCGCGGAAGGGCATGTACTGCTCGCCTCCAGCACGCCGGACGTCGTTTCGCGCGCGCTCAAGCAAGGACTCGTTGCCCGCACGCCCAAGACGAACACGGATACGCAGGTGTTTCTGAAAACGCTCGAGGACGTGCGTCGAGAGGGTTATGCGATCGATGATGAGGAGTCTGAAGTAGGCATGCGCGGTATTGCCGCGCCCGTGCGTGACACGACGGGCCATGTTGTTGCGGCGATCGGCTTCGGCGGCCCCGTACAACGTCTCACGAAGAAGGCGCTGCGCGCGGCGGTGCCGCATTTGATCGCCGCCGCCGAAGGCATTTCCGCAACTCTCGGCTATCACCCTTGAGATAGCCCATCAGGACATGGAAGAGACACTTGTGAATAACCATAAACATCGCATCACACTCGCGGGCACGGAGCAGTCTTTCGAATGCGGTAGCGATGACGTGCTGTTGCGAGCGGCCCTGCGTAATGACATCGCGTTCCCGTACGAGTGCAACGTAGGCGCGTGCGGCAATTGCAAATTCGAACTGATCGAAGGCGACGTCGACGCCCGGTGGCCCGAGGCACCGGGGTGGACCGCGAAGGATCGCGAACGCCGTCGTTATCTCGGCTGCCAGAGCATGCCGCGCGGCGATTGCACGATCAAGATGCGCCCGAGTCAGCACTACGCGCCTATTCATCAACCGAAACGCGTCACGGGCACGTTCACGTCGTGCCGCCCGGTCACGCACGATATCGGCGAATTCCGTTTCGAGCTTGCGGACGAGATGCGCTTCGAGCCGGGGCAATACGCATTGCTCACGCTACCCGGCGTCAACGGGCAGCGGGCCTATTCGATGAGCAACATCGTGCAAGGCCCGAATGCCAAGGTGCTCGATTTTCAGGTGCGCCGCGTACCGAACGGCCAGGGCAGCAACGCGCTGTTCGACATGCTGGCGAAGGGCGAACAGATCGAGATCGACGGTCCCTACGGCATGGCCTATCTGCGCCGGGACGTGAAGCGCGACATTCTGTGTCTTGCGGGCGGTTCGGGCCTTGCCCCGATGATTTCCATCGCGCGCGGCGTTGCGGCAGACCCGGACATGCAGGGCGTCAAACTGCACTTCCTGTACGGCGGCCGTACGCCACGCGACGTGTGCGGACGCGACATGCTCGAAGTACTCGAAAATTTCGGCAAGCACCTTCATTTCGACGCGGCCGTTTCGGATGCGGGCGGCGAGCAGTGGGACGGCCATACCGGCTTTGTGCATGAGCTGGCCGAGTCGATGTTCGGTGACGGCCTGCGCGAGATGGAAATCTATTTTGCGGGTCCGCCTGCGATGGGGCAGGCGATCCAGAAAATGCTGCTGGCACGCAAGGTGCCGTTTGGGCAGGTGCATTTCGATCAGTTCTATTAATTTTCTTCAGTCCATAAAGGAGACGGTGTGAGCAAGTTGCAGCTTTCAGTTGCGGTCGGTCCCTACGACCGTATGCGCCCCCTGGTCGATGGTGAAGTGCAGATCGAGGGCGTCGATCCGACGTTCATGTTGCAGGAACCGGAAGAAATCTTCTTTCGCGCGCTGCGTCATGCGGACTACGACATCTGCGAACTGTCGTTGAGCAGCTATTCGGTCAAGACGGCCGCGGGTACGTCGGCTTACGTTGCCATTCCGGTATTTCCGTCGCGCGCGTTTCGCCATACGTCGGTGTATGTGAACGCGAACGCGGGCATTCGCAAGCCGGAAGATCTGAAGGGCAAGCGCATCGGCGTGCCGGAATACCAGTTGACGGCAAACGTGTGGGTGCGCCTGTTCCTCGAAGAGGAGTACGGCATCAAGGCGTCGGACGTCACGTGGGTACGCGGCGGTTATGAAGACCCGACGCGCGTCGAAAAGATCAGCCTGAATCTGCCCAAGGATGTGGAACTGGTGAACGCACCCGAAGGCAAAACGATTTCCGGCATGCTCGAAGCCGGAGAAATCGATGCGCTGATCGGCCCGCGCGCACCGTCGTGTTTCGATCGCGGTTCTCCGAACGTGAAGTACCTGTTCGATGATCCGCAGGCGGAAGCCGCGGCGTGGTATCGCAAAACGAAGCTGTTCCCGATCATGCACACGCTCGGCATCCGGCGCACGCTCGTTGAGCAGCATCCGTGGCTGCCGATGTCGGTGATGAAAGCCTTCGAGAAATCGAAAGCGATCGCGCTGCACCGTCTGACCGATACGTCTGCGACGAAGGTGACGCTGCCGTTTGTCGATACCCAGCTTCGCGCCGCGCGCGAATTGATGGGCGAGGATTTCTGGCCGTACGGTTTCGCCGCGAACGAACATACGCTCAACCGGTTCCTCGCGCAGCATCACGCGGAAGGGCTGTCGAGCCGCCTGCTGGAAGCGAAGGATCTCTTCCATCCGGCGAGCCTCGAAAGCTTCAGCATTTAATCGGTCATCAGGCAACGCTGGGGGAATCCCCGGCGTTGCTGTTTTGGATCGCGTCAAAATATCATCATGCAACAGATCGCAATAGAGCAGGGCGGTTTGGCAACGAAGGAAGACGGGCTGAGCGGCAGCAAGCTGATATTCGGTGTACTGGCAATATCGCTTGCGACTGCGCTCAGTATGCTCGATAGCGTGATTGCCAACATAGCGTTGCCCACCATCACCAAGACATTGAATATCAGCCCGTCGGATTCGGTGTGGATCGTCAATGCTTACCAGCTTTCGATCATCATGACGTTGTTGCCGCTGTCGTCACTGGGTGATCGGGTCGGCTATGCGCGCATCTATATAGCCGGGCTCGTACTCTTCACGTTCGCATCGCTGATGTGCGCGATGTCGCAATCGCTCGACATGCTGATTATTTCGCGTGTCTTGCAGGGGCTAGGCGCCGCCGGCATTGGCAGCGTCAACACCGCCATCATCAAAATGATTTATCCATCGCGGCTGCTCGGGCGCGGCGTCAGTATTCATGCATCGGTCGTGTCCATTTCGACCGCCGCCGGGCCGACCATCGCGGCGGCGATCCTCTCCATTGCTACATGGCCGTGGCTGTTTGCGATCAACGTGCCGCTCGGCATTGTCACGTTCTTCGTCGGATTCAAGGCGCTGCCGCGTCCGCAGGTCTCGAAAGCATCCTATGATTATTTCAGCGCACTGCTGAATGCGGCGATGTTCGGGCTGCTCGTGATCGGCGTCGACCGGATGGGCCACAGCAACGGTATCAACGCAAGCATCGTCATCCAGCTATCCGCGGCTGCAATCTGTGCGTGGTTGCTGGTGCGTCGCGAGCGGCATCGAGCCAAGCCGCTCCTGCCGGTCGACCTGCTGCTTAAGCCGGCATTTCTGCTGGCCGTCCTGACATCCGTCTGTTCGTTCACCGCGCAAATGCTCGCGTTCGTATCGCTGCCGTTCATGCTGCAGGATGCGCTCGGACGCAGTGCGATGGAAACCGGCGCGCTCATTACACCGTGGCCGATTGCGGTCCTTTGTATCGCACCTCTGGCCGGTTCATTGTCGAATCGCATCAATGCGGGGGCGCTCGGCGGCGTCGGGCTGGCTATTCTTGCAACAGGCCTGTCGCTGCTCGCGCTATTGCCCGCACATCCCGCTTCGTTCGATATCGGTTGGCGCATGGCGGTGTGCGGGATCGGCTTCGGGCTGTTCCAGCCGCCGAATAACCGGTCGCTTCTCGCCCTTGCGCCGCCGGGACGCACCGGCAATGCCAGCGGCATGATTAGCGTGGCGCGCGTGCTCGGACAAACGTTCGGTGCCGTGCTGACAGCGTTTATATTGCTGATCGAGCCTCATCATGCAGGCGTGGTTGCGTTGATCACGGGTGCGAGTTTCGCGGCGGTTGCCGCGTGCGTCAGTCTGACTCGCCTCATATAGGCGAGTGGCTATAGAAGCGCGTTTGACGGGTCTGTGAGGGTGTTTTCTATCGCCTTCATTTTTGTTCTAGTGTCGATGGCGTTGCTTTGAGAGAAATTGATGAACACAAAAGATTTGACGCACGCATCCGCAACGGCAGACATCGAAGTACCGGTGCGGCAGAGTGATACCAGCATGGTCTGGTCGGATGCACGGCTGCTGGGCTTCACACCGATGGACGATGTGCACGAGGAATTCTATGCGGTCGCGCTACGGCTCGTGACCTGTACCGATACCACGGCGCTCGCCGCGATCGAGGACTTCGAGAAGCACGCCGTCAGTCATTTCGAGCAGGAAGACGAATGGATGCGCACGACGAATTTTCCGCCGCGTGATTGCCATATCGAAGAGCATGCGGCCGTTTTGAAATCGGTGGGCGAGGTCAAGGCGGCCGTTGCGGCGGGGCAGGCCAACGCCGAGGTCGTGCGTGATCTGGGTATGCACCTGTTTGGCTGGTTTCCCGGCCATGCGGACTATCTGGATTCCGCGCTGGCAGCGTGGATGACGAAACAGACAATGGGTGGAAAGCCTGTTGTGCTGCGGCGGACTATCTAGTCTGCAAGACCAAAGAAATGAAATGGAGCGGCGCGGCGATCGTCGGAATATGAAACGCCGCCGCCGCAATCATGCGTTGCATGTGCAACCAGAGCTGATCCGCCCCGGCCGCATGCCTGCATGCAGGCATGCATTCAAGGCAGCGAGATCGTCAGATTGGCCGACTGCGGCCCGAGCTTGATGAGCTGCGTATACGGGGCGAGCATATGCACCGTGTTATCGCGCAGCCAGGTGCTGAGGCCGAGCCAGGCAAGCAGGCCCGCCAGTGCGAATACGGTGCCGATCGACCAGAGCGGCACTTCGCGCTTGAGGCGGTGCGCGACCTGATCGGGCAGCGGCCAATGCGGCGCGAAAGGCGCGCGCTTGCCCTTGATGTGAGCGATCTCGTCGCCGAGTCGTGCCGTGAGATAGGCCAGCTTTTCCGGTCCTTCCAGAATGTACTTGCCCTGGAAGCCGAGCAGCAGGCACATATGAAAAACCTCGAGCGACTGTAGCCGCGGTGCGCCTTGCGCGCGGCACTCCTCGAGATACTGGAAGAACTTCTCGCCCGCGAGCTGCTCGCCGAACAGCGCAAGCTGCAACGGACGCCGTTCCCATTCGGTACGAATGCGGAACGACGACGCAAGCACCGATTCATCGAGGGCGGCACAGAACGCAAACTTTGCCGCGTACACGTCTTCGGCCGCGACGTTCAGCTTCTTCGCGCCGCGCTCGAAGTCGCCGAGAAACTGCTGCACGCGCGCGCCGAATTCGGGAGCGTCACCCGGTTCACGGCCGTTCTTCAGCAGGAACAGCATGAAGAAGCCGTCGTACAGCAAATCGAGCAGCGAGCGCACCTGGTAAGCCGGCTCGGCGTGAGGAGCAGGGTGATTCACGGCCGGCGCCGCGCTGCCGAAAAGAGAAGGGGCGTTGCTCATGACGTCACCGCGATCAGTTCGAGTTTGAGATCGTTAATGCCCGAAGGCGCATAGACCATGGCCGACTGCGACTGCACCATGCGCTCGAAGAGCGCGCTGCGTGCTTCCAGCGCGAAATAGCACGCGCCGGGCCGCACCGGAATGGCGGGCGGAACCTGTGGGGTGTAGACGAGCCGCACGCCCGGCATGGCCGAGAGCACGAGTTTGTCGACGTCGTCGGGGGCGCCGACCTTGAAGCGTGCCGGTACGGCCTCGACGAGATCGACCGCGGGCATGTCGGCCGACACGGCGAGATAGAACGTGGTCTTGTCGTCGATCTTGCCCGAGTCCAGGCGGCCGATATGGAACGAGGGGCGCACTTCTTCGAGCGCGATCGCGAAGTACTGCGTCGAGATAACCGTTTCGAGCAGATCGCGCAGAATCGTATCGAGGCGCGCGAAGCCGGGGCCGGGATCGTCGTGGCGATACGCGGGCAGATCGGCGAACGCGTAGCCCTTGGAGAACGTCATGAGCTGGCCGGCGAGGCGCAGCAGTTCGTGAAAGAGCCGCTCGGGATGCAGCGTCGCATGCTGATACAGATGCGCGAGCGTGGCGAACGCGCCGCTTGCCGTATGCAGCAGCCAGAACGAAGCGATGTCGCCCGAACGGAACTCGATGATGTTCTTGGTCGGCTCGCGATGAAAGCCATAGAGCGCATTGACCTTGGCCTGCAGCGCGTCGATGAGGCGGCGCAGCCGCTGGTGCAGCAGCGGGGAAGCCTCGATGGCGAGACTCGGCGGCACGAAGCTCTCGTCGACTTCGAAGCCCGAGGTCGCGGTGCGCCGCACGCGCACGATGGGCACCGAGAGCAACTGGTCGCGCGGCTCGCTGTGCGCGATCAGCTTGACGTTCGTCTTCAGGAACGTCACGTCGGCTTGCGCCGCGTCGGTGTAGTGATCGGCCACGCTCGCCTGCTCGCTCACATAGCGCGCGACGAAGCCGGCATCGCGGTCCGGTGCGTAGTTCGCGCCGGTTTCGCGCAACTGGTGCAGCGCCAGGTAGAATGTGAATTCGTTCATGCCTTCGGGCAGCGTGTCGAGCGCGACGGGCGGCGGCAGGTCGTCGGCCTGCGGTGCGCTGTAGAGCGTGCCGTCCGGAAACACGAGCGAGAGTTCGCTCAGGCGCAGCATGTTGCTGCCCAACGCGTCGTGATCGATTCGTGCCGTACGCACGCCCCAGTTATACGGTGCGACGGCCTGAATCGATTCGAACAGGCGCGCTTCGTGATAAGCGTCCTGCCGCTGGAAGTGCTGAGGCCTCAGGAAAAGGCCTTCTCCCCAAAGCACTTTCGAGGAATAACTCATGTTAAATCGGCTATATGCGTGATTCAGCCTATTCCGCTCGCGGCAGCGATTGAGAGACTGAAATTGTTAAATATTCCGTTTGCCCGTTATTCACCCGCAAGTCACCGACGAAAGCAGATTCAGCGGCTGCGACGGTAATCCTTGCTGAGGCGGGATCACTGTGCCGTTCGTGACGGTCATCGCGCAGTTATGCAGGCCGACCATTATGCCGGATTTCTCGGATTTGGCAGGATCGAAGGCGAATTTCCAGCGCTGCATGGCCGGGTCGCGGAATAGCGCGACAACCCCGAATGCCTGTGCTTCCCGCGAAACCTTTTCGGTGGCGTTATATCGCTGCCCCGGAATCAGCGTCACCTCGCGCACGCCGAGCAGGTCGCTACCCAGCGCGCTCTTTTCCTTCGCCGAGTCGGTAAACGTATCGAAAGGCGCTTGTTGGAATGACGTAGGGTCCTTCAGCACGTAGAGCCGCACCACCAGCGCGAGCGGCTTGTTGTCGGTCGCCGCGTTGAGATTGGGGGCCGCCAGCAGGGTGATGCCGAGATTGCGCGGCGGTTTCTGGCTGTCCGGCACATCGGGCTTGCCGATGCCCGCGAGCTGCAAGGCTGCCGACGCTGCGCTGCCGAGTGCCGGCACGGCCGCCGCGCAGCCTGCCAGCTGAATGCTGGCGAGAAGAATCGATGCGAAACGAATAACGCGCGCATTCATTTTTATTGCGCCGGGCGCGAATGCCCGGGACCCCTTGAGTGGTGAACTGCGACCTGGATTATGCCGACCGCATAACCAAGCGTTTAACCCCGTGTTGCGCCAATAATTACGCGGTTATGTCATGCGGCAATCTTTGCCGACTCGCTCATCAATACATTTGATTGAAAAAGAAATTATTTCCAGTGCCAATTTCTTGCCGCTGCACACTCCCGGCTTCAAAGAAACTAATTAGAGTGTGCACCGATCATTCAGAAGTTGAATTATCAAAAATTGGCCTGTACTATACCCGCGCACTGGAGCTAAAGCAAAGCTCTGATTTCCCTTCCATCGAATTAAAAACTACACGTTGGTGAAACCACAATGATAAACCGGGTCATTACAGGGCTCTTCGGGGTGGTGTTGGCATGCGGGGTGATCGCGGGCTGCGCTACGCAGGACAACAACCTTGCGGCTTCACCGGACGCATTCAACAAGGCGTTGGCCGATGCCGACGCCGCGGCGAAGGGCGGCGACCAGGACCACGCGATCGCGCAGTACCAGAAGCTCGCCGCCGCCGATCCCACACGCGAGGAACCGTGGTCGCGCATCGCGCAGATCCAGTTCCAGCAGCAGCACTACGGACAAGCCATCGTCGCCGCGCAGGAAGCGCTGCAGCGCGACCAGAGCGACCGCGACGCGAAGAGCGTGCTGGCGGTGGCCGGCCTGCGCGTCGCCACCCAATCGCTCGGCGAACTGCGCCAGGACGCCTCGCTGCAAGGCGACGCGAAATCCGATGCGCAGGCGCTCGCGAAGCAGTTGCGCGACACGCTCGGCGAGGACTCGCTGTTCCCGCCCGAGCAGGCGGCCGAGAAGCCCGCGCCGAGGAAGCGCCGCATCGTGCGGCACGTGCAGAAGCCGGTGGCGAAGCCCGCCGAGGCGACCGAAGCGGCGGCCGCGCCGTCCGCACCCGCCGGTCCGGCTCCGGCCGTCCCAGCCGTTCCGGCAGCACCCGCGGCCAAGGCCGCGAAGAGCGGCGCGGCCGATCCGTTCAGCGCGCTGCGCTGACGGCCTCGCGGTGAATGGTCGACAACAGGCTTGAACGACTCGAACAGGGGAGCCCTCGATGGCAAAGAAAGAAAGTATCCAGAAGCGCTTGCAGAAAGTGCGGCCGCCGCGCGTTCAACTGACCTACGAGGTCGAACTCGGCGATGCGATCGAGGTGAAGGAGTTGCCGTTCGTGGTCGGCGTGATGGGCGATCTCGCGGGGCAGTCGGAAGTCGAGCAGCCGCGTTTGCGTGACCGCAAGTTCGTCAATATCGACCGCGATAATTTCGACGACGTGATGAAAGGCATCGAGCCGCGCGCCGCGTTCCAGGTCGAGAACCGGCTCAGCGAAGCGGGCGGCAAGTTCGCCGTGGACCTGCGCTTTCGCTCGATGGCCGATTTCAATCCCGACGAAGTCGTCGAGCAGATCGAGCCGCTGCGCCGCCTGCTCGAGGCGCGCTCGAAGCTCGCGGACCTGCGCAACAAGCTCGCCGGCAACGACAAGCTCGAAGACCTGCTGAGCGAAGTGCTCGCCAACACGCAGCAGTTGCAGGCGCTCGCGGGTGGCGCGAACGAGGCGGCAGGCGATGCGGGCAAAGAACCCAGCGACGGCGGCGATCAATAAGCGCCGGGGGAGATCGACATGAATCAGCAAACTGGCGCGGTTCGTACCGCCGCCGTGGAAGAAAACCAGGCCACGTCTTCGCTGCTCGACGAGATCGTCGAGAAGAGCAAGGTTGCGAAATCCGAGTCCGAGCATGCGCGCGCGAAAGACCTGATCGGCGAACTCGTGCATCAGGTGCTGGACGGCACCGTGGTCGTCTCGAACAATCTCTCGGCGACCATCGATGCCCGCGTGGCCGAACTCGACCGCCTGATCTCGACCCAGTTGAGCGCCGTGATGCACGCGCAGGAATTCCAGCGCCTCGAAAGCACGTGGCGCGGTCTCGAGTATCTGTGCAAGGAAAGCAATACCGGCTCGACCATCAAGATCAAGGCGTTGCATGCGCCGAAGCGCGACGTCGTGCGCGACTTCAAGACCGCGGTCGAATTCGACCAGAGCGCGCTCTTCAAGAAGATCTACGAGGAAGAGTTCGGCACCTTCGGCGGTGCGCCGTTCGGCGCCCTGATCGGCGATTACGAGGTGACGCGCCAGCCGGAAGACATGTATTTCATCGAGCAGATGTCGCACGTCGCGGCGGCGGCGCACGCGCCGTTCATCGCGTCGGCCTCGCCGGAACTGCTCGGGCTCGAATCGTTCGCCGACCTTGGCAAGCCGCGCGATCTCGGCAAGGTGTTCGACACCGTCGAATACACGAAGTGGAAGTCGTTCCGCGACGCGGAGGATTCGCGCTACGTGGGCCTCACGTTGCCGCGCTTTCTCGGCCGCCTGCCGTTCAATCCGAAAGACGGCGCGACGGCGGAAGGCTTCAATTTCGTCGAAGACGTCGACGGCACCGATCACGCCAAATACCTCTGGTGTAACGCGGCATGGGCCTTCGCGGCACGCCTGACGGCGGCGTTCGACGACTTCGGCTGGTGCGCGGCGATTCGCGGCGTGGAAGGCGGCGGTCTCGTCGAAGACCTGCCGACGCATACGTTCAAGACCGACGACGGCGAAATCGCGCTGAAATGCCCGACCGAAATCGCCATCACCGACCGGCGCGAAAAGGAACTGAGCGACCTCGGCTTCATTCCGCTCGTCCATTGCAAGAACTCGGACTACGCGGCGTTCTTTGCCGCGCAATCGGTGCAGAAGCCGAAGAAATACAGTACCGACAACGCGAACGCGAATGCCGTGCTGTCCGCGCAGTTGCAGTACATCTTCTCGGTGTCGCGCGTTGCGCACTATCTGAAGGCGATGATGCGCGACAAGATCGGTAGCTTCGCGTCCGCGCAAAACGTCGAAGTATTCCTGAATCGCTGGATTTCGCAGTACGTCCTGCTCGACGACAACGCCTCGCAGGAGCAGAAGGCGCAGTTTCCGTTGCGCGAGGCATCGATTCAGGTCAGCGAGATTCCGGGCAAGCCGGGCTCGTACCGGTCGGTCGCTTTCCTGCGGCCGCATTTCCAGCTCGACGAGCTGTCGATTTCGCTGCGGCTCGTGGCGGATCTACCGAAACCGGCCAATTCGTAATGGCGCGAACGGGCTGAACCGGGATGAGTGGACCGTCGTCCGGCGGCTCACTCCGACACGTGACCCGGGGCATCAAGCCCGGGGCACGTAAAAACTACCGCAAACCACCTTTCTGGGGAGTCGAGGAATTATGAAGGATATCTATCTAAAATTCGGAAATCCCGCGATCAAGGGCGAGTCGCAGGATAAGGACCACGCAGGCTGGATCGAGATCGATTCGTGGAGTCACTCGATCCTGCAACCGCGTTCGGCAACGGCCTCGACGGCGGGCGGCCACACCGCCGAGCGTTGCGAGCACTCCGACATGCGCTTCACGAAGGACATCGACGTGGTCAGCCCGCTGATTTATCAGCACGCGTCGGGCGGCACGACCTTCGACGAAGTGACGATCGACTTCATGCGCTCGGACGGCGAGGGCAACCGCATCAAGTACCTCGAAATCAAGCTCAAGTACGTGATCATCTCCAGCATCACGCCGGAAGTCATCGGCGAAGGGTTGCCCACGGAGCAGTTCTCGCTCAAGTATGCGGCCGTGCAGTGGAAGTACACGCAGCAGAAGATCGGCGGCAACCAGGGCGGCAATGCGCAGGGCGCATGGAGCCTCACGAAGAACGACAAGACCTACGCGGTCTGACGCAAGCCGGCGTCACGCAGGGCAGGCGAGGGCGGTGCGCATTGGCGCGGGCCGCCTGCCTGCGTTTGTGCCTGCGCCCTATTGCTGACTGATATCACTTGAACCGATGAAGCGTTTCGAGCCAGGTTTGCTCGACAAGCTCTTCGACGATGATCCGCACTCGCCGGCACCGGCGGCGGTGCGGCAGTTGTCGATCGAAGAACTCAAGGGGACCGTTGCGCGCGATCTGGAGTCGATCCTGAACTCGCGCATCGTGTTCACGGAGTCCGACCTCGCGATGTTGCCCGAGTGCCGCCGTTCGATCCTGACTTACGGGCTGAACGACTTCGCGGGGCTTAGTCTCGCGAGCCATTACGATCGGGCCTTCATCTGCAAGTCGATCCAGCAGGCGATCGAGCGCCACGAACCGCGCCTGCAACGCGTGTCGGTGACGCTTGAACTGAACGAGCGCTCGACCAACGCGCTGTACTTCGGGATTCAGGCGATGCTGGTGGTGCATCCGGCGCAGGAGCCGGTGAATTTCGACGCGCTGCTGCAGCCCTCGACGCTGCAGTATTCGGTCACGCGCGCACGCGCGAAGTCCTGACGCCGGCGGCCATGGGCCGCATCGCGCGAGATAACAGGACGTAAAGGAAGTTTCGGGGGCGGGAGAGTCATAGATGGAAGAGCTGTTGCCGTATTACGAACGCGAACTGTCGTTCCTGCGGCGTTATTCGCGCGAATTCGCACAGCGCTATCCGAAGATCGCGGCCCGCCTTGCGATGACGGGGGAGCACTGCGAGGACCCGCACGTCGAACGGATGATCGAATCGTTCGCGCTGCTCGGCGCTCGCATCAACAAGCGTCTCGACGACGATTATCCCGAGTTCACCGAGGCGCTGCTCGAAGTTCTGTACCCGCATTATCTGCGTCCGTTTCCGGCGTGCTCGATCGCGCAGCTCGGCGTCGCGGGCTCGTTCGGCAACCTCACCGAGCCGGCGGTGATCGAGCGCGGCACGGAACTCAAGTCGCGGCCGATCCGCGGCGTGCAATGCCGCTTTCGCACCGCCTACGACGTGACGCTCGCGCCGATCCGCATTTCCGAGGCGCGTTACGTGCCGGCGGCAACTGCGCCGAGCGCGACCGTTCTGCCGCCGAACGCGACGGGCGTGTTGTCGATCACGTTCGAATCCACTTCGCCGCAATTCGATCTCTCCGCGTGGAAGAGCGGTGCGCTGCGCACTTACCTGCATGGCGAGCAGTCGTTCATCGCGGCGCTCGGCGACTGCCTGTTCGTGCATGCGATCGCCGCCTACGCGGAACCCGAACGCAACGGCCGCTGGCGCGCGCTTTCCGCGCTGCCGTTCGCGCAAGTCGGTTTCGACGAGGCCGACGCGCTGATCGACTATCCGGCGAAATCGCATCCGGCCTATCGGCTCCTCACCGAGTATTTCGCGTTTCCCGACAAGTTCGATTTCGTCGACTTCGACCTCGCCGTGATGACCGCGGCGGCGGGCCGCTGTCAGCGGCTCACGCTTCACATCGTGCTCAAGGAAGTGCGCGGCGACTCGCACGTCGCGCGGCTGCTGGACACGCTCGCGGCGCATCATCTGCGGCTCTTCTGCACGCCCGTGGTGAACCTCTTCAAGCAGCACGGCGAGCCGATCCGCCTCGATCATCAGGCGGCATCGTATCCGGTCGTGGCAGAGGGGCGGCGCGCATTCGCCTACGAAGTCTATTCGATCGACTCCGTGCAGCTGGTGCGGCAGCGCGCGCACGAGGAATCGGTCATCGAGTTCCGGCCGTTTTATTCGCTGCGTCATGGCGAGACGATGCGCGCCGGCCACTACTGGTTTGCGCGGCGCGACGAGTGGGTCGCGCAAAAGAGCCCGGGCTACGAAACCGAAATTTCGATTGTCGATATCGACTTCGACATGGCCGAGCAGCAGAACGAAACATTGAGCCTCGAACTGACCTGTACCAACCGAGATCTGCCCACGAGCCTCGCGACCGGGATCGAAGGGGGCGACCTGTTTCTGGAAGGCGGCACGATCACGAGCAGCATCTCGCTGCTGATGCGTCCGACGCCGTGCGTGCGTTTCGAGCGCCGCCAGGCTGCGCACTGGCGGCTCATTTCGCATCTCGCGCTGAACCACGTCTCGCTCGCGAGTCAGGGCGCCACCACGCTCAAGGAAATGCTCGCGCTCTACGACCTGCGCCGCACGGCGGTGTCGGCGCGGCATATCGACGGCATTGTCGACGTCGAGCAGCGCGCGGCCGTGCAATGGCTGCCCGGCAAGCCGTTCGCGACCTTCGTGCGCGGCCTGGAGATACGGCTCACCGTCGACGAAGACCACTTCGTCGGCACGAGCCTCGGAACGTTCGTGCGCGTGATCGACGTATTCTTCGGGCTTTACGTGCATATCAACAGCTTCGTACAACTGGTCGTCGTGTCGCGACGCACCGGCGAGGAGATCATGCGATGCAGTCCCCGCAGCGGCGAATCGATTCTGGCGTAATCGGGCGCCTGCTCGACGAGCCGCACCGCTTTGCGTTTTTTCAGGCGGTGCGCCTGCTCGAACGCTGGTTCGTCGAGAACAGCGACGCGCGGCAGCGCGACGTTCTCCCGCAGCGCATCGGCTTTCGCAATACGCTGTCGCTCGCGTTTCCGCCCAGCGAAATCGCGGAGGCCGTGTCGTACGACGCGGCCGGCGCGCCGCTGGCCGACGCGCGCGAGCGGGCGGACGCGCTCGATGCCGGCGAACTCGAACGCGTGGATCTCACGCCCGCGTTCTTCGGACTGCTCGGCGGTCAAGGCGCGCTGCCGCTGCACTATACCGAGCAGATCGTCGCGCGCGAGCAATTGCGGCGCGACCGCGCCGCGCGCGAATTCTTCGACGTGTTCTCGAATCGCGCCACGGCGCTGTTCTATTCGGCGTGGAAGAAATACCGCCTGCCGTTCCATTACGAACTCGACCGCGACGAGCGCTACCTGCCGCTCCTGCTCGCGCTGGCGGGTGTCGCCAACGACGGGCCGCGTGCGAGTCTGCAGGACGGCACGGGCGCGCTGTTCGACGAGGCGATAGCGGGCCATGCGGTGGCCGCGCGTCATCAGCCGGTTTCCGCCGCGTATCTGCGTCATACGCTCTCCGACTATTTCGGCGTGCCCGTGCGCGTCGAGCAGTTCGTCGGCAAGTGGTACGACGTGCCGCCCGACCAGCTGTCCATGCTCGGCCGGCGCAACGCGATGCTCGGCGCCACGGCGCTCGCGGGCCAGCGCGTTTGGCAACGCGACATGCGCGCGCGTCTCGTCATCGGGCCGCTGTCGAAGGCCGATTACGAGGCCTTCCTGCCGGGCGCCGAACACGCGGTCGCGCTCGAACGCATGCTCACGCTGCTCGCGCGCGTGACGCTCGAATACGAGGTGCTGCTCGTGCTGCGCCGCGAAGACGTGGGGCCTAGCCATCTCGGCGCCGGCGCGCGGCTCGGCTGGGACGCCTTTCTTTGCACGCACGAAGCCGACCGCGATCGCCGCGACGCACGCTACGAACTGCACGTCATCCATTGAACACAAGAGCCCCGAGGCCGGACCGCACATCATGAGCACGCCCCTTAAAACCCTGATCGCCAAGCTGAACACGACATGCCGGCTCGCCGCGGAGCGCGCCGCGAGCGTGTGTCTGTCGCGCGGGCACTATGAAGTCGATCTGGAGCATCTGCTGCTCGCGCTGCTCGAAGAGCCCGCGAGCGATCTCGCGTGCGTGCTGCGCACGGCGCGTGTCGACGCGCATGCGTTGCGCGCGGATCTCGAACGCGAATTGCAGCGGTTCAAGACCGGCAATACACGTACGCCGGTCTTCTCGCCGCATCTGATTGCACTGTTCGAGCAGGCCTGGCTGATCGCCTCGCTCGACTCGCAGATCGGGCGCATCCGTTCCGGCCATCTGCTGCTCGCGTTGTTGAGCGCGCCTGATCTCGCGCAGTTCGCGCAGCGCATGTCGGCGCGTTTCGCGGACGTGCCCGTCGCGGAACTCAAGCATCGCTTCGACGAGGTCACGCAAGGATCGGTCGAGGCCGCGCCGCGCGAGTCCGCGAGCGAGGCCGATGCCGGCGCCGGGCCCGTCGCGCACGATGCACCCGGCGCGCCGTCGAAAACGCCCGCGCTCGACACGTATACGACCGACCTGACCCAGCGCGCGCGCGACGGCCATGTCGACCCCGTGATCGGCCGCGAAGCGGAGATTCGCCAGGCGATCGACATCCTGATGCGCCGCCGCCAGAACAATCCGATCCTGACGGGCGAGCCGGGTGTCGGCAAGACGGCGGTCGTGGAAGGGCTCGCGCTGCGCATCGCCGCGGGCGACGTGCCGGAGCCGCTGCGCGGCGTGGCGTTGCGCGTGCTGGACATGGGGCTGCTGCAGGCCGGCGCGAGCGTGAAGGGCGAGTTCGAGAACCGCCTGAAGAGCGTGATCGACGAAGTGAAGAAAAGCCCGCAGCCGATCGTGCTGTTCATCGACGAGGCGCACACGATCATCGGCGCGGGCGGGCAGGCGGGCCAGAACGACGCGGCGAACCTGCTCAAGCCCGCGCTCGCGCGCGGCGAGTTGCGCACGATTGCCGCGACGACATGGAGCGAATACAAGCGCTACTTCGAGAAAGACGCGGCGCTCGCGCGGCGCTTCCAGGTGGTGAAGATCGAGGAGCCCGACGAAACGCTCGCGGCCGCCATGCTGCGCGGCATGGTGAATCTCATGGAGCGCCACTTCCACGTGCGCATTCTCGACGAGGCGATTACCGAGGCCGTGCGGCTGTCGCATCGCTACATCAGCGCGCGGCAATTGCCCGACAAGGCCGTGAGCGTGCTCGATACCGCCTGCGCCAAGGTGGCGCTCGCGCAGGGCGCGACGCCGGGCGCGATCGACGACGGTAAGAAGCACATCGAGCGCATCGAGGCGGAGATCGCCTCGCTCGAACGGGAGACCGTGCACGGCGCCGCGCACGATGAGCGGCTCGCCGCGCTGCGTGAGCAGCGCGATGCCGCCGCCCGCGAACTGGCCGACAACGAGGTGCGCCATGTCGAGGAGCGCGAACTCGTGGCGCGGATCACGGAACTGCGCGGCCAGATCGACGCGGCGCGCGAGGACAATACGTCATCCGAACGAATGCAGGCAGCCGATGCGGCGCGCGAGGCGCTGCCGCCGCTGATCGAGCGCCTGCACGCCTTGCAGTCCGAGGCGCCGATGGTCCCGTTGCAGGTCGATGCGCACGTGGTGGCCGAAATCGTCGCGTCCTGGACCGGCATTCCGCTCGGCCGCATGGTGAAAGACGAGATCGATACCGTTCTGAAGCTCGATTCGCTGCTGGCCGCGCGCGTCATCGGGCAGGACCATGCGCTCGAAGCGATTGCGCAGCGTGTGCGCACGGCGGGCGCGAATCTCGAAGACCCGAACAAGCCGCGCGGCGTCTTCATGTTCGTGGGGCCGTCCGGCGTGGGCAAGACCGAGACGGCGCTCGCGCTTGCCGACATTCTCTACGGCGGCGAGCGCAAGCTCGTCACGATCAACATGAGCGAGTATCAGGAAGCGCATAGCGTGTCGGGTCTGAAAGGCTCGCCGCCCGGCTACGTCGGTTATGGCGAGGGCGGTGTGCTGACCGAGGCCGTGCGCCGCAACCCGTATTCGGTCGTGCTGCTCGACGAAGTGGAAAAGGCCCATCCCGACGTGCTGGAAATGTTCTTCCAGGTCTTCGACAAAGGCACGATGGACGACGCCGAAGGCCGCGCGATCGACTTCCGCAATACGCTCATCATCCTCACGTCGAACGTGGGTTCGACCGCCGTCATGCAGGCGTGCCTGAACAAGTCCGCCGAAGAACTGCCGGATGCGCAGGCGCTTGCCGAGCTGTTGCGCCCGCAGTTGTACAAGACCTTCAAGCCGGCCTTCCTCGGCCGCATGAAGGTCGTGCCGTATTACCCGATTTCCGACGACGTGCTGGCGGAGATCATCGAGCTGAAGCTGGAGCGCATTCGCCGCCGTATCGAAGCGAACCACGGCGCCACGTTCGAATGGGACGAGTCGCTCGTCGACGCCGTGCTCGCGCGTTGCACCGAGGTCGACTCGGGCGCGCGCAACGTCGATCACATTCTGAACGGCACGCTCCTGCCGGAACTCGCGCAGCAGATCCTGGAGCGTATCGCGCAGGGCACGTCGCTCGCGCGCGTGAGCGTGCGCGCGGACGAGGCTGGCGAGTTCGAGTACACGGTGGAATGACATGACGGATATGACCGCGCTGCTCGCGCCCATCAACGAAGCGTCGCCATGCGGCGACGATCTGCTGTTTTCGTCGGACTTCGATGCGATCCAGCATGCGCGCCGTTTCGACGACGCCTCGCTCGATCAGGGCGAATGGATCACCGACATCAAGGAAGCCGACTGGCCCTTCGTCGTCGAGCGTTGCACGGCCCTGCTGGGCACGCAGACGAAGGACCTGCGCCTCGCCGTGTGGCTGACCGAGGCGCTGGCGATTCAGGACGGCGTGCCGGGACTCGCGCAGGGCTACACGCTGCTGACCGGACTCGTCGAACGGTATTGGGAGCAGGTGCATCCGCTGCCCGAAGGCGACGACACCGAGTATCGCCTCGGCAACGTCGCATGGCTGGCGGGCCGCTCGGCGGAGTTGCTGCGCTCGGTGCCGCTGACGCAATCGGGCGTCGCGTTCAGCGCGCTCGACTGGGATGTCGCGATGCACGTCGCGCAGGCGGTCAAGCGCGATCCCGATCACGCAGACGACATTGCGCGCGGCAAGCCGTCGGTGGAGCAGATCGACGCCTCGAAGCGTGCCACGCCGGCCGCGTTCTATCGCACGCTGCTCGCGCAACTGAAGGCCTTCGAGGGCGCGCTCGCGGCGCTCGACCAGGCGCTCGACTCGCACGCCGGGGATGCCGCGCCCAGTTTCCGCCAGGCGCGCGACGCCTGCGAGAGCGTTTATCGACTTGCGGAGCGGTTTGCGCGCGACGTGGGCGTGAATCCGCACGAGGCCGAGCAGCAGCAAGAACAGGAACAGGGGCAGGCCGTGCCGCCCGCCGGCGTATCCGCGGCGAACGAGCGCGCGGAGCCGAGCTTCAGGACACCTTTGCCGGTCGAGGACACCATGGCGAATCCGATTCGAATGCCGGTCCGCGCGCACGCGGGCATCCAGAGCCGCGCCGAGGCCGTTGCGCAATTGCGCGCGGTCGCCGTTTTCTTTCGCGAGACCGAGCCGCACAGCCCCGCCGCCTATCTCGCGGACAAAGCCGCCGAGTGGGCGGAAATGCCGCTGCATCAGTGGCTCTCGACGGTGGTGAAGGACGACGGCACGCTCGCGCATATTCGCGAGATGCTGGGCGTGAAGACGGACGATGCGGGCTAGGCGCGTTTATCGATGAGACGTGCGGCCTCGGTATCGCTTGCGCTCGGCGTGCCCACGCCGAGCAAACCACGCAAGTCACGCAAACCGCGCGCAACAGGCCGATAAGGCGCCCGCTCCCGCGCGGACCGTGCTCACAGCCCCACGCGGAACTCGATGCGCCGGTTGCGCGCGCGTCCGTCGCTCGTATCGTTCGACGCGATCGGCTGGTCGGGGCCTACGCCCGTCGTCGTCATCTGTTGCGGCGAAATGCCCTTCGTCACGAGATAGCCCTTCACCGCATCGGCGCGCGCCTGGCTCAACGCAATGTTCGACGTGCGATTGCCGGCGTTGTCCGTGTGCCCGATGATGTCCACCGTGCGCGTATTCAGCTTCGCAAGCACGGCCGCCATCTGGTCGAGAATCGCGCGGCCTTGCGGCGTGAGCGTCGCGCTGCCCGTTTCGAACTCGATCGTGCGGTTCGCGAGCGTCTGGTCGAGCAGGCCCTGCTCGGAAGCGCTCACGTGCAGTCCGTTGCGGATCGTGTAAGTCGGATTGAGCGCGGTGGCCATGTCGCTCGCGATCTGCTGGCGCATGGCCTCGTTGCCGACCTCGCCGCGCACGTCGATCTGCGTGCCGTCGATCTTCAGCTGTCCTTTGTGGATCTGCTTGAGTTGCGGGCTGAGCAGCTTCTGCACGTTGGCCGACCAGTTCGGCGGCGTGGCGACGTCGCCCACTTCGATCTGATCGACCACGTTGGCCGCGCCGTAGGTCTCGCGCAGACGCGCGAGCACGGCCGCGTGCGTGGCTTCGTCGGGCACCTTGCCGCCCGCCACGACCTGGCCCGGCGTGGCATTGACGGGCGCCGGCGTCGAGGTGGCGCCCGCGCGGGGCAACGACGCAGCAAGCGGGGCCGGCGCGGCCGAGGCGTTGGCCGGCGGCAGCACCGTGGTCTGGACCTGCGCGCCGCTGTTGTCGACCGGCGTGACGCGCGCCGG
>NZ_VWWL01000051.1 GCF_011752995.1 Burkholderia sp. Ax-1724
AGGAGCCTGACGATTACCTACTTTCACACGGGCAATCCGCACTATCATCGGCGTGGAGTCGTTTCACGGTCCTGTTCGGGATGGGAAGGGGTGGGACCGACTCGCTATGGTCATCAGGCATGACGGGTTGCTGCGTCGCGGGTTTTCGCGCCACAGCCAATCGGGAAGAAGCGTAAAGGATTCGTGTGGGAGTTGCGTTGTTTCTGGCACAACATCGATCACTCAACCGCGTGTTCTGGTCACTCCTTCTGGAGTTCCAGCGTATCCCCTTCTTCGGGGATCGGACACCCGCAAGCGCTTTGCATGGGCCCGGCGCAAGTGCTGAAGCACTCACGCCGGCCGGCAGCTGAAGCACTAACGGTGTCGAGACACACCTGTTATAGGATCAAGCCTTACGGGCAATTAGTATCAGTTAGCTCAGTGCATTACTGCACGTGCACACCTGACCTATCAACGTCCTGGTCTTGAACGACCCTTCAAGGGGCTCGAAGCCCCGGGGATATCTCATCTTAAGGCGAGTTTCCCGCTTAGATGCTTTCAGCGGTTATCTCTTCCGAACATAGCTACCCGGCGATGCCACTGGCGTGACAACCGGTACACCAGAGGTTCGTCCACTCCGGTCCTCTCGTACTAGGAGCAGCCCCCTTCAAATATCCAGCGCCCACGGCAGATAGGGACCAAACTGTCTCACGACGTTTTAAACCCAGCTCACGTACCTCTTTAAATGGCGAACAGCCATACCCTTGGGACCGGCTACAGCCCCAGGATGAGATGAGCCGACATCGAGGTGCCAAACACCGCCGTCGATATGAACTCTTGGGCGGTATCAGCCTGTTATCCCCAGAGTACCTTTTATCCGTTGAGCGATGGCCCTTCCATACAGAACCACCGGATCACTATGACCTGCTTTCGCACCTGTTCGACTTGTCAGTCTCACAGTCAAGCACGCTTATGCCATTGCACTATCAGCACGATTTCCGACCGTACCTAGCGTACCTTCGTACTCCTCCGTTACACTTTGGGAGGAGACCGCCCCAGTCAAACTGCCTACCATGCACTGTCCCCAACCCGGATTACGGGCCAAGGTTAGAACCTCAAACAGATCAGGGTGGTATTTCAAGGACGGCTCCACGGAAACTGGCGTTCCCGCTTCACAGCCTCCCACCTATCCTACACAGACCGGTTCAAAGTCCAATGCAAAGCTACAGTAAAGGTTCATGGGGTCTTTCCGTCTAGCCGCGGGGAGATTGCATCATCACAAACACTTCAACTTCGCTGAGTCCCGGGAGGAGACAGTGTGGCCATCGTTACGCCATTCGTGCAGGTCGGAACTTACCCGACAAGGAATTTCGCTACCTTAGGACCGTTATAGTTACGGCCGCCGTTTACCGGGACTTCAATCAGGAGCTTGCACCCCATCATTTAATCTTCCGGCACCGGGCAGGCGTCACACCCTATACGTCCACTTTCGTGTTTGCAGAGTGCTGTGTTTTTATTAAACAGTCGCAGCCACCAGTTTATTGCAACCCCTTCACCCTTCTGGCGCAAGCCAGTCAAGCTACAGGGGCGTACCTTATCCCGAAGTTACGGTACCAGTTTGCCGAGTTCCTTCTCCCGGGTTCTCTCAAGCGCCTTAGAATACTCATCTCGCCCACCTGTGTCGGTTTGCGGTACGGTCTTGTTAAACTGAAGCTTAGAGGCTTTTCTTGGAACCACTTCCGATTGCTTCTTCACCGAAGTGAATGGCCTCGCACCCTTGAATTCCGCGCCCGGATTTGCCAAAGCGCCTTCTCCAATGCAAGGACCGGGACTTCCAACACCCGGACAACCTTCCGCGATCCGTCCCCCCATCGCATTTAACAATGGTGCAGGAATATTAACCTGCTTCCCATCAGCTACGCATTTCTGCCTCGCCTTAGGGGCCGACTCACCCTACGCCGATGAACGTTGCGTAGGAAACCTTGGGCTTACGGCGAGGGGGCCTTTCACCCCCTTTATCGCTACTCATGTCAGCATTCGCACTTCCGATACCTCCAGCACACTTTCCAGTGCACCTTCGCAGGCTTACGGAACGCTCTCCTACCATGCACATCAATGTGCATCCGCAGCTTCGGTATATGGCTTAGCCCCGTTACATCTTCCGCGCAGGACGACTCGATCAGTGAGCTATTACGCTTTCTTTAAAGGGTGGCTGCTTCTAAGCCAACCTCCTGACTGTTTTAGCCTTCCCACTTCGTTTCCCACTTAGCCATATTTGGGGACCTTAGCTGGCGGTCTGGGTTGTTTCCCTCTTGACACCGGACGTTAGCACCCGATGTCTGTCTCCCGTGATTGCACTCTTCGGTATTCGGAGTTTGCTATGGCGAAGTAATCCGCAATGGACCCCACAACCATGACAGTGCTCTACCCCCGAAGGTGATACACGAGGCACTACCTAAATAGTTTTCGGAGAGAACCAGCTATTTCCAGGTTTGTTTAGCCTTTCACCCCTATCCACAGCTCATCCCCTAACTTTTCAACGTTAGTGGGTTCGGTCCTCCAGCACGTGTTACCGTGCCTTCAACCTGGCCATGGATAGATCACCTGGTTTCGGGTCTACACCCAGCGACTAATCGCCCTGTTCGGACTCGCTTTCGCTACGCCTGCCCTAATCGGTTAAGCTCGCCACTGAATGTAAGTCGCTGACCCATTATACAAAAGGTACGCCGTCACCCCCGAAGAGGCTCCGACTGTTTGTATGCATGCGGTTTCAGGATCTGTTTCACTCCCCTCCCGGGGTTCTTTTCGCCTTTCCCTCACGGTACTGGTTCACTATCGGTCGATCACGAGTATTTAGCCTTGGAGGATGGTCCCCCCATCTTCAGACAGGATTTCACGTGTCCCGCCCTACTTCTCGTACACCCAGTTCTTCCATGCTGTTTTCGTCTACGGGGCTATCACCCGCTATGGCTGCACTTTCCAGAGCATTCGACTAACAGTACAGATAAAGAGTACAGGCTGATCCCATTTCGCTCGCCACTACTTTGGGAATCTCGGTTGATTTCTTTTCCTGCGGTTACTTAGATGTTTCAGTTCACCGCGTTCGCTTCACATGACCTATGTATTCAGTCATGGATACTCCATTAGGAGTGGGTTTCCCCATTCGGACATCTCCGGATCAAAGCTTGTTTGCCAGCTCCCCGGAGCTTTTCGCAGGCTACCGCGTCCTTCATCGCCTGTGATCGCCAAGGCATCCACCACATGCACTTGTTCGCTTGACCCTATAACAGGTATGTCTCTTCGCGAGACTCACCCGCTACAGGTTGAGTATTCGTGTTGCGCCGTATTCCAAGACGACCTTCCGATCGCCCTTAAAATACATCGATACAATCACAACCCTGATTCACCTACTCGCCTACCCATCTCTAAGTACGCTTTCGTGAATCTCTTTACTACTTCTTCCTGATTGTTAAAGAACGACAGCCGATTGCGAGTTGCCTCACATCGCTCTGACTGGCTCAATCGCCAATGCGCAACGCTCTGCACTCGTGCAGAACCCTGCGCATTGAAGATTGGTGGAGGATGACGGGATCGAACCGACGACCCCCTGCTTGCAAAGCAGGTGCTCTCCCAGCTGAGCTAATCCCCCAGTCATACTACAGATACGACTATCTGCCCGCACCCAGAGATCTGTCAGCACCACAGACAAAGATGGTGGGTCTGGATGGATTCGAACCATCGACCCCCGCCTTATCAAGACGGTGCTCTAACCGACTGAGCTACAGACCCCTGCGTCTGTCTGCGTTTCTTCTGCTAACCACAGCCGATAAGCGTGAGCACTTGATAGAGATGCTAGCTCTGGAAAGGAGGTGATCCAGCCGCACCTTCCGATACGGCTACCTTGTTACGACTTCACCCCAGTCATGAATCCCACCGTGGTAAGCGCCCTCCTTGCGGTTAGGCTACCTACTTCTGGTGAAACCCACTCCCATGGTGTGACGGGCGGTGTGTACAAGACCCGGGAACGTATTCACCGCGGCATGCTGATCCGCGATTACTAGCGATTCCAGCTTCACGCACTCGAGTTGCAGAGTGCGATCCGGACTACGATCGGTTTTCTGGGATTGGCTCCACCTCGCGGCTTGGCAACCCTCTGTTCCGACCATTGTATGACGTGTGAAGCCCTACCCATAAGGGCCATGAGGACTTGACGTCATCCCCACCTTCCTCCGGTTTGTCACCGGCAGTCTCCCTGGAGTGCTCTTGCGTAGCAACTAGGGACAAGGGTTGCGCTCGTTGCGGGACTTAACCCAACATCTCACGACACGAGCTGACGACAGCCATGCAGCACCTGTGTGATGGCTCCCTTTCGGGCACACCCAACTCTCATCAGGCTTCCATCCATGTCAAGGGTAGGTAAGGTTTTTCGCGTTGCATCGAATTAATCCACATCATCCACCGCTTGTGCGGGTCCCCGTCAATTCCTTTGAGTTTTAATCTTGCGACCGTACTCCCCAGGCGGTCAACTTCACGCGTTAGCTACGTTACCAAGCCAATGAAGGCCCGACAACCAGTTGACATCGTTTAGGGCGTGGACTACCAGGGTATCTAATCCTGTTTGCTCCCCACGCTTTCGTGCATGAGCGTCAGTATTGGCCCAGGGGGCTGCCTTCGCCATCGGTGTTCCTCCACATCTCTACGCATTTCACTGCTACACGTGGAATTCCACCCCCCTCTGCCATACTCCAGCGCTGCAGTCACCAATGCAGTTCCCAGGTTAAGCCCGGGGATTTCACATCGGTCTTACAGCACCGCCTGCGCACGCTTTACGCCCAGTAATTCCGATTAACGCTCGCACCCTACGTATTACCGCGGCTGCTGGCACGTAGTTAGCCGGTGCTTATTCTTCCAGTACCGTCATCCCCCTCCGGTATTATCGAAAGGGCTTTCTTCCCGGACAAAAGTGCTTTACAACCCGAAGGCCTTCTTCACACACGCGGCATTGCTGGATCAGGGTTGCCCCCATTGTCCAAAATTCCCCACTGCTGCCTCCCGTAGGAGTCTGGGCCGTGTCTCAGTCCCAGTGTGGCTGGTCGTCCTCTCAGACCAGCTACAGATCGTCGGCTTGGTAGGCCTTTACCCCACCAACTACCTAATCTGCCATCGGCCGCCCCTTGAGCGCGAGGTCTTGCGAGCCCCCGCTTTCCTCTCCCGAGCGTATGCGGTATTAATCCGGCTTTCGCCGGGCTATCCCCCACTCCAGGACACGTTCCGATGTATTACTCACCCGTTCGCCACTCGCCGCCAGGCCGAAGCCCGCGCTGCCGTCCGACTTGCATGTGTAAGGCATGCCGCCAGCGTTCAATCTGAGCCAGGATCAAACTCTTCAGTTCAAACCTGTTACTGTTTTCGGTTCATCTCTGAACCGGTCGCTCACTCAACGTACTGACGATGATTAACCTGTCTCTCAACAGGCAAACCTTCCTCTTTACTGTGTGAGACTCTTGATACTTTTGCCTTGACCCGATCCGAAGATCAGGTCCGCACCCCGCATCAAGCGCCCACACTTATCGGCTGTTGGTTTTTAAAGATCAGTCCACAAACTCACAGCACCCAAACCACCCGGCACCGCTTCGTTCGCGTCGCTGCGTCTGCAGCAGAGAAACGAGATTATG
>NZ_VWWL01000052.1 GCF_011752995.1 Burkholderia sp. Ax-1724
CTTCCGGCGACTGGCACGCGACTACGAACGCCTGCCCGAAACCCTGGCAGGCTTGCATTTCGTCGTCTTCGCTATGCTCATGCTTGTTCATGCCGTGCCCATTATCCAAAGTGCCTAACACGCTCTAAGCGCCCTTATATCAAAAGTGTGAGGATCGCAGACGAAACCATCTTCATTACAGTTGATGCTCAAAAAGTTGCAGCTGTAGCTCATGAAGGGCGACACACATCCAGACGGCAACTCAGCATCCTTGCGAAACATTTGCGGGAAAAATTTGATATTGATGTGCAAATCTCAGTTTCATCGGATGAGGCAAATGTCCGAGTCGAAGGTTTACTTCGAGATCTTTTTGAGAGGCAGTTTCCCGGTACTGTTAGTGACGTAACAGCATCTCTACGTGACTTAGAAACCGCATCGGTATGGATTGATGCCGAAAATGTTTCAGACATGGATACGGTAATTGCAATAGAGGCTGCAACACATGCGACATTGTCTTCGCTTGCTCTTCACAGAAGCGAAGTTCACGTTCAGGCCCCTATAGTCGAAGAGCCAACAAATGTGGCGATTCTCTCCGCAGTAAAGTTACTCTCGCCTGTAAACTTGTCCAATTTAAAACAATACTTGGATCGCGACTTTCACCTTCCATCGGAAAGTTGGCTTGCGTCCAAATTGGACTTGATGCGGAAGAAAGGTTTTACACTCCGAGACCGTGATGGGTATTTCCACCTTACCGAGAGCGGCTTGTCGGTCGTACCCATTAGCAGGCGACGCAACAGCAGCGACGTCAGCCGGGCTCTGTTGCTCGTGAAGCGGAAATGGGCGTGATATACTGGATTAGGTGGCGTGTTTCGCGTGAGTGCGTATCGCACTCGTATGCGAAGGCCTTGTATAGAAGGGAGCCTGCCGAAGGGCGGGCGATCCTTCGAATCGCCCGCCCTTCGGCAGGCGGCTCAACGAAAGCGTTCTCAGCTTTGCTCTTCCCGTGAACACGCCACCACTTCTTGTTAGCTTCCCTACAGTCGATTTTTTTGTCAGCGCGTTAGCTGAGGACTCCCGTTCTCTCTACGAAGCGGAAATCCGACGCTTGGTCGAACTGGGATTACCACCCATTGTTTCTCTGAGAACTATCGCCGTGTTGTTTGGCTTCAGTCCTTCGTTCGTGGGAACGCTGGCGAAGCGGCCGGCTCGGTACTATCGAGTTTTTGAGATTCGAACTGGGAAAAAGGTTCGTCTTATTCAAGCTCCTAAGGTCGCTCTGAAACTCATCCAGCGCTGGATCGGAGGCAATCTAGCGTGCTCAGTAAGGTATCTCGATAGCACTTTCGGCTTTGTGCCCGGACGATCACATATCGACGCAGCTGCTCGTCATTGCAAAGCTGACTGGGCCTACTCAGTCGATATCAAAGATTTTTTTCGCACTACCAGCGCGACACGCGTCCGCGCGGCGTTGATCAAGCTTGGCTATGGTGACTACGCCGCCGATCTTGCGGTTGCTCTAACCTGTTATGAAGGTTTTTTGGCGCAAGGTGCACCAAGCAGCCCCGTGCTTTCCAATCTTGTATTTCAGGAATTTGACCGACTGCTCGAAGAATTAGCGTGCGAGTTAAACCTTACGTTTACTCGTTATGCAGATGATATCGTCTTTTCCGGATCCGGTACTCCCGCCCCTGAGTTGAAGGATCGCGTTAAATCAATCATCGAATCGGGTGATTGGAAAATTGCGGAAAAGAAAGAAAAACTATTCCAAAAACCCTATAGATTGAAAGTGCATGGACTCCTGGTAGATGGGACGGCGCCTCGACTTACTAAAGGCTATCGAAGACGAATCCGCGCCCTAAACTATCTATTGAGCCAAGGGAAGATTTCCCCGAAGCAGCTTCATAGGGTTAAGGGGCATTTGAACTATGCGCAGCAGGTGGATAACTGGTTTGCATCCCAAGCTTCGTCGGATACTGACGAGGCATAGTTAGTATTTCGGATAGCGGTCGTTTATCGGTAAGTAGACAAACAACTGCAAACATCAAAAATCTTCGTAGGTTACCGATCCCATTTCTGATACAGATGCAAATCCGTAGCCGATTGATCGTTGTTATAGTCATTCAGGTCCGGTTCTATCGTGACCTGTCGAGTTGTCACCCGCAGCATACCGAGGACAGCAACCGCCTAATCTCTTGTGGTGCCGTGACAGCCCGCGAACGAGAACACTTAGGTCACTCCAGGTCGACCGTGTAAGTTCACAGGAGCCCTCGCTTCTTCGGGATCAACAGACTCTCAGCTTTGCTTGACTGATTCGGGTCCATAGCCGGATACTCAACGTTCATGTCTTGTTTCGCATACCTGCCACTAAAAACAAAGCGATAAATTGCGGCTGGATCAAACGTCCGGTGCGATGAGATTACACTGTATCGGCTCGACAATGGATTCGGTCGTTCATGTTTCTGATTAGAAAAAGTAAACATAATCTCTTAAAAAATTATGCAATCAATCACGGTATGGCGGTGTATTACGGGAACTTGGCGAGACACGTTTTGCGTAATCGCGGAAATGCCGTTGCTCTGCTTCGTAACGTTTGTGCTGATGTGGGTAGCAATGTTCGTCCAGTACAAGCTACGACTTATGGTTCCGACAAGCTTGCCGGATGGCATTTTTGGACCGTTCATCCTGAACTCGATGATCGAGCATTTGAGTGGAATTCCTATCCTTATCGTCGCAATCCCTGCAATAAGACGGATTTTACGAATCAGATTTCCCGATCTACCAAGTTCGACTTTTGAAGATTATCTTCGTTATTCTTTTCTTTGTGTTCTCATGCTTCTGTTCGGCTACATGCTGCTGGCTGCCATTCCTCTCACTACTGCGATCTGTCGGACAGCTGGATTAACCGGAAATAATGAGACCCCGTTTGCCCAGACGGTGACTCTGCTTCTCAGAATTCTATTTAACTATGTCGTGGCACGGAGTGCACTTCTTTTTCCGTACATTGCATTGGGTGGAAAGATCGAATGGAAAGCCGCATGGCGAGATACCCATGGGAATTTTTTTGTGATTGCGTTTATATATATCATTGCATCAAGGCTTCCTGCCTACATTGTTGCAAATAGCGTAATTCAATATATATCGGGCAGCAAAATGAACATTTTTCTAGTGTTTGCCTTGCAGGCAGGCACCAAGTTAACTCTTAGTCTTCTCGCCGTTTCCGCATTCGCATGGATTTATCTATCATTTTCGAATGATATCTTGAGGTTGCCGTTACGGAATTCGGGCAGGATTTATCGAAAAGCAGGATGATAGTTGGGCCTGTCAGTAATTTCGTGTTCAAGGCATATGATGCTCCCCAGGAGAATATATGCCTCGCAAACCAAAGACCCCACCGGCCGATCTGCCGGCAATTCCCGCCGAGCTGCTTGAACAGTTTGGCAA
>NZ_VWWL01000053.1 GCF_011752995.1 Burkholderia sp. Ax-1724
TGCTCGGCGACATCTGGGTCGTGCGCCGCAATCCGTATCTGCAGGACGATCTGCTCGACAACCCGAAGCGCCGCGCGCTGCTGATCGAGGCGCTCAATCACCGCCTCGCCGAAATCGAGAAGCGCCGCCGCGCCGATCTGCGCGACCATGGCGACGAAGCCGGCGTCGAGCGCGCCGCGCGCGTCGAAACACTCGTGCAGGCCGCGCGCCGCGCGATCGACCAGTTCGCCAGCGAATTCCAGCAGACCTGCGACCTGCGCCGCCGCGCCACGCGCGTGCTCGGCAAGGTCACGCAGAAAGACAACATCAAGTTCGACGGCCTGTCGCGCGTCGCGCACGTGACCGACGCGACCGACTGGCGCGTCGAATACCCGTTCGTCGTGCTGACGCCGGACTCCGAAGCCGAGATCGCCGGCATGATCAAGGCCTGTTTCGAACTCGGCCTGACCGTGATTCCGCGCGGCGGCGGCACCGGCTACACGGGCGGCGCGGTGCCGCTCACGCCGTTCTCGGCCGTTCTCAACACCGAAAAGCTCGAACAGCTCGGCCCGGTCGAGATGACCGACCTGCCCGGCGTCGATCGCAAGGTCGCGACGATCTTCTCGGGCGCGGGCGTCGTCACGCGCCGCGTGACCGAGGCGGCCGAGCACGCCGGCTTCGTGTTCGCGGTCGATCCGACCTCGCTCGACGCATCCTGCATCGGCGGCAACATCGCGATGAACGCGGGCGGCAAGAAGGCGGTGCTGTGGGGCACGGCGCTCGACAACCTCGCCTGGTGGCGCATGGTCGACCCGGACGGCAACTGGCTCGAAGTCACGCGTCTCGAACACAACCTCGGCAAGATTCACGACGTCGAAGTCGCGCGTTTCGAGCTTAAGTGGTTCGACGGCAACTACGCGCCGGGCGAGAAGCTGTTGCGCACCGAAGCACTCGACATCAGGGGCCGCGTGTTCCGCAAGGAAGGCCTCGGCAAGGACGTCACCGACAAATTCCTCGCCGGCCTGCCCGGCATCCAGAAGGAAGGCTGCGACGGGCTCATCACGTCCGCGCGCTGGGTGCTGCACAAGATGCCCGCGCATACGCGCACGGTGTGTCTGGAATTTTTCGGCCAGGCGCGCGAGGCGATTCCGAGCATCGTCGAAATCAAGGACTACATGTTCGAGACGTCGCGCCAGGGCGGCGCGATTCTCGCGGGCCTCGAACATCTCGACGAACGCTATCTGCGCGCGGTCGGCTACGCGACCAAGAGCAAGCGCAACGCGTTTCCGAAGATGGTGCTGATCGGCGACATCGTCGGTAACGATGCGGACGCGGTCGCGCAGGCGACCTCGGAAGTCGTGCGCATGGCTAACGGCAAGAGCGGCGAAGGTTTCGTCGCCGTGAGCGCCGAGGCACGCAAGCGCTTCTGGCTCGACCGTAGCCGCACCGCCGCGATCGCGAAGCACACGAACGCGTTCAAGATCAACGAAGACGTGGTGATTCCGCTCGACCGCATGGGCGAGTACACGGACGGCATCGAGCGCATCAACATCGAGCTGTCGATCAGGAACAAGCTGCAACTGGTCGACGCGCTCGAAGCGTTCTTCAAGGCCGGCAAGCTGCCGCTCGGCAAGAGCGACGACGCCAACGAAATTCCGAGCGCCGAGCTGCTCGAAGACCGCGTGCAGCAGGCGCTCGATCTGCTCGTGCGCGTGCGCACGCGCTGGGAATTCCTGCGCGACAGGCTCGATCTGTCGCTGCGCGAGGCGCAGCACTATCTGGTCGGTCTCGGCTACGAAGCGCTTGCCGGGAAGTTCGCCGACCGCGTCGACGCGCAGCCCGACGCCACGGTGTTCCATCTCGCGCAGGATCGCACGATCCGCGTGTCGTGGAAGCAGGAAATCCGCGCCGAATTGCGGCAGATTTTCAACGGCGGCGAGTTCAAGCCGATCCTCGAGGAAGCCCAGACGATCCACAAGCGGGTGCTGCGCGGCCGCGTGTTCGTCGCGCTGCACATGCACGCGGGCGACGGCAACGTGCACACGAACCTGCCGGTCAACTCCGACAACTACGAGATGCTGCAGGACGCGCATGCGGCGGTCGCGCGCATCATGACGCTCGCGCGTTCGCTCGACGGCGTGATCTCGGGCGAGCACGGCATCGGCATCACGAAGCTCGAATTCCTGACCGACGACGAGATCGGCGAATTCCGCAAGTACAAGCAGCGCGTCGATCCGCACGGCCGCTTCAACGCGGGCAAGCTGCTCGAAGGCGCCGACCTGCGCAATGCCTACACGCCGAGCTTCGGCCTGATGGGCTACGAGTCGCTCATCATGCAGCAGTCCGATATCGGTGCGATTTCCGAGTCGATCAAGGACTGCCTGCGCTGCGGCAAGTGCAAGCCGGTGTGCGCCACGCACGTGCCGCGCGCGAACCTGCTGTACAGCCCGCGCAACAAGATTCTCGCCACGTCGCTGCTGGTCGAGGCGTTCCTGTACGAGGAGCAGACGCGCCGCGGCGTGTCGATCAAGCACTGGGACGAGTTCAACGACGTCGCCGATCACTGCACCGTCTGCCACAAATGCGTGACGCCGTGCCCGGTGAAGATCGACTTCGGCGACGTGACGATGAACATGCGCAACCTGCTGCGCAAGATGGGCAAGAAGAAGTTCAACGCGGGCAACGCGGCCGGCATGTTCTTCCTGAACGCGACCAATCCGCAGACCATCAACCTCGCGCGCACCGCGATGATGGGCGTCGGCTACAAGGCACAGCGCCTCGGCAACGAGGTGCTGAAGAAGTTCACGAAGAAGCAGACCGCGCATCCGCCGGCCACGGTCGGCAAGCCGGTGGTCACGCAGCAGGTGATCCACTTCATGAACAAGAAGATGCCGGGCAACCTGCCGAAGAAGACCGCGCGCGCCTTGCTCGACATCGAGGACAACAAGATCGTCCCGATCATCCGCAATCCGCAGACGACCACCGCCGACACGGAAGCGGTGTTCTACTTCCCGGGCTGCGGCTCGGAGCGCCTGTTCTCGCAGGTCGGCCTTGCGACCCAGGCGATGCTGTGGGAAGCGGGCGTGCAAACGGTGCTGCCGCCGGGCTACCTGTGCTGCGGCTATCCGCAGCGCGGCTCGGGCCAGTTCGACAAGGCCGAGCAGATCGTCACCGATAACCGCGTGCTGTTCCACCGCGTCGCCAATACGCTGAACTACCTCGACATCAAGACGGTGGTGGTGTCGTGCGGCACGTGCTACGACCAGCTCGCCGGTTATGAATTCGACAAGATTTTCCCGGGCTGCCGGATTATCGACATCCACGAGTTTCTGCTGGAGAAGGGCATCAGGCTCGA
>NZ_VWWL01000054.1 GCF_011752995.1 Burkholderia sp. Ax-1724
TGTTGATTTGCACGGAATCCTGACCCACCCTCGGCAGTAATTTGCATCGAATCTTGACCCACGTAGAACACTGACCTGCTCGGCAACGGGCGGGGGAACGGAGTGATCGACGTGGCTATATTGAGCATCATCCGACGCTGGCACTTTCGCGATCATGTCTCGTTGCGCGAGATTGCCAAACGACTGGGCGTGTCGAGAAACACGGTCAGGCGTTACATACGGGCTGGCACGGTCCTGCCGGCCTATCCCGAACGCCACAGCCCCAGCAAACTCGATGGGTTCGCTGCGAAGCTCGCAGGCTGGCTCAAGACGGAGGCAAACCGGCCCCGCAAACAGCGCAGAACCCTGAAGCAAATCCACGCAGACCTGTGCGCACTGGGTTTCACCGGCTCTTACGACCGTGTCGCGGCGTTTGCCCGGCGCTGGCGACAGGAACAGCACGAGCAGGCCAAGACGACCGGACGCGGAACCTTCGTTCCGCTCCGGTTTGCCGCCGGCGAAGCGTTCCAGTTCGACTGGAGCGAGGACTGGGCCATCATCAATGGCGAGCGCACCAAGCTGCAGGTCGCGCAGCTCAAGCTCAGTCACAGCCGTGCCTTCTTCCTGCGTGCCTATCTCCTGCAGACCCATGAGATGCTGTTCGACGCGCATCATCACGCGTTCGTCGCCTGGGGCGGCATTCCACGCCGCGGCATCTACGACAACATGAAGACCGCCGTCGACAGGGTACGTCCCGGCAAGGTGCGCGAGGTCAACGCGCGGTTCAGCGCGATGGTGAGCCACTACCTGTTTGACGCCGAGTTCTGCAACGTCGCCTCCGGCTGGGAGAAGGGGCAGATCGAGAAGAACGTCCAGGACAGCCGTCACCGGCTCTGGCAGAAGGTGCCGACGTTCGGTTCGCTGGCCGCGTTAAACGACTGGCTGGCTGACCAGTGCGTGCTGCTATGGCAGCAGACGCGGCACCCGGAGCAGGACATGACGATCTGGGACGCGTGGTCTGCCGAGCGGCCACACCTGATGCCGGTCGGCCAGCCATTCGATGGCTTCGTCGAACACACCAAACGCGTCTCGCCAACCTGCCTCGTGAACTTCGAGCGCAACCGCTACAGCGTGCCGGCGTCGTTCGCCAACCGCCCCATCAGCTTGCGCGTCTACGCCGCAAAGCTCGTGTTCGTTGCCGAAGGTCAGGTGATTGCCGAGCACGAGCGGTGTATCAACCGCAGCCACGACCATGGCGAGACCATCTACGACTGGCGTCACTATCTGGCAGTCCTGCAGCGCAAACCCGGAGCGCTTCGCAATGGCGCACCCTTCGCCGAGTTTCCAGCCGGATTCCGCAAGCTGCAGGGCGTGTTGCTGAAGCGTCCCGGCGGCGATCGGGAGATGGTCGAGATTCTGGCGCTGGTCCTGTTGCACGACGAACAGATGGTGCTCGCAGCCGTCGAGCTCGCGTTCGAAGCCGGCGCACCCAACAAGCAGACGGTGCTGAACATCCTGAGCCGGCTGCTCGACAGCCCGCCTGTGCCGCCGCTGCAGACGCCGCAGGCCTTTGCACTGACCGTTGAACCGCAAGCCAACGTCGGCCGCTACGACCGACTAAGGGGTCGGGAGGACAACCATGCAGCCTGACGTCATGATGCAGATGCTCAAGTCGCTCAAGCTGCACGGTATGGCTCAGGCGTTAGGCGAGCTCGCCGCGCAGGACTCACCGGCCTACAAGTCGGCTTCTCTGGTGCTGGCAGGATTGCTCAAGGCGGAAATCGCAGAGCGCGAGGTGCGTTCCCTCGCGTATCAGATGAAGGCGGCACGCTTCCCGGCGTATCGCGACATCGGCGGCTTTGACTTCAGTTGCAGCGACGCCAATGAAGCGCTGGTGCGCCAGTTGTACCAGTGCGAATTTATCGACTCGGCACACAACATCGTTCTGGTGGGTGGACCCGGTACGGGAAAGACGCATCTGGCAACTGCAATCGGTGTGCAGGCTCTCGAACATCATCGTCGTCGCGTGCGCTTCTTCTCCACCATCGAACTGGTCAATGCGCTCGAACAGGAGAAGCTCGTGGGCAAGCCCGGACAACTCGCAACGCGACTCGTGTACGCCGATCTCGTGGTGCTCGACGAACTCGGCTATCTGCCGTTCAGCCAGACCGGCGGTGCGCTGCTGTTTCATCTGCTCAGCAAGCTCTACGAACGAACCAGTGTCATCATCACCACCAATCTGAGCTTCGCAGAATGGGCCAGTGTGTTCGGCGATGCAAAGATGACGACCGCGCTGCTTGACCGGCTCACGCACCACTGCCACATTGTGGAAACAGGTAACGATAGCTATCGTTTCAGAAACAGCACGACACAGCCAAAGAAGGAGAGAAAGAAGACCCAAATACCCACTGAATAACACGAAAAGCTGGTCCAACGGGTGGGTCAGAATTCAATGCAAATCGTGGGTCAGGATTCCGTGCAAATCAACA
>NZ_VWWL01000055.1 GCF_011752995.1 Burkholderia sp. Ax-1724
CCCAACTGGCGGATTGTCGCCTTGATGCGCTTCCCTAGTTTCAGGTACAGCCCGACCGCCCGAACGCGCTCTTCGTATGAATACATGGACTACCTCCAAAGTAGTCCAAGATTTTGTCCGCATCCCCCGTGGGTCAGGATTCCGTGCAAATCAACACCCGGTGATTGAAAGCACTCTGCGGGCGGTCTGATCATGCCTGTCCGCCCGCACGCACCAGACTTGACAATTGCTCAAGCCCTCGCCAGGTAGCGGACATGGCCTATCACTTCAGAGCCATCATCACCTCATCAAGTCTCGACCCTGTACGAAAAGACGGGAGACGGGATAGACGTCTGCACTTATGCTATCGATTGTGACTGCTCCTGCGCACAAATGACTCGTTGCGTCGGCACGTTTCTCATCGATTAGTCGCTTGCGCAAACATGCCCGTCAAAAAGACACCCTGGTTGATCAGGCACACGCCGCGTCCTGAAGCCCGAATCATGTTGTTCTGCTTCCCTTATGCTGGCGGTGGGGCTGCCCTTTATCGACGCTGGGCATCAGCGATGCCCGACTATATCGAAGTCGTCGCAGTTGAGCCCCCAGGACGTCAGACGAGATTTTTCGAGCCGCCTGTCAGCGACCTCAGCGAAATGGTCGACGCGCTGATTGATGCGACTTTCCCGCTTCTGACCAAACCGTACGCAACGTTCGGCTATAGCCTTGGCAGCATCGTGAGTGTCGAATTCGTGCGCGAAGTGGTGCGGAGAGGGAAGCCCCCTCCATTGCACATGTTCTGCTCGGCGCATCGTGCGCCTCATATCGGACCGCGCGACAACCCCATCCACATGCTGCCTGAGCATGAACTCATCCAGCGTCTCGTGGAAATGGGGGGCACGCCCATCGAGCTTGTTGCACAACCAGAATGGCTACGGCCCTTCCTGAAGGCGATTCGCTCGGATCTGCGAATTGCCGAACGCTATCGCGCGAATGCCCCCTTTACATTACCCGGGAGGTTATCAGTCTTCGGAGGAAGGCACGATAGCGATGTCGAACTTTCGTCACTCCGTGCGTGGGAAGCGTATAGCGACGGACCATTCAAGCTGCGGCTCATCGATGGAGGACACTTCTTTATCCATACATCAGCGGCTGAAGTGATATCTTATATTCTCGCCGACCTGTCATGGATACACGCAACGCTCGATCAAGACTTGGCCTGAACTGGTGGTCTACACCAAGATACGTTCAATACCGCCTCGATTCACCTCGCTGACGTAGTTTGCGAGCCACTCTTCGCCCAATATTTTTCTCGCCATTTCTACAACAATATAGTCTGAGCTCATGTCTGCGTCTTCTGCATAGCGTGAGAGACCCTGCAGACACGCTGGGCACGTGGTGAGGACCTTCACGTTACCACCAAACTTTTCGGCACGAAAGCGCCCTGCTGCTTTCTTCAATTCCTCTTCCTTGCGGAAACGCACCTGGGTCGAGATGTCGGGACGCGTAACCGCCAGCGTGCCCGACTCGCCGCAGCAGCGATCGTTCTTCTCGATCCTGTAGCCGTCGTGCTCCGAACCCATCAACTGATTGACGAGCTTGACCGGGTCGATCGTCTTGATCGGCGTGTGGCACGGGTCGTGGTACATGTAGCGCACGCCGTTCACGCCATCGAGCCTGATGCCCTTCTCCAGCAGAAACTCGTGGATGTCGATAATCCGGCAGCCCGGGAAAATCTTGTCGAATTCATAACCGGCGAGCTGGTCGTAGCACGTGCCGCACGACACCACCACCGTCT
>NZ_VWWL01000056.1 GCF_011752995.1 Burkholderia sp. Ax-1724
GGGCCTGTCAGTAATTTCGTGTTCAAGGCATATGATGCTCCCCAGGAGAATATATGCCTCGCAAACCAAAGACCCCACCGGCCGATCTGCCGGCAATTCCCGCCGAGCTGCTTGAACAGTTTGGCAACGGCCCGATGACGGCCGACGCGATCAATGCCGCGACGCTGGCCCTGAAGAAGGCGCTGATCGAGCGTGCGCTGGGTGGCGAGATGAACCATCATCTCGGCTATCCGCCTGGCGCCGTGAAACCGGCCGCTGTTACCAACCAGCGCAACGGCACAGGCGCCAAGACCGTGCTGACCGAAGACGGCCCGATTCGTATCGAGGTGCCCCGCGACCGTGACGGCAGCTTCGAACCACTGCTGATTCCCAAACACGAACGCCGCTTTACCGGCTTCGACGACAAGATCGTCGCCATGTACGCCCGGGGCATGACCGTGCGCGAGATTCAGGGATTTCTGCAGGAGCAGTACGGCACGGCGGTCTCTCACGACTTCATCAGTTCAGTGACCGACGAGGTCATGGCCGAAGTGACGGCATGGCAGGCCCGCCCGCTTGAGCCGATGTACCCGGTGGTGTTCTTCGACGCGCTGCGGGTCAAGATCCGCGAAGACGCCGTGGTGCGCAACAAGGCGATCTACCTTGCGCTGGGTGTCCTGCCCGACGGTACACGCGATATCTTGGGCCTGTGGATCGAGAACACCGAGGGCGCCAAATTCTGGATGAAGGTCTTCAACGATCTGAGGACGCGCGGCGTCAATGACATCCTGATTGCTGTCACCGATGGGCTCAAAGGCATGCCCGAAGCGCTGGCGGCCGTGTTTGCCGCAACCACGCTTCAGACCTGCATCGTTCACCTGATCCGCAACAGCCTCGATTACGCGAGCTGGAAAGACCGCCGGGGGCTGGCTGCAGCGATCCGCCCGATCTACACCGCGCCGAGCGCGCAAGCGGCCCAGGCGCAACTCGATGCCTTTGCCGACGGGCCATGGGGGCAGAAATTCCCGCCAGTCAGCGCGGCGTGGCGCAACGCCTGGGACCGCGTGATTCCGTTCTTCGCCTTTCCGCCGGCCGTTCGCAAGGTTATATATACGACCAACGCCATCGAGAACATCAATTCGCAGTTGCGCAAGATCATCAAAACGCGGGGCCACTTCCCGACCGACGAGGCCGCGACGAAACTCATCTGGCTGGCACTACGCAACATCACTGCTGACTGGGGACGCGCCGCTCATGATTGGAAGTCGGCCATGAACCAGTTCGCGATTCTTTATGAGGATCGATTCGTTCGACCATCCGTGTGAATTTCAACCCGCCTTGAACACGGAAATTCTGACACTCCC
>NZ_VWWL01000057.1 GCF_011752995.1 Burkholderia sp. Ax-1724
ACGGAAATGGGCGCCGAGGATATTGGCGCCTTTTTGCTATGGGGGGAGCCTGGCCTGTACGACAGCACCTTGCGCATCCTCGACCTGGTCCGCGAACGTGGGGTGGCGCTGCGCTTGCAGGTGATACCGGGCATCAGCAGCGTGCAGGCCCTGGCGGCGCGGCACCAGGTACCGCTGAACCGTATCGGTGAACCGTTGCTGGTGCTACCTGGGCGGCACTTGGCCGAGTTGGAACAGGTGGACAACGTGGTGGTGATGCTGGACGGGCAGGGGGGGTTTGCCGCCCTGCAGGACCCTGGGCTGATGGTTTACTGGGGGGCCTACCTGGGCAACGAGGATGAAGTGCTGATTGCCGGGCCCCTGCAGGCGGTGAAGGCGCAGATTTTGGAGGTTCGCGAGCGTGAGCGGGCGCGCAAGGGGTGGATCATGGACACCTACCTGTTGCGCCGGGAAGTGTAGAGCAAGGGCCGCTTGCGCGGCCCATCGCGAGCGGTGCTCGCTCCTACCCGGCCTGCGTCAACCCTCGTAGGAGCGAGCGCAGCTCGCGATGGGCTGCAAAGCAGCCCCGGCGTTATCAGCCACGAAGCTGAAACCCGGGGCCGCTGCGCGCCCCATCGCGAGCTACGCTCGCTCCTACCTGAGCTGCATCCATCCTGTAGGAGCGAGCAAAGCTCGCGAAGCGCCGCCAAGCGGCGCCAACTGCACCCACCCAGGCCATTCACCTCACTGCCGCGGCTCCAGATCCCCCGAAAACAATTCATCTTCCGAATCCGGCGCCACCGGAATCTTGTGCTCCTCGGCCGCCCCGGCCCCCAGGTCGATCAATTTGCAACGGTCGGAACAGAACTGCCGGAACGCGCTCTTCTCGATCAATTCCACAGGTGCGCCACAGGTCGGGCAATCGACGGTCAATGGCTGGCTCATGGCTGGCCTCCTCGTAAAGTCAGGTAAGAGTGGTGCAGGCGGACAATCTGCTCGTGCAGCGCGGCGAGGTCGCCGTCATTGACCACCACATCGTCGGCATGGCCCAGGCGTTCCTCACGCCCCAGCTGGGCCTTGAGAATTGCCTGCACCTGAT
>NZ_VWWL01000058.1 GCF_011752995.1 Burkholderia sp. Ax-1724
CGGCGCTTCTCGATTTCGGCGAGGCGGTGATTGAGCGCCTCGATCAGCAGCGCGCGGCGCTTCGGGTTGTCGAGCAGATCGTCCTGCAGATACGGATTGCGGCGCACGACCCAGATGTCGCCGAGCACTTCATAGAGCATGCGCGCCGAGCGGCCGGTGCGGCGTTCGGCGCGCAGTTCGGCGAGCGCGTCCCACGCATCGTTGCCGAGCAGGCGGATGACGATTTCGCGATCGGAGAACGACGTGTAGTTATAGGGAATTTCGCGCAGACGCGCTTCGGGATCGGCAGCCACCGCAGCGGCGGCGCCGTGCGGATCGAAAACTTGAGGTGCGTTCATGTTTGGACGACTCGGTAGATCAACCGGGCGCGCTCGTAATGACGAGGCGTCGGCTGACGGTGCGCGTGGGGCGCAATGCCTGGAAATCTTCTTTCTAGGGGAAGGGGAGCGAGCACGACCGGCGGCCTACCCACGCCAGTCGCTTCGCGGCACTCAGATACAGCTACACGATCGTGCGTGGCGGACGTGACGCTCCGCCGCGGGACAAGACTCGCGCGGGACGGGCATCAAGTGGGCGATCCGAGGCTGCCAGTGCATCTTCCGATCCTTATTCCAAACCGAAATTCTACCGCATGATGCCGCCATGCGTTGACGGTGGAAGTCGGGGCGATGGCGGCGGCCCGGGCGTTTTCGAAGCGAATCGGCGGGCGTTTCACATGCGGTTGACTTACCGACCGGACGGTTGGCAAACCCGATGCGTGCGGCCTCGATACCGCTTGCGGCCAGGTTGCCGGATGGTTGCGGGACGGTCACGGCAGCGCGGCGGCGCGACAAGCGGAAAGGCCAGAGCAAACACCGTTGGCGCTATCATTGACGTTTTCCCGTCTGACACAGCGCACCGCGCCACCCGCATGGCTTCCCACGACTACCTGAAAAAGACCCTGACCGCGCGCGTCTACGACGTGGCGCGCGAGACCGAACTCGAACATGCGCCGAACCTGTCGGCGCGGCTGCGCAATCCGGTCTATCTGAAACGCGAGGACAACCAGCCGGTGTTCTCGTTCAAG
>NZ_VWWL01000059.1 GCF_011752995.1 Burkholderia sp. Ax-1724
GCTGCCGGCCGTCGTGACGACCGATCTGCGCCTGAACGAGCCGCGCTACGTGACGCTGCCGAACATCATGAAGGCGAAGAAAAAGCCGCTGGAAACCGTGAAGCCCGAAGACCTCGGCGTCGATGTCACGCCGCGTCTGAAGACGCTGAAAGTCGCCGAGCCGCCGAAGCGCTCCGCCGGTGTGAAGGTGCCGGATGTGAAGACGCTGGTCGGGAAGCTGAAGACCGAAGCGAAGGTGATCTAAGGGGCGAGGAAAGAAATGACGAATCTTGTAATTGCAGAACACGACAACGCGTCGGTCAAGGCCGCGACGCTGAACACGGTCGCAGCGGCACAGAAGATCGGCGGTGACATTCACGTGCTGGTCGCGGGCCACAACGCGCAGGCCGCAGCGGACGCCGCCGCGAAGATCGCGGGCGTGGCGAAGGTGCTGCTCGCCGACGCGCCGCAACTCGAACAGGGTCTCGCCGAGAACGTCGAAGCGACGGTCGTGAACATCGCGAAGAACTACTCGCACATCCTCGCGCCGGCGACCGCTTCGGGCAAGAACATCGCGCCGCGTATCGCGGCGAAGCTCGACGTCGCACAGATCAGCGACATCACGGCGGTGGACTCGCCGGACACGTTCGAGCGTCCGATCTACGCGGGCAACGCGATCGCCACCGTGCAGTCGGCTGACCCGATCAAGGTCATCACGGTCCGCATGACCGGCTTCGACGCGGTGGCAGCCGACGGCGGCAGCGCAGCGGTCGAGAAGATCGAAGCCGCCGCCGACGCGGGCATCTCGCAGTTCGTGAGCCGTGAAGTGACGAAGCTGGACCGTCCGGAGCTGACGAGCGCGAAGATCATCGTGTCGGGCGGCCGGGGTCTGGGCAGCGGCGAGAACTACACGAAGGTTCTGGAGCCGCTGGCCGACAAGCTCGGCGCGGCGCTGGGCGCCTCGCGCGCGGCGGTCGACGCGGGCTACGTGCCGAACGACTATCAGGTGGGTCAGACCGGCAAGATCGTCGC
>NZ_VWWL01000060.1 GCF_011752995.1 Burkholderia sp. Ax-1724
CGCTCGGTGTTCGAAGACATGCGCAAGGGCGGCGTCACCGCCGTGAACTGCACGGTCTCCGTGTGGGACGACTTCCAGAAGACCATCGACAACATCGCGGAAATGAAGCAGCAGATCCGCGAGTACGGCGAAATCCTCACGCTCGTGCGCACGACCGACGACATCCTGCGCGCCAAAAAAGAGAATAAAACCGGCATCATCTTCGGCTTCCAGAACTCGTATGCCTTCGAGGACAACCTCGGCTATATCGAGGTCTTCAAGGAACTCGGCGTGAACGTCGTGCAGCTTTGCTACAACACCCAGAACCTCGTCGGCACCGGCTGCTACGAGCCGGACGGCGGCCTCTCGGGCTACGGGCGCGAAGTGATCCAGGAGATGAACCGCGTGGGCATCATGGTCGATCTCTCGCACGTGGGCGGCAAGACTTCGTCCGATGCGATCGCCTGCTCGAAGAAGCCCGTGACGTATTCGCACTGCTGCCCGTCGGGCCTGAAGGAGCATCCGCGCAACAAGAGTGATGAGCAGCTGCGGGAAATTGCCGACGCGAACGGCTTCGTGGGCGTGACGATGTTCGCGCCGTTTCTGAAGAAAGGGCCGGACGCGACCGTCGAGGATTATCTCGAAGCGATCGCCTACGTGGTCGATGTGATCGGCGAGGACAAGGTGGGGATCGGCACGGACTTCACGCAGGGCTATACGACGGAGTTCTTCGACTGGATCACGCACGACAAGGGGCGCTACCGCCGTCTGACGGATTTCGGCAAGGTGGTGAATCCGGAGGGCATCCGCACGATCGGCGAATTCCCGAACCTGACGGCGGCGATGCAGAAGGCGGGCTGGAGCGAGGCGCGCATCCGCAAGGTGATGGGCGAGAACTGGCTGCGCGTGTTCGG
>NZ_VWWL01000005.1 GCF_011752995.1 Burkholderia sp. Ax-1724
TTCCGGCGACTGGCACGCGACTACGAACGCCTGCCCGAAACCCTGGCAGGCTTGCATTTCGTCGTCTTCGCTATGCTCATGCTTGTTCATGCCGTGCCCATTATCCAAAGTGCCTAACACGCTCTAGCGCATTTCGCAACATCGTGGAAAACTGTCAACAAAAGCCGGTAGAGGTCAGTTGAGCGAGTCCGGCATTTCCGCGTTGGGGTTTTCGCCAGGTCGTTTGTAGTCAGGCAGCAGCCTGTTTCAATCGACGAGAGCAGGAGTGCCTTGATCGGCAACGTCTGTGAGGGACGAGGCCGTCATCGGAATACGCTCGGGAGTGACTGCGCGTCATCGAACGCGGTATGGTACAGGCGCCGGTTCTTCCCGGACTCGGCACCACGCTGACGCAACGGTGCGAGAATCGGCCTGAATCACCGCATCCGCTCGCATCGAACCGCATCCACTCGCATTCAACTTTCACAAAAGAGGCAACCGATATGTCGATTCTGACCGCCGCATTGCGCCAGCAACTGGAAAAGATCAGCACCGCCACGCTCGCAACCGCGCTCTACAAGCGCGGCTTTCGCCAGCAGGTGATTCAGGGTGTCACTCCGCTCGCGCGGCTCGACAGGAGCATGGTGGGCGAGGCGTTCACGCTTCGCTATATCCCGGCGCGCGAGGACCGCAACGGGCTGGAAGTTTTCCGCAACCCCGAGCATCCGCAGCGCAAGGCCGTCGAGACGTGCCCCGCGGGCGCGGTCCTCGTGATGGACAGCCGTAACGATCCGCGCGCGGCGTCGGCCGGCGGCATTCTCGTGACGCGGCTCATGAAGCGCGGCGTGGCGGGCGTGGTGACCGATGGCGGTTTCCGCGACGCCGACGATATCGCGCGCGTCGGCATGCCCGCGTTCCACACGCGTCCGTCGGCACCGACCAATCTGACCTTGCACGAAGCGCTCGATATCGACGTGCCGATCGGTTGCGGCGGCGCGCCCGTGTTTCCTGGCGATGTCATCGTCGGCGACAACGACGGCGTGATCGTCATTCCCGCGCATCTGGTGGAAGAGATCGCGGCGGAAGCCACCGAGATGACCGCATTCGAGGACTTCGTGATGGAGCAGGTGAAGGCGGGCGAAACCATCGTCGGTCTCTATCCGGCGACGAAACAGGAAACGCTCGACAGGTTCGCGGCATGGCGCAGCCGTAACGGTCGCTGAGCCCGTACGGAAACCGCGGCGAACTCAGACTTTCGCCACCGGCGCGATACGGAAGACACTCACCACATCCGACATACGCGCGGCCTGCTCCTCGAGCGAAACCGCCGCGGCAGCCGCTTCCTCGACGAGCGCCGCGTTCTGCTGCGTGACTTCGTCCATCTGCGTGACGGCCCGGTTGACCTGCTCGATGCCGTCGCTTTGTTCTTCGGAGGCCACCGCGATCTCGGACATGATGTCGGTCACGCGCCGCACCGCGTTGTTGATTTCGTTCATCGTGTGGCCGGCGCGGCCGACGAGTTCCGTGCCGTTGCCGACGCGCTCGACCGATTCGTTGATGAGCGCCTTGATTTCCTTGGCGGCCGTCGCGCTGCGTTGGGCGAGCGTGCGAACCTCGCCAGCGACGACGGCGAAGCCACGTCCCTGTTCGCCCGCGCGAGCCGCCTCGACGGCGGCGTTCAGCGCAAGGATATTGGTCTGGAACGCAATGCCTTCGATCACGCCGATGATGTCGGCGATCTGCTTCGAACTGCCATTGATGCCGTCCATCGTTTCGATCACCTGCAAGACCACCGCGCTGCCTTCGTGCGCGACCGATGAGGCGGTGCGTGCGAGTTCGGTCGCCTGACGCGCGTTGTCCGCGTTCTGGCGCACGGTCGATGTCAGTTGCTCCATGCTCGACGCGGTTTCTTCGAGCGATGCGGCCTGTTCTTCCGTGCGTTGCGAGAGGTCGGTGTTGCCGGCGGAAATCTGCGCCGTTGCCGTCGCGATGGACTGCGTGCCGTGACGCACGGTGGCGAGCGTGGTCGTGAGTTTCTGCTGCATGCCCTTGAGGCCATCCATGAGCTGGCCCATTTCGTCGCGGGAACGAACCTCGACGTGCTGCGTGAGGTCGCCCGACGAAATCGCGCGGAAATGCGCGAGCGCTTCGTCGAGCGGGCGCGCGATCGCCGCGCGCAGGGTGTTCCATGCAAAAAACGCGAGGACGAGTCCCGCGAGCAGACCGATGCCGGTGATCGACATGATCAGATGAAAGCGCGCCTGTGCGCTTTCGTAAAGGGCTTTGGCCTGTTGTCCCTGCAGCTTTTGCAGCGACGAAATGCCTTCGGCGATGTCATTGAACGGCGGGGTCAACTGCCGGGCGACGATATCGCTGAGGGTCGCGGTGTCATGGGTGTCGATCGCGTTGAAGGTTCTGGCGAGAATTCCCGCCTCGAACGTCTTGCGCTTTCCGGTCAGATCGGTGGCGAGGCGTGCTTCCTCGCCGCTCGACGGCAGCGCGCGATACGCTTCCCATGCGGTGTCGGACTTGCTGAAGAAGCCGCGGGCGCGCTTGAGCAGATCGGCGACGTCGCTGCGCGTGGGCTCGACGGCAATCCGGTCGAGCACGAGCCGGCCGCGCGCATAGTTCACGCTGGCTTCCGACAGCGTGACCGACGACGCAAGTTGATTCGTGTACATCTGCTTCTGATCCGCATTGCTCATCCAGATGCCGACGGCGCCGAGTGCGGCCCCGATAATCAGCAAAGACGCCAGAAAACTCATGGCCAGCGCGAGTCGGGCGCGAATCGTCAAATTCTTCAGCATTGCAATTAGTTAGCTAAACGAAATGGATGTCGGATTCCGTGGAGTCAGGCACGGCGCACAACGATGTTTACGGCCATGCGGTTCGGATCTTGAATATTGTCTGGAAATATTTGCGATCGGGTCAAATTCGTGTCGGTCAAAAGTACGCGGCGCTTCGCGCTTCGTGACCGTGCCGTTCGCGCTTTGGCGGCTCGCACCGATATTGTTCAGCTACGCCAGCTAGTCTTTTCAGCAGACGATACTTTTTCCGGATCGAAACCCGGCTTAAAGTGTGGGCCTTCAATCTGGCATCAGTGTCCCCATGCATATCGATACACCCACCGCTTCAACCCGAGCTTCAACCTCAGCCTCCCTCGAAGGCGGTTCGACGTCCGCCGGTCAATGGCTATCCGTCATTGCCGTTGCCGTCAGCGCGTTCGCGTTCGTGACGGCCGAGTTTCTGCCGGTCGGCCTGCTGCCGCAAATCGCCCATGACCTGAGCGTGTCCACCGGCGTTGCGGGTCTCATGGTCACCACGCCCGGCGTGATGGCCGCGATATTCGCGCCGACCCTCATCGTCGGCGCCGGCCGCACGGACCGCCGCTACGTTTTCCTGCTGCTCACCGCGGTGCTGCTGATCGCGAACATCGTGTGCGCCATTGCGCCGAATTTCCCGGTCATGCTGGTGGGCCGCGCCTTGCTCGGCGCCGCGCTGGGCGGCTTCTGGACCCTGGCGACGGCGGCGGCGCCGCGACTCGTGCAGGCAAAAGACGCGGCCCGGGCGACCGCGACCATTCTGACCGGCGTCACCTTCGCGACGGTGATCGGCGTGCCGCTCGGCACGTTCATCGCGTCGTTCGCCTCGTGGCGCATGGCCTTCGCCGCCACCGCGGGCCTCGTGTCGCTCGCCTTGCTGGCGCAGGTGTTCCTCGTGCCCGCGTTGCCGTCGGCATCGGCGTTGCGCATCGCAGACTTCAAAACGCTGCTCGGCCGCTCTCATATGCGGCTCAGCATGCTGATGGTCGCGCTCGTGTTCGGCGCGCATTTCTCGACCTACACCTACATCGCGCCGCTGCTGGAGCACGACTTCTCGTTGAGCGCCATCACGCTGCTGCTGTTCGGATTCGGCCTGATCGGCTTCTTCTCCAATGCGTTGATGTCGATGGCGGTGTCGGACCATCTCAAGAAGTCTGTTGCCGCGATGGTGTTGCTGCTGCTCGGCGCGATGTCGTCGATGCTGCTGCTCGAGCATTCGCCCATCGGCGAGACTGTGGGGATGCTGCTGTGGGGCATCGCATTCGGCGCACTTCCGCTGTGCTTCAGCGTATGGATTCAGCGCGGCACGACCGATTTGCCCGAAGCGGGCTCGGCCTTGTTCATCAGCGTGATCCAGGTGGCGATTGCGGCGGGTTCGGCGGTCGGGGGCACCATCGTCGACCGCGCGGGTGTGCACGCCGACTTCACGCTGGGGCTCGGACTCGCCTTGCTCGGCATGGTGACGCTGCAACGGCTTGCCGCGGCGGAACGGCCTGCGAGGGCGGCTTCGCTCGATTGCGCGTGCGACGCGTCGCCCGATTGACGCTCTTGATTGAGCGCTCGCCTGAAGCAACGCGCCTGAAGCAATCCGCCAGCAACCTGCCTGAAGCACCCCGGCCGCCAACCTCACGCATACGCTATCCCCGTAGCGCTTCCCCCTCCCGCGCGAAGTTCGACCGACGCAGCAATTTGCTGCGTCGTCGGTACACCGATGCCGGGCCGCATTCCCGACTATCATTCTGTCAAGGCGAGGCCGCGCCGATTCGTTTGACAGGCGGGACCTCGTGGCTTCGCGCAGTTCTGTATTCGTCACTTATGAACATCGCCGAACATCGCACCGGCTCTTGCGGCCGGCGGCGAAGTTCGTCGATCATGAGCGTCTGGTGTTTTCCGCCGTTTTTTCGGGCCCGCGCTGGACCGTTGCAGATGCAGACCGGCCTGGCTCGAGTCTTCCTCTCAACCCTTACTTCACAGGACGGCAATATGTCACTTCGTATCAATGACGTCGCGCCCAACTTCACCGCGCGCACCACGCAGGGCACCATCGATTTCCATACGTGGATTGGAGACCAGTGGGCCATTCTGTTCTCGCATCCGAAGGACTTCACGCCGGTGTGCACCACCGAGCTGGGCTACATGGCGAAGATCGAACCCGAGTTCGAGCGGCGCAATGCCAAGCTGATCGGCCTGTCGGTCGACCCGGTCGAAGACCACGCAAGATGGGCCGCCGACATCGAGGAAACCCAGGGCGCCGCCGTCAAATATCCGATGATTGGCGACACCGATCTGGCGGTCGCCAAGCTCTACAACATGCTCCCGGCGGATGCCGGCGACACGAGCGAAGGGCGCACGGCCGCGACCAACGCCACCGTGCGCTCGGTGTTCGTGATCGGTCCGGACAAGCGGATCAAGCTGATGCTGACCTATCCGATGACCACCGGCCGCAACTTCGACGAAATCCTGCGCGTGCTCGACTCGATGCAGTTGACCGCGAAGTACAAGGTCGCCACGCCGGTCAACTGGAAGCAGGGCGAGGACGTCATCATCACGCCGGCGGTGAGCAACGAAGAGGCGCAGCAGAGCTTCCCCGGCTTCAAGACCATCAAGCCGTATCTGCGCACCACCAAACAGCCGGGCTGAAACGCGGGCACGGCGGCCCGCGCGATAACTCGTACGGTGACTCGCGCGGCCGCCGCAGTGCCCTCTATGCCCGACTCGCACGAAGGCCCGCCGCGCCTTCCCTGTTTCCGAGGTTCGCGATGATCTTTCGCCAGCTATTCGATCCCGTTTCGTCGACCTATACCTACCTGCTCGGCGACAGCGGCGAGGCACTGCTGATCGATCCGGTCTACGAGCAGGTGCCGCGCGACCTCGCACTGCTCGGCGAACTGGGCCTGCGCCTGCTCGCGACACTCGACACGCACGTTCACGCCGATCACGTGACCGGCGCGTGGCGTTTGCAGCAGCGTTGCGGCAGCCGGATCGCGCTCGCCGAGGCGGTCGAGGCCGAGGGCGTGAGCCGGCCGCTGCGGCACGGCGAGCGCATCGATTTCGGCACGCGTTATCTGAGCGTGCGCGCGACGCCCGGCCATACCAACGGTTGCCTGACCTACGTTCTGGACGACCGGAGCATGGCCTTTACCGGCGACAGTCTGCTGATTCGCGGCTGCGGCCGTACCGATTTCCAGCAGGGTAGCCCGCAGCAACTGTTCGCTTCGGTGCGCGAGCAGATCCTGACGCTGCCCGACGATTGCCTGCTGTATCCCGCGCACGACTATCGCGGCATTACCGTGACGAGCGTGGCCGAGGAGCGGCGCTTCAATCCGCGCCTCGGTGGCGACGTGGACCTCGGCGACTTCACCGGTCATATGAACAATCTGAATCTGCCGCATCCGAAGCTGATGGCCGTGGCGGTGCCCGCCAATCTGCGCTGCGGAAAACCGCAGGACGGCGCGGCGGCGATGGCGGCGGAAATGCCGGATTGGGCGCCGCTCACGCTGCGCTTTAGCGGCGTGTGGGAAATCGAGCCGATGGCGCTGCTCGAACACGGCGCGTCGTTCCAGATTGTCGACGTTCGCGAAGCGCCGGAATTCATCGATCGTCTCGGGCATTTGCCGGGCGCGAAGCTTGTGCCGCTGTCCCAGTTGACGGGCCGGCTCGACGAACTCGATCGCGAGCGGCCGGTCGTGGCGGTGTGCCGCTCCGGCGTTCGTTCGGCTCAGGCCAGCGTGTTATTGAGCAAGGCCGGTTTCGGCAAGGTCGCGAATCTCGCGGGCGGCATGCTGCGCTGGAAGATCGAGGGGCTGCCGGTGGCGTCGGATAGTGTCTGAAGCCGTGGCGCGCTTGCTCCGCAAGCACTCGCCGAGTCGCTGGAAAATAGCCACCGTATCGGGCTTGTGCTGCTGTTTGCGTGCTTATGCATGGTTAGCGGTCAACGGCCGCCGCGCGAGAAGCGCCGGCAACGCCTCGAACGAGTCGATCAGCGCATCGCCTTGCAACGCGCCACTTTCGCGGTTGCCGCCGCGCCAACCATATCCGTAGCTGACGATAAACACCGGCAACCCGGCCGCGCGTGCCGCCGCGATATCGACGGAAGAATCGCCGACCAGCGCGCAACGTTGCGGATCGACGTCGAGCAGCCTGCATGCATGCCAAAGCGGTTGCGGCGACGGTTTCATGCTCGCGAGCGTATCGCCCGCGATCAGCACGTCCAGATAGGCGGCGAGTCCGCTCTTTTCCAGCAGCGGCGCCGCGAGCGCCTGCGGTTTGTTGGTCACGCAGGCGGCGCGATAACCGTGTTGGCGCAATTCGCGCAACCCCGTCATGACGCCGGGAAAGACGCGCCCCAACTGTCCGTTCGTCGCGGCATAGTGCCGCTCGAATACCGGCTGCGCGCGGTCGATGCCGACGCGCTCGTCGAGGCCCGCCGCGGCTAGCGAGCGGCGCACGAGATTGCGCACGCCGTTGCCGATAAACGAGGTTACTGTGTCGAACGGCAGCGGCGCCGCACCGAATTCGTCGAGCATGCGGTTGACGGCGGCGACGATGTCCGGCGCGGTGTCGATCATCGTGCCGTCGAGGTCGAACAGCAGGGCTTTGCAATGGCTGTTCGTCGTCATGGGGTTCCCGCATTGGTTGGGCTCGCGCCCGGCTGCGCACGCGGCGCGGCATGACGCAGCGCGTCGCCATGCCAGCGCCGCAGCGTCTTCAGATCCACCCAGCGATGCCGTTCGCCGCGCACCGGCTCGATGAGCGGCAGGCGCGCATCGCCGAGATGGGGCAGCACGGCCAGCGCGCCGTCGAAAGAGTGGTGCGCCGTGTACGCGGTCGGCGTGACGACGACCGGCACCTGCGCGGCGCATGCCGCGAGCAGGCCGTTGCCGGAGTCTTCGACGGCGAGGCAAGCCGAGGGATCGAGACCGAGCTGTTCGAGCACGTAGCGATAGACGTCGGGCGCGGGCTTCTTCGCCGGCGTGGTCGCGCCGTCGCCGATGGCCGCGAAGCGCGTGCGCCAGGCCGCGCCGAAATGGCCCCGCAGCAGCGCGTCGAGGTTGGCCGGCGTCGTGGTCGTCGCGATCGCGACGCGCAGGCCGGCCGCGGCGGCTTCGTCGAGCAGGCGCGCGATGCCGGGGCGCAGCGGCAAGCCGTGGCGGCGCACCTGCTCGGTGTAGTGGAAGGTCTTGAGCGCGTGCAGCTTGTCGACGACCCGGCCGGCTTGCGCGCCCTCGGCTTCTGCGCCGTCGACCATGCGCCAGTAATGCCGCAGACGCTCCTTGCCGCCCGCCACTTCGAGCAGGCGCGCATAGAGCGCCTCGTCCCAGAACCAGTCGAGGCCCGCTTCCGCGAACGCGGCATTGAATGCGTGCAGATGAGCGGTTTCGGTGTCGGCGAGCGTGCCGTCGACGTCGAAGATAAGGGCTTGCATCGCGCGGCTCCGCTATCGTGATGCCTGTTCGGACCTCTACCACGATAGCGGAGCCGCCGGCCGATTTGAATTCAGAGATTCTTTCGCCGCCGATAAGCCGGTCCTTAAGTATGGGTCCGCGCTATTTGCGCCGCTGCGGATCGGTCACGAAGCCGAGCTTCGTCAAGCCGGCGCTCTGAGCCGCCGACATCACCTCGGCCACGCGCTCGTACGCGACCTTGCGATCGGCGCGCAAATGCAGCTCGGGCTGCGGCGTCGCCTGTGCGGCCTCGGCGATGCGCGCGCGCAGGCCGGCATCGGTGACGGGCTGGCCGTCCCACAGCAGCGAGCCGTCCGCCTGCACCGCGACGTCGACGTGCGCGGGCTTCAGCGCTTCGGGCTGGCTGCTCGCGTGCGGCAGGTCGATCCTGACCGCATGCTGCATCGCCGGAATCGTGACCAGAAAAATAATCAGTAGAACGAGCATCACGTCGACGAGCGGCGTCATGTTGATCTCGTTCATCAGACCTTGATCGTCGTCGTCGGAGAACGGGCTCATTGCCATTCGAGGTCTCCGTCGCGGCTCGCGTCGCCGTTGCGCGGCACGACGCGCATCTGCGGGCCCGCGCTCGACGGCAATTGCGCGCCGGTCACGAAGTAGGCGTGCAGGCCGTGCGCGAAACGCTTCAGGCGCGTGACGATCGCGCGGTTCGCGCGATTGAGCCCGTTGTAGCCGAGCACGGCGGGAATCGCCACGAACAGCCCGAACGCGGTCATGATGAGCGATTCGCCGACCGGTCCCGCGACGTGATCGATCGAGGTCTGCCCGGTCTCGCCGATCACGATCAGTGCATGGTAGATGCCCCACACCGTGCCGAACAGTCCGACAAAGGGCGCGGTGCTGCCGATCGAGGCGAGGATCGCGAGGCCGCTTTGCAGGCGCGCGACCGTGTCGTCCATCGTGTCCTGCAGGCCGCGCGTGATCCAGTCGGACACGTCGATACGGTCGTGCAGATGCTGCTGCGTCTGCCGATGATGCGTGGCCGCCTCGTGGCCCGCCAGCGCGAGTGCGAGCAGCGGGTTGTCATGCGCGCCCGCCTCGGGATCGCCGAGACTGCGCAGGCCGTCGTCGAAGCGGTCCGCGCTCCAGAAGCGCGCGTCGCTCTGCCGCGTGATGCGCCGGATGCGCAGCACCTGCAGCAGCTTCATGATGATGACCGTCCACGACATGACCGACATCACGACCAGCACGCTCAGAATGAAGCGCGTGACGAGATCGCCGGTTTCCCAGACATTCGCGAGTCCGTAATGTTGCATGGCGGTTTTCCTGGCTCCCTGGCTGTGGTCCTTCGAGGCAACGGCGTCATGCGCTTAATCGGTCATTCGCTCAGCCCGAACACGAACGACTGCGAGTAGGCGGCGCGCAGCGGCGTGCCGTTTTCGAGGTAGGGCCGGCACGCGCCCGCGTGGACGGCGGCGAGCGCGGCCTCGTCGAGCCGCGCGGAGCCGCTGCTGCTTTGCAGCTGCGCGGTTTCGATCCGGCCCGTGAGCCCGACGACGAAGCGCACGATCGCGGTGCCGTTCTCGCCGCGCCGCCTCGAAACGTCAGGATAATCGGGTTTGGGAATCGTGCAATCGATGTGCGAGACGTTTTTCGGCGCGCTCGTGGCGGGCATCCCGGGCGAGGGTGTCGCCGGCGCTTCGGTGGCGGCCTCGGCGGGCCGCGCGGGTGCGGGCGTGATCGCTGCGGCGCTTTCCGCTGGCGCCGACGGCGCGGGCGTCGCCACGCTGGACGGCGCAGGTGTAAGCGGTGGCACCGCATGCGGACGCGGTTGCGGCGCGGGTTTGACGCGCGCCGCAGGGTGCGCCGCAGGGCGCGCGACCGGTGGCGGCGCGGCAGCGGGTACGGCGGGCGTGGTTGGCACGGCCGGCGCGGCAGCGGGCGTCACCGGCTCCGGTTCGGGGCTCAGCAACACGGCGGTGATCGTGCGCGGCTCGACCCGGCGCTCGACCATGCTGTTGCGCGCCGCGAGCGTCAACGCGAGCAGCGTCAGATGCGCGACGATCACGGCGCCGAGCACGAGCGCGGCACGCCGGTAGTCCGGCGCGGAATTCGTCACTGAATTCATCGCGTTGCCGCGGTTCGCGGGGTTTGCCATGACGGCTTGCAACATCGCTGCCACCTCCGCGTTCATTGTCCTCTCGCGCCCCGCGTTTTAGAACCGGCTGCGCGCCGGCGCCGCGCAATTCGGGAAATTCTCCCGCCCGATTGCGTTGTCAAACAATCGCCCGGTGGGGTACTTTGAATCGATGACGCGCGCCATCGCGGCACAGCGATTTCACCACGGAGTACCACAATGCCGGAGACACCTATCCTCACCAGAAAACCCTGCCGTTCCATCGCGCTGGCCGTCGCGTTCGCGCTCGGTACGGGCGCCGCGTATGCCGCGGCCGCGCCGCTTGCCTACGTGACGAGCGAGAAGGCCGGCGTCGGCGTGATCGACCTCGATCAGATGACGCTCGCGCAGACCTTTCCGGTCGGCGCGGACGGCCCGCGCGGCCTGAGCCTGAACCGGGACGGCACGCGCCTGCTGGTCGCCAACAAGAACACCGGCGACCTCGCGGTGATCGACACCGCCACGGGCAAGGTCGTCAAGCGCGTGAAGATCGGCAAGAACCCCGAGTATGTGCGGGTGCACAACGGCTATGCCTATGTGACCTACGAGCCGGGCGAGAACGGCGGGCCGCCGGGAGCACAGGCGGACGGCAAACCAGGCGACAAGCCCGGCGCGAACGATGACGACGACGCCAACAAGCCGCCCGCCGAGATCGCGATCGTCGACATGAAAGACTGGCGAGTGATCCGCTCGGTGACGAGCGGCCACGAAACCGAAGGCATCGAGTTCTCGCGCGACGGTCAGACGATGCTCGTCACGAACGAAGGCGACGACACGGTATCGGTCTATCACGCGCGCACCGGTGCGCCGGTCAGGACCGTGAAGCTCGCGGCGGGCGGCCGGCCGCGCGGCATCCGGCTGTCGCCCGACGGCAAGTACTACGTGGTCACGCTGGAGTCGCTGAGCAAGTTCGTCGTGCTCGACGCGCACACGTTCGACGTGGTCAAGACCGTCGACACCAAGCTCGGCCCCTATGGCGTGGCGTTCGGCCCCGACGGCAACCGGCTGTTCGTCGCGGCGGCGCGCGACAAGGCCGTGCAGGTGTTCGACGGCCACACGTACGAGCATCTCGCCGACGTGCCGGTCGGCCAGCGCTGCTGGCACTTCAGTTTCACGCCGGACGGCGCGAAGCTGATGGTCGCGTGCGGGCGCTCCGACGCGGTCTACGTGCTCGATGCGAAGAGCTATCAGCCGCTCAAGCAGATCGGTGATCTGCCGCTCGCGTGGGGCATCGTCACCTATCCGCATAGCGACGGCTCGATCGAATCGCACTGACCGGCTGGTCTTGCGCGGCGGCGCTCGTTTGCAGGCGGGCGCCGCCGCGTTTCGATGTGCTTCGATGCATTTCGATGCGCTTAGCCGCCAGCCGACTGCCGACTGCTTCCATTCGCCGCGACGCATGATCCAACCCGCGCGGTCGTTCGCTACAACTACGACGAGCAGCCACGCGGCGGCCACGCCTCAATACCCCACACCTTCACTTCCACGCATAGCGCATCCCGACCCAGAAGCCGCGCGGCGCGCCCGGCCCGACGAACTGCTCGTTGACCGGGTTCGCGCCGTTGAACGTATTGTTGGGGCCGGTGAAGAAGTTCTGGCCGAGCGCGCCGAAGCTCGCATAGCGCTTGTCGAGCAGGTTCGTCACCGAGGCGAACACCTGTACCTGCTTCGTCACCTGATACGCGGTGTCCATGTCGATCAGCAGGTAGCCGGAAATCCTGCCGTTCGCGTCCTGGTTGTTTTCGTCGCCCTGCGCGTAGACGCTGCCGCGCCAAGTGAGGTTCGTGCCGATGCGCCATTTCGGCGTGGCCGCGTAGTCGAGCCGCAGCTTGACCGTCGTCGCGGGAATCCCCGGAATGTGATTGCCCGGCTTGACGGTGATGTTGCCGTCGTCGTCCGCGCTCGAATTGCTCGGGCTGCTTTCGGTCCAGCTCGACCGGTAGGTCGCGTCGACGTAGCTATAGCTGCCGGTCACCGTGACCGGTCCGAGCTGCGTCTGGCCGGCCAGCTCGACGCCTTGCCGGCGCGTGCGGCCGACGTTCTGGAAAAAGCCGAGCGAGCTGCCCGCGCCGTTGCTGCTGATGAACTGGATGTCGTTGTCGAGCGTCGTGGTGTAGGCGGCGGCGCTCCACGTCGTGCTCGCGCCGAGCTTGCCGCGCGCGCCGATTTCGAAGGTCTTCGAAATGACCGGTTCGAGCGACGGGTCGGAGATGAAGTCGTTCGGCAGCGAACACGGCGCGTTCGGATCGGCGCAGGCGAGTTCGATCGCGGTCGGCGAGCGCATGCCCTCGTTGTAGCTCGCGTAGGCCGTCAGCGCCCGCGTCGGATTCCAGTTGATGCCGACCGCCGGGTTGAAGCGCGAGAACGTATGGTGGCCGTTCAGGTTCGGCTGCTCGCCGCTTTCGTCGCCGATCGTGGCCTCGGCCCAGTTGTAGCGGCCCGCGAGCGTGAGCGACCAGTGCGGCGTCAGCGACAGCGTATCCGACAGATAGATGCCGTAGCTCGTGTTGTGCGTCTTCGCGTAGGTCTCCTGCTCGAAATCGCCGATGCCGATCGTCGCGCGCGAGTCGGTGAAGGCCGCGTCCTGCGAGGCCTGCGTGAAGCGCGAATTGGCGGCGTCCACCGCCATGCCCGCGATCAACTGGTTCTCCATGCCGCCGAGCTTGCCGAGCAGCGTCAGTTGCAGGCTCGCGCCGTAGCTGTCGGTCGCGACGACCGACCTCTCGTTGGTGGCCTGCAGCGTATTGACGTCGCCATCGTCTTCCACCGAGCCGTAGTCGTTATTGACGTTGCTGCTCGTATTCGTGTTGCGGAAGTGCCGGTAATAGGCATTGCCGCTCAGTTCGACGTGATCGTTGAAGTAGTGGTCGCCCGACAGCGTCAGGTAGCCGACCGTGTTCTGGTTCTGGTCGGGATATGTGTAGGGCTGCTTCGGATTGCCGAGGAACGAGCGCGGAATGGTCTGCGTGCCGTGCAGGTCGTTGTCGGCGGCACCGCCCGACAACGACAGCGTCGTATTCGCGTCGGTATAACGCAGCTTGCCGAACGCCTGGCGGACGCGGCTCTCGTTCTGCTCGGCCCAGCCGTTGTCGTTGGCGGCGTTGGCGGTGAAGTAGTAGTCGAGGTTCTGGCCGATCGTGCCGCCCTGTTCGATCTGCGCGGCCTTGCGGCCCCACGAGCCGCCCGATATCTCGGCCTCGCCGACCGGGTTGTCCTTGCCGTTCTTGGTCGTGATCGAGAGTGCGCCGCCGAGCGTGTTGAAGCCGTAGGTCGGATTCGAGCCCGGAATCAGCTGCATCGTGCTGATCGCCTGCTGCGGCAGCAGGTCCCAGTTCACGACGTCGCCGAACGGCTCGTTCACGCGCACGCCGTCGACGAACACCGACAGCCCCTGCGGCGTGCCGAGCAGCGGCGAGGCGGTGAAGCCGCGATAGGTCAGGTTCATCTGATACGGGTTGCCCTGCGCATCGGCGATGCTGACGCTCGGCAGGTTCGCCGCGAGGTAATCGGTGAGCGTCTGACGCCGCTGCCGTTCGAGGTCGGCGGCGTGGACCGTCTGCACGTTGGCGGGCACCTGCGTGAGCGGCGTGCCGATGCCGAGCAGCGGCGTGGTGCCGACCACGACGATCGGCGCGAGGGTCGTGGTGGGCGTTGCCACAGCGGTGTTGGCGGTGGCGTTGTCGCCGGCGGCGGGCGTTGCCACGGTTGCGGCGGACGCAGCGGATGTAGCGGATGTAGCAGACGCGGCAGACGCGGCAGACCCGGCAGACCCGGCAGACCCGGCGGCAGCCGATGCCGCGACCGGCGCCTCGGCCTGCGCCCACGCATTCGCGGACAAGGCGGCGAGCGCGCCGCCGAAACAGAGGGTGATGCCGGCCCGCCGTTCGAAGCGGCGTTTGTGGCGTGCCAGGGATCGCAGGCTCATCGTTATGTCTCCTGTCGGCTTTATCGGTGCGCGCGCGGCGCGTTCTTTGAAGTCTGTGTCAAGCCTGGCATACGCGCCTGTAAGGCGCGCGGGAGCTTTTCCCGATCTGGCGGGGAAGGCTTCCCAAAACCTGCGCAAAAATCGGTCGCGCGCGATCGCGCTGGGTAGAATGCAAGTGTCATGTCAAGCGACCCGATCCCTTCATCTTCCGCTGGCCGCCCGCCGCCGCATTCGACGATCCGCCGCGATCTCGCATGGGTCGTCGCCGTGACCGTGCTGGCGGCCGTGCTCGGCGCAACCTTCGATCTCAGCGAGAAGGCCTACCGCTTCACGCGCGGCATGGAGCGCTTCCAGCTCGACGAATTGCCGGGCACGCTGTTCGTGCTGTCGATCGGGCTCGTGTGGTTCGCATGGCGCCGCTATCGCGAGGCGCGTCGCGAGTTGAGCTATCGGCGCAGGCTCGAAGAGCAGGCCGAACGGCTGCTCGCCGACAACCGGCGTCTCGCGAATCAGGCGCTGCAGGTGCAGGAACGCGAGCGCCGCCATATGGCGCGCGAACTGCACGACGAACTGGGCCAGTACCTCAACGCGATCTCGCTCGACGCCGCGCGCATCCGCGATCTCGCGAAGGAGCGCGAGCCGGAGATTCATCGCGTGTCGCTCGGCTTGATTCAAAGCGCGAGCCACGTGTACCGCGAGATCGGCGGCATGATCCGTCGCCTGCGGCCGATCGGCCTCGACGAATTCGGCTTGCCGAGCGCGCTCGAACATTGCGTCGACGGCTGGCGCGAGCGGCTGCCCGAGGCGTCGTTTTCCGTGACCATCGAAGGGGACTTCAGCGGCTTGAGCGATGCGCTGACCATCACGCTGTATCGGCTCGTGCAGGAAGGCTTGACCAACGTGTCGAAGTTCGCGCGCCGCTCGCGGGTGGAGCTGTTCATGGTGCGCGCGCCGCGCGAAGGTGTCGAAGGCGACGAACGTGGCGAAGGCGGTGCGGGTAGCGCGGGTAGCACTTCAGGCCGGATCGACGAGATCGTCGTGACGATGGCCGACGACGGCCCCGGCGTCGATCTGACGCAGCCGCGCGCGGGGCTCGGGCTGATCGGCATGCGCGAGCGCGTCGAGGCGCTCGGCGGTGAATTCCACGTGGCGAGCGAGCCGCAGGGCGGCTTTCTGTTCTGCGCGCGCGTGCCCGCTCACGCGGGGCTGGCCGAGCCCGTGAACTGAAGCCCGAGGCGGCTCGCCATCTGGGCGAGCTGCACGCCGTTGTCGGCGCCGAACTTCTGGCGGATCACCGATTGATGGTTCGCCACCGTCTTCTGGCTCAAGCCCAGCTTCTCGGCGATGCTCGGCAGCGTATAGCCCTGCACGAGCAGACGCAGCACCTCGAACTCGCGCGCCGACAACTGCCGCCCCGGCGGCCCCTCGTTGAACGCGTTGCGCATCGCGAGCGCCTGCGAGATGTCCGGGCTCAGATAACCCGCGCGCCGCGCGACCGAGCGCACCGCCTCGACGAGCACGTCGGGCGCGCTGGCCTTGGTCACGTAGCCGAGCGCGCCGGCATCGAGCGCGCGGCGCACGAAGATCGAGTCCTCATGCACGCTGAAGATCAGCACGCGCGCGTCGGGCTCGCGCGCGAGCATGCGCCGCATCGCCTCGATGCCGCTCGCGCCGGGCAGCGATACGTCCATCACGACCACGTCGGGCCGCAGCGCGCAGAAGCGCTGATAAGCGAGCGCCGCATCGGCGGCCTCGCCGCAGACCTCGACGTCGGAATTCAGTTCGAGCAGCCGCCGGTAGCCTTCGCGCACGACCGCATGGTCGTCGACGAGCAGAACGGAGATCAGGTCGGTCGTCATGGTTGTGCTCCGTGGTCGCCGCCGGGCTCGCGGGCTGCGGCCGCGAGCCTGCGCGAGTTGGCGTCGTGGCGAAACAGGATCGGCTGCTCGCGCGCGGCGATTGCCTCCGCCCCGGCTGCCGACGCCGCGCGTTGCACGACCTTGACCACCTGCTCGTGAAACGGCGACTTGTCGCACACGGGGTCGGCGTTGGCCGCGTCGCCCGTGAGCAGATAGGCCTGGCAGCGGCAGCCGCCGAGGTCGTGTTCCTTTTCCTCGCAACTGCGGCACGGTTCCTTGAGCCAGCTCAGGCCGCGAAAGCGGTTGAACGCGTCGCTCTCGTACCAGATTTCGCGCAGCGGCGTGTCCTTCACGTTCGGCAGCGCGAGGCCGGGCAGGCCGCGTGCCGCGTGGCACGGCAACGCGGCGCCGTCGGGCGCGACGCCGAGAAACACCGCGCCCCAGCCGTTCATGCAGCGCTTCGGGCGGGTCTCGAAGTAGTCGGGCACGACGAAGAAAATCTTGCAGCGCTCGCCATGCGTGCGGCGATAGCGCGCAACCACCGCCTCGGCTTCTTCGAGCTGCTCGCGCGCCGGCATCAGTTGCGCCTGGTTCTCGCGCGCCCAGCCGTAGTACTGCGTGTTCGCGAGTTCGAGATATTCGGCGCCGAGCGCGAGCGCCATCTCGATGATCTTGTCGACATGCGGCAGGTTATAGCGATGCAGCACGCAGTTCATCACCATCGGAAAGCCGTGCCGCTTCAGCGCGGCGGCGACGCGCTGTTTTAGTTCGAACGTGCGCGTGCTGCTCAGGAAGTCGTTGAGTTCCTGCGTCGAATCCTGGAACGACAACTGGATGTGATCGAGCCCGGCGGCCTTCAGTGCGCCGAGACGCTGCTCGGTGAGACCGACGCCGGAGGTGATGAGGTTCGTGTAGAAGCCGAGCCGGTTTGCTTCCTCGACGAGCACTTCGAGGTCGTCGCGCACCAGCGGCTCGCCGCCCGAAAAGCCGAGCTGCACCGCGCCGAGCGCGCGCGCGTCGCGCAGCACGTCGAGCCATTGCGCGGTGCTGAGTTCGCGATGGTGGTCGGTGTAGTCGAGCGGGTTGTAGCAGAATGCGCAATGCAGCGGGCAGCGATAGGTCAGTTCGGCGAGCAGCCAGAGCGGCGGCGGCACACTGGCGGCGCTCTGGCCGGGTTGCGCGCCGGGCCCGGCGGCGGGTTGTGCAGCGGGCTGCACCGAGGGTTGCGAAAGATCGGTCATCGCGCTACTCCAGCCAGCCGCGCCGGTGCGCGTCGGCGATGAAAGCCCGTACCTCGGTGCCGATTCCGGTCGCGTTGAACGCCTGTTCCAGTTCGGCGATCAGCGTGTCGAGGTCGCGCGTGCCGTCGCAGCGTTTGAGAATTTCGCCGGCGCTCTGATTGAGCTTCACCATGCCCTCGGGATAGAGCAGCACGTGCGCGTTCTGCGCGGCTTCCCATTGCAGACGGAACGGCTTTGCAATCGTCAGCGGCAGGGCGGCTTCGTGGGCGCTCTCTGCGCGTGTCGAATCGTTCATTGCGGAAACGCCTTCTCGATCGAGTCGAGCATGGTCCACAGAATGTCGAGCTTGAATTGCAGGATTTCGAGCGCGCGTTCCTGCTGCTCGCGTCGCGTGAAATACGCGAGCGTGACTTCGAGCCCGTGCTGCACGTCGCGCTGCGCGAGCGAAATGCGCGAGCGGAAATAGGCGAGGCCCTCGGCGTCGATCCACGGGTAATGCTCGGGCCAGCTTGCGAGCCGGTCGCGATGCACCTGCGGCGCGAACATCTCGGTCAGCGACGAGCAGACCGATTCCTGCCACGGCGCGCGGCGCGCGAAATTGACATAGGCATCGACGGCGAAGCGCACGCCCGGCGTGACGTGTTCGAGCGACCACAGTTCGTCGCGCGTGAGGCCGACCGCATCCGCGAGACGCGCCCAGGTTTCGATGCCGCCTTCGGCGCCGTCATAGCCGTCGTGATCGAGAATCCGCAGCACCCAGCGACGGCGCGTGTCGCGATCGGGGCAGTTCGACAGCACGGCCGCATCCTTGAGCGGAATATTGATCTGATAGTAGAAACGGTTCGCGACCCAGCCGCGAATCTGCTCGCGCGAACAGCCGCCGCTATTCATCTTCACGTTGAACGGATGATGAATGTGATACGCGGTGCCTTTCGCGCGCAACTGCGCCTCGAATGCCTCGCGGCTCCAGGCGGGCTTGTCGGCGCCCAAGGTTGCCGTTGCAATCGCATCGCGTGGGGCTGTTGTCGTGTCGTGGATGTCCTTCGCGTTCATGCCGTCTCCGTTTTATGGTCGTTCACTGCCGCGCCTCGTTACTGCATTGCCTTGCATTCGTCATTGCCGCTGCCGCCGCAATTGCGCACTCGCGCGCCGCGCAGTCGCAGGCTTCACAGTTCGAAACTCATGCCGTCATAAGCCACTTCGATGCCATGCTCGCCGAGCACACGGCGCTCGGGACCGTCCTCGACGAGAATCGGGTTCGTGTTGTTGATATGGATCAGCACCTTGCGCCGCGCGCCGCGCTGGCTGGGGCGATGCGCGTCGAGCGAGTCCAGCGTTTCGATCATGCCGCCCGCGCCGGTCTGCGGCAGATGCCCCATGTCGGCGGCGGTTTTCTTCGACAGGCCGAGGCGGATCATTTCGTCGCCGGTCCATAGCGTGCCGTCGACGAGCAGCAGATCGGCCTCGCGCATCGCCGCGAGCACGTGTTCCTCGATCGCGCCGAGGCCCGGCGCGTAGAACACGCGCTGGCCCGATTGCAGGTTCGTCAGCACGAGCCCGATGTTGTCGCCGCGCTCGGGCGCGTGACGGTGCGGCGAATAGGGCGGTGCCTTGCTCGAGAGCGGCAGCGCGTCGATGCGGATGCCGCGCAGGGCCTCGACCGTGAGCGGCGCGCCGTCGAGCGCGATGCGGCGATGCTCGACGCCGCAGTAGTGCGACAGAATCGGCGCGACCGGAAAGCCGGAGTCGAGGTCCTGCCATACCGCGTCGGTTGCGTAGAGCGGCAGCGGCGTGTCGCGCTCGCGCAGCATCAGCAGGCCGGTCACGTGATCGATCTGCGCGTCGATCACGAGCACGGCGGCGATGCCGCTGTCGCGCGCGCGGCGAGCCGGCTGCAACTCGGGATGGGCGACGATCTGCGTGAGCAGATCGGGCGAGGCGTTGACGAGCAGCCAGTCCTCGCCGTTCGCGCTGACCGCGATCGACGACTGCGTGCGGCGCGTGGCCTTCAGCGTGCCGCGCCGTACGCCGTCGCAATTGCGGCAATTGCAGTTCCATTGTGGAAAGCCGCCGCCCGCCGACGAACCGAGTACCTTGATCTTCATGCCGCACGACGCATGCCGCGTCCCTCTTCGACGGTTGGAATGAACATCGCGGCGAGCGCCTGCGCGACGCGCGCATGCAGCGCGGGATCGCTCGCGAGATGACCGGCCGCGCTCACGTATTCGAGCCGCGCCTCGGGAACCGCGCGCCCGAGACGCCGCAGATTGCCGCGCGGACACACCGGATCGCGCGCGCCATGCACGGCGGCGAGCGGCACGCCGGCCGCCGCCGCGCGGCGCGCGAGCGACAGCAGGCGCGTTTCGCCGAGCCAGCAGCGATGCGCGAGGTAGTGCGCCTGAATCCGGTATTTGCCGATCAGCTTGCGGGTAGCGCGCCGCGCGCCGTGTGCGTTGTGTCGTGCGTTGCGCGGTGCATCACGTTGTGCCGCGCGTTGTGCCGCACGTTGGGCCGAATGTCGCGGCGCCGCGCTCGCCAGCACCTCGTTTTCATAGCCGCGCCAGGCTTGCGCGAGCGCGCGCTGCCGCGTTGGGTTCGCGCCGTATCGCAGCGTGGCGGCGCAACGGGCGACAAGCTGCGCGGGCCGCTCGCAACGGGCCGCCTCGCGCAGCGTCGCCCACGCACGCGGCGCGCGTTTGCGCGACGCCACGAACAGGCCGCGCACTTCGCGCGCCGAGGTCAGAAAGAGGCCGCGCATCACGACCCCCGTGACCGACTGCGGACACTGCCCCGCATACGCGAGCGCGAGCGCCGCGCCCCATGATCCGCCGAGCACGCCCCAGCGCGCGAAGCCGAGCCGCGCGCGAATCGCTTCGAGATCGGCGATCAGATAGCCGGTGCTGTTGTGGCGCACGCTGCCGTGCGGCGTCGAGACGCCGGTGCCGCGCTGGTCGATCAGCACGACGCGAAAGCGGCTTAGATCGAAGAGCCGCAACACGCCCGGCTGACTGCCGCTGCCGGGGCCGCCGTGCAGCACCGCGACCGGCACGCCGTCGCGCGCGCCCGCCACCGCGTACCACACGCGATGACCGTCGCGCGTGCGCAGCGTGGCGCTTTCGAGCGGCGCCGCCGCGTGCTGCGAGGCAGGGCGCGTCGCGCGATGTGTCGGACTGCGCGTCGGACTGCGCGTCGAACTACCCAGCATCGTCGTCATGGCCGCATCCTCGCGAGCAGGTTGTCGCGATCGATCCATTGATGCTTGAGGGCGCCGGCTACGTGCAGCACGATCAGCGTGATCAGCCCATAGCCGATGAACCCGTGAATGCCGAAGAACAGTTCGCGCAGATGCGGATCGTCCCAGCCCCACTTCGGCAGCAGGATGCCCCAGAAGCGCGTGCCATAGCGATTGAACGACGAGCCGAGATAGCCGGCGAGCGGCATCGTGACCATGCCGACGTATAAAAGACCCTGCGTAGTGCGCGCGGCGGCGCGTTGCCACGCTGGCATCGGCGGCAGGGGTGGCCGGTGAAGGACAGCCCGCGCCACGATGCGCAGAAGCACCAGCAGGAAAACCGTCAGTCCGAGCGACTTGTGCAGGTTCAGCAGCGTCGCTTTGACCGGCAAACCCTTCGGCAATCCGACCATATAGAGGCCGAGCGCGAGCAGGCCGATGATGCCGAGCGCGATGAGCCAGTGCAGCACGATCAGCAGGCCCGCATAGCGGGTGCCGCCGGCGTTTGCGTTCGGAGAATCCGTTGTCGTCATGCTGTCTTCACTCCCGTGCAAGAGGCTTGCTTGTCGAGGCGACTGCTGTCGAACACCGTTTCACTGCCATCGATCGACGCGGCGTGCGGCCTTATCCGGCGATCAGTATTTCGCCCCTGCCGTCGACGGCGAGATCGCCCGTGTAGCGGACCGGCAGACGCTGCGCGCGCCACTGCGAAAACGGCGCGATTTCGTTGGCGAGACTGCGCACGAGCAAGGACCAGAATACGTCGAACCCCTGGCCGCCGTTCGTGAAGGTCGGCGGCAGCCGGTGCGCCGGCCGGCGCGCGAGCAGCAAGGTGCCGCGCCTCATTCCATAGGCATAATGCGGGCCCAGTTCGCCCGCCACGCCGACGGTGCCGGCCACCAGCCGCGAGGCCGCGAATTCTCCCGCGTTGCCGCCGACCAGCACGAGGCCGCGCCGCATGCGGTCGGCGAGCCGCGCGCCGGCGTTGCCGCGAATCGTCAGCGTGCCGCCGCTCATGCCTTCCATGTCGCCGGTCAGCGCACCGGCGACGAAATCGCCGCTGTCGCCGTTCACCGTGAGCCGGCCGCCGCGCATTTCGCAGCCGGTGAAGTGGCCGGTGTCGCCGTCGATCCGTAGTTCGCCGCCGCTCATCCTGAAGCCGCAGTAGTCGCCGGCCGAGCCCCGCAGGACGAGCCGGCCGCCGTCCATTTCCGCGCCGAGGCGGTCGAGCCAGCGAGCCGCGCCGTCGATGACGAGTGTGGGCGCGGCGTTGCTGTTGCTGTCCGGCGTTGCGGGCAGTGCCGTTTCCGCAGGGGATTGCGAAGTCGTGTATTCATCGCGTAGAACCTCGAACACCTCGCCGACCTCGCAACTCTCGTTGCCGCCCGCCAGCACGATGTGCTCGATCTCGGCCACGCTCAGGCTCGCCAGCGTCGCGGGCCGCAGTGCGGCGGCATCGACGCGAAAACCGGGCGGCGTTTTGAGGCGCAAGGTGGTCGTACTCATGCGCGCCCCCTGTCGAGCCCGGCCGCGAGCGCATGCAGATGGAAGTGATACGGCCCGAGCTTGCCGCCATAGTTGCCCGCCGAAATCCGCAGCACCCCAGCCGCGCGGCCGAGCTCGCAGGCCGCGCCGATCCCGGCCGTCATCGCCGCGCCGACGTCGGCGTCGGTCAGGCCGTCGATCACGATCTCCAGCACGCAGCCCACTTCCGCGCCGAGTTCGCTATGCGCCGACAGCCCGATCAGCGTCGGACAGAACGCGTCGTTGGTCGAGGCGCTCGCGCCCGCGTAGCGGGAGCCGACTTTCGACCCCGAGCGGACGATGCCGCCCGGGAACGGCATGATGACGTTCGGCAGCCGGCGCATCGCCGCCACGGCCGCTTCGGCGGCGGCGAGCGCGGCGTCCTGGTCGCGCGCGAGCAGCAGCAGGTTGCCGCCGCCGACCGCCTTGACGGTCGCCGCCGTGTCCTCGCAGACGAACTCGCCGTCCATCACCGGTATGCGCCAGTAGCGCGTGGGTCCGTTCCCCGTGTCGAGCATCTTGGCGATCTGCCAGCCGTCGCCGAAAAAGCGCAGCCCGCTGCCGAGCGGCGCGCGATCCGAGAGCGGCGCGCGGCTCGTGGCGGGATCGATGCCGCCGAACACGGCCGTGCTCGGGCAGGTGAGCACGCATTGGCCGACGCGCCGGCCGATCTGCTTCGCCAGCTCCTTCGACGACACCGCGAACAGCAGCACCGCGACGCCGGGCCGGCCATCGGGCGTTGCGTCGGGCGCGAGCGTGCGCTCGATGCCGGCCTCGCAGCCGCAGCCGATCACCGAGGTCGCGAAGCCCGTCAGCGAGTTCGCCGCGTGCATCGCCCAGGTGGGCGTGTGGGCCGTGATGACGAGCCGCGTCGCCTTCATCGGAAACGCTTCGGCGAAGGTCGCGTCGATCGCGGTGCCGTTAATGGCGAGCGCGGCCGGGGCGCTCGTCGCGGACGCATCGGTTAGGTTGGCTGGCGCGTCTGACATGGCTCGTGCGTCCCTCAACCGTCGACCAGACATTCGACGGGCAACAGCCGCCCGCCGCGGCAGCAACTGCACACCTCGTCGTCGCTGATCGCCGCATGCGCGAAGTTGCTCGCGAGGTTCGTGTCGCTATATGCGCGCACGGTCTTCTCGATGCCGCGATCGAAGTCCGGCGCGACGAAATGGATGCCGCCGGTCGGCGTCGCGACGAGCGTGCCGTCGCGCGCGACCAGCTCGCCGTCCTTGAACACATAGGCCGGCGACGTGAACATCCGCTCGCGGTCGGGCTCGTCGCGATAGACGGCGATGTCGGCCGCCGCGCCCGCGCCGAGATGGCCGCGGTCGCGCAGGCCGAGCAGCCGCGCGGGACCGGCGCGCGTGATGATGGCGATCTCGTACAGCGAGAACTCGCGCGTAAGTTCGGGCAGCGCGCTCGCGACCTGCGCCTCGGGATGCAGCTTCGCCAGTTGCGCGTCGCGAAACGTCTTGTCCATCAGCAGGCGGATCAGATGCGGGTAGCTCGTGAACGGGCCGCCGTTCGGATGATCGGTGGTCATCGCGACGCGCCACGGATCGTCGACGAGCAGGAAGATTTCGAGGCCGATGATCCACTGCAGCGCATTCACATAGCTCTGCTCGCGATAGCGGAACGGCACGACGCCGCAGCCCGCGTCGCATTCGATGTCGCCGACCACCCACTTGTGCGGCCGCGCGAGCGGCGTGTTGCGGAACTGCATCATCGTGTCACCCGAGGCCGTGACGGTCTGTCCGAAGATGATCTGGCCGACGTCGATCGAGACGTTCGGCCGCGCGTTGACAGCCTCGGCAATCTGCCGCGCGCCCGAGGAAAACTTCTGCGGCCCTTCGGTGCCGTAGCTGTGAAACTGGATATGTGTCAGATGGATCGGCAGGCCGTCGGCGGCGTCCATCGTCGCGATCGTCGAGGCGAGATTGCCGGGCACGCCGAGATTGCTCGCATGCACGTGCAGCGGATGCGGCACGCGCAGCTCGGTCAGCGCGCGCGACAGCGTATGCAGCACCTCGCGCGGCGTGATGCCGTAGTGCGTGTGCGCCTCGTCGATATCGAGCGAGCGCTGGTTGAACTTGAAGGCCGAGATGCCGCCCGGGTTGACCACTTTCACGCCGAGCGCCTTGCTCGCGTGAATCGTCCAGCCGATGTAATCGCGCAGCCGCTCGAAGTCGTCGCGCGCGGCGAGCATTTGCAGAAACAGTTCGTCGTTGCCGAGCATCACGTAGGCGCCGTGATCGATGATCGGCGTGTCGCCCATTTCGAGGTGCGTGTGGCGCGCGTTGGACGGCATCATCGCCGGCTCGAATGCGGCCGTGTAGCCCATTTCGGCGTAGCGGTAGCCGGTCGCGAGCGTGCCCGGTGCGCAGACGCCGCACGAGGGCAGCCGCAGATAGCGGCCCGCGTCGTCCTGCACCGCTTCATAGGCGGCGTCGCGAATCGGATCGGCGCGATGGTCCTCGGGCAGCAGCAGGCGCGACAGGTTGGTCTTGCCGCCGCCGATATGCGAATGCATGTCGATGCCGCCCGCCATCACGATCATGCCGGTCGCGTCGTATTCGCGATCGATGGGCGTATTGGCCGCCACGTCGTTAATGATGCGGCCGTCGCGGAATGTCAGATCGCGGCGCTCGCCGTTCACTTGGTGGACCGGGTCGAACAGCGTGCCGCCTTTGAGCCGGACGAGGGTCATGAATGGGCCTCGCCGGGGTGCTGGGCGGGTGCGTGCGCGCCCGGCGGAATGCCTGGCCGAGCCGCCGATAGCGCCCGCAAGCGTTCGCTCAATTGCGCGGCCATTTCCGCGACCGAGGCGAGCGCCGCGCCGCGCGCGGCCGTCAACGGCAGCACGACCGAACTGTCGACGCGAAACAGATGTCCGTTGCCGTCGATGCCCGGTGTCGCGACCGGCACGAACACGGTATTCGCGCCGCGCGCCTTCGCCGCATCGGCGAGCGCCGGATGGCCGAGCACGATCAGCGGGACGGCCGGATCGAGCGAGGCGGGCCAGGCGTGCGGCGTGAAGCTCGCGATCCAGAGCAACGCGTCGGCTTCGCGCTCGGCCAGCAGCCTGCCGGTGCGATAGCGGTACGGATCGTGATCGAGCGGCGCCGTGCCGGCGACTCGTGCGGGCATCGCGACGCGCGTGCGCAACGGCAAGCCGCTAAGCCAGGTCATCGTCTGATTGACCGTCAGCGCGCCATCGTCGCCGCCGAGCGCGAGACACGCGGCGCGGCTCGTGCGGTTCGCCGTCTTGACGATGCGGTTCAGCGCCTCGATCAGCAGCGCCGCATGCGGGCCGGGCAGGGCGGCCGGTTCGTAGACGATCACCGTGTAGCGTGCCGCGGCGATGCGGGCCTGGAGTGAGGCGAGCGTCGCGGCTGGATGCGCGTGACTGCCGCTGTCGTTCGTGTGTTTATCGTCGGCGTTCCTGTTGCTGACGTTGGCCTCGTCGCGATCCAGCGCAGCCGCTTCGCGGCCCTCGGCGAGCGCGGACCATAGCGCGAGCGTGTCGAACGAATCGGCGTTCACGAGCAGCGTTTCGATGCGCGTATGCGCGAAGCCCTCGGCCGCCGGGTCTGCCGCGCAGCCGACGAAGACGAGTTCGCGCGCGAGATCGGTGTTCGCGAGCGTGCGCGTGAAAAAGCGCGGATAACGCAGCGACGGCTGGCAGCCGAAGAACACCAGCAGATCGGCGCGCGCACGCACTTCGGAGAGCGTCGTGAAGAACGAGCCGCGATCCTGCAAGGCGAGCGTCGCTGGCGTTAGCGCATCGCCCTGCAGATGATCGAGCATCGCGCCGCAATCGGCCGCGAGCGCGTAGAGCGCGCGGGCGCCCGCGACGTCGGTGGAGAGTCCGCCGAACAGCGGCCGGCGCGCGTTCGCGAGCCGTTGCGCGGCGTGCGCGAGCGCGGTATCGGCATCCGCCTCGTTGCCGTCGACGACGCTGCGGCATGGCGCGTCGCCCGCGCCGTAACACGCGAGCGCTTGCGTCAGCCGTGCGCAGTCGGCGTGCGGCACGCCGAGCGTGCCGTCATCGTGCGAATCGGCGCTGAGGTCGTCGCAGAGCAAAGGACAGAACGGGCAGACCCAGTCGCGCGTGATCGTCGCGGCGCGCGCGCCGGTCGTGTCCGGTGCGTTCGTGCGCGAAGCCGATGGATCGTTGGGGGACAGGTGCATGGCGCACTTTTAGCAAGCTCCATGCCGATTGGCGCAATGCCGTCGCAACGATGGGGCCACGGTAGGACAACAACAGGGCAACGTTAGGACAACGACATCGCACGCGCTGCCGGTCCGATGGGCGCGCACGGTCGTGCGCCTTTGCGTTGGGCGGATCACGAGTCCGAATGGGCTTCACACGGCCCGCGTCGAACCAGCCGTGGAGCGCGTGCGCCGAAGGGCCGCCGCGAGCCCGCTGCGCCGTACAGGTTGTGTGCCGTGCTGGAGCAGAGTGTCACGCGCTGCATGATGCGTATGCGCTTCGCTGACATTCGCGGGTTGCCGGCCGCGTGGCATGGAAATTGTATGGACAGCCTACGCGTGCCCGGCCGGCGCGGCGCCGATCTGCCGGTCGTGCAGCGCCGAGGCGACGAGCCAGGCGGTCGCGCCGGTGTCGATCGCGGCGCTCAGGTCGGCGCGATGGCGGATGCCGCCCGCGCCGATCACCGTGGTCTGCGCGGCGGCGCGTGCGCGGATGCGTTCGAAGGTGGCGAGATCGGGGCCGGCGTAGCTGCCGACCTGATCGAGCGTCATCGCGATCACGCGCGACGGCCACCAGGCCGACGAGCGATCGAGTTCGGCGGCCGCGAGCAGTTGGCCCGCGCGATGGTCGAGCGAGAGGATCGGCGCGAGGCCGGCCGCCTGCGCCGCGTGCAGCGCATGGATGTCGCGCAACGACTCGGTGCCGAACACGGGCACGAGCGTCGCGAGCGGAGTGGGAGCGACATGATCGACGGTCTGGCCATCATGTCGATCGACGGCCTCGATGCGTTCGAACATCTCGCGCATCGAGGCGTAGTCAGCGAAGCCGGCGTCGAGCCAGAGGTCGATGCCGGGCAGTGCGGCCCGCAAGGCGGCGAGCGTCGACACATGCGCGCCGCGTTGCAGGATGGCGCCGAGATCGGCGATGTAGAGCGTGCGCGCGCCGCTGGCCGCGAGCAGCGCGCGGGCGATGGCAAGCGGCTCGCTGGCCGCGCAGAGGCGGGACTCGATGGGCCGGTAGGCGGTTCGCTCGCCGCGCACCGCGCGCACGACGTGGCCGTCGAGAAGATCGAGAACCGGTATCACCTGCATGGGGGCGCGTTCCTTTGACCAAGATCTTTGTCTACGAGTATCTCACCGGCGGCGGCATCGATCCCGCGCTGGCCGGCGAGGGCAGTCTCGCCGACCTGAGCGCGCTGATCGTCGAAGGGCGGGTCATGCGCGATGCGCTCGTCGCCGCGCTGCGCGACATCGACGGCGTGGAGGTCACGTTCGCGACCTCGCGCTTCGAAACGCCGGCGCCTGGCGACGCTCATTGTATGGCCGCGCCGGGCGAATCGATGACGGCCTTCGTCGCGCGCGCGGCGCGCGAACACGATTACGCATGGATCATCGCGCCGGAATGCGACGGCCTGCTGCTGCAGTTTCATGATGCGGTCGGCACGGCGCGCTGGCTCGGCTGCGCGAAGGAAGCGATTCGCCTGACGTCGAGCAAGAGCGCGACGGCTGCCTGTCTCGCCGCGCACGGCATCGCCGTGACGCCCGCGCTCGAACCCGGTCCCGCGAGCGCGCAGCCCGAAGGCCGCTGGGTCGTGAAACCGGACGACGGCGCGGGCGGGCTCGACACCTTCGTGTTCGACCGTTTCGCCGATGCCTGCGCCGAATACGAGGCGCGCGCGGCTGCCGCGCGCAATCCGGTGCTGCAGGCGTGGGTCGATGGCGAGCCGCTGAGTCTGTCGCTGCTCTGCCGTGGCGACGAGACGGAACTGCTGAGCATCAACCGTCAGCAGATCGGCATCAGCGAGGCAGACGCATCGCGCCACGCGGCGCGCATCGTCGAGTTCGACGGCGTGCTCGTCGACCGGATCGATCGTCGTGGCGAGCAGGGGCTCGTGCTCGAAGCGCTCGCGCAACGCGTCGCGCGAGCGATACCGGGCCTGTGCGGTTTTGTCGGCATCGACGTGGTGTGGCATCCGCGGCGCGGGCCGGTCGTGATCGAGGTGAATCCGCGTCTCACGGTCGCGTATGCGGGGCTGTTCGCGGCGCGCGGCAGCGGGCTTGCGCGTGCCTTGCTCGCGGCGCACGGCGTGCGCATCGAGCGATGCGGGGCGGGGCGCGTGAATCCTTCGTCGCCGACTTTCGAGGTGCGGCCTTGAGCACGACACGGATCGACGCGATGGCACATCGAACGGGGACGGGCGTGGCAGATGTGGCGGGTGTGGCTGATGGCACGGCGAACCTCGCGGTGCATCACGCCGTGAATCATGTCGTGAATCACGCGGCGGCTGACGCAGCCGTATTCGGCTGGGACGTCGGCGGCGCGCACGTGAAGGTGTCGCGTGTCGATGGCGGCGGCGCGGTGCGCGATGTCGTGCAATGGGCCTGTCCGTTGTGGCAGGGGCTCGACCATCTCGAACGCACGATCGACCTCGTATTCGAGCGCTGGCCGCAGGCCCGTTCGCCCGCGGCACGGCATGCGGTGACGATGACCGGCGAGATGGTCGATCTGTTCGCGGATCGTGCCGCAGGCGTGCGCGCGATTGTCGCGACGCTGGAGCGGCGGTTAGGCGCGCAAGCGGGTTCGCGGTCCGGGGAGCAGCCGGGGGCGTTGCTGAATTTGCCATCGAGTTCACCGTCGGGTTCGCTATCGGATTCGCCGCTGACTTTGCCATCCGATTCGTCGCTGAATTCGCTATCCGATTCGCCGTCGCGCTCGCCACTGAGCTTCTACGCCGGCGCCGCCGGCTGGCTCGCCGCCGAGGCCTGCGCGGTCCACTGGCGGCACGTCGCCTCGGCCAACTGGCTCGCGACCGCGAACTGGGTTGCCACGCGCCTCGCCGATGCGGTGCTCGTCGATATCGGCAGCACCACGACCGACATCATTCCGATCGTCGGCGGCCGCGTCGTTGCGCGCGCCGCGACCGATGCCGGCCGGCTTGCGAGCGGCGAACTCGTGTATCACGGCGTGGTGCGCACGCCGTTGTGCGGCGTCGCGCACCGCATCGAATTCGACGGCGTCACCGTCAACGTGATGAACGAATGGTTCGCGACAACCGCCGACGTCTATCGCTTGACGGGCGAACTGGACCCGCTGCACGACGTGCAGCCGAGCGCGGACCAGGGGCCGAAGACCGAGGCCGCGAGCCGGGCGCGGCTTGCGCGCATGATCGGGCGCGACGCGCACGAAGCGGCGCCCGATGCCTGGCTGCGCTTTGCGCAGCGGTGGCGCGCGCTGCAATTGAGCGAGATCGGCGCGAATCTGCGGCGCGTGGCCGCGGCGCATCCGGCGCTCGTGGAGGTGGCCGCGCCGCTCGTGGGCGCGGGCTGCGGCCGCTTCCTCGTGACCGCGTTGGCGCGCGAGCAGGCGCGCGAGTTTCTCGACTTCGGCGCGCTCGCGGGCGTGCCGGACGAGTGCGCCGCGTGGGCGGCAACCTGCGCGCCGAGCGTGGCGGTCGCGCTGCTCAAACGCGGTGTGGAGAAGTGCAGTGTTGAAAAGCGTGGTGTTGAAGCGCGTGGTGTTGAAACATGACGGAACCCAGCCGGGCACTCAACTGGACGCGAGGATAACAGTCATGTGGGTGGTCAAGATCGGAGGCAGTCTGAGTCACGACCCGGCGCTGCGCCACTGGCTCAGCGAGCTATGCGAAGTCGGCGGCGGACGCATCGTCATCGTGCCCGGCGGCGGCGATTTCGCGGACAAGGTGCGCCAGTACCAGAGCGAATGGCGCTTCGACGATCTCGCCGCGCACAACATGTGTCTGCTCGCGATGACGCAGTACGCGCTGCTGATGCAGGGCGTGTCGCCCGAACTCGTGCTGGCGTCGAGCGAGGCGAAGATTCGCCGCACGTTGCGCGACGGCCATGTCGCCGTGTGGGTGCCGACCGCCTTGATGCGCGACACGCCCGACGCGATGAGCAACTGGGACACGACCTCGGACAGCCTCGCCGCCTGGCTCTCGACGATGCTCAACGCCGAGCGGCTGATCGTCGTGAAGTCCTGCCCGATTGCCGCCGACGATCCGCTCGATGCGCTGGCCGCGGCAGGCGTGGTCGATCGCAGTTTCGTCGATTACGTGACCGACGCGAACTATGTGGTCGAGCTATTCGACAAGCACAGCGTCGTGTTGATGCGCGACCGGCTGCTCAATATTCCGGTGGCGTGAGGCGAGGGCGATGAGGAAGGCGAGGCACGGCGCGTTGACGTACAGCGTATTGCGAGCGGCCCCGGCGCGCGTGCGGAACTGAAGGCGGGTTTCGACGCAAGTTGCGAGGCGCAGCGGTTCGGGGACATCGCCACGGGAAATCGCTGTGGAAAATTGCTGTGGGTAATCGCTATGAAGCGTGAAGCGACGCAGCCGCGCCGCTCTACAGCCGCACCGTGCCGACACCACCCCGCGCGGCCACTGCGCCGCCCACGCCGCGCTCACCTGAACCCGGCCCATGCAGCGCGCTCGCCCATTGCGCGACGCGCTCGGGATCGAGCCGCGAGCGGCGTCCGTCGCTGCACAACGCGGTGCGAAAACCGGCCACGTCGGGCGCGAGCGCGCGGATCTGCTCCAGCTGCGCCCAGCCGAGCGCGCCGGCGATGCCGCCGAGCGCGCCGCGTTCGCGCACGCAGCGCAACCAGCGCGCGAGCGTATCGACGTCGACGTGATCGAACAGCGTGCTGCCGTCCTTGCTCGCGGTGTCGAACATCAGGCCCGCGAAGCCGAGCGCGGCGGCGTGCGTGACCAGTTCGTCGTCCATGCCGCCGTCGCATAGCAGCACCGGCACCACGGTGGCCGGCAGATTCGCGAGTTGCTCGATGCAGCGCCGCGCGGCCGGTCCGCGCGCGACGCCGACCTTCACGTAGTCGACGCCCGCGTCGCTGACCTCGATCACGCGCGCGGCGATTTCGTCGAACGCCTCGGCCGGCACGTCGCCGATCGCCGCGCTGATCGGCTTGACCGGATAGCGCGCGCGCAACTGCCGCGCGATGCGTGCGATGGCGCCGCTCGGCAGGCCGCCGAGCGCGCCTTCGTTCGGTTCCTTGAGGTCGATCAGTTCGGCGCCGGCGCGAGCGGCGTCGAATGCTTCGTCGTCCGAGCGAACGCTGGCGAGCAGGGCGGTCATCGGTTGTCTCCGGGAAAACGGCGGCTGGATGGCGCTAGTGATGGACGGCAGCGGCGGGTTGTTGCCCGCCCGCCGCTTCGAGGCCCGCCCGATGCCGCGCGACCGCGTCGACGAGCCAGCCCCATGCCGTGCGCTCGTTGTCGCCGGCGGTCTTGTCGATGGCGATCTGCAGATAGGCCATTTCGCTATCGATCTTCGCGGCCGGCAGCATGAAGAGCCGGCTCACGAGAATCGCGCCTTCCACGACGGCCGACTGCGCGCGGTTGAAGCCCGCGAACGGCGCATGGTTTTCGCGGTGCACGCATTTCATGAACAGCACGGGACGCTCGGCGTCGTCACGTATCTCGTCGAGTTCGAGCTCGGCATGCGCGAGCGATTCGGCGAGGCGCACGCTCGCCACGCGGCTCGCGCGCACGGTCGGCCAGTCGGTCGCGCAGTGCGTGACGCAGCCCGCGAAGATGCGCACGTCGGTGGTGAAATTCAGAACCGCCGCACGCGACGCGACGATGTTGTCGAGCGTCGTGGACGGACGGAAAGGCGCAAGGACGATCCGCTCGCCCTCGTAGCGCGCGCCCATCGGCGCAATATGAGGACGGCCATCGCACGCTGCCGTGGTGACGATCGTTTCGTGGATCATGGATGGGAACGCGTGTCCTGACAGCGCCGGAAGGCCGGCCGTTCAACTGCTGACAAACACCAACGGGAACCGCGAAGGGGCCGCGGCGTGCGGCCCTTTCGCGGGCTTAACGCGTTGCGACATACATCACGATTTCAAAACCGAGGCGTAGGTCGGTGTAACTCGGAGTCGTCCATTGCATACGTGCTTCCTCCATGGGTTGAAACAGCGTTGCGCCGCCGGCCCGGCGTGATGCCGGACTTCGGTGGCGGTGGGTATCGATGCAAGCTTTGTGCCTGGGTTGGTGCCTATGCGTATTGCCGGTACGATGTGCCGGCCGCTTGCCGGACCTCTATCTGCTTCTTCGCGGCGGACAATGCAGCGCCTGCCGAATTGCGCCGCCGCGCGTGGCCGTTCGGCCGCCGCCTGACCGCCGCGCGGCGCGCATGCAGTCGCTCCTGCCGCCAACACGCGAGCCGCCGCGCGGTGTGGCAAAAACGAAGCAAAGTGTTCCATCGCGCGTCCGCTCAGTGCGGCGATGGTGTCACGCCGTACTCGCCGCACCTGCGGGCCATTTGCGCCCCGTCTTCATGCGTGTCCCGAAACGGCGCGTCACGATGTGCAACCGATAACGGATCGGTTAAGTCTGCCAAATAAAATCGTGAATTCCCCTCGGGCGTGTCCGTGCCTACAGTGCAACTCAAGCGCTGCGTCATTCCGGCAGCGCGCTTGCCACATTCGAGGACACCTCATGAACGATTTCAGTCAACCGGTGATCGAGCCGGAGCGTCATTCGGGCAATCCGCGCGGCCAGCGCGAGCGCTACGCGGCAGGCGTCATGAAATACCGCGAGATGGGCTACTGGCAGCCGGACTACGAGCCGAAGGAAACCGACGTCATCGCGCTGTTTCGCATCACGCCGCAAGCCGGCGTCGAGCCCGAGGAAGCGGCGGCGGCGGTGGCCGGCGAATCGTCGACGGCGACGTGGACCGTGGTGTGGACCGACCGCCTCACCGCCTGCGACATGTATCGCGCGAAAGCGTATCGCGTCGAGCCGGTGCCCGCGTCGAGCGCCGACGAGCCGCAGTACTTCGCCTATATCGCCTACGAACTCGACCTGTTCGAAGAAGGCTCGGTCGCGAACCTGACGGCCTCGATCATCGGCAACGTGTTCGGCTTCAAGCCGCTCAAGGCCTTGCGGCTCGAAGACATGCGCATTCCGGTCGCCTATCTGAAGACCTTCCAGGGGCCGCCGACCGGCATCGTGGTCGAGCGCGAGCGGCTCGACAAGTATGGCCGGCCGCTGCTCGGCGCAACGGTCAAGCCGAAGCTCGGCCTCTCGGGCAAGAACTATGGGCGGGTCGTCTACGAGGGCTTGCGCGGCGGCCTCGATTTTCTGAAGGACGACGAGAACATCAACTCGCAGGCGTTCATGCACTGGCGCGACCGCTTTCTGTTTTCGATGGAAGCGGTGAACCGCGCCCAGGCGGAAACCGGCGAGGTGAAGGGCCACTATCTGAACGTGACGGCCGGCACGATGGAAGACATGTACGAGCGCGCCGAATTCGCGAAGGAGCTCGGCTCGTGCATCGTGATGATCGACCTCGTGATCGGCTGGACCGCGATTCAGTCGATGTCGCGCTGGGCGCGCAGGAACGACATGATCCTGCATCTGCATCGCGCGGGGCACAGCACGTACACGCGGCAGCGCAACCACGGCATCTCGTTTCGCGTGATCGCCAAATGGCTGCGCATGGCGGGCGTCGATCATGCGCATGCGGGCACCGCGGTCGGCAAGCTCGAAGGCGATCCGCTGGCGGTGCAGGGCTATTACAACGTGTGTCGCGAGGCGCGCAACGAGGTCGACCTGTCGCGCGGCCTCTTCTTCGACCAGCCGTGGGCCGGCTTGCGCAAGGTCATGCCGGTGGCCTCGGGCGGGATTCACGCGGGGCAGATGCATCAGTTGCTCGACCTGTTCGGCGACGACGCGATCCTGCAGTTCGGCGGCGGCACGATCGGCCATCCGGCCGGCATTCAGGCCGGCGCACAGGCGAATCGTGTCGCGCTCGAAGCGATGGTGAAGGCGCGCAACGAAGGCCGCGACATTCTGCACGAAGGGCCCGACATTCTCGAAGCCGCGTCGCGCTGGTGTACGCCGCTCAAGCAGGCGCTCGATACGTGGAAGGACGTGACGTTCAACTACGCCTCGACCGATACGCCCGATTTCGCGGTGACGCCGACAGCGGCCTGAGGGTTTTGAGCGGGCCGCGCAGCGGCCCGCAGGCCCGGCGCCAACTGCCGTTCATTCAAGGCAGCAACTCAGCCGCGCGGTGCCCCGGCATCGCGCGCGGGGACCGTTGACGCCGTGCCGAGCGCAGTATCCATCCATGAGCCATCAACGAGGTTCGTCATGCGCATTACACAAGGAACGTTCTCCTTTCTGCCCGAGCTAACCGACGAGGAAATCGGCTTGCAGATCGACTACGCGCTGAGCCAGGGCTGGGCCTGTTCGGTCGAATTCACCGACGACCCGCATCCGCGCAATACGTACTGGGAAATGTGGGGCCTGCCGATGTTCGATCTGCACGACGCGGCCGGCGTATTGCAGGAGATCAACGCGTGCCGCGCGGCGCGCCCGCAGCACTACATCAAGGTCAATGCGTTCGATTCGGTGCGCACGTTCGAGACGATGCGGCTGTCGTTCATCGTCAACCGGCCCGACGTGGAGCCGGGCTTCCGCCTGCAACGTCAGGACGTGCAGGGGCGCGTGCAGCGCTACGGCATCGCGGGCTATGCGAGCGACCGGCCGGCTGGCGAGCGCTATGGCGAAGCGGGCTGAGGTCCGCGAACGATGCAACGACGCAACCATGCAACGTGAGGCGATGCGCGCGAACCTGGCTGCGAACCAGGCCGAACCCGGCGACAAGCCGCCCCGCCAACCCCGGGACAAGCCGCGCGCCGACCCGCAGCAAGGAGCAATCATGACGGACGCCGCCCTAGCCGATGCAACCTCGCCGCCTGCCGCGCAGGCCGGCGAGACCGGACAACCCGCGCGCGCCTCGCAACCCGCCCCGGCGCAAGTCGACCTCGCGGCGCTCTATCGCGACTCGGGCATCGGCGACGTGCTCGACGAACTCGAACGCGATCTGGTCGGGCTCGCGCCTGTGAAGACGCGCATCCGCGAAGTGGCCGCGCATCTGCTGGTCGAACGCGCGCGCGCCTCGCTCGGTCTCGCGGGCGGCGCGCCGACCCTGCATATGTGCTTCTCGGGCAATCCCGGCACCGGCAAGACGACCGTCGCGCTGCGCATGGCCGAGGTGCTGCACCGGCTCGGCTATATCCGCCGCAATCACCTGGTTTCGGTGACGCGCGACGACCTCGTCGGCCAGTACATCGGCCATACCGCGCCGAAAACGCGCGACGTGCTGAAGCGCGCGATGGGCGGCGTGCTGTTCATCGACGAGGCGTATTACCTGTATCGCCCCGAAAACGAGCGCGACTACGGCCAGGAAGCGATCGAGATCCTGTTGCAGACGATGGAGAACCAGCGTAGCGATCTGGTCGTGATCCTCGCCGGCTACGCGTCGCGTATGGAAGTGTTCTTCGAGAGCAATCCCGGGTTTCGTTCGCGCATCGCGCATCACATCACGTTTCCCGACTATGCGGAAACGGAGTTGCTCGACATCGCCGAGCGCATGCTCGGCACCCTGCATTACCGCTTCGATGCGGCCTCGCGCCGCGCGTTTGCCGACTATCTGGCGCGCCGCATCCGTCAGCCGAATTTCGCCAATGCGCGCTCGGTGCGCAATGCGCTTGACCGCGCGCGGCTGCGCCAGGCGAACCGCCTGTTCGCGAGCGCGCTGCAAGGCGGCGCGCCGATCGATGCCGCCGCGCTCACGCTGATCGACGCCGCCGACGTGCGCGCGAGCCGCGTGTTCGACGAGCCGCCGCCGGCGCAGGCAGTCGCGGCACCGCCGGGCTGAATCGGGATACCGAATCATCGTTTCCAGGGAGAACGCCATGCAGGACGGACGCACGACACTTTCGAAATTTCTGATCGACACACTCGACCGCCAGCCGTCCGCGAGTACGCAGGGGATGGCGGGACTTTCGGCGCTGCTGATCGACGTGGCGGCCGCGATCAAGTCGATTTCGGCGATGCTCACGAAGGGCGCGCTCGGCGGCCATTACGGTTCCGCGCAAACCGTCAACACGCACGGCGAGGAGCAGAAGAAACTCGACGTCGCGACCAACGAGGTTTTCGTACAGCACTGCGAATGGGACGGCCTGCTCGCGGCGATGGTGTCCGAGGAAATGGCAGACGTGTACGCGATTCCGCCCGGCTACCCGCGCGGCGATTATCTGCTCGCGTTCGATCCGCTCGACGGTTCCTCGAATATCGACATCAACGGCGTGGTCGGCTCGATCTTTTCGGTGCTGCGCGTGCGCGGCGCGGCGGAGCGTGTAGCGAGTGAGCCGGCGAATAACCCAGCGAACGGGCATGCCAATGAGCACGCCAACGAGCCCGCGCATGAACCGGCCAGCCAGGCCGCATTCCTGCGCCCCGGCTGCGAACAGGTCGCGGCCGGCTATGCCGTCTACGGACCCTCGACGATGCTCGTGCTGTCGGTCGGCAACGGCACGCATGGCTTCACGCTCGAACGCGACATCGGCAATTTCGTGCTCACGCATTCGAATATCCGCATTCCCGAGGACACCGCCGAATTCGCGATCAACGCTTCGAACGAGCGCTTCTGGGAGCCGCCCGTGCGCCGCTACGTGCAGGAGTGCAAGGACGGCCGCAGCGGTTGCCGCGCGCGCGACTTCAACATGCGCTGGATCGCGTCGATGGTCGCGGAAGTGCATCGCATCCTGATGCGCGGCGGCGTGTTCATGTACCCGCGCGATTCGAAAACGCCGGCGATGGAAGGGCGACTGCGCCTGCTCTACGAAGCGAACCCGATGAGCTTCCTCGTTGAGCAGGCGGGCGGCCTTTCGATCACCGGGCGCGAACGCATTCTCGACGTTCGTCCGCAGACTCTGCATGGCCGCGTGCCGGTGATCCTCGGCTCGAAGAACGAGGTCGAGCGCATCGCGCGCTATCACGGCGAATACGACCGCGGCGAGGACAAGCCCTTCACGTCGCCGCTGTTCGGCACGCGCTCGCTGTTCCTGCCGGACTTCACGGCATGACGGGCGGCCGGGCGCGGGTCCGTCCAGCGCTCGGCGCACAGAACGCAGTTATCCGGAGGCAAACGCATGTCAGTCAAACATCCGATCATCGCGGTGACCGGCTCGAGCGGCGCGGGCACCACCACTGTCATGAAGAGCTTCATGCACATCTTCAGACGCGAGCACATCAATGCGCAGATCGTCGAGGGCGATGCGTTCCATCGCTACGACCGCCACGGCATGCGCGCGGCCATGAAGGAGCACGAACGCGACGGCGCGCCGAATTTCAGCCACTTCGGCCCCGAGGCGAATCTGCTCGAAGAACTCGAAACGCTGTTCACGCGCTACGGCGAAAACGGCGGCGGACAGTTTCGCCACTACGTGCACGACGCGGCCGAGGCGCTGCTCTACAAGCAGGACGGCGGCACCTTCACGCCGTGGGAAGAGGTCGCGTCCGGCACCGACCTGATGTTCTACGAAGGGCTGCACGGCGCGGCCGTGACCGACAAGGTCGATGTCGCGCGGCATGCCGATCTGCTGATCGGCGTCGTGCCGATCATCAACCTCGAATGGATTCAGAAGCTGCACCGCGATCAGACGATGCGCGGCTACTCGCACGAAGCGGTGGTCGACACGATCCTGCGGCGCATGCCCGACTACGTGAACTACATCTGCCCGCAGTTCTCGCGCACCCACGTGAACTTCCAGCGCGTGCCGACCGTGGACACCTCGAATCCATTCACGGCGCGCGAGATTCCGCAGCCCGACGAGAGCTTCGTCGTGATCCGCTTCGCGCGGCCGAAGGGCATCGACTTCCAGTATCTGCTGACGATGCTGCACGACTCGTTCATGTCGCGCCCGAACGTGATCGTCGTGCCGGGCGGCAAGATGGGGCTCGCGATGCAGCTGATCTTCACGCCGATGATCCTGCAACTGATCGACCGGCGCTCGCGCGCCTGAGGCGTGTCCGATGCGTGCCCGATGCGTGCTTGAAGTCCGAACCGAATGCGGCTGCCGCGCGCCGGCCCCACGCCGGCGCAGCCCGTGTTCATTTCGCAAGGAGAGATTCGATGAGTGCCGCCGCGCAACCCTCTATTGCATCTATCGCTACCCTGGCCTCTTCCTCGGCCACCGGCCCGATGGCGGACGCGCTGCGCATGCTCGCGATCGATGCCGTCGAAGCGGCGAAATCGGGCCATCCCGGCATGCCGCTCGGCATGGCCGAGATTGCCGTCGCGCTGTGGAGCCGGCATCTGAAACACAATCCGCGCAACCCGGCCTGGCCTGATCGCGACCGCTTCATCCTGTCCAACGGACACGGCTCGATGCTGCTGTACGCGCTGTTGCATCTAAGCGGCTACGACCTGCCGCTCGACGAGTTGAAGCGCTTTCGCCAGTTGCATGGCAAGACGCCGGGGCATCCCGAGGTGGGCGTCACGCCGGGCGTCGAAACGACCACTGGGCCGCTTGGCCAGGGGCTGGCGAACGGCGTCGGCATGGCGCTCGCCGAGGCGCTGCTCGCGCGCGAATTCAACCGGCCCGGGCATCGGATCGTCGATCACCGCACTTATGTGTTCGTGGGCGACGGCTGTCTGATGGAAGGCATCTCGCACGAAGCGGCATCGCTCGCGGGCACGCTGCAGCTCGACAAGCTCACCGTGCTTTACGACGACAACGGCATTTCGATCGACGGTCATGTCACGCAGTGGTTCGCCGACGATACGCCCGCGCGCTTCGAGGCCTACGGCTGGCACGTCGTGCGCGAGGTGGACGGCCACGACGTCGAGGCCGTCGATCGCGCGTTGCAGCAGGCGCGCGGCGCCGGCCGCCCGACGCTGATCTGCTGCCGCACGGTGATCGGCCAGGGCGCGCCGTCGAAGGCCGGCACCCATGACGTGCACGGCGCGCCGCTCGGTGCCGACGAGGTTGCGCGCACGCGCCTCGCGCTCGGCTGGCCGCATGCGCCGTTCGTGATTCCGCACGAAATCCGCGCGCAGTTCGACGCAAGCGCGCGCGGTGCCGCCGACGAAGCCGGGTGGCGCGAGCGCTTCGAGGCGTATCGTCGGCACTATCCGGACGAGGCCGCCGAGTTCGAGCGGCGTGTGCGCAACGAGTTACCCGCGCAGTGGCGCGATGCGGTGCGCGCGCTGCTGCGCGATGCCGATGGCGCGGCCGCCACGCTCGCGACGCGCAAGGCCTCGCAGCAGGCCATCGCCGCGCTCGCGCGCAGCCTGCCGGAAATGCTCGGCGGCTCGGCCGACCTGACCGGCTCGAACCTGACCGACTGGCCGGGCGCGGTCGAGGTCGGCTGCGATGCAAGCGCCGCAAGCGATGGCAATGGAAGCGATGGCAACGGAAACGGCGGCGGCCTGCGCGGCGGCAACTACGTGCACTACGGCGTGCGCGAATTCGGCATGAGCGCGGTGCTGAACGGCATCGCGCTGCATCGCGGCTATCTGCCGTTCGGCGGCACGTTCCTCACGTTCTCCGACTATTCGCGCAACGCGCTGCGCATGGCCGCGCTGATGAAGACGCGCTCGATCTTCGTCTTCACGCACGATTCGATCGGCCTCGGCGAAGACGGTCCGACTCATCAGGCGGTCGAACATGCCGCGAGCCTCAGGCTGATTCCCGGGCTCGACGTATGGCGTCCGTGCGACACGGTTGAGACCGCGCAGGCGTGGGTCAGCGCGGTCGAACGCCCGGGGCCGTCGTGTTTGCTGCTGAGCCGGCAGAACCTGCCGTTCGTCACGCGTTCGGGCGAGCAGATCGCCGCGATTGCGCAGGGCGGTTATGTGCTGCGCGACTGGCCGGGTGATATGTTGCAAGCGCCGGGCGAGCAAGCGGCGCAAGCCGTCGCACAACCCGCACAACCCGCACAACCCGCACAACCCGTCGCTCGGATCGTGCTGATCGCGACCGGTTCCGAAGTCGCGCTTGCGCTCGATGCCGTCGCGCCGCTCGCCGCCGCCGGCATCGCCGCGCGTGTCGTGTCGATGCCGTCGACGACCGTGTTCGACCGCCAGCCGCGCGCATGGCGCGACGCGGTGCTGCCGCCGGGCGTGCCGCGCGTCGCGGTCGAAGCGGGTGTGTGCGCGTTCTGGCGGCAATACGTGGGGCTCGACGGCGGCGTGGTTGGTATCGATACGTTCGGCGAATCGGCGCCGGCCGCCGCGTTGTTCGAGCATTTCGGGCTGAACACGCAGGCGGTGGTGGACGAAGCGCGGCGCGTTGTGGGCGCGACACGCTGAGCATCGGGCGCGGAGCCCGAAGCGCCGAGTCCTAATCATCGAGCCCTGAGCATCGAGTCCCAAGCACCGAGTCATAGGCACCGAGTCATAGGCACCGGGCAACCCGCATCGCGGGCAACCCACGCCGGGTAATCGGCACCACGCACCGAGCCCCCATTGCGCCCCCGATCCGCTTTCATTTTTTGAGTCCTGAGGAACGAACCATGGCCTTCATCACCCTGCGGCAACTGCTGGATCACGCGGCCGAACACGACTACGGCGTGCCCGCGTTCAACGTCAACAACATGGAGCAGATTCACGCGATCATGCGGGCCGCCGAGGCTACCGGCAGCCCGGTGATCCTGCAGGCGTCGGCGGGCGCGCGCAAATACGCGGGCGAGCCGTATCTGCGCCATCTGGTGCTCGCGGCGATCGAGGCGCATCCGGACATTCCGCTCGTGCTGCATCAGGATCACGGCGCGAGCCCGGCCGTGTGCCAGCAGGCGATCCGCTCGGGCTTCACGTCGGTGATGATGGACGGCTCGCTGCTGCCCGACCAGAAAACGCCCGCCGCCTACGACTACAACGTCGAGGTAAGCCGCCGCGTGGTGGATGCCGCGCATGCGGTCGGCGTATCGGTCGAGGGCGAACTGGGCTGCCTCGGTTCGCTCGAAACCGGCACCGCCGGCGAGGAAGACGGCGTCGGCGCAGAAGGCCGGCTCACACACGCGGACCTGCTGACCGATCCCGACGAGGCGCGCCGTTTCGTCGACGCGACCGGCGTCGATGCGCTCGCGATCGCAATCGGCACTTCGCACGGCGCGTACAAGTTCAGCCGCGAGCCGACCGGCGATATTCTCGCGATCGACCGCATCGCCGACATTCACGCGCGCGTGCCGAACACGCACCTCGTGATGCACGGCTCGTCGTCGGTGCCGCAGGAATGGCTCGCGGTGATCCGCGAATACGGCGGCGAGATTCCGGCCACCTACGGCGTGCCAGTCGAGGAAATCCGCCGCGGCATCGCGAATGGCGTGCGCAAGGTCAACATCGACACCGACATCCGGCTCGCGATGAGCGGTGCGCTGCGCAAGTCGCTCGCGAACGCGCGCGCCGAGTTCGACCCGCGCGCGGCATTGAAGGCGGCCACGGCGGCGGCCAGCGCGATCTGCGTCGAGCGTTTCGAGGCATTCGGTTGCGCAGGGCAGGCCGCGCGCATCAAGCCGCTGCCGCTCGATGCGATGGCGCACCGCTATCACTGAGCCACGCTCAGGAAAAAACGCGGGAAAACGCGGGAAAAACCAGGGAAAACGAACCAACACGAGGAAAACGAGGGAGAACGCGATGCGCGAATTCCTGATTGCTCCGTCGCTGCTGTCGGCGGATTTTGCCCGGCTCGCCGATGAGATTCGCGACGTGAGCGCGGCCGGCGCGGACTGGATTCATCTCGACGTGATGGATCACCACTACGTGCCGAACCTCACGGTCGGGCCGCTCGTCTGCGAGGCGATCCGGCCTTATACGACGCTGCCGTTCGACGTGCATCTGATGACCACGCCGGTCGATCCGCTCGTCGCGATGTTTGCCGAGGCCGGCGCGAACCTCATCAGCTTTCATCCGGAAGCGACGCTGCATGTGCACCGGACCATCGAGCTGATCCGCTCGCACGGCGCGCAAGCCGGGCTCGCGTTGAATCCGGCCACGCCGCTCGCGGTGCTCGATCATGTGCTGGACATGCTCGACGTCGTGCTCGTGATGTCGGTCAACCCGGGCTTCGGCGGCCAGGCGTTTATCGAGGCGACGCTCGGCAAGCTGCGGCTATTGCGCCCGCGCGTCGACGCGGCGATGCAGCGCACCGGCAGGCCGATTCTGATCGAAGTGGACGGCGGGGTGAAGGTGTTGAATATCGCGCGGATCGCCGAGGCGGGTGCCGACGTGTTCGTCGCCGGCTCGGCGGTGTTCGGCGCGGACGATCGCGCGCAGGCGATTCGCGGCCTGCGCGCGGAACTGGCGACTGTCGAGGAACGGACGGGTATCGCGGTGCCGCAATGAGGGCGGCGCCTCGGGGTCGCTTCAGGTTCGCTTCGGGTGCGCGCTTCAGATCCGCTGTCGGTTCGCTCCAGGTCCACTCATCAGCGCGTTCGCCGCGGTTTTTCAGCGCTTCTTCATCGTCTCCCCCGGCGCGCACCACACGCCGAGGTCTTCCTCAGCCCGCTCGACCGCGCAGCCCCAGTCGAGCGGCTGGTCCTGATCGAAGCGCTTGCCGAGCCGCCACGCGATTTCCGCGCGTGCGAGCTGCACGCCCATATAGAACGCGTGGCCGCCGTCGTTCTCGAGATTCAGTTGCGGATAAAGCGCGAACGGATCGTCGCCGCGCCGATGGCCGTCGCGGTTGTAGACGTGAATGCCCTCGGCACTGACCTGCACGCGGAAATTCGGATCGCGCACGCCGTGCGCAAGCTCGTCGATTTCCGCCGCGCTATACGGAAACGGGCGCTTCGCGTGAACCGTCGCGAGATCGCCGTTGATGCCTTTCGGCAGCACCTGCGCGTCGCGCGCGGCATGCATCACGCGGCGCGCGACGTCGGCTTCGCGCAGCGCGCGCCGCGCATGCAGACTCACCGAGGTCGTGAGCACCGCGCCGATGCGCAACTCGGCCGCCATGCCGAGCAGCACCGCGTTGATGCCGCTCGTGTCGGCTTCGGTCAGCTCGGTCACGTTGCCGATGCCCATCATGATCGCGATGTCGGGATAGCGCTCGCGCAGCCGCACGTAACGCGCGACCGAGGCGGCGAGGCCGAACGGAATCGGGTCGAGAATCGGGTCGGCGAGAAACGCGCGGCCGCGCGCCCCCAGTGCCTCGATCGCGGCATCGAGCGAGGCCGGGTCACCCGGTTCGCGCGCGACGAGGATCGGCGTGGCCGGCACTTCGTCGGCGATCCAGAGCGTGTCGAGGTTCAGGCTCATCAGATAGTCGGCGCCCGCGCGGCCGCCGCGCAGCAGTTCGTCGCTACGCATCGAATCGACGCTGACGCGATAGCCCTCGGACTTCAGGCGCCGCACCGCGTCTTCGAGATGCGGAAATGGCGTATCCGGCAGACAGCCGATGTCGATCACGTCCGCGCCCTGGCTCGCATACGCGCGCGCGCGTGTGGCGATGCCGTCGAGATCGAGGCGCGGCGCATCGACGATCTCCGCGAAAATCTCGGTGTCGTAGCGGCTCAGATCGAACGGCTTCGCCTTGTGGCCGAAGAACTGCGGCAAGTCCTTGACCTCGTCGGGGCCGCGCTCGAACGGCACGCCGTAGTGCGCGCTCAGCGTATCGAGATCGCCGCGGCAACGGCCCGGCACGATCACGCGTTGCGCGGCGAGCGGCGCGGGCACTCTGCGGCGGATCATGTCGGCCGTCATCAGCGCGGCGACCTGCAGGCCGATCTCGCGCACTTCCCAACTGAACGGCGTCGGCGCCATGCCGTCGAGCACGCGTAGCAGGCTCGGTTCGGCGAGCCGGCCGGTCAGGAAGAGGATGTGGTCCATGCGAGGTCGAGAGTCGCGAGGCGTTGAGCGAGCGCCGCTTCGAGTTCGCCGAGCGAGCGCGCGAGCGTCGTGTATTCGAAGCGCGCGAGACGCTCGACGTTGTCGAGTTCGATCGCCCGTGGACGCAGTTCGACCCATTCGTTCGGGCTATGCGTAATCACGCTCGGTTCGGTGTCGCATGCAAAGACGATGCCGGGGATGCACTGCTTGCCGGCCTGCGCATACATGTTGGTCGGCAGCGTGTCGGAGATGCCATAGGCGCATTTGGCGACCGTGTTGCTGGTGGCGGGTGCGATCACGACCGTGTGATAGACGCCGTGATAGAGCATGCCGACCGGCACGCCGCTCGCGCTGTTGTCGCGCAGCACGCGAAATTTTTCGCGCAGTTTGTCGAGCGGCCAGCCGTAGAGCGGCAGCACTTCCTCGGCTGCCGCCGATAGAAAAAGATCGACACCGGGCAGGCGCAGCGCGAGCGCGATCGACTCTTCGAGCAGATGGCCCGAGCCGGTCACGCACCACGCGAAGCGCGCGTCCGGCTTGAAGTCGGCGAGATCGCGCGCGGGCTCGTGAGTGGACTGGCTGGCGGACTCGCCTGGGTTCGGGCGTGCGGGCGGTCGCGTCATGCGTCATGCGTCGAGATCGAGCGGCATGCCGTCGGGCGGCGAGCCTTCGTGCGAAAGCCGGATATGCAGCCGGCGCATCTTGCGGTACAGCGTGTTGCGGCTGATGCCGAGCGCCTTCGCGACGTTGCTGACGTTCCAGCGATGCTCGTCGAGCAGCGACAGCACGGTTTCGCGCTCGTTCAGCTGGATCGCGTTGAGCGTCGAGAGGTCGGTGTCGTCGGCCAGATGCGCGTCCATGTCGGCGGTGGCGAGGCGCAGCGCGGTCGGCATGTCGATGGCCGAGGTGCGTTGCGTGACCTCGGGCGGCAGATGCTCGCAACGGATCGGCTGGCCGTCGGAGAGTGCCACTGCCATTTGCAGCACGTGCCGCAACTGGCGGATGTTGCCGGGCCATGCGTAGGCCAGCAGCGCCTGTTCGGCTTCGGGCGTCAGTTCGGGCGGCTCGCCGGTTTCGTTGGCGAGCAGGTGGTGGATCAGCGGCAGCTTGTCGACGCGCTCGCGCAGCGCCGGCAGATTCAGCTCGACGCCCTTGAGCCGGTAATAGAGGTCTTCGCGGAATTGCCCGCTCTGCACGAGTTCGAGCAGATTGCGGTGGCTCGCGCTGATGAGCTGGAAATTGACCTTGACCGTGGTTTCGGCGCCGAGCGGCGTCACTTCGTGTTCTTCGATCACGCGCAGCAGACGCGCCTGCAACACAAGCGGCATGTCGCCGATCTCGTCGAGAAACAGCGTGCCGCCGTTGGCCTGCACGATCTTGCCGCGCCGTCCCTCGCGCTGCGCGCCCGTAAACGCGCCGGCGCGATAGCCGAACAGTTCGCTCTCGATCAGGTTCTCCGGCAGCGACGCGCAGTTGACCGGCACGAACGGGCCGTCGGCATGCGGGCTGATGCTGTGCAGCGCCTGCGCGAACACTTCCTTGCCGGTGCCGGTCTGGCCGCGCAGCACGATCGGAATCTTGCGCTGGATCACGCGCGCGCCGAGCTGGATCTGCGAGGCCATGCGCGGATCGCCGAATTCGAGGTGGGCGATTTCGTCGAGCTTCGGCGCCGCCGCATGGTGCCGGTCGGCCGCGCTGCTGCCATTGCTGCCGTTGCCGCTCGCGGCGTGGCTGCCTTGACTGCCGCGGGACGCCGGCGCGCTATCGGGCGCGAGCACGCGCGCGACGCGCCCGGTGCTGTTCTGCGGCGTCTGCGCGACGAGGAAAAAGCGGTTCGTCGCGTTGGCGCTATAGACGGTGACTGGATGGAACGAGCCGCGAATGCTGCGCGCGATCATGTCTTCGAGCGACGCGTTGAAGGCTTCCTCGATGCGCCGTCCGCGCAACTCGCTGAGCGAGCGGAAGCCGAGCTGGAACAGGGCGCTGCGATTCGCGGCGAGCACGGTGCTGTCGTCGGCGACCGCGAGCTTGCCGCCGTGCAGCGTGCCGACGAATTCCGGGCGGCTGTGGAAGTGGATCATGTTGGCGTGCCGGTAGCGCGCGTCGAGCAGACGGTTTTCGATCATCTGCCGCGACATGCCGACGAGCACGAGCGAATGCTGTTGCAGCAGCTTCGAGCGGCTCGTGACGTCGAGCACGCCGGCGATCTCGCCGCTGTCGTCGAAGATCGGCGCGGCCGAGCAGGTGAGCGAGGTATAGCGCGGATAGAAATGCTCGTGCTGGCAGACCGCGATGCAGTCGCGCTCGGCGAGGCAGGTGCCCATGCCGTTGGTGCCGGCTTCGCGCTCGCTCCAGAGCGCGCCGACGCGAAAGCCGTCGTCGGCGACCGCTTCGGCGAACGGCACCGAGGACACCTGATGAACGATCACGCCGCCCGAATCGACGAGCACGACCGCGAGCTCGGGATCGGCCAGCTGCTGATAGAGCGTCGTCATTTCGAGCTTCGAGCAGGCGATCAGATCGCCGAGCGCCTCGCGGCGCGCGCTGAGTTCGTACTGCGTAAGGACGGGCGGTGGAACGAAACGGGACGGGTCCAGCTGGAATTCGTTAATGCAGCGCGTCCACGACTGGGCGACGGAGTCGCTCGTGGGGCGCGTGGTCAATTGATGATTGACCACATTCAGCACTTCTCGGACATGCGTATCGCTGTCAGCGAGCAACGACATGGGGTTTGTCTCCGTTGCGCCATGTCGGGTGCCCTCAGTGCCGCACACACCGCGAATGCCGCTTTATCAAGTCTGTCATCCCCTGGCGCCGCGGAATCTTGCGTTCGCATGCGCCTCGCGACCGGCCCTTTTTTCAGGCGGGTATTTAAAACTTTACGCCCGATGCCGGTTTGGTTCAACCGGAACTCGCACTGAGTTGCCGCAGCGCGCCCGGAATTTGCTTTTCCTGCTCCATTGCCTCATGCATGACCGCGCCGGCAGGGCGAAGGCAGATGCCTGTGGCAACTTCGGCACACAGTGTGCCGCCCGCCGTGCCGCTGTTCCCGGCACGCCATGCAACCCTTGGGCCAAGTCGCACAGGAGTGCCAATCCATCATGGACCGTCTCGATACCGTTCGTCTGAGCGCTTTTTCCAGTGCTTTCGCGCATGATCTCTCGCCCGCCTTTGCCGGGGAAAGTACGGCTGCGTGCGCGTTGCCCGAGCGCATGGACATCGTGTTCATCGAAAACTTCATAGGACAGACGATCATCGGCATCGACAGCGGCGAGTTGCACGTGGCCCAGCCGGTGCGCGTGAATCTCGCGATCGGCGTGCCGGCGATCCGCGCATGCGCGACGGATCGCATCGAGGACACGGTCAACTACGCCGCGGTGCGCGATGCACTGCTCGCGCTATTCGAGACGCATCGCGTGCGTCTGCTCGAAGCGCTTGCCGAGACGATCGCGCAATTGCTGATCGCCGATTTCGGCGCGCACTGGGTGCGCGTCTCGCTGGCAAAGCCCGCAAAATTCGACGACGTCGCGGCGGTCGGCGTGCAGATCGAGCGGCGGCGCGGCGATGCTTCGGCAGCGGGCGCGGGCGTGGCCGGCTATGCGTCGCTCGGCGCGGGGCTCGTGCCGCGTTGAGCGGCGCCGCGGCTTCGCCGCGCTTTTCGCCTCGATCTTTAGCTCACTTCGCCGCCGTCGGCGTTTTTTGCAGGCTTAGCTGCGCTTCGCCGATGTCGGTGTTCGCTGCAGAGCTTGCCTCACTTCGCCGTTGTCGGCGTTTGCTGCAGACCTTGCTTCATTTCGCCGTTGTCGGTGTTTTCCGCAGACCTTGCCTCATTTTGCCGCCGTCGGCGTTTTTTGCAGACCCAGGCCGCAGGCCTGGTACGCATTCGTCTGCAGGTCGCGGAACCGCTTCGTCTGCGACTTCGCATGATCGACGCGGAATTCCGCACCGCCTTCGCCGCCGAGCGTCGCGTACTTCGAGAACGTCGACTGGTCGACGAATTCGTCGTACGGCAAGGCCGCGGCCATCTTGTCGATCACGCACGAGCACTTGTAGACGTTGGCGAAATCGTGGCCGTTGTCGTCCATGCAACCTAGCACGTACTCCACGCGGCCCTGGGTCGGATAGTCGTAGCCGCCCGCCTGTGCGGAAGCGCGGGGCGCGGCGTTCTGCGCCGAGGCGGGCGATGCCGCCAACGCGAAGCAGGCAACGGTAAGGACTGAAGTAACGACTTGCAGCGCGCGACAGCTTATGGTCATGTCATGCCTCTGGGAAAGCATTGAACCCGCTTCACGAACCGGCGCGCCGCATGCGGATGCGCGACGGTGCGCCGGTTCGTGAAGCGACCGGATGCAGCGAGGAGACGGGACTGCCGATAGGGTTGCCAATCGGGCTGCCAACCGGACCGCCGAGGGGCCACCAATCGGGTCACCAGGCGGGCCACCAGCAACGCCGCCGATGACACACCATGAACGGCACGCCGACGGCACCCCGGCGCTAGCGGCCACACGTCTCCCGTGTGGGCGCGCGCCGTCAGTTCGGCGCGAACGGATGCGCGACGCTGTTCTTCTTCGCGACCACTTCAGCGGCGCTCGGCTCGCCGTTGACCGCGCGCTGGATCGCCTCGCGCGTCGCCTTGTAGTTGAACTCCTGGATCTTCCTGTCGTCGTCGGCCTGCCAGTGAATGAAGACGCCGACGCAGAGGAACAGGTCGTCGGCTTCGTCCTTCGGGATCGTGCCGTCCTCGACGCTGTCGGCGACCGCGAGCGCCACCGCGTGCTGGGCCGGCCCGAACATCTGCACGGCCTGCTTGGCGCCCTTGATCGTCACCTTGTTGAACAGGATCGTGTTCGGCTTGGCGAGCAGATTGGGCGCGACGACGGCGAGCAGCGAGGTGAAGCCATCCTTGTTGTTGGTGAGGGCGTTGCAGAACGCGGTTTCCGCAGCCGAACCTCGCGGTCCGATCAGCAAGTCGATGTGCGCGACCTCGTTGCCGTCGCCGACCAGCGACTCTCCGACCATGACGCGGTTGATCTTGGCCATTCTGTTCCTCCAATTGAGTAGGTATGGACCTGCTGACAGGATGCCGCCCGCGCTCGTCCGGACAGGGCGCCGCATGGCGTGCAGGGATGCACGGCGGTACTAACTAACAGGTTCCGTGCCAGATCGCGCCCGCCCGCTCAGGTGCCGCGCGCGCCGTGCGTGACGTGAGCTGCGGGGCCCGCTTCGATGCAGCGCGCGACGAATAACGTGGCCACGGCGAGGTCCGCGCTGGTGCCGGGGTTGATTGCGCGCGCCTTCAGTTGGGCATCCCAGGCATCGAGTTCGGCGTCGGCCGGCGTGCGGCGCGTGGCGAGTGGGGTTTGCCGCCAGCGCGCGTGCTGCTCGCGTGCCGCAAGCGTGACACTCTGCGCCAGCGCGAGCCCGTGCTTGCGCACAATGTGAGAGTCGGGCCAGCCGCCGAGAAACGCGAGGAACACGTTGAGCATCGCCACCTCGGGTGCATCGGCCGGCGCTGCGCGGCAGGCGGCGAGGCCGGTGTCGAAGATATCCGCGAAACCGTTCGCGTATTGCCGCGCGATGCGGTCGCGCTCGCTCGCGAGCCGCATTGCGTCGCGCAGGCCGAGCGTCGGCGGCGCGTGGACCGATTGCTCGGGCGCGTCGCCGAGGCCGCCCGGATTGGCGAGCGCGATCGCGCGATAGGCGAGGCGCGCGTCGTCGATGTCGAGCCGTTCCAGCACGCGCTCGGCGGCGTCTCGCCAGGCGCGGGCCGAGGGCGCGGGGCCGGTTTCGTCGAGTGCCGCCGCAAGCGGCGCGACCAGCAGCACGATGCCGAGATTCGTATTGCATCCGGCCGCCGCGTGCGTGCGCGTGACCGCATCGAGAATGCGCTGGCCGACGCGCGCGCCGCGCGAGAACAGCGCGTCGAGCGAGGCGTGCGCGCTGGCGAGAAACTGCGCCGCGGTCATGCCGTGTCCGGCGCTTTGCACGCTGACGTTGCCGGGCTTCGGCGTGGTCACGTCGAGCGTGCAGGCTGCGAGGAAAGCGGCGCGGGCGCGCTCGAAGGGGGGCGTGCCGGGTTCGGGCACGGGCGGCGGATTCATGCGCGCGGCCCGGCGATGAGGTACGCATGCAGGGCGCGGAGCGGCGCGCGGGCATGGCCGGGTTGCGGCGCGGCCACGTCGAACGTGCCGGTATGACGCTCCAGCATGGGGATCAGGCGCATCGCGCTCATGCTCGTCGTTTCTCCTACGCGGCCTACGCGGCGCCCGGCAGTCCAACCGCGGCGCTTGCTACGTGTTCCGCGCTGTCCTCGGCCTGCCCGCTCGCGCGCCGCGGCACGGCCGCCAGCTTGCGATCGAGCAGATCGTCGACGAGCGCCGCCGCGATGTCGAACCGCGTGACCGACTGCAAGCCGCGCCATGCGGCCACGCCGTTGACTTCGAGCACGAGCGGCCGCGCCGCATCGTCGGGATTGGGGATCAGGTCCACGCCCGCATAGTCGAGCCCGAGCGCGGCGGCGGCCTGCACGGCCGTGCGCGCGAGCAGCGGATCGAGTTCGGCGGGCTCGCATGTCGCGCCCTGCGCGAAGTTATGAATCCAGCCCTTGCCGCCGACGCGCCGCATCGCCGCGACGGCGCGGCCGCCGATCACGAGCACGCGCCAGTCGAAGCCGGGCCGTCCGCCGGCCACATAACGCTGCAGATAAGCGACCTGCCGGTAAGGCGCGAGCGACGGCAACGGCGCGAGCACGCCGCGCCGCGCGCCGAGCCGCTTGAGGCCATGCCCTTGCGAGCCGAACAGCGGCTTGAGCACGATCTCGCGGCCGGCCGCGGCCTCGCGCATCAGCACGCGTTGCGCGAAGGCGGCCGATTCGCCGGCCCACGTGGCCGGCGTCGGCACGCCCGCGCGATGCAGCAGGAAGCTCGTCATCGACTTGTCGACGCTGCGCTCGATCGCGCGCGCGTCGTTGTAGACCGGCACGCTCGATTCGCGCAGCGCGTGCAGGATGCCGAGCCGCAACGTCACCTGCTCGAAGGTGCCGCCCGCGATGCCGCGCACGAACACCGCGTCGGGCAGGGCGTGGCCGAAGCCCGGCACGACGAGCCCGTGCGGCTGCCAGGTGGTGTCGATGCGGCAGTCGGCGAGATCGACGCAACGCGCGTCGGCGCCGCGCGCGCGGAACGCTTTTTTCAGGCGGCCGGTGTGCCAGCCGGTTTCGTCGGTCATGATCGCGACGCGCAGGTTCGGCGGCATCTCGTGGGCGAGGCTCATGATGCAACGGCGTGGCCGCCCCACTGGTTTTGCAGCAGGGCGCTGTCGAGCCGCCCGCCGTGATAGGTCGCGCCGCTTTCGAGGCTGCTGACCCACACCTCGGCGGGCGCGAAGAGCGCCGGGTCGATCTGGTAGAAGTCGAAACTGAACGACGTGAAGATGTCCGCGAACGGGCGGCCGTAGTCGCGCGAACTGGCGGCGGGCAGTTGCTCGGCGAGGCGCCGCGCGACCTCGTCGTGCCGCACGGTCAGATGCACGCGGCCGCCGTAGAGGATCGCGTCGTTGGTGCGGCCCATCGCCTGAATGCCGTCCGGCGCGGGCGGCGGCAGCGGCGCCGAGCCCGCGCCTTCGACGACCTCGTCGAGCGGCACGCCGAGCACGTGCACCTTGTGCAGCGCGACTTCGACGACGCGCGCCACCACCTGTACCGTTCCCGCGACAGAGTGTGTCGGCGTGACGATCAGCGTCAGATGGTCGGGCGAGAGGCCGCAATCGTGCAGCACCTTGTCGATCACGACCTGCGGCGGCAGGCGGTCCACTTCGAGCACGAGCGCGCCGCGCGCGTGGCGGTCGCGATAGCCGAGTTCGGCGAAGAGCGGCTCCTTGACGGCCAGCGCGCGCGCGGGACCGGAGCCGAGCGAGAAGAATTTCTTGCCGCCGGTCTGCTCCTTGGTCGCCGCGAGGCTCCACCCCGCGTACTGGCTGCCGAGACAGGCCAGCACCGGCGCGGACGTGCTCACGTCGAGCATGGTCGGCCAGAGCGGGGCGGCGTCGAAGTTCGCGCGCACCGCGACGCGGCCGAGTCCGCCCATGCAGATGCGCGCGATCAGCACGCCCGCTTCGATGCCGCCGCGCGCGGCGACGCCGGCGTCCGCGATCACGGTGCCGGCGTCGGTGCGCGCGATGGCGACGCCGAGGCGCGCGGCGTGATCGACGAGGCGGGCGACGAGGCGCTCGCTCAATGCGTTGACGCTCGGCGGCGCGTCGGGTGGAGCCGCGTGTGGGGGGGCGTCAGGAGTGGCAGTGGATGAAGGCATAGTCGGGTTCGTCGCAGGTTTCGATTCGTTGGACGACGCGCGCATGCTGCGCGTCGAGCGCGCGCCGCACCGCATCCAGCGACGCCGAGCGCGCGAGCAGCGTGCAGACGGGCTGCCCCGCCTCGATGCGGGTGCCGGGCATCGGCACGTCGCGGCAGTGGGGATCGTCGAAGCAGGCGTCGGAGAATGCCGCCGACGCGGTGAACGACACGGGCGCGAACAGCACCTGCTGGCCGGCCCGCCAGCGCGGCTCGCGCGCGAGCGCGAGGCTCGCGTCCGACGGCGCGCGGCCGTGGCGGCACGCGTCGAGATGGCCGGCGAGCAGGCCGCGCGGCCAGGCATCGGGCGAAGCGGTTTCGTAGAGCGCCATCGTCGCGGAAGGGCGCGCGTTGATTTCGAGCACCTCGAACGCGCTGCCGTCGAACAGAAAGTCGCAACTGTTGAGGCCGACGAGACCCGTGCGTGCGCACAGCGCGTCGAGTGCCTGCTGGATGCGCGCGGCAGCGGGCGGCGGCATTTCGATCGGGCCGAGCGAGCCGGCATGCACGAAGCGCAGGTCGCCGATCGCACAGACGAGCTGCTCGGCGAAACCGAGCAGATGCGCACGGCCGCCCGCGCCGATGAATAGCGCCGACAGCGGCTGGCCGTTGCCGAGGCGCTGGAAATAGCCGTGTTTTGAGGGGGCTGAGCGTGGCTGTGGGGCGAACGCGGTTGCGTGGGGTGCGGCTTGAGGTATAGCTTGGGGGGCGGCGTGGGGCATAGCTTGAGGCACAGCGGCGGAAGTCGCCTCGGCAGCCACCGCCGCCGCCGGTCTGATATGCGTGCCGCCGCAGCCGTCCGCAAGCTTGAAGAGCCACCCGTCGGCTTGCTCAGGCCGCTCGAACGACACCGCCGGATGCGCGATCCCCAACGCGTCGAGCAGCGCGAAGAAACGGCGCGGCTCGCGTACCGCCGCGATCGTTTCGGCATCGTTGCCGAGCAGACGGGGTAGGCCGGGTTCGCGGCATAGCGGCGCCATTAGCGGTTCGAGCCCGCTGCCGCCGATCCAGCCGAGCAGGTGCGGCAGCCGCGCGATGCGCGTGAGCGCATCGACGAGCCGCGCGCGATCGAGCGCCAATGCGCCGCCATTCGCGCCGTTGCCTGCATCGTCATTCGTGCCGCCGTTTGCACCGCCGCTTGCACCGCCATTCGCACCGCCGCCTGCACTGCCTCCCGCACCAACATCGAACCAGCACTCGGCGGCCGCGCGCGTATCGCGGTCGCCGAAGATATCGAGCGCGGCGACGCGCCAGCCCGCGCGCGCCGCGGACTGCGCGAGCAGGCGCGCCGACAGCCCCGCGACCGCGACGAACGGCGCGGGCGCATGGGCGGGCGAGGGCGGCCGGCGCGGCTTCATGGCGGCGAGCGCTCAGCCGAGGCCGGCCGCGACCGCGCGGGCTTCGTCGTACGCCTGCGCAAAGCCGAGATAGACCGGCTTGCCGCCCGTGCGCATGCGCATGAAGAGCCGGTGCTCGACCTGATACTTGACGTTGCCGATCGCCAGCGCGCCGATGCCGATCGCGCCCGCGTTCGGCACGCCGTCGATCGGCTTGCCGTCGTTCATCACGTTGACGCCGGCAATGCCTTCGGGCGGCACCGCGTTGACGTCGGCGGCGACGAGCAGGCGCTTCGCATGCGCGAGATCGCCGCTGCCGATCACCTGCACGCCCGCGACGGCGGTGGCGAGCACGATCTCGGTCTCGGCGAGCGCGCCGCGCAGTTCGTCCGGCGTCGTGGTGCCGATGCCGCCGGTGACGATGCCGAAGCGCTGGTTCAGTTCGGCCGAGGCGTGCAGCGCGCGCTGGCGGTCGTGGTGGCTCGCGATCGTCACGTCGGCGCCGCGCGAGGCCGCGATCGCCGCCGCGATGCGCCCGACCGCGCCGGTGCCGCCGAGAATCAGCACGCGCTTGCCGCCGAGTTCCACGCCGTGCTGCTTGCCGAGATGCCGCTCGACCAGCGCGACGAGCGCGGCGGCGGTCGTGTACGAGCCGCTCGGATCGGCGAACACCGAGACCTCGAACGGCGGGACCATCGCGCGGCGCGCGGTGTCGAGCATGTCGGCGGCTTGCATCACATCGCGTCCGCCGATGAAGATGCCGGTGCGCGATACGCCTTTCGGGCCGCGCGAAAAGATCGCGTCCTGGGTCAGGTTCGCGACCATGCCGGCCTCGACGCCGCAATACGGCACGATGACCTGATAGCCGGCGTCGGCGGCCATGTTGACGTCGAACGGACTCATCTGCGGCGTGGCCGTGAACATGTGCAGGATGTAGGGCCTTTCAATGGTTTCTGACATGACGAGGGCTCGTTTCAGTGGCAATTTCGTGGACGGCGCGGTGTCGGGCGTGACAGCGCGCGCGATATGGGGCGTGGCGGCAGCGCACAGGCCCGGTTGGCGGCGCGTACACCGCGCTCGATGGCAGCGGAGACGCCACCTGGACCGGCAGCACCACCGGCCCTCCGGCGCGTAGCGTGCACAGTGCGCGCATCATGCGGCGTCGATGCGCGGCGCATGCGCGTCGGCCTCGCGGATCGCCGCGCCGCTATTGCGGCCCGCGACAATGGCGCATTCGAGGTGCGGCATGCCGCCTGCCGCCGCGCGCGCGGTGGCGAGCGCGGCGTCGGCCTCGCGGGCATTGGCGAGGATCGCAAAGCCGGTCGGTCCCCACGACGTCTGACCGATGCCGGCGACGCGTTCGGCCGCGACCGCGCGCAGCACGCGCTCGACGTCGGGGCTCGCGAACACGCCGCCTTGCGCGCTCGCGAAATATTCGCCGATGGTCTGCTGCATTTCGCTGAGGCCGCGCGCGAACGGCGCGAAGTCGTGCTCGGCGACGCTGGGCAGAATCCGCATCAGCACGAGGTGGCACAGGTGCGCGGCAAGCCGCTGCGGGAACGGCGCGAGCGAGGCGAGCGCGCGCCGCTCCTGCGCGCCGTGCAGACCCTCGCGGGCGTTGTCGCTGACGAGCAGCACGCGCCATGACTCCGGAAACGGCTGGCGCGAGAGCAGCGGCGGCATGCTCTGGCGCAGATCGCCGGCCGGCCCGCCGTCGAGCAGCAGGCCGCCCGAATCGAAGCCGAGAATGCCGATGCCGGAGCGCGCGCCGCGGCCGAGCAGGCGTGCGAGTTCGGCGCTCGTCGCCGGCTGGCCGGCGAGGCGCGCGAACGCGGTGCCGACCGCTAGCGCCAGTTGCGTGCCGGAGCCGAGGCCCGAGTGCGGACGCGGCGCCCGCACGACGTCGATCGCGAGCGTTGCCGGGCCGTAGGCCGCTTGCAGCCGCGCGAGGCACAGCGCGATGCGCTCGCGCTCGGCCGCGCCGATCGCGCCGTCGATGCGCTCGCGCTCCGCGAGCCGTGCTTCGAGCCGCGTGCCCTCGGCGTCGATGACGAGGCCGAGGCTGCCGAACGCGCGTCCGAGCGACGCGTTCGGATCGAGAAAACCCAGATGCAGGCGCGCGGGCGCGTCGATCGTGATGGCCGTGCAGGGCTGGAGTCGGCGAAGCTGGAGCGGCATCTCGAGTGTCCTTAGGTATCCCTGGCAGGTAGGCGTGGTGTGCGCCTCGGCAGATGCTTGAGCAGATGCCGGCGCAAGGGCGTCCGTGAATGCGGCGTGGGCCGTCGCGGCGGCGCGCCGAGGACTTCAAGCAGAAGCCGTACCAGGCGCGCGCGAAGCGCGGCCTGGCTGGATGTGCCGAGAATTTGCCGCGGATGTGCGGGGACCGTGCCGGGAAAACCGGCGGCCGGGGGACCCGGCGTGCGGCGCGTTGCGCGCCGCGCTGTCCCGCGCGGGAATGGACGCTATGTGACGCCGAAGGTGCACTGTGTCACCCGCTGTTTCATCGGACGATGCGGTGCGGGGTTGCGTGAGGTGTCAAGCATGAGGCATGAGGCGGGCCCCGCCCCCGCAACCGCCTTACCCCGCCTTCGGCGCGTCGTACTTGATATAGCGGAAGCGCTGGTCGTCGGCCGGCGTGCCTTCGAGCGCTCCGCCTTCGAGGCCCGGCTGCCAGTGGATCACCGACTCGATTTTCGTGGCGAGCGCGAAGTCCTTGTCGGTGATGCCCTTCGCGCTGTGCGTCATCAGCTTCACGATCACGAATGCATAGGAGACCGTCAGATCGGGGTGATGCCACGCGGCTTCCGCGAGATGGCCGACCGTATTGACCACCATCAGCGTGCCTTTCCAGCCTTCGGTCCGGTACTTGCGCCGCAGCCAGCCGTCCTCGTAATACCAGTGTTCGAGCGGGCCGGCGAGGCGTTGTTTGATCTCGTCGTCGGAATAGACCTTCTCTGTGTGTGCCATGACTGTTTGCTCCTCGGTCGCCCGTTGCCGGGCAAAGGACACGTTGCGCATCCCGGAAGTGACACAGTATGTGCCGCTTTCCGTGACGCAACCACCCCAGGGTTGCTCCGCGGCGCGCGCAAACGGGTGGCGCGCGAGCGGCGCAAGTGCCATGACACACGCCGTGACAAGCGCCACGACACCTGCCGTGAGACCCGCCGTGACGCGACCCGCACGCCGCGCATTCGCGCTCGCGGCCGGCATGCCGCGCCACCCCGGCGCATTTCCGGCATGGAATATGCGTTGGCCGTTCATGCGCCGCGAAGCCCGACATCGAATCGGGATAGGGCGTTCCGATCGTTACCTGTACTCGAGAAGGCGCGCACGATGCGACGAGGTAGCGTGGGTCATTCGTGAGTTGAACAGCAGGACAATTCTGGAGGAGACATGAACTTACGCACTGTGGTTCTTGGGCTCGCGATCCTCGCATCGGCAGCCTTTAGCTCGCTGGCTGCACAGGCCGATTCGCAGCTTGACGGACTGATGAAAAACCCCGCCAACTGGGCGGCCCAGGCGGGCGACTATGCGAATCACCGCTATAGTCCGCTCAAGCAGATCAACGAGAGCAACGTCGGTAAGCTGCAGGTCGCATGGACCATGTCGACCGGCGTGCTGCGCGGCCACGAAGGCGCGCCGCTCGTGATCGGCGACACGATGTACATCCACTCGCCGTTCCCCAACAAGGTGATCGCGATCAACCTGAAGGATCAGACCTTCCTCTGGCAGTATCAACCGAAACAGGACGACCAGGTCATCTCCGTGATGTGCTGCGATACCGTGAATCGCGGCCTCGCCTACGGTGACGGCAAGATCTTCCTGCAACAGGCCGACACCAAGCTCGTCGCGCTCAACGCGAAGACCGGCGAGGTGGTGTGGACCGCGCAGAACGGCAACCCGAAAGCGGGCGAAACCAACACCAACGCGCCGCACGTATTCGGCGACAAGGTGCTGACCGGCATCTCGGGCGGCGAGTTCGGCGTGCGCGGGCGTCTGATCGCTTACGACATCAAGACCGGCAAGCCGGTCTGGACCGCGTACAGCACCGGCCCCGACAACGAAATGCTGCTCGACCCGCAAAAGACGATGACGTATGCCGACGGCAAGATGGTGCCGGTGGGCGCGGATTCGTCGCTGAAGTCGTGGAAGGGCGACCAGTGGAAGCTCGGCGGCGGCACCACGTGGGGCTGGTATGCGTGGGACCCGAAGCTGAACCTTGTCTACTACGGCACCGGCAATCCGGGCACGTGGAACCCGACGCAACGCCCGGGCGACAACAAGTGGTCGATGTCGATCTTCGCGCGCGACCTGAATACCGGCATGGCCCGCTGGGTCTACCAGATGACCCCGCACGACGAATGGGACTATGACGGCGTCAACGAGATGATCCTGTCGGACCTCACCATCGACGGCAAGAAGGTGCCCGCGATCGTTCACTTCGACCGCAACGGCTTCAGCTATACGCTCAATCGCGAAACCGGACAGCTGCTGGTCGCGCAGAAGTACGACCCGGCGGTGAACTGGGCCGATCGCGTCGATCTGCATAGCGGCCTGCCGATTCGCAACGCGGCCTACTCGACCCAGGCGGCCGGTTCCGACCACAACGTGAAGGGCATCTGTCCGGCCGCGCTCGGCTCGAAAGACCAGCAGCCGGCCGCGTTCGATCCGAACACGAACATGTTCCTCGTGCCGACCAACCATGTCTGCATGGACTACGAACCGTTCGATGTCGATTACGTGTCGGGCCAGCCGTATGTCGGCGCGACGCTGTCGATGTATCCGGGCCCGAACGAGAACAATGCGATGGGCAACTTCATCGCGTGGGACGCGAGCAAGGGCAAGATCCTCTACTCGAAGCCGGAGAAGTTCTCGGTATGGTCGGGCGTGCTCGCCACCGGCGGCGGCATCGCCTTCTACGGCACGCTCGAAGGCTACCTGAAGGCGGTCCGCATCAAGGACGGCAAGGAACTGTGGCGCTTCAAGACGCCGTCGGGAATCATCGGCAACGTCTTCACCTACGAGTACCAGGGCAAGCAGTATGTCGGCGTGTACTCGGGCATCGGCGGCTGGGCCGGCATCGGCATGGCAGCCGGTCTGGAAAAGTCGAACGAAGGTCTCGGCGCGGTCGGCGGCTATCGTGAGCTGGCGAAGTACACGGCGCTCGGCGGCACGCTGTTCGTGTTCGCGATTCCTAACGAAAAGAGCTGAATGAGGCGTTGAACGAGCGGGGCCATCTGCACGGGCACGGCCGGCGCATGGGTTGTATTCGATACAGTGCACCGGCCGTTTCGTCAGCCTTGCTGGACCCACGCATTACCCCGCGCGCCCCGTTTGCGGATGAGTCGATGAAACCGGGGGCGCGCCCAACCAGGAGACAGATGCATGAAAGGCCGATCAATCCTGTTGCTCGCGGCGTTGCCCGCCGCGTTCGTTCTGCTGCCCGCCGGATACGCCCAGAACAATGCCCCGAGTGCGCAGCAGGTTGCGTACAAGGTGGTCGACGGCAACAAGGTCGACAGCGCGACGCTGCTGGGATGGAAAACCTGGCGCGCGCTCGCTTGCGAACGCTGCCACGGCGCGCAGCAACAGGGCATGGTCGGGCCGTCGCTGATCGACGCGTTCAAGACGCTCGACAAGGACGAGTTTCACCGCACGGTGTTCGGCGGACGGGTGGCCAAGGGCATGCCCGATTTCAGTTCGAGCCAGATGATGCAGAAGAACTGGGAAAACCTGTATGCGTATCTGAAGGGTCGCTCCGATGGGCAGATCAAGCCGGGCGATCTGCAAGCCATCGACGCCAAATAACGCGTGGCGCTGTCATTCTTCCGGAGGCTCACGATGCGTGATAAGAGAAGCATGTCCGTGCATGTCGCCGTTATCGCCGGCGCGCTCTGTTGCGCGGCGCTCGCCAGCGCCGCGGTCCGGGCGGACGGCCCGGCGCTGCCGAACAACGACGGCGCGGACGGCGTGCTCAGAGTGTGCGCGGACCCGAACAACATGCCGTTGTCGAACAACAAGGGCGAGGGCTACGAGAACCGCATCGCGAGTCAGATGGCGAGCGATTTCGGCTACAAGCTCGAATACACGTATTTTCCGCAGCGCATGGGCTTCGTGCGCCACACGCTGCGCGAGAAGGAGGAGGGCAGCGAGCGCTTCAAGTGCGACCTGATCATCGGCGTGCCGAAGGGCTACGACATGACCTCGACGACGCAGCCGTATCTGCGCTCGACCTATGCGATGGTGCTGCCGAACCGTCCCGAGTTCGCGAACATCAAGACACCTGACGATCTGCTCAAGCTGCCGCCCGACGTGCTGCACAAGCTGCGCTTCGGCATCTTTACGCAGACGCCAGCCGTGGACTGGCTGCTCGGCCATAACCTGATCGACCAGGCCGTGTCGTACCGCGTACAAAGCGGCGATCCGGCCGAATACCCGGGGCAGATGATCGAGCAGGACCTGCGCGCGGGCAACGTCGACGTGGTGTTCCTGTGGGGGCCGATTGCCGGCTACTTTGCGAAGCGCGCCGGCGATTCAGTCCGGCTCGTGCCGTTCCCGGCGGGGCCCGGCATCCGCTTCGACTATACGATCTCGATGGGCGTGCGTTACGGCGAGAAGGCATGGAAGGACAAGGTGGATCAATGGATCGGCGCGAATCACGAGAAGATCGACGGCATCCTCGCCACCTACGAGGTGCCGATGCTCAAACCGGTCGACGTGCCGGCGCCGAAGCCGGGCGACGCGACCCAGTGAGGCCGCCGCGGCGCGCGTGGCTGCGCGCGCTCGGCGCCGTGGCGCTGGGGATGGCGGGGGTGCTGGCGGTCATGCCGTCCGCGGCATGGGCGGCGGCCGGCGACGACATCACGCCGGCCGAGCGTCTGATCTTCCTGACCGATCATCTGCATGGCGTCGCCGCGCAGACCGAACTCGATTACGCGCTGATCGATTCCAGGCAGCCGTCGCATAGCGCCGACACCATCAAGGTGCTCGTGGTGAGCGAGGACAACGCGAAGGGCGACGCGCAGGTCTCGGACCATAGCGGCAGCGTCGCGTTGCCGATCGGCGGGCTGCAGTGCAATCCGGCGATCATCTATTTTCTGGAGCACGACATCGCGGAGATGCAGGGCCTGACAGGCGGCCAGCGCCGCTATTTCCAGCAGCGCCTGCGCCTTGCACTCGCGGCGGGGCCGCGCATCGAGACCGTGCCGGGCGAGGTCGGCGGCAAGCAGGTCCGAGCGCGGCGCATCGTCGTGCAGCCTTATCTGAACGATCCGAACGCCGAGCGTTTCGCGCAATACACCGGAAAGCGCTACACATTCCTGCTCGCCGACGACGTGCCCGGCCAGGTCATGCAGATTCGCACCGACGTGCCGGGGCCGAACAACGACTTCGCGCATCCGGCGCACACGGAGACGCTGAGCTTCCAGTCGGTGCTGCGCAAGTTGCCGCCGGGGCAGGCGCCGGTCAAGCCGTCGAACGCGCCGAGGGCGAGCCGTTGAACGGGTGCGGCACGCGCCGCTGCGTTGCCGCGTGATCGTGCTGTACGCGTGCCGGGCGGGTTCGCATGCGCATGTGTGTTCGCACGTGCTCACGCGTTTGCCTGTGCTTACGCATGCATGCGCGGTTCGCGGCGTTTTTCCGCCACCACCCTCACCCCGTTTGATCCTCGCATTGGAGCCTACGCATGCTGATCGACACCAAGGACTACACACCGAAGCTGATGGCGGCCATCGGCCAACTCGGCACCGCCACGCCGGCCACCCTGGCGGGCTACCAGGCGCTCGACGGCGCCGCCGCCAAGGGCGGCAAGCTCGATGCGAAAACGCGCGAGCTGATCTCGCTCGCGGTCGCCGTGACGACCCGTTGCGACGGCTGCATCGCCGTGCATAGCGCGGCGGCCGCGCGCGCCGGGGCGAGCCGCGAAGAGGTGGCCGAAGCGCTCTCGGTGGCGATCGCCATGAATGCGGGCGCGGCGCTCGTCTATTCGGCGCGCGCGCTCGACGCGTTCGGCCAGCAGAGCGGCTAGTTCCGATGCCGGGCGGGCGCTTCGCGACGAACCGGGTCAAGCTGAATTTCATTCGCACGCTGACCCTGCGGCAGTTGCAGATTTTCGTCGTGGCGAGCCGCTACACGAGTTTCGCGCGCGCGGCCGAGGAACTGCATCTGACGCAGCCGGCCGTGTCGATGCAGATCCGCCAACTCGAGGACGCGGTCGGGCTGCGTCTGTTTGAACGCGTCGCGCGCAAGCTCACGCTCACCGAGGCGGGCGAGGTGCTCACGCATCGAGCGAGCCGCATCCTCGGCGAAATCAAGGACGCCGAAGACGCGATGATGTCGCTCAAGCAGGCCGACAGCGGCTCGATCAACGTCGGCATCGTCAGTTCCGCGACCTACTTCGCGCCGAAACTGCTCGCGCTCTATTCGCATCTGTACCCGAAGGTCGACGTGCACTTTTCGGTCGGCAATCGCGATGCGCTGCTGCGGCTTCTACAGGACAACGCGATCGACCTCGCGATCATGGGCCGCCCGCCGCCCGAACTCGACACGACCACGGAGCCGCTCGCGAGCCATCCGCAGGTCGTGATCGCGCCGCTCGATCATCCCTTGTGCGGCGCGCGCCGTTTCGATCTTCAGGAGCTGCGCGGCGATACGTTCCTGCTGCGCGAACCGGGCTCGGGCACGCGCATGGCCGCCGAGACGATGTTTCGCCAGCACCTCTTCACGCCCGCGAAGGTCGTTACGCTCGGCAGCAACGAAACGATCAAGCAGGCCGTGATGGCGGGCATGGGCGTGAGCCTGATCTCGCTGCATACGCTGCTGCTCGAACTGCGCACCGGCGAGATCGCGCTGCTCGACGTGAACGGCACACCCATCGAGCGCACCTGGCAGATCGTGCATCTGCGCACGAAGCCGCTTTCGCCGACCACGACGATGTTCCGCCAGTTTCTGCTCGACCATGCGGCGACGCATCTGGAGCGCGAGTACGCGGAATTCGCGAACCGGTTGGCGAAGCCTGCGGCCGGCACGGGGCGGGGATAGGTGCCGGCTTTGTTCAGCGCGTATGAGCTTCACGTGCGCCGCTATCGCCGATGGCACAGTGTGTACCCGCATGCCGTGACAGGCTGACAAGTATTCCTGACAGATATTCGCAAGCGACATACCTCGTGCCGCGCATGGGCGCGATCGGCACAAACCGTGCTTGACCCGATGCCGGCGAGCTGCGAGCGCGGCACGCGGCGAGGCCGGCAGGATCGCGAACAGTTACACGCACAGGCACGCGAGCAAGGCCTGCGCGCAGGCACAGGCAAGCCCACCATCCACCCGGAGGAGATCGCAGCGATGAGTTCCGGCGAGCAGCTTCAGGACTGGCGCTCTCACGCCCAGCAGATCGAAAACGAAGTCGCCAAGGTCGTCATCGGCCAGCAGCAGACCCTGAGGCTCATCAACGTTGCGCTGTTCGCCCGGGGTCACGTGCTGCTCGAAGGCGGGGTCGGGGTCGGCAAGACCACGGTGTTGCGGGCGTTCGCGCACGTGGTCGGCGGCGAGTTCGAGCGCGTCGAAGGCACGATCGACCTGATGCCGGGCGACCTCGTCTATCACACCTATGTCGACGCCGACGGCAAGCCGCGCATCGAACCGGGCCCGCTCTTGCGGCACGGCGAGCAGTTGACCACCTTCTTCTTCAACGAGATCAACCGCGCGCGTCCGCAGGTGCAGTCGCTCCTGCTGCGCGCGATGGCCGAGCGTTCGGTGCTCGCGTTCGGCCGCGAGCACCGTTTTCCGCACATGACCGTGTTCGCGGACCGCAACAAGGTCGAGAAGGAAGAAACCTTCGAACTGGCTTCGGCCGCGCGCGACCGCTTCCTGTTCGAGCTGAACATGCCGACGCCCGCCGACGAGGACGCGCGGCGCGCGCTCGTATTCGACACGGCGTTTCATGACGTCGACCGCCTGCTCTCGCAACTGACGGCGTCGGTCGTGCCGTGGCAGCAGTTGAACGCGATCGGCGCGGCGATCCAGCAGGGCGTGCAGGCGAGCGAGGCGATCGAGCGCTACGTGCTCGACATCTGGCAGGCGACGGAAACGCCGCTGCGCTTCGGCATCACGCTCGACGGCGTCGACATGCAGCAACTGATTCTCGCGGGCGCGAGCCCGCGCGGCATGAGCGCGCTATTGCGCGCCGCGCGCGTGGTCGCATGGCTCGCGGGCCGCTCGCATCTGATACCGGAGGACATTCACGAAGTGCTGCTGCCGGCGCTCGGGCATCGCGTGTTCTTCACGCCGATCTACGAGTTGCGCCGCCAGGAACTCGCCGAGGCGCTGATCTTGCAGATCATGGCCAAGGTCGCGGTGCCGCGCTGAACGCACGGGCCCTGGAACCGATCCGGATCATGAACGGCACCGCGGAATTCCACTACCGTTTGCCGATACGCGCGGGCGGCGCGCGGCCCGGTTCGCATCAAGGCGCGAGCTTCGGCTCGGGGCAGCAGTTCGCGATGCACGGGCGGCTGTTCGACTATCCCGACCCGCGCCGTCTCGATCTGCGTGCGAGCCTGCGCGCGGCGCGCTCGGAATGGCTCGTGCGGGTCCATCTGCAACGCGTGGCGGTGCAGGTGATCGTGATCGTCGACGTCTCGGCGTCGATGCGGTTCGGCTCGCGTCAGACCAAGCTGCACGTGGCCGCCGATTTCGTCGAGGCGCTCGGCTACAGCGCGTTTCGCGTCGGCGACCGGCTCGGCATGCTCGCATTCGATGCGAGCGAGCGCGACGATCTCTTCGTGCCCGCGCGCAATGGCCGCGGCATGGGCCATCTGCTCGCGACGATGCTGCGCGAGTGTACGAGCCATGCGGCCGGGCGCGGCGCGCGCGAAGGATTGCACCGCTGCGTGACGCGTCTTGCCGGACGCCAGGCGCTCGTGTTCGTGGTGTCCGACTTTCATTGGCCGCTCGCGCAACTGTCGCCGGTGCTCGACATGCTCGTACATGCCTGCGTGGTGCCGATGGTCGTGTGGGACGAGGCGGAGATCGCGCCGCCGCGTCATGCGTCGCTGCTGGCCGTCAACGATGCCGAGTCGGGCGAGGAGCGCATGGTGTGGCTGCGCGGCGATATGCGCGAGCGCTGGCGCGATGGGGTCGCGCGCCGCCGAGAGGAACTGGCCGGCGTGTTCGGCGCGCGCGGCATCCGGCCGTTCTATGTCGAAGGCGGGTTCGATCCCGAAGCGATGTCGCGCTACTTTCTGGAGATGACGGCATGAGATCGTGCGGGCTTCGGCGTGCGCTTCGATGCGGCTTCATCCGTGCGTTGAAGGAGCCGGCGCGGCGCGCGTCGCGGCTGGTGGCAGCCGGTGTTGCAAGTGTTGCATGTGCTGTGTTTGCTGCGTTTGCCGTGTATGCCGCGTTTGCGCTGAGCGGCAACGCGGCGACGGCCGCCACAGCCACAGCCGCCACGACCGCGACCGTCATCGCCACCGTGCAGGAGCCCCGCGCATTCGGCTACGTACTCGGCGACGTGCTGACGCAACGCGTGCTATTGCAGGCCAACGGCCAGGACCTCGGCGTGGTCACGCCGCCTTCGGTCGGCCGCACTGGTCTCTGGCTCGAACGCCGGCCCGTGTCGCTCGAAACCGATGCGGACGGCCGCCAGTGGATGGTGATCGCGTATCAGGTCGTCAACGCGCCGCAGACGCTCACGCAAATCGCGCTGCCCGCGTTGACGCTGAGTTCGGCCGCCGGCCAGCAACTGCAGGTGGCCGAATGGCCCGCGAGCATCGGCCCGCTGACGCCCGCGAATCCGTTTGCCGGCGGCGATCTGCTGCCGTTGCGGCCCGATCGCGCGGCACCCTTGCCGACGACGGCCGGCCTGCGCCGCCAGATCGCGTGGGCGCTCGGCCTGTTGCTGGCGACGCTGCTCGCGTGGGCCGGCTGGTGGGGCTGGCGCAATCGGCGCGAGTCGGCGCGGTTGCCGTTCGCGCGCGCATGGCGGCGCATGCAGGGACTCGCGGACCCGCAGGCGGCGGCTTCGAGCGATGCCTGGTTCTGTCTGCATCAGGCGCTCAACGAAACGGCCGGGCAGGTCGTGCATGCGGGCTCGCTACCTGGCCTCTTCGCGCGCGCGCCGCATCTGCAACCGCTGCGCGCGCAGCTCGAACGCTTCTATCAGGTGTCGGCGGAGCGTTTCTTCGCGCCCGCGCCGCCTGCCGCCGAGTTTCCGTTGCAGGCGCTGTGCCGCGCGCTGTATCGGGCCGAACGGCGCCATCAGCGATGACCATGGCGCTCGATTTCGACTGGCCGTGGCTGCTGGTTCTGCTGCCGCTCGCCGTGCTGCCGTTGCTGCCGCGGCGCAGCGATACGCTCGTGTTTTCGAGCGTCGCATGGCTGCCGGTCGATCGCGTCGGACGCTGGGCCGGCCGGCTCGCGCGCGCTTGCGGCGTGCTTGCGATCGCGGCGATCGTGGTCGGGCTCGCCGGGCCGGGTCGTTCGCAGCTACAGGTGCAGCGCACCGGCAGCGGCGCGCAGATTCTGATCCTGATGGATCGCAGCGCGAGCATGGACGAGCCGATGGGCAGCAAGGGCGTCGAGTCGCCGCGCGGCGAGTCGAAGAACAAGGTGGCGCGCGCCTCGCTGACGAGCTTTATCGGGCAGCGTCCCAACGACCGGCTCGCGTTCATGATGTTCGGCACGAGCCCGATTCTCGCGATGCCGTTCACGTACAACCATCGCGTGATCGAGCAGGCGGTTGCCGCGACCGCGATCGGTCGCGGCATGCCGGATACGCAGCTCGATCGCGGCATGCTCGCGGCCATCGCCCAGTTCGAGGGCCGGCCCACCTCGGGGCGCCGCGCGATCGTGCTCGTTTCCGATGGCGGCGCACGGCTCGACGAAACCGTGCAGCGGCGCATTCGCGAGGGCCTGCAACGCAACCAGCTCGCGCTGTACTTCATCTATCTGCGCAGCAGCGTGTTCAGCCCCGATCTGAATGCGCGGCTGCCCGCCGGCGAGTCGTCGGCGGAAGCGGAGTTGCATCGCTATTTCCTTTCGCTCAAGACGCCTTACCGGCTGTTTCAGGCCGAGGACGCGAAGGGCATGATGGCGGCCATCGCCGAGATCAACCGGCAGCAGAACGCGCCGACGACGTTTATCGAACATTTGCCGAGGCAGGACTGGAGTCCGTATTGCTTCGCGGTCGCGCTGGTGTGCGTGGCGGTTCTGGTCGGGCTGCGTCTCTTTCAGGTCAGGAGCTGGGCATGAAACGCAGATGGATTCACGCCGCGTTCGGCACTGTCGCGATCTGCTGTGCCGCGTGGGCCGCGTATGGCGGCATGCGGCTTCGGCATGCCGGGCAGGTCGAGCAGGCGATCGCGGCTGTGACGCAGGCGCCGGGCGTCGCGCAGGCCGCGAATGCGGGCGCGGATGGCGGCCGTGGCGGTGATGAGCCGCCGCAGGTGCAGCTCGCGCGTGCGATGGCGCTCTCGAAAGCGGGCGCCTACGACGCGGCGGGACGGCTCTACAACGGCCTGATCCACGAGGGGCGGCTCGACGGGATCGGTCTTGCGGCGCTGTTCGATCTCGGCAATATGTATCTGCGCGAAGGCAGCGGTGGCGACGGCGAGGCGCGAGCAGTCAGATCGCTGGCGATGATCGGCGAGGCGAAGGCGCGCTACCGGATGGCGCTGCGCGCCGCGCCCGACGACTGGGATGTGCGCTACAACCTCGAACGCGCGCTCTGGCTCGCACCGGAGACGCAGTCCGCGCCCACGCTGCCCGATGTGAAAGAGCAGCACAACATCAAGCTGCGCGACCCGCAGAGCCAGGATTTGCCATGAGCGGCGCCATGCGCGAGCGCGGTTTCGCGAGACTGCGCCACGGCCTGACGCCGCTCGCGCTCGTCGCGCTGATCGCGGCGGTGGCGATGCCGGACGTGACGCTGCCGCGCGCCGCGTTCAGCTATATCGTGACGTTCGACATCACGCAGAGCATGAATGTCGAGGACGTCAGCCTGAACGGCGAACCGGTGAGCCGACTGAGGTTCGCGCAGGCCGCGATGCGCGACGCGCTCGGCCGCCTGCCGTGCGGCTCGAAGATCGGCTGGAGCGTGTTCACGGGGCAGCGCAGTTTGCTGTTGCTGCCGCCCGTCGAGGTGTGCGCGAACTATGACGCACTGCTTGTCTCGCTCGACGGTATCGACGGGCGCATGCGCTGGACCAACTGGAGCCGTATTGCCGAAGGCGGCGTTTACTCGGCCGTGCGCGTTGCGCAGGACGTCGGCGAAAACGCGGCGATCGTCTTCGTGACCGACGGGCAGGAAGCGCCGCCCGTGTCGGCATCGCGCGCGTTGATGCCGGGTATCAATCCCGCGCGCATCCGGGGCTGGCTGATCGGCGTGGGCGGCGATCAGCCAGCGGCGATTCCGAAGAGCGACGCCGACGGCAACCGCATCGGCTACTGGCAGGCCGACGACGTGATCCAGGTGCCGGACACGCCGGGGTCTGCCACGAACGCGCAGACGCACGAGGAGTTGTCCGAACTGCGCGGCCAGTACCTAGCGTCGGTGGCCGGGCAAACGGGCCTCGACTATCACCGGCTTTGGACCACGGCTTCGTTGGGCGATGCGCTGCTCGACCCGCGCTTCGCCCGCCGCGAACCGGTGCCGAGCGATTTGCGCTGGATTCCGGCGCTCCTCGCGTTGGTGCTGCTGGTCGTGCGGTTCGTGCCCGATGTGGCCTGGCAACGGCTGCGCGCGGGCCGTCAACGCATCGGGACGACCGTTTGGCGCTTTGGGGCGGCAGCGGGGGCGCGCAAGCCTCGGGTTGAATGAGCACTGTGCTGCGCTGAGCTGAGTGCCGCGCTGAACGTCGCGCGCGACACCTGTCGTTCGGCATGGGTGGGACCACGCGGCCGTGCTTACGCAGCCTGCTTCACGCGCTGCTTCTCTTCGAGTTCGCGCACGAGCGGCAGCACGCGCTTGCCGAAGTACTCCACTTCCTCGATGAAGTGCAGAAAGCCGGCGAGCACGAGATCGACGCCGACCGACTTCAGTTCGACGATGCGCTCGGCAATCTGCTGCGGGGTACCGATCAGATTCGTGCGGAAGCCGTCGTTGTATTGCACGAGGTCTTCGAAAGTGGATTTGGCCCAGTTGCCTTCGCCTTCGGGCGACGCCTTGCCGGCCTGCCGGACCGCATCGCCGAACGCATCGACCGCCTCGACGTGAGCGTGGCGGATGATGTCGTCGAGCACGGCCCGCGCTTCTTCCTCGGTATCGCGTGCAATCACGAATGCGTTTACGCCGATGCGTACCGTGTGATGGTTTTTCGCCGCCTTCGCCTGAATGTCGTTGATCTGCGCCTTGAGGTTGTCCGGCGTGTTGCCGTTCGTGAAGTACCAGTCCGACACGCTCGCGGCGTTGTCGCGCGCGGCGCGCGAACTGCCGCCCTGGAAAATCTCGGGGTGCGGCTTCTGCACCGGCTTGGGACTCAGCGTGTACTGGTTGAAGCGATAGAAGTCGCCCTTGAACGTGAAGTTGTCCTGTGTCCAGATGCCTTTGAGCGCCTCGATGAATTCGTGCGAGCGGCGATAGCGTTCGTCGTGTTCGAGCCACGGCTCGCCGATCGCGGTGAACTCGCCCTTGAACCAGCCGCTCACGACGTTGATGCCGATGCGGCCGTTCGAGATGTGATCGATCGTGGCGATCTGCTTGGCGACCACGGCCGGATTCCACGGACCGGGCAGGATCGCCGCCAGCACCTTGAGCTTCGTGGTCGCGTGCAGCAAGGCCTGGCTGAACGATACCGACTCGTGCTGATACTCGGCGTTGTAGCCGGCCGTGAAGCGGATCTGGCTCAGCGCGTAGTCGAAGCCGGCCCGCTCGGCGGTTTGCGCGAGCTTCTGGTTGTATTCGAGGCGCCAGTCGGTGCGCTGCTCGATCGTGCTGACGACGAGGCCGCCGCTCACGTTGGGCACCCAGTAGGCGAACTTCACGGCGTCGTCATGCGAGAGGGAATGGCTCATGCGAATTACCTCATGAAGTGATGGAACGGTGCGGGCGGCGCGCGGTGCGTTGTGATGGATGGGATCGGACAGGACCTGTAACGAGCCTGTCAGGAGCCGTGGGACCCGCGCCGACGATTGTTCAATGTAGCGAGCGGGCACGCCGAAGCGAACCAATAAAAGTTCAGAATCAAAGCAGGTTTGGCGCTATGGCGTGGGGCTGGGGTGAATAACGGGTGAGCAGCGGGTGAGGCTCGCGCGGCACGAGGCCGCCGCGTTGGGACGCGCGGCGCGGTTGCCGACGCTCCTGGCGGTAAAAAACGAACGCGCGCAAATGGCGCCGACGGCCCGCGACGCGTTGCAGCATCGGGTTTATCACTCCAGCAGATAACCGTATCGGATTTGCTTCGTTGGCTTTGCGTGCGCGGGCCGGTAAATTCGTCTGACTGAACGCGCCTTGGGGGCTTCGCTCCCCTGGTGTCCGCTGAACAGTTCCGACGACGAGCTTCCCGTGACGACTACCGCTTCCGCCGCGCGCGGCACCTTTGCTACCCCGCCGGCCGGCGCCGCCGCCCGTTTCCATGCCAGCCAGCACATCGAGATTCGCGCGTTCGACGGCCCGCTCGGCGCCGAAGTGCTCGGTCTCGATCTCGCCCAGCCGCTTGCCGCCGACGACTTCGCGCGCATTCACCGCGCGCATCTCGAACACCACGTCCTCGTGTTTCGCGAGCAACGCATCACGCCCGAGCAGCAGATCGCCTTCAGCCGCCGCTTCGGTCCGCTGCAGATTCATGTGCTGCATCAGTTCGGGTTGCCGGGCCACCCCGAGGTGCTGGTGGTGTCGAACATCGTCGAGAACGGCAAGCCGATCGGCCTCGGCGACGCCGGTCACTACTGGCACTCCGATCTGTCGTACAAGGACAAGCCGAGCCTCGGCTCGCTGCTGCATGCGCAGGAGTTGCCCGCGGAAGGCGGCGACACGCTGTTCGCGAACATGCACCTCGCGTGGGACACGTTGCCCGCGCATCTGCGTGAGGCGGTAGAAGGGCGCGCGGCCGAACACACCTACCTCGCGAAATACGCGGAATTGCAGCAGCGCAGCCCGTGGCGGCCAAATCTGTCCGCCGAGCAGATCGCCCAGGTGAAGCCGGTCGTGCATCCGATCGTGCGCACGCATCCGGAGACGGGCCGCAAGGCGCTGTTCGTCAGCGAGCACTTCACGACGCGCGTCATCGGCATGCCCGAAGACGAGAGCGAAGCCTTGCTCGCGGAACTGTTCGCGCACAGCGTGCGCCCCGAGCATCTGTACCGGCATCGCTGGGCCGAGCACGACATGGTGTTCTGGGACAACCGCTCGCTCATGCATCTCGCGGCCGGCACGCCCGATCATCTGCGCCGCAAGCTGTATCGCACGACGATCGAGGGCGATGCGCCGTTCTGAGCGTCACGTCTTTCATCACCCCAACACCGATCGCACCGCACGCCGACTGGAGTTTCAATGCCGTTCCGTTTTCGTTCGACCGCCGCGCGGCCGTCGTTTGCCCGCCGTTGCACGGCGTTATTGCTGAGCCTGTCGATGGGCGCCGCGGGTTTCTCTGTGTCTGCGCCCGCGCATGCCGAAGGCCGGATTCGTGTCGCCGAGCAGTTCGGCATCGTTTATCTGCTGCTCAACGTGGCGCGCGACCAGCAGTTCGTCGAGAAGGAAGGGCGCAAGGAAGGGCTCGACATCAAGGTCGACTGGGTCCAGCTCTCGGGCGGCTCGGCGATCAACGACGCGCTGCTGTCGGGCGCGGTCGATATCGCCGGGGCCGGCGTCGGCCCGTTGCTGACGATCTGGGACCGCACGCGCGGCCGGCAGAACGTGAAGGGCGTCGCGTCGCTCGGCAATCTGCCGTACTACCTCGTGAGCAACAACCCCAACGTGAAGACGATTGCCGATTTCACGGAGAAGGACCGCATCGCATTGCCGGCCGTGAACGTTTCCGTGCAAGCGCGCGTGCTGCAATACGCGGCGGCCAAACGGTGGGGCGACAAGGACTACAACCGGCTCGACCCCTACACGCAGGCGTTGCCGCATCCCGACGCGGCCGCGGCGATCATCGCGGGCGGCACGGAAATCACCGGGCATTTCGGCAACCCGCCGTTTCAGGAGCAGGAACTGGCCGGCAATCCGAAGGCGCATATCGTGCTCAATTCGTACGACGTGCTCGGCGGGCCGAGTTCGGCGACGGTGCTCTACGCCACCGAAAAATTCCGCAACGGGAATCCGAAGACGTATCGCGCGTTCGTCGCCGCGTTGGCCGACGCCGCGCAATTTATCAACGCGAATCCGCAGGCCGCGGCCGATATCTATATCCGCACGAACCAGTCGAAGATCGATCGCAATCTGCTCGTGAAGATCATCACGAATCCGCAGGTGCAGTTCAAGGTCGCGCCGCAGAACACGTTCGGGCTCGCGCAGTTCATGCATCGCGTCGGTGTTATCAAGAACGAACCGGCTTCCTGGAAGGACTATTTCTTCGACGATCCGGCGACGGCCGCCGGAAGTTGAATCGAGGTTGAACATGAAATCAGGCACGACACCGCTTATCGATCCGACGCTCTCGCAGGGGGGGCTCTGATGGCGGCCAATCCTACCCTGCTGTTTCCCGAGCACGCCGCGCCGGCGACCAGCGGCAAGCTGCTCACGGTCGAAAACGTGAGCCTCGAATACCGCACGCGCGAGCGGCTCGTGCGCGCGACCCACGACGTGAGCTTCGACGTCTACGGCGGCGACCGCTTCGTGCTGCTGGGGCCGTCCGGCTGCGGCAAGTCCACGCTGCTCAAGGCGGTGGCCGGCTTTATCGAGCCGAGCGCGGGTGCGATCACGCTCGACGGTCAACGCGTGCGCGGCCCCGGCGCCGATCGCATCGTCGTGTTCCAGGAGTTCGATCAGTTGCCGCCGTGGAAGACGGTCGCGCAGAACGTCGCGTTTCCGCTGCGCGTCGCGCGGAAGCTCTCGAAAGCCGAAGCCCACGAGCGCGCGTTGCACTATCTCGACAAGGTCGGGCTTGCCGCGTTTGCGCAGGCTTATCCGCATACGTTGTCGGGCGGCATGAAGCAGCGCGTCGCGATTGCCCGCGCGCTCGCGATGCAGCCGCGCGTGCTGCTGATGGACGAACCGTTCGCCGCGCTCGATGCGCTCACGCGCCGCAAGATGCAGGAAGAACTGCTGCGGCTGTGGGAAGAGGTGAATTTCACGCTGCTGTTCGTCACGCATTCGATCGAGGAGGCGCTCGTGGTCGGCAACCGGATTCTGTTGTTGTCGCCGCATCCGGGCCGCGTGCGTGCCGAGCTCAATAGCCATCAGTATTCGCAGGACAGCTTCGGGCGTGCCGATTTTCAGCGCAGCGTCGCGCGCATTCATCACCTGCTGTTCGAGCAAACCGAAGCGACCGAACAGAACGAGACGACGGAGATCGTGCAATGAGTACGCCCGCTACGCTATGGCCGCCGGTTCGCGACGAATATGAGCGGCCGCTCGAATCGCTTGCACTGCCTGACTCGCTCGCGCCCGAAGCGCCGTTGTCGCCGGCAACGCGTCTGTTCGCGCAGGGCTGGTTGCGCAAGACGCTGATTGCGCTGGTGCTGATCGGCGCATGGGAAGTTGCCGCGCGCATCATCGACAACGATCTGCTGCTGCCGACCTTCGGCGCGACGTTCAGCGCATTCGTGCAGGGCGTGTGGTCGGGCGAACTGCTCGTGAAGACTGCGGTGTCGCTATCCGTGCTGCTGCGCGGCTATCTGCTCGGGGCCGCGCTCGCTTTCGTGCTTACGTCGCTCGCGGTGTCGACCCGCGTGGGGCGCGATCTGCTGTCGATGCTGACCGCGATGTTCAACCCGTTGCCGTCGATCGCCTTGCTGCCGCTCGCGTTGCTCTGGTTCGGCCTCGGCACCGGCAGCCTGCTGTTCGTGCTCGTGCATTCTGTGCTGTGGCCGCTCGCGCTCAATACGTACTCGGGCTTTCAGGCGGTGCCGGCCACGCTGCGCATGACCGGGCGCAACTATGGTTTGACGGGCATGCGCCACGTGCTGCTGATTCTGGTGCCGGCCGCCTTGCCGTCGATTCTGGCCGGCCTGCGCGTGGGCTGGGCGTTTGCGTGGCGCACGCTGATCGCGGCCGAACTCGTGTTCGGCGCCAGTTCCGGCAGCGGCGGGCTCGGCTGGTACATTTTCCAGAATCGCAACGAGTTGTACACGGATCGTGTTTTCGCGGGGCTGGCCGCCGTGATCGTGATTGGTTTGCTGGTCGAGCATCTCGTGTTCGATACGCTCGAACGCGTGACAGTGCGGCGCTGGGGTGTGCAGCAGTAAGGGGCGCGCAGGGGGGCGGTGTGTCGTGAGTGGGCCGCGCGTCGGCGGCTTATTCTGCCGTCTTATGTCGCTGTCTTAGGCCACTGCCTACTGCCTCACGCCGCTATCTCACGCCGCCGCATAGCCCAGATGCGTCGCCGCCGTGCCCGCCAGTGCGAGCAGTTTGTCGTCGTCGGCGGGTTCGTCGGGGACCACGTACAGATCGGCGATATCGGTCACCGGATCGCTGAATGGCGTCGGACAACGGTGCTGCGAGACGAGAAAGTCGCTGATCGGCGACGCATCGGCCACGTCGAGAAACGTGCCGATGCTTGCCGCCGTCGTGCGCGGGTCTTCGATCACCCGGCGATACGACACGTTGAGCGCGCGGTCCGCGGGAATCTCGGCGAAGAAGCCGATGATCTCGTTCACGTATTGCTCCCAGACGCGGATGCCGTCTTCGATCGAGCCGATCCAGTGCTTGCGCAGCAGCGAATTGGCGACGTGGCGCGGATCGCGGTGAATATGAATGAAGCGCGCCTGCGGCAGCAATTCGCGTATCAAGCGCAGACACGACCCCGAACGCGGCAGACGTTCGATCGAACCGGCGTGTCCCGACAGCACGGTCGGGTCGGCATAGGACGGATGCTTGTCGCCCCAGATCGGTGCAGTCATGCCGAGTTCTTCGCGATAGAAACGCTCGACCCACGGCCCCAGCGTGCGACGGCAGAAATGGCGAAAGTGCTCGCGCTGGGCCACGCCGAGCAGATCGGGCCGAGTGCCGCCCGCTTCGAGCGTGTTCTTGAGCAACGCGAAAATCCGGCATTCGTTGGTCAATTGAATGAGCGGATGAACGTTGAGGACGGAGCAGAGAAAGGTCGTGCCGGATCGCGGCGAACCGACGATGAAAAGCGGGGAAGAGTCCATATGTCATCCTGAGCATTCATCGTTCACAGCATACGCACGACAGATGGCGAGAACCTGACGCGGGCGTGACCGTTCTGAGCGGCTGCGCGTGCCGTTGTATGTATCTGCTGCGAGCAAGCGGCATACCATCGCGCCGTTCGCCGCGCACAAGGCGGCACGGGCAAATTTCCGGTTGCCCCCGGCTGCGCCTTGGACTACAAATTTAAGGTTATGCCCCCGCTTAACGGAGAAGGAGAGTGCCGCCATGGGAATGCGCCCCGATCCCACTTTTCATGCCTCGCCGAAACTCGCGATGGACGCGCCAGCGGAGGAATACGCCTACACGGCGTTGCTGAGTCCCGATTTTTCGCAGCCCGATGCGCTTGCCGTGATCGACGTGAAGCCCGGTTCGCCGACGTATAGCCAGGTCGTTCATACGGTGCAGGTGCCGTACAAGGGCGACGAGTTTCATCATTTCGGCTGGAACGCGTGTTCGTCCGCGCTTTCGCCGTTGACCGGCCATGCGTTTCTCGAACGGCGCTATCTGATCGTGCCGGGCATGCGTTCTTCGCGCATCTATATCGTCGATACGAAGCCGCATCCGACCCAGGCGAAGATCCACAAGATCATCGAGCCCGAGGAAATCTTCCGCAAGACCGGCTATTCGCGTCCGCACACCGTGCATTGCGGACCGGAAGGCATTTACGTCAGCACGCTCGGTGGCGCGGGCAAGGACGGCACCGAAGGGCCGCCGGGGATTTTTATCATCGACTGTCAGACGTTCGAGGTGCTCGGCCGCTGGGAGATCGAACGCGGCGCGCAGGAAAAGCACTACGATTTCTGGTGGAATCTGCCGCGCGACTATATGGTGTCGAGCGAATGGGCACTGCCGCCGCAATTCGAAAACGGTATCGTGCCGGAAGATCTGCTCGCGAATAAGTACGGACACCGCGTGCACTTCTGGGATCTGCGCGCGCGGCGCAACGTGCAGACACTCGATCTCGGCGCGCATCATCAGATGGCGCTCGAAGTGCGGCCCGCGCACGATCCGAGCCGCGAGTACGGCTTTGTCGGCGTCGTGGTCGATACGACCAATCTCGAAGGTTCGATCTGGACGTGGTGGCGCGAAGGCGGGACATTCCACATCGAGAAGACCGCGACGATTCCGCCCGAACCCGCGCCCGCCGACGAATTGCCGCCGCTGCTGCGAGGCTTCGGCGCGGTGCCGCCGCTCGTCACCGACATCGATCTGTCCATCGACGACAAATTCCTCTACGTTGCCTGCTGGGGAACCGGCGAGATGCGCCAATACGACGTGAGCGAACCGCGCAAGACGAAGCTGACGGGCTCGGTGCGTATCGGCGGAATCGAGCGGCGCACACCGCATCCGAACGGCAAAACTTTCTCGGGCGGACCGCAAATGGTCGAGATCAGTCGCGACGGCCAACGCGTCTATTGGACCAATTCGCTCTATTCGACGTGGGACGACCAGTTCTATCCCGACGGCGTGCCCGGCGTACAGGTGATGGCGCACGCGGCGCCGAACGGCGGCCTCACGCTGTCCGACGACTACTGGGTCACGTTTCCCGACGGCTACCGCGCGCATCAGATCCGGCTCGAAGGCGGCGACTGTTCGACCGATTCGTTCTGCTACCCGTCGGTGGGCGTTTGAGCGGCGTCGTTTCGCCGCAAACCGGCCTGTGGCTGGCCGTCCTCGCGAGTGGTGTGTATCACGGGCTCAATCCCGCGATGGGGTGGCCGCTCGCCGTGTCGAATGCGTTAATGGAGCGGCGCATCCAGGCACTGTGGAGCGCGCTCGTCTATCTCGCCGTGGGGCACGTCCTCGCGATTCTGCTGATGATGCTGCCATTCGCGATGCTGCTCGGCGTGCTCGCGTGGCAGCATGAAATACAGGTTGGCGCGAGTGTGCTCGTGATCGGCTTCGGCATCGTTTTGCTGATTCGGCGCCGTCATCCGCGCGTGCTCGCGAGAATTCCGCCGTCGCGTCTTGCGCTCTGGTCGTTCGCGGTGGCGCTCGCGCATGGCGCCGGGCTCATGCTCGTGCCGATCTACCTCGGTCTGTGCCGTGCCGACGATCCCGACGCTGCGCATCGGGCCGCGCGAACGCTGATTGCAACGAGTCTACGCATGGCGGTATCGGTCTCCGTCATTCACGCGGCCGCGATGATGATGGCCGGTGGATGGCTTGCATGGCTCGTCTATCGCTACCTCGGGCTCCGGTTCGTCTCGCGCAGCTGGTTCAATCTCGATGCGCTGTGGGCGTCGAGTCTGATTCTGGTTGGCGCGTTGTCGTTGATCCTGAATGCGGGTATGGGTAGCATGCCCGGCGTGTCCGGTATGTCGGGCATCGGCGGCTGAATAGATTCGGGCTACAGATCGAAGCCCATCTGTTCGCGGCCCATCAGCGTCAGGTCAGCCGCCGTTGCACGTCCGACGAAATCGGCTTCGAAATGGTCGGCCGGAAAGTCGGGCGGGCTCGTGCCGTCACAAAAGCTCGCCAGTTGCCGCTTCAGATAGGCATCGTTCTTCGCGCACGACGGCGCCGACGCGATGTACATCACGTTGCTATAGCCCTTGCCGCGATGCGCGTCCTCGACCGCGTGAATCACGTCGCTGTGCCAGAAGACCGTGTCGCCGGCCTGCATCAGCGGAATCGACGAAAGGGCCTGAAATAGCGGCGCGTGGTACTCAGGTTTGATCGACAGCGCGCGGCCCGGCATCGCGCCGCAGAGGTCGTCGTCGGCGACGTCGTCCTGCAACGCGCGCAGCAGGATATAAGCCATCGCGTTCGCGATCGGTACGAGCTGAAGCGTGCCGTCGCCGGGACCTTGCGGCGTGAGCGCGGTCCAACTCTGGAAGGTGCGGAACATCGAGCATACCGCGGGCGACGGAATTTCCTCGACCTCGGTTCGCCAGGCGGCATCGAACGGATCGTAGGCGCGCCAGTTGCCCGAGAACACATGTCGATACACCTCGCGGAAATTTGCTTCGATCCAGCGCTCGACCGAGCCGCCGTCGCAATGCGCGGACAGTCCCAGCGATGCCGAGCCGGGCGGCCGGCGGCGCAGACGGTCCGCGTAAACGGGCACGCGCTCAGGGTCGAAATGCACGCGGCCTTCGCTTTCGCTGCGCCATAGGCGGTTCAGAAACACGCGCGCCTGCGTGAGCGCGGGAGACTGCCGCGCGAGTACCTGCGGCTTCGACCAGTACACGCCGTAAATCTGCGGCTTGCTCGACGCGAGTTGGCCGAAGTACTTGTCTTCCGCGCGGTTGAGCAGCTTCGCATCGAGGTTGTTGCTCTCGACGTAGTGAGCGATATCTCGATCCCATTGCTCGACGAGTTCGCGCTCGAACACCTGGCGAATCACGCACGCGCCGCGCGCTTTGACGAGTGAGATCTGGTCGGCGCTCACGCGATTCGCCGCGATGTCCGCGAAGCGGATCTCGGGAATCACGGCTTCGCCGCGTTCGCGCAGCGCCGCGATCTGTTGCGCTTCGCGGGTCATCGCCGCTTCGACTTCGGCGAATACCTCGCGGTAATTGGGCAGCCTGTCGCGCAGTTCCCGTTTGGCTTTTCCGATGGCTGCCGGCAGGTCGTCAATCTGTAATGCCATGGCGTCGTCTCCGTTATCGATGGTGATGGCGATGTCGAAAGCGTACTGCGGCGCAGCTCATGCCAGTGATATGATCGGGCCAATCTTTTTGCGAATCCGGTCATGAAGGCAGCCTACGAGCGCGTCGATTTCGGTGCGAGCTGTTCGGTGCGGGTGTACCACCGGCGTCTGCCGCGAATCCCGTTCGAATGGCACCATCACCCGGAATACGAATTGACGCTGACGATGAACAGTCGCGGCAAACGGTTCATCGGCGATTCGGTGGCCGTGTACGGCGACGACGATCTCGTGCTCGTGCCGCCGAATCTGCCGCATACGTGGGCGTCGAATCGTTCGATCGATGCAGCGGCGCCGCAGGTCGCAATCGTGATCTGGTTCGACGGCGCCTGGGTACGCCGTCTCGCCGACGTCTGTCCCGAGTACAACGGTTTATGCAATCTGCTGCGGCGCGCGGCCTGCGGGCTCGCTTTTGAAAACGGCGCGGGAACGCGTTTGCGCGGCGAACTCGAGCGGCTGCTGTCGGCCGATCCGCGCGAACGTCTGAAGGCCGTGCTCGACGTGCTGGACTGGCTCGCGCAAACGCCGGGGGCGCCGCTCGCGTCGCCGGGTGCATTCGATGCGCATACGGGGGCGCCGTCCGGTTATCAGCCCGATCAGCTCAATCGCGTGCTGGCGCTGATCGACACGCAGTTCGCGCATCCGTTGCGGCTGGCGACGCTGGCAAAAGCATCGGGTCTCTCGGAGCGTTCGCTGACGCGCCACTTCACACAGCATCTCGGCGAGAGCGTGGGGCGCTATATCGCGCGCGTGCGGATCGGTCATGCATGTCGGCTGCTGACCGGCACGGGCTTGCCGGTCTCGGTGATCGCGACACGCTCGGGATTTGCGAACGTCGCCAATTTCAACCGACAGTTCAAGACAGCGAAGGCACTGACACCGGCCGCATACCGGCAGCAATTCACGGGAACACGGCAGGCGGAAGACGAAACCGTGCCGCCGCTGACTGAGCGTTCGCCTTCGTTGAGTACAGGGCGACGGGCGGCAAGGCGTGGCCGATAGCCGGCGCCATGAATGGGCGAGTACCTGCCTTGCCTCATGCCGCGAGCTTGCCGCCCGCGTTCGTTTCAGGTAAATGATGCAAACCCGCATTGGCCATTACTGGCATGCCTCACCATCCCGTTCGAATGGATTCGACGACCGCCACTGCTGCACCGAATTTCGACGTTCACCTGCTCGACGTGCCACGTGCGCGCGCAGCCGGTATCGAAGTCTTCTGTCTTACGTTCGACTTTGACGCGACGCTCGACCACCCCTGTTTCGCCGTGCTTTCCGCCGACGAGCGCGCGAAAGCCGCGCGTTTCCAGCGCCACGAAGATACGCTGCGCCATGCGGCGACACGCGTCGTATTGCGCCGCCTGCTCGCCGAAAGAACCGGTGTGGCGGCTGCTGAATTGCGTTTCGAGCGGGATGCCGCGGGCCGGCCGCGACTCGTGCCGGCTCAGGAGCCGCAGCCCGACTTCAACGTATCGCATTCAGGCCGGCATGCCTTGATCGCGATTGCCGCGCGGGGCAGGGTTGGTGTCGACATCGAGGTCGCGCGCACGGACATGAACTGGCAGGCGCTGGTGCCCGCGGTATTCGCGCCCGGCGACGAGGCGTGCGTGGCGGCGTTGCCGGTGGAGCAGCGGGGCGATGCGTTCTTCAGCGTCTGGACCGCGAAGGAAGCGTTGTTGAAAGCGCTTGGCGTCGGCATCGGCGATGGCATGACGTGGTTTTCGGTGCTCGGCGAAGCACAGCATGAGCCGCGTGTCGAGGTCAGCGATGCGAGCGCGCGTAGGGCAAGCCTGATTACCGGGCTCGATGCGGTTTGGCTTGCCGTGTCGCCAGGTTATTGCGGCTGTATCGCATGGTCGCGCGATGCCGCTGTACGTTCCGGGTGAACGCTCTGTGTGAGTACTCGGGGTAAGCGCGACGCGCATTGCATGAATAGCAACAGCACACTCGCGCGTTACGGCGCCAGCTCTTTACCGTCGCGCTGTGCATTGGCCGTGCTGAACAACTGCTTCAGCCTCGCGTTGACGGCAATCAGTTCCTGCACGGGCGCGGCCGCGAGTTGCTGATCGAAGAGCGTGAGCACCTGGCCGAGCAGGGCATAGGCATCGCTATCGACGGCACAGACGCCTGTTTCGAGTCCCGCCTGACGGCAACGCAAAATGACGCTTTCGGCGTCGCGAAACAGATCGGGCATCGCGGCGCCATAGCCGCGTTGATTGAGCAGCATCGTCATATAGATGGCTTGCGCCATGCTGCCGACGTGATACTGATTGCCGACGCCGCTGCGCAATGCTTCGAGCGTCATGTGATAGTCGAGCGAGATTTCGCCCGCTTTGGCCGGCACGATCGGTTGCAGCATCGCCTTCGAGCGCGACGGGGCCGATTTCGCGTGTGCTTCGTGAGGAGGGCTGGCTTTTCTGGCCATAAGCTCACTGACGCGGCCGGCTCGCGCCGGGCCGCGACATCATCTGGAACCTGATGAAGTGTCCATTGAAGCGGGACACGCTCACGCCGCGTGAAATGCGCTGCCGTTTCCGTTAGCTCATATGCAGACCGCCGTTCAGCGAGAAGTCGGCACCCGTCGCGAAGCCCGCGCTTTCCGAGGCGATCCACGCGACGATCGAGGCGATTTCTTCCGGTTCGCCGAGGCGCTTGACCGGAATGCTCTCGACGATCTTCGCGAGTACTTCGGGCTTGACCGCGCGCACCATGTCCGTGCCGATATAGCCGGGCGATACGGTGTTGACCGTCACGCCCTTGGTTGCGACTTCCTGCGCCAATGCCATCGAGAAGCCGTGAATGCCGGCTTTCGCGGTGGAATAGTTGGTTTGCCCGAACTGGCCTTTCTGGCCGTTGACCGACGAGATGTTGATGATGCGGCCCCAGCCTCGCTCGACCATGCTGTCGATGACCTGCTTGGTCACGTTGAACAGGCTCGTGAGATTGGTGTCGATCACCGTGTTCCAGTCTTCATGCGTCATCTTGCGGAATACGCCGTCGCGCGTAATACCCGCGTTATTGACGAGCACGTCGACTTCGCCGACTTCCTTCTTGACCTTTTCGAACGCTTTCGCGGTGGATTCCCAATCGGCGACGTTACCTTCCGATGCGACGAAGTTATAACCTAGCGCTTTCTGTTCTTCGAGCCATCGGGTCTTGCGTGCCGAATTCGGGCCGCAGCCCGCGATGACCGTGTAATTTTCCTTGTGCAGGCGCTGGCAGATTGCGGTACCGATACCGCCCATGCCGCCGGTTACGTAGGCAATACGATTTGCCATAAGTCCTCCTTCTTTCTGGGGTGGTGTGCAGCGAGTCGATTCGGAGGATGGGGATATTATTGGCAGCCGCCCGCAGGCCGGACGATGGGCATTTTTACCTACGGGTTAACTGCCAATCGCACGGCCGGAGCGCGGCTCGATCCTGTCATTAATGTGACATTGGCGGTGACACCGGCGGTGCCCTCAGCAGCCTCATCGGCATGGCTTTCAACTGTAATGAAACGGTGTCCGGACCGGGCGCAGGGGGATGCGCATCGCGGCACAAGGAAATCAGGCGTTGCTTAACTCGCTTTACATGCCAGCGCGCGCGCTGTAATTTCGTGCATCTGCTTCCTCACAAGGGCCTCGCAGGATGACTGACTACCTGACGGACATCAACCCGGTCGGGCTGAACTGGGTCGGGATATTCGGGCTGTTGATCGGTGGCCTCGCTCTTTTTCTTCTCGGTCTCGAGTTCATGACCGGCGGCCTGAAGGCGATCGCGGGATCGAGATTGCAGGCGTTGCTCGGCGTGCTGACCGCGAGCCGCTTTCGCGGTGTCGTGGCCGGCGCGGTCGTGACCGCCTTGCTCAATTCGTCGACGATCACGACCGTGCTGATGGTCGGCTTCGTTTCCGCCGGATTGATGACCCTGGCGCAGTCCGTGCCGATGATTATGGGCGCGAACATCGGCTCGACCATCACCGCGCAGATCATCGCATTCGATGTATCGCGGCTCACGCCGTTCATGCTCGCGGCCGGCTTCGTGCTGCATGCGTTCGGCAAGCGCGAACTGCTGCGCGAGATCGGCCGCGTGGTGCTCGGGCTCGGCCTGCTCTTCATGGGCATCCAGTTGATGGGCGAGGCGACGCATCCGCTGCGCACGTTTCAGCCGTTTATCGACGCGATGCAGGATATGCGCAACCCGATCGTCGGCATCGTGGTCGGCGCGGTCTTCACGGCGATCGTGCAAAGCTCGGCGGCGACGCTCGCGATCGTCATCGCGCTGAGCGGGCAAGGGTTGATGCCGCTCGAGGCGGCGATCACGCTGATTCTCGGCGCGAAGGTCGGTACTTGCGGCACCGCGCTGCTCGCGTCGATCGGCAAAACGCCCGAAGCGGTGCAGGTAGGCGTCGTGCATCTGGTGTTCAATCTGCTCGGCGTGGCGGTGGGGATTTTCGTGATTCCACAGATGGCGGAGCTGGTGCGCTACGTTTCGCCGTCGCATCCGGAGTTGCAGGGCGTCGCCCGGCTCGCGGCCGAAGCGCCGCGTCAGGTCGCGAACGCTCATACGATCTTCAGCGTGGCGAGCACGCTGGTGCTGATCTGGTTTACCGGACCGATCGCGCGGCTTGCGCAACTGATCGTGCCGACACGCGCGCAGGCGGCCAAGCCGGCCGGTGACCCGCTCTATCTCGACGCGTCTTCGCTGACGGTGCCGTCGCTCGGATTGCAGCGCGTGCGCATCGAACTGACGCGGCTCGGCGGACAGGTGCTCGATATCGTGCGACGAGGCTCGCAGACGATTTCAACCGGAACGATCGAGGAGATCAATCTGCTGCTGGATCAGGACAAGGAAGCCGACCGGCTTGCTGCGGAGATTCTTCACTATATCGGCCAGCTCTCGCAGGTTCAGCATTCGGAAGACGAAGGTCAGCAGATGGTCGGCTTCACGCAGGTGGCGAGCAATCTCGAGAGCATTAGCGGCGTGGTCAGCACGACACTCATCACGATCGGCCAGCAAAGACTCACGCAGCAGATCGATCTCGTGCGCCTGCGCGACGAGGCGACCGCGCGCTTTAGCGATGCCGTGATCCGCAATCTCGAACAGGCGATTCGCACGATCGAGGAACCCGATGCCGAAGAAGGCGCGAAGGTGATCGGCGCGAAAAGCGAAATCGAACAATTGGCCACGACCGCGCGCCAGGTCGTACTCGCCAGGCTTCAACTCGCGGATAAGGCCGACGTGGTGACATTCCGGCTCGCGATGGACCTGATCGAACAGGGCCGGCAGGTCGCACAGTTTGCGCGTGCCATCGTGAAGAACGTGGAAATGCTTCGTTGAGGTTGGCGTTGACGTTTGCGCTTGGAATAACAGTCAGGGTCCGCAGTTACCGTTAGCGATTGTCCGATGTGCGATGAATTGCCGGTAACCCCACAGAGATTCGCACCGCAGCAGCAGTAGACTGCCTGCGTGTCATCGTCATGACACGCTTTAATGGAGCGTTGTTTTCGCCCGCCTCCCCTGTGCGGGCTTTTTTCTTTTCATCGCTATTGCGGCATGCAAAGCGCGGCGCATCGGGTTCGATAGCCGCTCATGGCGCATAGCGGGCATGAAATGAACGGGCGTTCATGGTGCGCCCACGCGCCGTGGCTTGCACAATACGCAACGCTTGAGAGGATTTAACACACGTTGTGCCCGGAATTTGATAGCCTGTGTTGTAGCAGAGCATTGAACTCAAGGAGGGCTTCACCATGATGCGGTGGCTTGCTAACTGGGCTTCACAACATGCTCCTACTCCCGAGAAACAGGCCGAGCGTGCGTTGAACAACTTGCGTATGGAGCTGTTTCAGGCCGAGCAGCTCGTGCTCGATGCACAATTGCGCGCCGATTATTACCGGGCTCGCCTGACCTTTCTCGAAGAAGTGACGAGAAAAGGTATTGAACAGGTGTCGGACGAACGCAAAGGTCCGCAGGAAACGACCCAGCCACTGAAGCCCGGGCTCAAGCTTACCGCGGCGCAATAGCCGGGTGAGATATCGGGCCGTTCTCAGTCGCGGCAGGTTGGGATACCCTCGTTCAGTACGCAGGGTAGGGGAGTGGCGCGACCGCTCAGAGGTTCTTGCGCGAGGCTTGATGCATGGCTTCGTGCAGGCTTCATGAGCGGCCGCGTTTCATCTTGCACGAGCCATGGTTTGCGCCGGGCAATCGCGCCCGAATGACGGGCGTTTAACTTGCCAGATCGGCCGGCAGCTTGCCGCCGTTGGCCGCGAGCGCCTGCATGACCTGCTTGTGCAGCCAGATGTTCATGCTGGCCGAGTCGTTCATATCACCGCTGTACTTCAGTTCCTGAGCCAGCTGCTTGCGGTGGTCGAGGCTGCTGTCGATGCCGAGCGCTTTCATCGTGTCGACAATCGAGGTGCGCCAGTTCAGCGTCTGTCCGCTTTCGCTGACGAGCTGATCCATCACGGCGGCCACGTCGACGTCGGCGAGCGGTGCGGGGGTGTCAGGCGCGGCGGCTTGCGCGGCAGCCGGGTCCGGTGTCGGTTCCGCGGCGGGGGCAGGTTGGTCCGGCTTGGCCTTGCCGAACAGCTTATGCACGATGTCGCCAAAAATACTCATTTCCAGAATCTCCACAGTTGAATGACAAATGCGAGCGCGTGGCGCTCGCAGGACATGCCTTCGCTATGCTACGCGATCCGCGGAAATGAGGAGCGTGAATTTTTGTCAGCGATTGTTAGTGCCGGCTATCGGCAACGGCAATGAGCCGTGGTTGCTAGCACATCTCTGTGTATATTTATTCGGCATGCTCACGATCGAATTGCCAGATCGCGGGAAAGCCCATCAGCTCGCACATCTGCGAGAACGGATACATGCTGTTCTGTGCCTGCACGGTGCCCTTGAGTGCCTTGATCTGGCCGTAGACGTCCCGCAGTGCCTGCGCGGCAGCAAGAAATCCCGATGCCGGATAGATCGCAATCGAAAAGCCGAGCTTCTGCAATTCGGCGGGTGTCAGTTGCGGCGTGCGTCCGCCTTCGACGATATTGACGAGCAGCGGCGTATCGAACGTGCGCGCGATCGTCTCCAGTTCCTCGACGGTTTCCGGCGATTCGATGAACAGCACGTCGGCGCCGGCTTTCGCGAACGCTTCGCCGCGCCTCAATGCTTCGTCGAGTCCGAGCGAGGTGCGTGCGTCGGTGCGCGCGACGATCTGGAAGTTCGCGTCCTCGCGTGTTTCGGCTGCAACCTTGATCTTCTTCACCATGTCGTCGAGCGCAATCACCTTGCGGCCCGGCGTGTGTCCGCATTTCTTCGGAAACTCCTGGTCTTCGAGTTGAATGCCTGCGGCGCCGGCGCGTTCGTAGCCGCGTACCGTGTGCGCGACGTTGAGCAGACCGCCGTAACCGGTGTCGCCGTCGCAGATCAGCGGCGTGCCGGTTGCGCCGCAAAACGCGGTGACGCGATCGACCATGTCCGTGTAAGTGGCGAGACCCGCGTCGGGCACGCCGAGATAGGACGCGACGGTGCCGAAGCCCGTCATGTACAGGCAGTCGAAGTCCATCGAGTCCGCCATCTTCGCGGAGATCAGATCGAAGATGCCGGGCGCGGCGACGATTTCCGGTTGTGCAAGACGGCTCTTCAGTTGTTGACGTTTGCTCTGTGCGTTCATGCTGGTTCCGTTGATGACGATGAGTGTCCGTGATGTGTCGATTCAATGATCCGAGTCAATGACGTGACTCGGGGGCGACCGCTGCGCCGGCGAGCTCGGCATCGGTATCGAGGGTGGGCGGTGGCGCGATGTCTTCGAGCGAGCGCCGGTTCGTTTCGATACCGAAGAGCGCGAGCATCGCAGCCATGACGACGAGCACGCCGACGATGACCGAGAGCACGTCCTTGACGCCGCCCGTCGCATACAGGACGACCACGAGCTGCGGCGCGAGAATACCGGCGATGCGCCCCGCGCAACCGGCGATACCGTTCGCGCGCATGCGGTTCTCCGTGGCGAAAAGCTCGGGAATATACGTGGCAATACCGAGCGCGACCAGCAGATACGTGAGCGTGAAAAGCAGAAAGCCGAGCACGGTGGCCGTCGCGACGCTCGTCGAATGTCCATAGAGCCAGCCCACCAGCGCGGCGATCAGCGCCACGGCAATGAGCCCGTTTTTACGGCCGATTCTGTCGGCAACCAGCACGCCGAGGAAGGCGCCGGTGGGACCGCCGAGCGACATCAGCGTGGTATAGCCGAGCGACGAAGCCATGCCGAGCCCCTGTTTGATCAGGAATGTCGGCACCCAGACGATAAAGCCGTAGATCACCACATTCACGCCGATCTGCACGCAGATCGCGAGTAGCGTGCGGCGAATCTGCGCGGCTTTGAACAGGTCGAAAAGTGTTGTGGAACGTGGCGGCGCGCCGAGCGCTTCGAGCGATGGCGCGATGGGAGGCAGTGCCTCGCCTCGCGACGATTCCGCCTCCGCCGCGCGAAGAATCGCCTCGGCTTCCGCGTCGCGGCCTTGGGATTCGAGCCAGCGCGGCGACTCGGGCATCTTCTTGCGGATCACCCACACAACGAGCGCGCCCGCGCCGACGAGAGCAAACATCGCGCGCCAGCCGATCGTCGGAATGATCAGATAGCCGATGAACGTCGAGAAGAACAGCGCCGAGTTCGTAATCAGCGAGAGATACGCGGACCACTTGCCGCGCACGGCGGGGGGAATGAACTCGCCGACCGAACCATAACCGACGACGATCTCCGCACCGAGCCCGAGGCCCATGAAAAAGCGGCAGACGATCAGCCACATCATGTTCGGTGCGAGCGCGCCGGCGATCGAGGCAAGACCGAAGATCGCGAGATTGAATTGATAGGTGAACTTGCGGCCTTTTGCGTCGCCGAGCAAACCGGCGGTGAACGCACCCAATAGCATGCCGACGAAGGTCGACGAGAGAAATGCCGCATTCAGTTGCATCGTCGACCAGCCGCTTTTTGCCAGCGCACCGAGCACGCCGCCGGCCAGGTAGATATCGAACGAATCGAGAAACATGCCGCCGCCGATCAGCCAGAGAATGCGCCGATGAAAACCGGAGATGGGCAATCGGTCCAGTCTCGGACCCGCATTCACTGTGCTCGGCATTTCACGTCTCCTGCGTCGTTATTCGACGGCTATTCGTGTTGCGGCAACGGACTACGGCAAAGGGTGTTCCCGTTGATAACGGTCGAGCACCGCTTTTTCGGCGGCCAGAATATGACAGCGGGTGATCGCTTCGGCCCAGGCGGCATGGCGGTTCTCGAGTGCCTGAACGATTTCGACATGCTGGCGTGCGCTATTCGCTCGGTGTTCGTCGTCGTAAGAGTCGAACGTCCACTTGATGAGCGGCGTTTCCTTCATCGACGTCAACGATCGCTCGAGCTGCGAGTTGCCGGCGGCCGAGGTGATGATCGAATGGAATTCGCCGTTGGCGGCGAACCATGCATCGGTCGTTTCGGGTGTGGACGTGCGCCGCGTGATGGCGGACATCTGTTCGGCGAGCGTGCCGAGCCGCTCGATTTCGGCGGTGCCGATTTTCAATGCGGCACGCCCGGCGAGGAACGGTTCGATCAGAATACGCGCTTCGAATATTTCGCGCGCGTCCTGCAAGGACCACGCTTTGACCCGCACGCCATAGTTCGGGCGAATCTCGACCCAACCTTCGGCGCCGAGGCGGCGCAGTGCTTCGCGCACCGGCGTGCGGCTCACGCCGAGGCTTTTTGCCAGTTGTTCTTCGCGCAGGTATTGACCCGCGCCGTAGCGGTTTTCGGCGAGAGACTGTTTGATCGTGAGGTAGACGTCGTCCGGTGAGCGGGCCGGTGCGGCGTACGTTGTATGCAAAACACCGTCTTTCATGACCATAGTGAGGGAATTCACGAATCAGGCGGATACATTGTATGCAAAGTTGAGTGGTGGGCGCTTGGTGGTTTCCCTGGGCGCGTGGTGTGGCGTATCGGCGGGGTTCGCGGCAGCCACGCTGATACTTCCGAAAAGCCGGTTGCAGTCGTTCGCCCTCGCTGTCACACGTTCATTCGCGCGACTGCTCCGCGTCAAACATGCATGCTCCTCATGCACGGACCATGTTGGGCTCTGCTGCTGAGGATGTATTTGTCTGCGCGATATCCCACACAACACACGTCATTTAGCTCACTGAAAACCCCACCGCCGTCGACCTTGCTTTTTCGTCTTTGCAAATTAACCTTCGGAAGGCTGGCCGTTCGGGATTGAATGAACTTATCAGGAGTGCGTTCCGGGCATCACCGAAGAGCCGCATCTCGTTACGTAAAGCAGGTCAGTCTCCTTGTTGAGCCGTTGTGGAAGAAACCACATGAAATCGAATTTCATGTACCTGCAGATCCCACTGACTTTCGTGAAAGGCCCTCTCCTCAGGAACTCCGACCATGCCCGACCGTGAAACAATCATCTCGGAGCTCACGACCCTCGGCCGTGGCAAGCTCGAGAACTTCAATATGGCCGATCCGGAACGGCTCGCGCACGCCAGTGCATTGCCGGTCGAAGGCTACTCGCCCGACACCGGCTACTGCCACGGCGTCTGCCTGGACTGGATCCGGCGTGTGCTGCAGAACGGGCGGCCGTGCTTCGGCGCCAACCCGCAGCGTAATGCTGAGGAAGGCTACGACTACTACACGCGGATGCAGGAGCAGGCCAAGCGGCAGGGGTATGCCTGGGCCAGCTTCAACGCGATCAGCGACCGCAATCTTGAAGCCAACAATGCGCTGATTGATCGCAACCAGGCCGACTACGATCAGGCTTACGACAAGTACCTCAGAGCGAAGAGGTTCCTGCAGGAAGTGAACTCGCAACTGGTTGACGACTACAACCGCAACCTGCAGCTCGGTGAGGCGCATGTCGTGGGGATCGACTACGGCGACAAGCTGAAGCGGATCTTTCCGCAACTGCAAAACACGCCCACGGAGCTCTCCGTGCGTCAGATCGGCGGACTTTATCCGAAGGTCGAGGATAAATACAGGTCACTGCAGGCGCCGGTAAGAGCAACTGCGCCGCGTCGCCAGGACATCGACCAGAACAGCTTCGCACTCTTCACGGGACATATGGACGCGAAATTCCCGAAGAAGAGGACGTTCGGCGGCATCGCGCTGCTGCAGTCGAGCCCGAAAACGCAGTACGCTTCGCTGTCAGCGGCGATCGACGCGGTGACGGCCCCGGCACCGACGGACTTCTCGAGCGGCCGTGCGATGATAGTCGGGTTCGGCATGCGGAAAGCCGGAGACAACTCCGGGCACGCCGCCGCTATCCATTGGCACCCGAGAGACGTGTTCGTCGTGCTGGAGCCGAACTATGGCATGTTTGTCTACGAGCGGCTCGCTGGCAATAAGTCGGTCAGCTCGGCGCTGGACTACCTGTTTGGCACGGTGTATCCGGCGGAGCCCGGTACGGAGGTAACGAATGGCGTCGAGTACGAGATCTACGAGAAGCGCGTTGATTGATCGGTCTATCTGTCATGCTCCGCTCGTGCCATGAAGTATAGATGGCAACTCGCTTGCCGTCGTCTGTAAAGGCATCTATTCAGTGCTGCGAGCCGGCGAGTGGGGCGGGGCGTCCATGCCAAGCGCTGCTTTGCCGGACCTGAGGCTGCGCTCGTATACCTCTCGCGCTACAGCACCGTGTCGCTATCTCCAGCCAGTGTCTTATCGTGTTCGATGAGCACGACGTGAGGCTTTGCTGGCGCGACGACAGTGCCAAAGGGCGCATGCGCTACAAGGCCATGACACTCGAAGCTGGCGTATTCATGCGCGGCTTCAGAGCGGGTGACTTCCATGGCCGAGTAGATCCTGCACCCCTTATTCAAGTCTTCGGATTGTACTCAAGATTTATAACATTACCTTTGGGCCCATATGTCAGAACGGTTCCTTCCCAGGCGCCGAAGTCCATTCCTTTGGGGTCGTAATGCTGAGCCGCAGTTGATGCTCGAACAGGTGAGCCGAGTGTCTGGGCTAGCCTCGAGCAAAATGTATTGCCGTCGCCGTAGCGGCCTTCGTGGCCAGGCGTGATGAAGGCCGTCCCGCAGGAGTAAAGATCAGTCCAGTCGAGCCATTCAAAAAGCACTCTGAACTTGTGGATGGTATGCAGATTCAATCCCTCATTGCAGAACTGGATACCATAGCCTCCCTGACTGTTGCCTTGCATTGATTCCGTTCGCGTAGAGAATCCTGTCGCCAGAGGCAGCCCGGGCGTCTCATAGCCATGAGCCAGGATCTTCAACCATACATACTGCGAGTTATAAAATTTTGCCCTGCTGAGTATCCAGGCGATTGGCCAGCTGATAGGCGTGCTAGCGTCGACCTCGAGAACCTCATTACCCTTGGGCTTCGAGCCCTCTAACCGCACATCTCTGACTATGAGCATTTGCATCATGACAATCTCCTCAAAGTTAGATAAGCAGCTCCACGCTGGTGGAGTCGGGCTATTGCAGGTAATCCGGCGGTAGCTTGAGTGGAGGATAGACAGTCTGCACGATGGAAACGTGACATGTGCGGCCATTTGCCGTTCATGGCAAAGGTGGGTTCGGGAGGCTCGGTGGTGGGTGGGATTCGGCCTGAGCGGACGTTCGCTGTTCTGGTTGCCTGCGGCTGCAGCAGGTTGTTTTGCTGAGTTTTGTAACCCGGTGCCGATGAGTGTCGGCTATGTCGTGGATGAATGGGTTTTCCGACCCGTTGCCGCCGTTCAGTCCCATCGAGTCGCCATATCTGCTTCTGAGGTGCAGCGACCATTCGATTGTATGATCTATTTAAACCTCAGCGGCAACTTGGGGCGGGGACCATGCGCAACTGCAACGGCGTGGACGTTTGACGGACCCGCACGCTCCAGGTGGTCGGCTTCGGACAAATTCCGCAGTGTGGCTGCCTTTGCTTCGACATATTTGAGGAGTTTGCTTTGATCACTTTCATCAAGCACCAAGGGCTCTCTGATACCGAGTATGCGCGAGGCAAAAAAACAAAAGGTCCTTTGCTCTTTTGTCTTCACCTTTTGATTGCCGCGCCATTGATTCTGGCCAGCGCGAGCTGCACGGAGAATATCGATACGCCGCCGATCGTGTCGGCAACCGGCTATCTCCACGGGCAGTCTGTATCCCTGGAGCGAGAGCAAATTCTCGCTTTGTCACACTGGATAGACGCGCACCGTACTGGTTGGAAGGGGCTAATGGAAACGCCGCCTCCACCGTCGATCTCTCTCGACGTGAAATATGCGGGCGGCCGGGAAGGCTCATTCGAAATTTGGCAAGACCCTCACGGCAATGGCGGGGTTGTCTATCATTACATTTATGAGCACGTCCCAGAGGTAAAGAGAGTAGCCCCCTTAAAGCAAAGCTTGTCCGAGCAGGACATGCAAGCATTTCGTGCGATTGCCAACAGCATCGGGAAATGATCGCCCAACGTATTGCTCAAAAAGTCTTTAGCCTCCGGCAGAGTGTCCGCGCTGGCCGAAAGGCGACGCTCGAACTGGCGTATCGGCGCTAGTAAGCGTGGATCGCCAGCCGCGGTTTTAGAAATTGTTGAACAACTGAGCTCCCGATCGAACGATGTAAACGAGGAAGGCGCCACTCGAATGGCCGCGACACGTCTGCTGTATACGGTCGGTTGTGGCCGACAGCACCAGACCGTAGAGCATTCCCCGGAGTGGACGTTGGAATACCTCCAGCAGCTTTCGGACAATCTGCGTAAACGCATACTACCGGCCACGAAGAGACATTTGCCCAACAAGCGGCCAACCCATTGGCGATTGGCAGAGGCTACAGGCAGCGGCATCAAACAGCTTGACCAACCAGGACACACTTCCTATTTTCTAGAAAGCACCTGGCTGGTCGACGGCATTCGCCGCAGTTGTAAGTTCATGCTCCAAACAGAAAAAGGTAAATCATGGATAACGCGACTGCGGATAGAGTCAATCTATGGCGCCGTATGGGGGCGAGGCTCGCGGTCGTCATCTGCCTGCCCACAATGGGATGCTCGTTGCTGCCTCATGCCGCATCAGTCTCTGACCCGCCGACGCTTTACGTTTGGCCGGAATCGCGCTGCCCGTCTCTCAATGTGAACGCAGGTGCGCTCGCCGTAGCGGGAGAAAATCTGCTGGGGGGCGACTTGATCGGCGCGGCGGTCGGCGCCATTGCTTCCTCGCTAACTGCCGCAGCCGCTGCAGATAAGGCGGGGTATCAGGTGAGTTCGAATAGCGCGACCTTCTATCAAAGTGCGCTTTGGGATCCGGCCAAAAAAACCTATCAGCCCCAAGCGCCATTTTGTTACGTAATCGCACTGGCGAAGCCGAGTGCTACTCAAGGAACAGACTGGTGCACGGACCCGGATTTCAAAAGCTCTCTCGGCGCCTCCTGTACCAATAGCCCTGGTCTAATCACTTCGCTGTCGAAGAACCAGGGATTATTTAATCCGCCGGATGGCACGCTGCCTCTCACCGTGCCGTCGTTTTATGCCGAAATAGAATTGCAAAGCAGCGCAGCAGACGCAACGGCAAATTATTTTGTGGTGAAACCGCAGATTGCAGCAATTTACTACCCTCACTCTTTGCTAGGGGGAGTTTTCGAAGAGGGGAGGAGTAAGCAGATCAGTATAACGATAAATTTTATCAACCCGACGCCATCGACGGCAACGGATTACTATAAAGCATCGACCGTGGGGATGCTGATTTATAATATAAAGCCAGGAAAAACAATTTCCATTTCCGATGTATCCAATAATACGCAAACGGCCTGGACTCTGGTCCCGATCGAGAAAGTGCCGGCGGGAGTCCAATATAAGAATAATGACGGCGTTTCAATAGGCGGACCATTCAGGCCGATCAATATAACCGCAACGGTTCACGAATTAGGTGATCCCAATGTTTTCCTGCAAGCGCTTGCACTCTCTTTTGCGTCGACGTCATCGACTAGCGGCATTACTACGGCGCTAGGCAACGCGGTTCTTCCGCAGGGCCAGCTGGCTCAAAAGCAAAACGATTCAACCCTTCAAAGCAACATCGGCAAATATTATGCGGCAGTCAGCTCTTACCAGACTGCCTGTGCCACCCTTCAGTCCGACAAAAACAACCCTACAAACGCGAGCAAAATTCCTGCAGACAAATCCAGTCTCGAATCGGCACAATATAATGTACAAAGTGCCTATACAGCAGCTTCGGCTTCCGCTCTGCAGAGTACCGTAGAGACATTGCCGGCTCAGCAAACCCTCACATGCCCTTGACGCAATATTAGTGCAGACATCAGAGGCATCGCCAGGCATCATTTGAATCGATTGAATATAATGATTCAGGGGTATATTGAAATGGATAAAGTTTCATGTCGAATAATATATCCTGGATTGCTATTGTTTTCACTCCTGTCTTTCACCGCCTCAGCACAAGCGCCCGGCGAAACAGGCAACACCGGGTCCAACAGCGCTATTGCCACGCATGCCCTCGCAATATCCGGGAATTTATTCGACGAAAATACGCCAGAATATAGCGCGATGCTTCGTGCCAGCATTGGGGCGCTAAATGCAAAGCAAAAGAGCGACGCCAAGCCTCAAAATATACTGAACAAAATAAAAACACTGACGGTGACAAATCTCGACACTGACTCACGATACCGCAATGCTTTGTCATTGATCGTCCACCAGGCCGCACTAGGCGATCCCGAAAAAATCCTTTCCGGCACATCGGACGGCCCGGATACGCCTCGTGGAACAGCGGGATCGGGTTTGCCGCCACGCATACCAGGTGGACCACCCGCATCAAACACACCAGGCCGGTCCTACAATGCCACAACTCATTATCCCAACGTCGTTTTTATCCAGGATGCTCAGAACGGATTTTGTTCTGGCGTGGCAATCGGAAAGAAAAAGATACTGACTGCACGCCACTGCGTATGTCTGCACAATATGAAAAAGGTCGGTGTTGGCGTTGCGTTGGGGAGGGACATGAGTTTTACCAACATAGTGAGCGTCAACAAAATGTCAGAATGCGGTGATAGCAATGGGCCGGATATTGCCGTGGTGGAAACGGCACAGGACATCTACGATTCGAATTCGCCAACCATATTTTCAACAACCGCCGAACTCGACAAGGCAAAGGCTGGCATCGCAGTTGGATACGGAAATCGCGATCTTGGCAACGGCGGTGCAGCAATGGACGGTCAACGCGGTTACGCAAGTGTCGCCATCATAAGTACGAGTTGTTCCGCGCAGGATTCCAGGAAGTATGGATGCAACAGTGGCTTTGAATTTGTCGCGGGCCCAGTTTCGGCCGCTCTTCCGGGAGATCAGTGTCCAGGGGACAGTGGTGGTCCGCTCTACATCATGAGTGGCAATGGCATCTTTTTGGCCGGCATCGCAGATCGACCAGATACCGATTCGAATTTGCAATGCGGCTACGGCGGAATATACGAGCGAATTGATGGGAATGTCGGGAATTGGATTAAAAAAATCCTGGCATCCAATTAGTCGATTCAAGTTCGCAGCCAAGGAAGACGGCGATACATCTCCATTCGCCGTTCCCGTTCACCGTCCGCATACCGACTAGATGCTCCACAAACGAACACGCCCAGCCTAAGCGCGGTTTTACGCGGCTTTAGAACCGCGTATGCAAGCCTACTCGCGCGACAGCCTGAGTTTGCCCGCTCGACGCGCCATCCGCACTGTTCATGCCGTTGATCTGCGCGAAACCCCCGGAGCTGGCGCGCTGATAGAGGCCGAGCACGTAAACGCTCGTGCGCTTCGACAGCGAATAATCGACGATTGCCGCGACCTGGTGAGCGTGGTTATTGTCGACGACCGAATTGCCTTTCATATACATATACGAAGCACCGGTCGCGAGTGCCGGCGTGATCTGGTACTGCGCGCCCACGGAACCTTCATAGACCGAGCCGCCGTTCGCGGAATTGCGTACGGTCGTGAAAAGCGCATTGGTGAACCACGAGCCGAACCGGTAGTGCGCGCCGATCCCCCAGTTGCGCACGCTCACTTGCGGTGAACCCGCGGTGTAGTACTTGATATTCGTGTATGCGGCATTCGCGCCGAATGAGTTCGCCGCGTAGTTAAGCGCGAAACTCGTCGAATTTCCCGCGCCGACCGAGCCCGCTACATTGCCGAAGCCATACATTACGCCTGCGCTGAATCCGTCGAATACCGGCGTCACGTACTTGACCGAGTTGGCAATACGCTCGCCGGCCATGCGGTCCCAGTCGAATGCGCCAGTCGGGTTTTGCGGCAGGGCGAGCTTCTGGAACGGGCCGGCGCGGAATGCGTAGAAGTGCCCGGAAATTTCGGCGGGATCGTTGCCGCCGAAATAGAGCGCGTCCGTCATGAAGTCGTACTGGTTGCCGAGCGTGAGCTTGCCGGTGCGCTCGTTGACGAGCCCCACCAGCGACGTGCGGCTGAACAGGCTCGCATTGGGCATGAATTGGCCATTGTTCACCTGGAACTGGTTGACAAGCTCGAAGAGGGCCTTGGTGCCGCCACCGAGATCTTCCACGCCTCTCATACCCCACAGGTTAGGGCCGTTGACGCCGTCGTCCATCTTGATATTGTGGCTGCCCGACTGGTTGCTCACATACGTAACACCGGTATCGATAAGACCGAAGAGCGTGACGCTGCTCTGGGCATGTGCTGTCGCCGACATCAAGATGCTCGCAAGAATGGCGAGCGCGATTTTTGTCCTGTTCATCGAAATGATCTCCTGTTTTATTTAGTCATGCAGATGTAGGTGGTGTCGTATATGGTGAGCGTCGATGGATGAGAAGCCAATCCGAAGTCCACCGAACGGGGCTCAATATAGTCGGCACGATGTTTCTGAGGAAGTGGTGCGAAAGGGCTGAAGAACGCATTCGATCGAGCGCGTTGCCGTCGAAAATTCCGGGGTTTACGCGAACTGACGGGATTGCAGGTGTGTGGCGAGATTTCTTCGTCTACGCCGTAGTTCTTTGAAAAATAAAAGTTTTGTACCCGTGTGCGATACAAGCGATGCTCGTTTTGCGTAAGTGCCGAAGCGGGAATTTGTAAAACGATGAAAGATCTCGAAGGCGGCGCGATAAATAAAAGAGAAAGCTCTTCACGCTATTTCGCAACGCGATTTCAAATAGCGTTGGTGCCACGCTACAGCGTGGCGACGGTTGTCGATCGCGGCCCCGCTTGAGCGCATTTCAATCTCTTTCTTTTGGCATCTAAAAAAATTATGGCGGGTTGTCGCGCGCTGCACCGGATGCCATCTGATCCGGCGCCTGCCACCCTGAACGAGTCCTTATGCAGCGGGCTTGTGCGCGATATCGAGCGCCATCGCGACGTGTTTGCCCGCATGCGAATCGTTCACGCACATCGCCAATCCCTGTGGTTAACCCGTGATTTCCGGTGATTCCCGCTCTGGCTAACGTCGCGTCCAAATCCGGCCAGCGTGTCTCTACCGCAACTTCGCCGCGGCAGAAGGATTGAGACGTTTCTGAGAACCGAAGTACTCAAAGAGGAGAGATGAATCCATGAACGTGAAGCAATGCGTAACCCAGCGTGGACGCGTAATGCGCTCTGCGCCTGCACATCCGGTTCCAATACTCGCCAGAACAAACAACGCGGGAGAACACGTATGAGAACACTGCACTCTCTCAATCCATTCGTGAGCATCAAGGCGCGTGCGGTTTCACTGCTGACTTTATTGAGCGTTTGCGCGACGGCCGCGATTGTCGCCGCATGCGGAGGCGGTAGTGGCAGCGGTGGCAGTATCAGCACATACACGCCGCTGTCGGTCGTGACGCCGAGCGTCGATTGTTCGAAGCTCGCTTCGGTCGATATCACCGACATCGGCGGCGCGGGCAGCTCGATTACCTCGGCGAGCGTAACCAATGCCACGATCAATGGCGCGACGGTCGCGTTCTGCACGGTGAAGGGCACGCTCGCCCCGTCGAACACGTTCGAGGTCGCGCTGCCGGTCAGCACCTGGACGCAGCGTTTCGCGGAACTCGGCTGCGGTGGTTTGTGCGGCAATCTCAGCGACCCGACGCAGCAAAGTTCGTTCAGCTTCAGCTATACGTGCCCGCTCGTGCAGCAGGGCGGTTTCGTAACGGCAGCGACCGACATGGGCCACACGGGCCAGGATCAGACCTGGACGACGGACCCGCAAAAGCAGGCCGATTTCGCCTATCGCGGCCAGCACATCACGACGCTTACGGCGAAGAAGCTGATCAAGGCTTATTACGGACAGGCGCAGAAGTACTCGTACTTCATCGGCTGCTCCGACGGCGGCCGCGAGGCACTGATGGCCGCGCAACGTTATCCGGCCGACTACAACGGCATCGTGGCGGGCGCGCCGGCCGCTCATTTCCAGATCCAGAACTCGCTGTATCACGGCTGGAGCGTGAAGTCGCAGAGCACGACGGGCACGAGCACGGGCAACGCGGTGCTCTATGCCGATAAGGCGCAAGTACTGCACAAGGCCGTTATCGCCGCGTGCGGAGGCGGCAGCGGCGCGGCCGACGGTCTGATTGCCGATCCGCGTACCTGTCATTTCGATCCGGCGACGATCCAATGCGCCAACGGCGCGACCAGCACGAGCAACTGCCTGACCGCGGCGGAAGTCACGACGGCGAAGAACATCCTCAATGGTCCGACCGATGCGACGACCGGCGAGTACATGCTGGCGGGTTCGCCGCAGTATGGTTCGGAAGCGAACTGGATCGGCGTCGAAGTGCCGAATTCGAATTCGACCGATCCGGCCGTGTCCGTCAAGCAGTTGTTCAGCTATTCGATCGTGACGGGCGCGTACAACCTGATCTTCACCGGTTCGCCGACAATGCCGACCATCGACACCTTCGGCTATCAGGATGCGAGCTTCTACCCGACCTATCTGCAGGCGAACCATCCGTTCATCGACGCGACGAACCCGGACCTCTCCGCATTCCAGGCCGCCGGCGGCAAGCTGATTCTGTGGCACGGCTGGGCGGATCAGCACATCTCGCCGCTCTTCACGATCCAGTACTACGAAGCCATGCAGAAGACGATGGGCGATTCGAACGTGAGCCAGTTCGCGCGACTCTATCTGGTGCCGGGCGTGGCGCATTGCGGCGGTGGCGAAGGCTTCCCGAACATCGACCTCGTATCGAAGATCACGGATTGGGCCGAGCAGGCGAAGGCGCCGGATGCCGTGATGACGTATCAGACCGATGCGTCGAACAACGTCACGGCTTCGCGTCCTGTCTATCCGTATCCGGCGGTTGCGAAATACACCGGTTCGGGCGACTGGCACGACGGCGCGAACTATGCGCAAGGCGCGCCGCTCTATACGGCGGCCTCGCGTGCGTGGGCCGGCTCAAGCTTCTACACGCCTTATACGGCGAAAACGCAGGGCGTTGCCGCACCTTAAGCCGTACCTGTAGGCGTCGATTAGATGGCTGGCCTGGCGAGGCCGGCTCGCTTGCGAAGCGGAATGACCGTTGTCACGGTCGTTCCGCTTTTTGTTTTGGATGCCTGATTCAAGGCGCAACCCAGACGCAATCGTGAAGAACGGGAAAAGCGGCGCCGTTAGCGGCTTAAGTGACCGTTCTATGCGACTTCGTTCCCGTGTCATCTGTTCTGTTTATGCGTGTGCTCTGAAGCCGGTGCGGAAAAGGCTCACTTTCAGAGGCTGTGTATTTGCGTTTAGCGCTTATCCAGCGGGGCTTCGTGTGAATTCACCCGGCTTTGCGCAGGCCATGCGGAATAGAAAAAACGCGGATATTCACCACAGCCATATGGTTAACCCGCGCTTTGGAACCCGAGCGGCCAAACGCTACCTTCACGCCAATGACCCGGGCAAGACATTCAGGAACACATCGACATGACGCTTGCGGGATCGACGAACAGCACGAAGCCATGTGCTTCGTGCCGTGCGACAAGACCCATGAAGGAGACAGGAGAATTCAAATGACGAGTACCACGAGCGGTAAAAGAATCGATATCAAGGCGTTCATCGACGAACGGCCGATTTCCGCCTACCAGTGGCTGCTGGTAGTGCTGTGCTTTCTGGTCGTGACGGCCGACGGCATGGACGTCGCGATCATGGGTTTCGTCGCGCCGTCGATCATTCACGACTGGGCGATTTCGCGTCCCGCCTTCGGGCTCGTGATGAGCGCGGCGCCGATCGGTCTCGTGATCGGTGCATTGGCCGCGGGTCCGGCTTCGGATCGCATCGGCCGCAAGTGGGTGCTGATTACCTCGGTGTTTCTGTTCGGCGTATTCACGATTGCCACGGCATTCACGCAAACGCCGATGGCGATGGCGACGCTGCGCGTGCTGACCGGTATCGGTCTTGGCGCCGCGATGCCGAACTCGACCACGCTGCTGTCCGAATATGCACCGCAGCGCAAGCGCGCCTTGCTGATTACGGTGATGTTCACGGGCTTCAATCTCGGCTCGGCTTTGATCGGCTTCGCGGCCGGCTGGCTGATTCCGGTTCACGGCTGGCGCTCGGTACTGATCTTCGGCGGCGCGTTGCCGCTCGTGCTGATTCCGCTCCAGGTCTGGCTGTTGCCCGAGTCGGCCCGTCTGCTCGCAGTGCGTGGCGCGCCGTCGCAACGCATCGGTGCAGTGCTCGGCCGTGTGTGCGGCGCGCGCTTTGCCGGTGACGAAGTTTTCGTTTCCAACGAACCGCCGCTGCCGACGCGCAAGCCGATCGGCGTACTGTTCTCGCAAGGCTATGGTTCGATGACCATCGCGCTGTGGGTCACGTATTTCATGGGCCTGCTCGTGATCTATCTGCTGACCGGCTGGCTGCCGACGCTGATGAAAGATGCAGGCCTGTCCGTCACGACCGCGGCGAACATCACGGCGATGTTCCAGATCGGCGGCACGATCGGCGCGATTCTGGTCGGCTGGATCATGGACCACGCACGTCCCGCTCCGGTGATCAGCGCGGCGTATGTCGGCGGTGCGCTGTGCGTGCTCGCACTCGGCTATATCGGTGCGTTGTCTTCGTCGCTGGCGGTACTCGTGTTTGCTGCGGGTTTTTGTATGAGCGGCGCGCAAACCGGCCTCAATGCATTCGCACCGGGCCGCTACCCGACCGTGGCACGCGCGACCGGCGTGAGCTGGATGCTCGGCATGGGCCGCTTCGGCAGCATCTTCGGTTCGGCGATCGGCGGCGCGTTGCTCGGTCTCGGCTGGCAATTCGGCGCGATTCTGGCGATGCTCGCTGTTCCCGCTACACTGGCTGCCATCGCTATTCTCGTGAGCCAGCGCGTGAGCGGCAGCGCAGCGGCGGTTCAGCCGAATACCGCGCACTAGCCAGCACGAAACATGCGGCGCGCGAGTTTCGCGCGCGTCGCCGGTTAAATTTATTTTCCGGGGAATTACGGTGATCATCGACATTCACGGCCACTACACGACTGCGCCGAAAGCATTGGAGACGTGGCGTAACCGCCAGATCGCAGGCATTGCGAATCCGTCGGCGATGCCCAAGGTATCGGAGTTGCAGATCAGCGACGACGAACTGCGCGAGTCGATCGAGAACAATCAGTTGAGGCTCATGCTCGCGCGCGGCCTTGATCTGACGATCTTCAGTCCGCGCGCGAGCTTCATGGCGCATCACATTGGCGATGCCGCCATCTCGGCAACATGGGCCGCGATCTGCAACGAACTGTGCTATCGCGTGAGCCAGTTGTTCCCCGGGCATTTCGTGCCGGCCGCGATGCTGCCGCAAAGTCCGGGCGTGGATACGGCCACCTGCATTCCTGAACTCGTCAAATGTGTCGAGCAATACGGCAATGTCGCGATCAATCTGAATCCCGATCCGTCGGGCGGTCACTGGACCAGTCCGCCGCTGTCGGATCGCTACTGGTACCCGATCTACGAGAAGATGGTGGAGTACGACATTCCCGCCATGGTTCACGTGAGCACGAGCTGCAATGCGTGCTTCCACACGACCGGCGCGCATTATCTGAATGCGGATACGACCGCCTTCATGCAATGCCTGACCTCGGACCTGTTCCGCGATTTCCCCACGCTGCGTTTCGTGATTCCGCACGGTGGTGGCGCAGTGCCGTACCACTGGGGACGCTTTCGCGGTCTCGCGCAGGAGTTGAAAAAGCCTGTGTTGAAGGACCATCTGCTCAACAATATTTTCTTCGACACCTGCGTCTATCACCAACCCGGTATCGATCTGCTGACGCGCGTGATCCCCGTCGACAACATCCTGTTCGCGAGCGAGATGATCGGCGCGGTGCGCGGCATCGATCCGGAGACAGGCCACTATTTTGACGATACGAAGCGCTATATCGAAGCGGCGCATGTCGATGCGCAGGAACGCCAGAAGATCTATGAAGGAAATGCACGGCGTGTTTATCCGCGCCTCGATGCCTTGCTCAAATCGAAGGGGCTGTAATCATGTATGAACTCGGAGTGGTTTATCGCAACATCGAGCGCGCGGATGCCGGCGTGGCCGAAAAACTCGGCGCGCTCGGTTCGGCAACCGTGCATGAGGCCATGGGCCGCGTGGGCCTGCTCAAGCCTTATATGCGCCCGATCTATGCGGGCGCGACGGCGGCCGGCACGGCCGTCACCGTGCTGCTGCATCCCGGCGACAACTGGATGCTGCACGTCGCGGCCGAGCAGATCCGGCCCGGCGATGTCGTTGTGGCAGGCGTTACCGCCGATTGCACCGATGGCTATTTCGGCGATCTGCTCGCGACGAGCTTCAAGGCGCGTGGCGCGCGCGGCTTGATTATCGATGCCGGCGTGCGCGACGTGAGCGTATTGACCGGGATGCAGTTCCCGGTCTGGAGCAAGGCGATTTCCGCGAAGGGCACCGTCAAGGCGACGCTCGGCTCGGTGAATATTCCGGTCGTCTGCGCGGGCGCACTGGTGACGCCGGGCGATGTCGTCGTCGCGGATGACGACGGTGTGGTCGTCGTGCCCGCCGCGGCGGCGCCAGCGGTACTCGAAAAAGCGGCCGAGCGCGAAGCGCTCGAGAGCGATAAGCGGGCGAAGCTCGCCTCGGGCGTGCTCGGTCTCGACATGTACAACATGCGCGGGCCGCTCGAGCAGGCCGGACTGCGCTACAAGGATTGAACAGCGTGCTTGAGCCGATCACAGGCATTTCGTCGATGGCGACGCGCCAGGTTCTGGCCAAACTCGCCGCATCGTATGAGCGCCGCACGGGACAGCCGGTGGCGATCGAATCGGTTGGCGGTGTCGACGCGGCGCGTCGTGTAGAGGATGGCGAAGTATTCGATATCGTCGTGCTGGCGGAGAACGCGATCGAACGGCTCGCGCTGGCCGGTCATGTCGATTCCGCGAGCCGGGTCGCATTTGCGCGCTCGGGCGTCGCGGTCGCGGTGGCCACCGGTGAGCCGCATCCGGACATCGGCACCGAAGCGGCGCTGCGTGAGGCAATGCTCGGCGCACGCAGCATCGGTTATTCGACGGGACCGAGCGGCACGCATCTGCTCTGGCTGCTCGAACGCCTCGGCATTGCCGGGAGTATTGCGCCGCGTCTCGTGAAGGCGCCGCCGGGCGTGCCGGTGGGTGCGCTGGTGGCGCGCGGAGAGGTCGCGCTGGGATTTCAGCAGTTGAGCGAGTTGATTCACGTAGCCGGTATCGACGTGCTCGGGGCACTCCCGGGCAGCCTTCAATCCATCACGACTTTTACCGCTGCGATCTGCACGGCGGCTCGTCGGCGTGAAGCCGCGCGGGCATGGCTGTCGTCTCTGATTTCGCGCGAGGCCAACGGCGCGAAGATGGAGAACGGCATGATGCCGGCGTGATGGTTCAGCGGTCTGACTGGCAGTGGGAATCGGCGGAAAGCAGCGGGAATCAGCGGTGGAGTCGAAGCTCCCGTGAATGAGCTTGACTGCTTCGCTTGCCTGAGCCGCCGGTTCACGCAAGCAGCTTGCCCCACTCGTAATCGACGCTGTCGGGTGTGAAGGGTAATACGCCCGCGCCCGGCGTGAACGTCAATTCGCCGAAATAAATTTCGTTATCCGGTGCATATAGATCGACGCGAACATAGTCGAAGTCTTCGGCCAATCGCACCGCGACGTCCAGTACCGCTTGCAGATTCCGCGGGGGCGCAGAGGGTGCGGCGCTGCGTTTATAGGGGCCGATGGCGATGTCGAGATGATTCCAGTCGGCGTCGTATACGTCGCCATGGCAGTCGCCGAACCGGTCCGCTATCACGAGGATATAGATGATCGGCCCACCGGGACGGCCGCCAAAGCAGTGCACCTTGAGATCGGCGGGAATCTGGTCGTGCTGGTCGAGCAGCAGGTGCTCGAAGAAGACGCGCGGCTTGATCATCCGATAATGCCGCTCGCGCGCGATGTGGTAGAAGTCGGTCGCCAGCCATTGCTCGGCGAGCATCCGCAATTTCTCGAAAGACGTCTTCGATTTGTCTCTCACCACTTCGACGAAATTGCTGCCGTGATTGGCCTTCATGACGAAGGCATCCGGCAGCGAGTCGAAGACCTTGCGCGTCAACACCTCCGGCGCGGCGAGAAGCGGTATTAAATACTGCTCGCCGATCTTTGCTGCAATATATTCCCGCACCTTGAGTTTATCGGCCAGATCGATGTAACGCGGATCGGGCCTCAGATTACGTTGCAGGATCTTCTCATTGAACGTGGCGGGATGAAGAAGATTCGGATAGCGGCCAATGCATTTGTGATGCAGCAGACTCACGAAGATGGAGTCCGGCAGCAATGATTTCGCGGCTTCCTTGATCGCTCTCACTCTGGAAGGCGCTTGCCGGTAATGATGAAGCGGTTCCTCATTTTGCCTCGTCTGCTCGCCAGATACCGCGTCAGAGAGGGCAACAGCCCCGTGTTCGGACGCCGTGTCCTGCGTGGCGTCCACCGTATCTTCTTCATCGAACGCGGTGGGTTCGGTGATCGTCATGTTCTTATCCATGAATATATGGGTCGCGAAGCGCTCGTCCCGAAGCATCAAAGAGTGGCGGGAACCTGCCGCAGCATCTCGGCCGTGGTGCCCCAACTTTCCTCGGCCGTCTGCCAGCGCTCCTCGGCTTCTATCTGCTGTTGCGCGCGGAATTGCGTCGGCGACATGCCATAGCGCTCCTTGAAGAGCCGCCCGAGGCGATTGCCGTCCCCCATGCCGCACCGGCGCGCAATCTTGTCGACCGGCAAATCGGTGTTCTTCAACATCGAGCGCACGATTTCGAAGCGCGTGCGCAGCAGGTATTCGAGCGGGGTCATCCCGAATTCGCATTTGAAGCGGCGTTGAAAATTGCGCTTGCTCATCGCGACCGACTCCGCGGCCTGAGCAACCGAGATCGCCTTGCTGTAGTTCTCCTTGATCCAGCGCGCCGACTCGCGAATCTTCTCGGTCGTGGTCGTGATGTTCGCATCGTCGATTTCGGTGCGGCTCTTTTCGGCGTAGCCCGTTTGCAGAATGCGGCCGATTTTTCGGGCCGTATCCGAATTGACGTCGCGCTCTATCTGCGCGATCGCCAGATCGGTCGGCGTAACGTTGCTGGGCGCTCGCGACGCGTCGCCGCTGTCGTCGAACAGATAGATCGGCACCGTGGATTGCAGCGGGTCGTTGCATATCACGGCCAGGTTTGCGCCTTGCTGCATGCCGAACGATGCGATCGAGCCCTGCAATGAGATCCACGACAGAAAGCGGTCATTCGATTCCGCCACTTCGGTGACGTCGCGGCAGGCCACGAAGAATGCATGGAAATCGGCGAGGCAGTAGCGATCGAGTCCTTGGGTCCAGATCGAAATGCCGGAAGAACTGGTCACGAGACCGCCGCCATCCGACAGTACGGAGAGCCGATAGGCCGGTTGTTCACCAGCGGATCTTTTGAACTCGTTGGCAAGCCGGAACGCGTCGCCTATCGCGCCGGTACTGGCCACCGAACAGTTCTGGAAGACGAAAAGACCAATGTGCTTCATCACGCGGGATTCTCCAGACGGGAAAAACTACGCATTGAGATTAGCGCATCGAGGTGATCAAGACGAACTTGGCCGGCATGCGCGGGTGTTTTGGCGTAATCGTCATGATCTGGGAAATTCTTACCTTGAACTCCGTTCGAACGCTTTCTATTACCTGTCTCTCAGTGAAGTTTTTTCTCATTCAATTGGCGCGATTTCGGTACCTCACTTTGTGCCGAAATCGTCAAATACGCGGCGTGGTAAAGGATGAGGCGATATGAGTCCGTTCAAAGCCCGATGCCTCGCACTCGAAGCGCGCAACACGCGTTCTGTCGCGATGTTTCGTGAGAATCGTATAACTCTGTTACACCAATTGCAGATCGCAACAACAGCGTCTGCAAATGTAAAACGCTCCGCACATTCGGCCAATAACACCCGAATTTATGCCTCCGGCGATTGAGTACTTCTTTTTGCGGGCTATGCTTCACCGCAACATCCATAGAGAAGTTGCCCATTGCGATTCGGGGGAATCGGGACTTCGTATTTCGAATTCCCGAGAAGCGCGATTGGCAATGCCGCAGTGGACAACGCAATAGCTGTGTAGCCTTCCGTCGCTCGAGAGGTCCCGAGTGCGGTTCCCCGACCTAACCCGACCCAGCACGTCGCTTCGCCGTGCGCCAGCCAATTCAGGGCCTTTCCGGCCGGCAGCGGCGTCATTTGCAACGTGACGACGCAGAGCGTGTCGTTGATCGTTCTGCTTATCAACCTGTAAGGATCAGACCGGTGGATTACTACCCGCAAAATTCGCTCTATCCCGCCATCGACACTGAGCGCAGGCAGCTCAGTGCGGGCGCGATGCTCACGCTGATGCGTGACCATATCTGGGAAATCGTGGTGACGACGGTCGTCGTCCTCACGCTGGCCGTCACGTATCTGCTGATTGCACAGCCGATCTATTCCGCCGATGTGGTCGTGCGGGTAGACCCGCCCGAGCCGAACGCGCTCGGCCTCGCGTTGCAGAATCAGGACATGCTGCCGCCGCCCGCGCCATCGCCGGTGACGGAAGCGGCTGTGATGGAGAGCCGCTCGGTCGTGCAGCCGGTGATCGATCAATTCCGCTTCGACGTCTCGGTGACGCCGCATCGCATTCCGATACTCGGCAATATCGCGGAGAAGTTCGCGACGCCGGGCGAGCCCGCGGCCCCGTGGCTGGGCTTGAAATCGTTTGCCTGGGGCGGCGAGCGCGTGAAAGTGGGTGCACTCGATGTGCCGCATGAACTCGAAGAAGAAAAGCTCACGCTGATTGCACTTCAGAACGGCGCCTACGAGTTGCTCGGTCCGTCCGGTCAGATTCTGCTGACGGGTACGGTGGGCGCGGAAGCGAAAGCAAATGGCGTGTCGATGCTCATCAAGGAACTCGATGCGCGGCCGGGTACGAAATTCGAGGTGATCCGCTGGAATGAACTCGATGCAACCAAACGCTTCCTGAATCTCGTCAAGGTAGGCGACAAGGTCAAGGACTCGGGGCTGCTGCAAATCCAGTACCGCGATCAGAGTCCGGAAAAAGCCGCCGACGTTGCCAATGCCCTGGGGCAGCAATATCTCGCGTCCGCGATTGCGAGCCGGCAACTCAACGATACGAAAACGCTCGCGTTTATCAACGGCGAATTGCCGCGCCTGCTCGCCGATCTGAAGAAAACCGAGGAATCGCTGAAGAACTTCCGTTCCAGTTCGCAGTCGATGCAGCCGACCAACGAAGCCCAGGCTTATTTGCAAGGCGGTCTCGATCTCGACAAGCAGATCGCGACACTGCAATTGCAGCGCACGCAAATGCTCGAGCGCTTTACCCCGCAGAGCCGCTGGGTGCAGAGCATCGACGAGCAACTGGCGCAATTGAAGGACGCGAAAGGGAAGTTCGATACTCATTTCAACGGCATGCCGGCGTCCGAACGCGAAAGCGTCGATCTGATCCGCGCGCAGAAGGTTGCGGAAACGATTTATCTCGGCATGGTTCAGAAGGCCCAGCAATTGCAGGTTCGGCGCGCCAGTACGACGGGCGGCGCGCATATTCTCGATCCGGCTATCAGCCCGCATCGCCCGGTCATGCCGCAGCCGGTACTCGTGCTCGGCGGCGGGCTGGTACTCGGTATCGTGTCCGGCGTCATGCTGGTTTTCGTGCGCCGTCATGTGATGACGGGCGTGACCGACCCGAGATTCGTCGAGCGCCGCATGAGCGTGCCGATGTTCGGCGAGATTCTGTTCAGCCAGCAGCAGGTGTTGATCGATCGCAATGCGGCCAGCGTGGGGCACAAGTCCTTGCCGGCGTCTGCCGGGCGCGCCGATCCGCCGCTGGAGAGAAGCGTGCAGGAGATCCAGTTCAGCGCCGGTCACAACAACAGAATTCTCGCCGCGCGCTTTCCGCACGATTCCTCGGTCGAAGCGCTGCGAGGCGTACGTACCGCACTGACTCGCGATCTGGCGCACGCGCGCAACAACATCGTGATGATTACCGGGCCGACGCCCTCGGCGGGAAAGAGCTTCATTGCCGCGAATCTCGCGATTCTGCACGCGGAAATCGGCTCGCGCGTCGTGCTGATCGATGCCGATATGCGGCGCGGCCATCTCGCCTCGCTATTCAACGAGAGCAATCGCGGCGGGCTCTCCGAAGTACTGTCGGAACGGATACCGCTGCGCAATGCCTTGCGCTCGACCGGTATCGACGGATTGACGTTCCTGTCGTGCGGCGTACGCCCCGAGAACCCGGCGGCGCTGCTGATGAAGCCGCGGTTCAGGGAAATGCTGGAGCGTCTGTCGACCCAGTTCGATCTCGTGATCGTCGACACGCCGCCATTTCTCGCCGTGACCGATGCTTCGATCATTGCGAACGAGGCGGGCGCGTCGTTGCTCGTGTTGCGTTCGGGCATGCAAAGCGAGGAGGAAATCGAGGACACGGTCAGGAAGATGGAGCGCGCGGAAGGGCGTATTTCGGGCGCGGTCTTCAACGGTATTCCGTTGCGCCGCAGCACGAAGAATTACGACTACGAGACGAATTACGCGAGCGATTTCGGCGACGCCGACATGGCGCATCGAGCCGCGCACTGAACCGGCACAGGAATAGTTGCATGTGCGACAGCGCGTTAAACGGAGAAGCGGATGGTCTTTGCAATCAACGGAAAGTTTACTTCGCAGACCATGACGGGGGTTCAACGCGTCGCGTATGAACTCACGAGAGCGATGCAGATGTACGCGATGCCGGGCGACGAACTCGAAGTTTTCGTGCCGCAGAATGCCGTCGCGCCAGGCGCGCTGCTCGATAACCAGCGGCGCTTTCCGTGGCTGCGCGGCACGCTGTGGGAGCAGATTACGCTGCCCATCGCGGCGCGCGGAATCACGCTGCTGAATTTGTGCAATACCAATCCGCTTTTCAAACGCGGGCAGATCGTCATGGTGCATGACATGGCGGTCTATGACGTGCCGCAAGGCTTCTCGAGAAAATTCCGGCTCTGGTACCGGATCTGTTTCGCGTTTCTGCGGCGAACGCGTCCCATGATCCTCACGGTGTCGCGGTTCTCGAAGACGCGTATCTGCCACCACCTGAAGATCGATCCGTCGCGCGTGAAAGTGGTGACGCCCGGCGCGGACCATCTCGATCGCGTCGTAGCGGACCCGGCCGTGCTCGAACGTCTCGAACTGGGCAGGGACGCGTACTGCGTGATCGTCGGCAGTCTCGATCCGCGCAAGAACCTGCAGCGCGTGCTCGATGCGATTGCGGAGCTCGAACATCTGACCACGGTCAAATTCGTTATCGTAGGGGGACGGAATTCGCGCATCTTTAGCAGCGATGGCGCCGAACATGCCGTGGATTCGAAGCGGATCGTGTGGGCGGGCTTCGTATCGGATAACGAGTTGAAGTCGCTATACGAGAACGCCGGCTGCCTCATTTTCCCATCGCTCTACGAGGGATTCGGTCTTCCGCCTCTCGAAGCGATGTACTGCGGTTGCCCCGTCATCGCATCGGCACGGACGTCGATACCGGAAGTGTGCGGTGATGCCGCGATGTACTGCGAAGCGACCTCGGCGGACGATATCGCGGCGAAGATCTCGCAGATGATGAGCGACGCGGATCTGCGCCAGCAATACCGCGTGGCGGGGCAATTGCGTGCCCGCGAATTTCGTTGGGATCGCACGGCGAAGAAAGTGCTCGAAATACTTTACGAGCACACCGGCGACCGCTTGCCCGACCTGACGCCGCGCGCGTCGGCGAGTTGACTGACATGGACGGGCACGGAAATGAATCGCGTCAAAGTCCATCGAGGCCGAAGGCGGGCGCTGCGCACATTTGCCGCGCTTGCGGCGGGAGCGGTCGTTCCGTTGGCACGGACCCAGCCCGCTCTGGCACTGACACAGGATGCCCAGCGCCAACGTGCGCAGGCCCGTCTTATGACGAACCTGATCGGCACCAACGGCTGGGCCGGCTCGGCCGCCGACATAGAAATGTGGCGCGCGATGGGCATCAGTTGGGGGCGCGGTTCGGTGGGCCCCGGTCAGCCCGATCGGCCTGGTGAAACCATGCGCATCGACAGGACAGGCGCCGCGTTCGATAGCGACCTGCCGCCGGTGCTGATTCGCAATGAACGCAGCGGCATCGGCTCGTTGTTGATACTCGGCTATACGCCGCGATGGAATGCGAGCGTGCCGGGCGATTCGAATTCGGCGCCCGTCGACGTGGACGCATGGAAACAGTATGTCGAGGCGGTGGTCCGCAAGTACTCTGCGCCGCCTTATAACCTGCGTTATTTCCAGATCTGGAACGAGGCTGCCGGCCAGTTGTCGGGCGGCCTGCCGCAGGCCACGTTCTGGCACGGCCCGGACTTCAGCAAGAATGAGAAGCGCTCGAAGCCCTACGAGCGCGCGATGCAGGACTACGTGGAGCGAATTCATATTCCGGCGGCGCGGATTATCCGCAATTACCACGCGTACGTGGTCTATGGAGGCTGGCCGGATCAGGGCGGTCTCGCGAATTTCCAGCAATGGCTGGCGTATCGCAGCCCGGTACTGAACGAGCGGATGCTCGACTGGGTCGACTATATCGACACGCACTATCTCGCCGTTTCCGATCTCGATGCGCTGTATCAGCGGTACGTGAAGAACGGCCCCGCGCGCGGTATCTGGCAAACGGAAATCGGCGACGAGTACATGAAGGACCCGCATTATCTGCCGCGCTATTTCTTCGAGTTTGCGGTATGGGCGCTGGAGAGGGATTGGGACGATGCGGACAAGTATGTATCGATGATCTATCACTGGGATGGCTATGAGCCTTTCCGTCTGACGCATCGCGGGCCGCCGGCGCGAACCTACAACGTCTCGGGGCGCAGCCTGATCGTGCTGCGCAAGACCGCGGGCGGCCATCTCGGCAGTTTCTCGAAGCCCGTGCAGTTCGGCCAGGGCGTGAGCGGCAGCGCACTGTTCTCCGGTAGCGATCTCGTCATGCAGGTGAGTGCGAGTACAGGCTGGCAGACCGTCGCCATTGGCGGGCTCGACAGTGCGCGTCTGCGCGAAGCACAGGTCGATTTTATCGATGCGCTCACCGGCACTACGAGTGCCGCGGAAGATGTTGCATCGAACTGGGAAAACGGGCAGATGAAAGTGCGATTCAAAGTACCGAGCCAGATGAATGGTGCCGGCAATAACCCGCCCAGACATCTGGCTTATCTGGTGGTGCGCGGTGCCGCCTGAGCGTAGTCATGGCCCGGTCGCCTGTCGCGAGTATCCCGGATGCCGGTTGTCGGTGTCCCGAACCTGACGAATAGAGTCGAAACATCATGAAACACGTCACCATTGCAATCTGCAACTACAACTACGAGCGCTATCTGCGTGCGGCAATCGACTCGGCGCTCGCGCAGGACTATCCGGATACGCGCGTGATGGTCATCGACGATGGCTCGACCGACAGCTCGCGTGCGATCCTGGAAAGCTATGGCGACCGTATCACCGCCGTCTTCAAGAAAAACGGCGGACAGGTATCGGCATACAACTACGCCATCAGCTTGCTCGACACCGAGTACGTGATCCTTCTCGACTCCGATGACGTTCTGTATCCCGAAGCGGTTTCCGAAGTGATGCGCCTGTTCGATAGCGGTGCATGGTCGAAGGTGCAATTCCGTCTCGACGTCATGGATCGTCAGGGGGCCTTGACCGGCGCTTACGTGCCGCACACCGTGCCGCCTCACGACTGCACGAAGCTATTGCAGGGCGGCTGGCTCTATCCGTCACCGCCCGCATCGGGCAATGCCTACCGGGTCAGCGCGCTCAGGCAGATCTTTCCGGTTCCGGAAGAGGGCGTGAATCGCTATGGCGCGGACTTTTACGCGATTTACGGCGTTGCGCTGACCGGGCCGATTGGAACCGTGCCGAAGTCGCTCGGCGGCTATCGCGTGCATAACGCGGGAGGCGAAACAGTATCGTTCGCGAACTCGGAGCAACTGAACAAAGCGCCGAGGGCATTCAACATGCGATGGGCGATACTGAGAAACATCGCCAAGGACCGGCTGAATCTGGAGCTCCCGCCGACTTTCCATGACTTCTCGCACGAGAAGGCGACGTTCTGCTCGACCCTCTATCGCGCGAAGCTCCTCTCGCGCTGGCGCTGGATGCTCCACGATTCGAGCGGTTATCTGCATACGATCATTGCGAATCCATTCTGGGGCGTGAAGAAAAAGCTCGGCACGCTCGTGCTGTCGAGCCTGTGTCTCCTGCCTTATTCGCCGCTGTCCGATTTTGCCGTGCGCTATATCGCCAACCCGCTCGCACGCCGGCGTGCGACCGGGCGTTGAAGGCCGGGAAGGAGACGGGAATGGATAAACGGGCGAGCGCCAATGTAATCGCGTTTGTGTACGGCGGGTATCTGATGAGGTACGTCTATCTCATCATCGTCGTGCCGTTTTATGGCCGGGTTCTAGGCGTTGCCGAGTACGGCAGGGTGCTCGCGTCGATGTCGCTGATGAACGTGATCTGGATGCTCGTGAGCTACGGATTCACTTTCGTCGGCATGCGCGAGGTGTCGAAAGCGCATTCGGCGGCCGAATGCAATTCGATCTATTCGCTGCATGTCAGCGCGCGGCTGATTCTGGGCGTAATCGGCGCGGCGATCGGCGTCGTGGCGACGATGAGCTCGCCGGTATTGTCCGAGCGGCCGCTTATCGGCCTGCTGGCGACGCTGCTCGGCATCGTCTCGGCGTTGAATCTCGGCTGGCTGTTTCAGGGCCGCCAGCACTTCCGTACGCCGATCATGATCGAGGTGTTCGGTTTTGCATTGAGCCTCGTACTGGTGCTGAGCCTGGTCAAAGGACCCGGCGACGCCGTGTGGGTCCTGGCGAGCCTGCTGATTTCAGGCATTGCGTCGTCGCTCGTTGCCTATGGCCTCGCGACTCGTCAATTGGGCTGGCCGCGCCTCAAGCTCTCGGGTGTCGTGCCGCTCGTGCGCAGCTCGACGATGCTGTTCTGCTATTCGTCCGGCTCCGTGGTGCTCACGGCATCCTCGACCTATCTGATGACGCTCCTGTCGACGCCTGCACAGGTCGGCTATTTCGGTGCGGCGGAACGCTTTGCGACGATCGGACTGAGCCTGATGGGGCCGGCTTCGCAGGTATTCATTCCGACGATATCGCGGCAACTCGCGAACGGCGACAAGGAAGGCGCGCGCGTTACGACGCGTCGCGGCGCGTTCCTGCTGATGGGCTACGGCATGCTCGTGCTGTGCGGCGCCTTGACGCTTTCGCCTTTTGTTCTGCCGCTCATCCTGGGCCAGGCGTTCGAGCCCAGCGCTCACGTGCTTCAGGTGTTCGCGTGGATGTTTCCCTTCGCGGCTTTCAACGAATTCGTCGCGTTCTACGTATTCGTGCCGCGCAAAAAAGACCGCTTGCTCGCCGTTGTCGGTGCCTTATCCGGGCTCGCCAATCTCTGCGCGGCACTGATTCTTGCACCGCGCTATGGCGCGATGGGCATGGCGACCGCGCGCGTGATCGGCGAGTCGACATTGTCCGTGATTCTGATGGGCGTATTGATCCGTCTTGAACTGGTTAGCCTGTTGCCCGGCGCCGAGCGTGCCATGGAGCGGGTGCGGATTGCATTCGGTTTGCACACACAGGCGCAGGCGGGCAAAGAAGATTGATGTGGTGAAGGATGTCTGGGGGTTCGATTGGAAAGTCACAGGAGGTCGAAGTGAAAGTCGCTATTGTTCACGATTGGCTGGTGGTCTCGGGCGGCGCCGAGAAAGTATTGAAGAACATCATCGAGTGCTTCCCGAATGCGGACATCTTCTCGATTGTCGATTTTCTCGAAGACCGCGAGTGCGTAAAGGGGAAATCGGTCAACACGTCGTTTATCCAGAGAATGCCGTTCGCGAAGAGACGTTACCGCGCTTATCTGCCGCTGATGCCGCTCGCGATCGAGCAGGTCGATCTGTCCGGCTACGATCTCGTGATTTCGAGTTCGCACGCGGTGGCAAAGGGCGTGTTGACCGGACCGAACCAGGTGCATATCAGCTACGTCCATTCGCCGATCCGCTACGCGTGGGATTTGCAGCACCAGTATCTGCGTGAATCGCACCTCGACACGGGCGTTCGCTCGATGCTGGCGCGCGTGCTGCTGCATTACATTCGCGGCTGGGATTCGCGTTCCGCGAACGGCGTCGATTATCTCGTCGCCAATTCGCAGTTCATTGCGCGGCGAATCAGAAAGGCCTATCAGCGCGATGCCACGGTCATTTATCCACCGGTCGATCTCGCCAATATGAAGGTTCGCATGCAGAAGGACGACTTCTACGTCACGGCTTCGCGCATGGTGCCTTACAAGCGCATCGATCTGATCGTGCAGGCGTTTTCGCAAACGCCCGAGCGCAGGCTCGTGGTGATCGGCGATGGCCCCGAGATGAAGAAGATCAAGGCTGTGGCCGGAGAAAACGTGGAGATTCTCGGCCATCAGCCATCCGATGTTCTGATCGACCATTTGCAGCGCGCTCGCGCATTCGTGTTCGCGGCCGAGGAAGACTTCGGTATTTCCGTCGTGGAAGCACAGGCATGCGGTACACCGGTTATCGCATTCGGCCGGGGCGGAGCACTCGAATCGGTGGTGGGCTTGCCGCTCGAGCGGGCCACCGGCGTGTTCTTCAACGCACAAACGGTGGAATCGTTGCTCGAAGCGGTCAGCCGGTTTGAAGACAACGCGGGCGTATTCGACCCTCGTCGGTGCCGCAGGAACGCCGAGCGTTTCTCATCGGAGAACTTCAAGAAATCGCTCAAGGGTTTTGTCGAGTCGCGGCTTCCGGGTGCCTGTGTCGAACAGGCTTTGCCACCTGCACCGAGCGCGCCGCGCCCCGTCGAAGAACGTCATCTCGCCGACCTCGCCGACGTTACTACGCCCTGAGATTGAGCCGGGCGTTGCTGCACGACGCTCGCCCTGCGGCGCGTACGCGGATCGAACGCGAACACGGAAGCAGTGAGCGGGCGTGCCGCAAGCAGCAGTGAGATCACCAGAGAAAGAATCAGAACATTCGACGGCGACACCAGCCGATGTTCGGTGGCCGACATCACGAGCAGGCACACCGACGATATTTCGACGAAGCGGAAAGCCGCGAAATTACGCCCGCCATCGACAAGGGCCGCGAACGCCGCGCCCTGTTTGCTCCACTCGACCAGCTTCCAGTAGAACGCCAGTATCAGCGTCAGGCCCACCACGCCGAGTTCGGCGAGGATGTTCAGATAAGAGTTGTGGGCGTGGGAGTCGCTATGTTCGATGATGACGTCGGACGGAACGCCGAGTAGATGAAAGTACGAGGCGACGCTGCCGATATGGTCGTCGAACGAGCCGAAGCCGAGACCGACAATCGGGCTCTGTTCGAAATAGGCGAGTGCGCGCGGCCACAGCCATTCGTAGCGAATGTCCAGATTGGCGACCTTTTCGTCCTGATTGTGGATCGAGAACGTGTAGCCCATGTAATCGACGGTCGGATCGGTATGGTGGATCGCCATCGCGAGCGAACCGGCCAGCATGGCGGCGACCAGCGAAGCCAGAATCCAGCGTTTGCGGCCAAAGTACAGATACGGAAGGATCGCTGCCGCACCGAGCAGCGAGCCCCGGCTGTAGGTGGAAAACAGCATGAGCGCATTGCAGGCGAGCAGCGCGACGAGCAGCTTGCTGCGCTTTTGCAGGTAGCACGCGACACCGAGGCAGAACAGCATGGCGAAGAAGCCGCCAGCCGCATTACGGGCGATGAAGTAGCTGCCGAACGTATCGGCGGGATGCGTGAAAATGCCGATCAGGCCGTTTTCGACAATGTAGTAAGCGTAGAGCGGCAGATTGATGAGAACCGCGAACGTGAAGAACGTGCGCAGTACTTTGTTCAGATCCCAACGGTGCGCATACAGACAACCGGCAAAAATGGGTGCATACGAAATGAAGAAATTGCCGTCGCGGCGGTAAAAATCGAACTCCAGAAAGGACCGCGGATCGTAAAGCAGCGTCGAGGCAATGACGAAAAGCGTGAACGCGGTAAACGGTGCCATAAACGCAGGATAGCTACGCCCATAGAAGCGCCATGAGCAGAAGATAAGGGGCACGAAGCCAATTGCACTGATCGGCACGAAATTGGTGACGGTCAGAAAAAGTGCGAGCAGTGAGATATAGGCCATTGCAACTCCGGAAAACAGTAGCGCGCCGTTCGATGAGCTGGCGATACGCTGGATGACGGCGTGAACATGAAGCAGGATGCTGGTGTTGCACCGGCGAAAGACACGATAGGTGTCCGTCTTTGACATGAACTTTGACACGAATGTGTCGAGACGTTCATCTGAACGGTAGCACGTGTAGGTGATGATTTCCAATCTTCAACGTGCTGTCTGCAACAGGAATGCAAGCTCGTTCGTATTCCTCGCAATCGGAGACCGCAGCCAGAGCCAAAACTTCCACGGTTCGCGCCAGAACGGCTTATTTCAGTATCGGCTGACTATGATGGGACACATCGGGGCGCGATGTGTCGCGAATGTCGCGATCAGTATCGCGAACATCGTTGCCTCACTTGTTCTTTCGGTTTTTTCGTTATCCGGTCGTCGTCGAACAGACGGCAGCGATCCGGCCACGCGGTTCTGCGTATTTCCCGAACGAGCCGGACTCCATACCGGCATCTGTCTTTCACTGCGAACTGAGCGGCTGGTCGGGTCTGTCCGACGCGGACGTCCTGTCATTAATCACACAAGAAGGCATCGAGACGATTCACGTCGCAGCGCGTCAGGCGTTGGCGTCGACAGATAATCGTGCGCGAGCCGGCTTCGATGGCGAGGAGTTACAGATGAGTAAGGTTGGCGCGGTGGCAGCTACAAGAGATACCGATGCGACGCTGCAGCACGAGGTCGATATTCCGCCTCTCGTGCCGGTGATTCTGGCCGGCGGTTCGGGCACGCGGCTGTGGCCTGTGTCGCGAGAACAGTTTCCGAAGCAGTTGATCGATGTGATCGGCAATCAGACCTTGCTGCAGGCCACGATGGGACGCATGGCCGGCTTCGAGGGCGCATGGGATGTCGCGGACGATCCGGTGATCGTCTGTGGTGCCGAGCATTATTTCGCTACGTGCGAGCAGGCGCGCGAAATCGGCGTGAATGCACGCATCGTGGTCGAACCCGCGCGGCGCGACACCGCGCCCGCACTGACGCTCGCGGCACTGGCCGCATGCGCCGACAACGAGGACGCGATTCTGGTCGCCATGCCCGCGGACCATGCCATAGCGAATCTCGATGCGCTTCACCACGCGATTGGCATCGCGGCGACTCACGCGCAGGAGGGCGCCATCGTCACGCTCGGTGTGCCGCCTGAGCGTCCCGATACGGGGTTCGGCTATATCCGTCTCGGCGGTGCCCTGAAGGATGGCGCGCGCCATATCGAACGATTCGTCGAGAAGCCTGCGGTGGAACTTGCGGCGCAGTATGTCGGCTCCGGCAATTACTGGTGGAATAGCGGTATTTTCGTCGTGCGTGCTTCGATCTGGCTCAAGGTCATCGGGCAATGCCAGCCGGAAATGCATGCCGCCTGCGTGCAGGCCTATCGCAATGCCAAACAGACCGACGAATGCCTGATGCCGGAAGCGGCCGAGTTCTTGCGCTCGCCCGCCGATTCGATCGATTACGCGGTGATGGAGCAACTCGGCAAGCCCGGCTCGACATTCACCGGTGTCGTGGTGCCGCTCGAAGCGGGCTGGTCCGATCTCGGCTCGTGGGATGCGGTATGGCAAGCGATGGAGAAGGACGAATGCGGCAACGCTTCGAATGGCCGCGTGCTGTTCGAAGGCGCGACCGCGACCTATGCGCGCTCCCAGGGCGGCCGGCTGGTCGCCTGTGTCGGCACGGACAACCTGGTCGTGATCGAAACCGACGACGCGGTGCTCGTCGCGGATCGCGCGCACGTGCAGGACGTCAAGGAGCTTGTGTCGCGTATCCGGCGCGAGAAGTCGCCGGAAGCGGACACGCACAGAAAAGTCCGTCGTCCATGGGGCTTTTACGATTCCATCGATCAAGGCGAGCGCTTTCAGGTGAAGCGCATCGTCGTCAGCCCGGGGGCGCGTCTGTCGCTGCAAATGCACCATCATCGCGCGGAGCACTGGGTGGTGGTGAGCGGAACGGCATTGGTCACGCGCGGAGACGAGCAGTTTCTGCTCGGCGAAAACGAGTCGACCTATATTCCGCTCGGTATTCGTCATCGGCTCGAAAATCCGGGCCGCGTGCCGCTGCAGATCATCGAGGTTCAGTCCGGTACCTATCTCGGCGAAGACGACATCGTTCGCTTCGACGACAAGTATGGGCGTTGCGGCTAATGCGCTGGAGTCGAATGGAACCGCACCCTCAGGAGGCTGCAATGCGATTGCTGACTGGTCTACTGGCGAGATGTTTCGACGTGGCGATGATCGTTGCGGGCGCTTTCGCGGCCTCGCAGATTCGCTTCGACGACGGCTCGCAACGGAGTTTCTACTTCGCGTTCGTCGCGTTTGCCGCAGCGTTTTCTCTTGCCGTATTTCCGGCGCTCGGCGTCTATGACTCATGGCGCGGCCGCTCGAAGAGAGCACTCGCCGGACATATCGCGTTGAGCTGGCTCGTCGTGCAGGCCTGCGCGATGGTGCTGATGTTCTCGCTGCACCGGATCGATCTGGTGTCGCGGCTCTGGTTCGCGTACTGGACCGGCATTTCCGGGGCCGCGATGATGGCGGGCCGCATGCTGACGCATGCGCTGCTCGGCCACGTGCGCGTGGCGGGAATGAACTTGCAGCAGGTCGCGGTGGCCGCCTGCGGAGATCATTGCGACGAAATCATCCGCAAGATAGAGCAGTCGCCGGCCGCGGGGTTTCGCGCGAATGCGCTCTATAACCTGAGCGCCGGTTGCGGGCTCCCGACGGGTTCGTCCGTGCGCGTGTTCGAACGGCATGAGGCGTTTGCCCGCTACGTGCGCGAGCAGAACATCGGCGAAGTATGGCTTGCACTGCCGCTTTCGGAAGAGCGCGCGATTCTCCGGCTCGTCGCGGAGTTTCGTAACGATCTGATCAATATCCGCTTCATGCCCGACGTGCGCACGCTCGCGCTTTTCGAAGGCAGCATGTCCGATCTGCTCGGTCTGCCGACGATCAATCTTGCCGCGTCGCCGTTGCCGCCGAATGCGCTGGTGCAGAAAGACCTGTTCGATCGTCTCTTTGCGCTCTTTGCATTGATTGCGGTTTCGCCGATTCTGCTTGGCTGCGCAATTGCGGTCAAACTGAGTTCGCATGGACCGGTGTTTTTCAGGCAACGCCGCAAAGGCGCGGACGGGCGTGTCTTTACGATCTACAAGTTCCGCACGATGCGCTTGCATGAGCAGAAGGCCGGTGTGCTCGAACAGGCCACGCGTGGCGATCCGCGCATTACGGCGGTGGGTGCTTTCCTGCGCCGGACCAGTCTCGATGAACTGCCGCAGTTCTTCAACGTATTGCGCGGCGATATGTCCGTAGTGGGGCCGCGTCCTCATGCGCTCGAACACGACGATCTCTATCAGAACATCGTGTCCGGCTACATTCATCGCTATCGGATCAAGCCCGGCATTACCGGCTGGGCGCAGATCAACGGCTTTCGCGGTGAAACGGATCGGCTCGAAAAAATGGAAGGCCGTGTCGCGCACGATCTGTACTACCTGAGGAACTGGTCGTTCTGGCTCGACGTCAGGATCATTCTGGCGACGATTTTCAAGGGACTTCATCATTCGAACGCGTATTGAGCGCTCGGCATGAGCGGTCAATACAGGGCACTGGGCGAGATAACGGGTGGGAATAATAGGTAGGAACAACACCCGGACATTGGCGGACATAACGTGATGCTATCCGACGTTGAGAGTGTAGTGAGGCGGTCCGCCAAGCGGGTCGCGCAATACCGTTTTCACCTCGACCATGCCGCGCAGGCGAAACGGGTATTGCAGCTACTCGAAGAAAAGTACGGCCGCGCCGATCCGGCGAACCTGAAGCTCGCGGACGCCTATGCATGCGACGTGTTCGGCGACGCGATCTACGCGCCTTGGCTGCGTGTCTACACGGCATTCAACGGCGCATTCAAGGAAGGCTGGATTCCCGACAACTACTATGCGACCGTGGTGATGCCGTATATGAAGGGCGGGTACGGCAAGATTTCGAACCTGAAGCCGATATCGCAGCTGATCTTCGGCGGCGACGTATTACCGGACATCGCATATTTCGTCAATGGCTTGTTTTTCACGGACCAAAGCGTAGTCGTGCCCGCTCATGAATTGAAGGACATCGTCTTCGAGCACACCGAGCGCGTGGTCTTCAAGCTCGACGGTTCGATGCAGGGTAATGGCGTGCATATCTTCGACAGGACGAATTTCGACCCCGAGGTTATCCGCTCGCTCGGCAATGGCGTGATCCAGAAGTTCATCATTCAACACCCGTTATTCAGGGCGTTCGCATCGAAACCGGTGGCAACGCTGCGTCTGACTACCGTGGTGGACGATGCTGGCCGTATTTCGCTTCGCGCGGCTTTCCTGCGGCTTGGAAGAGCGGACGATACGCATATCCTGATCGATCGCGAAGTCTGCGTGCCCGTCAAAATCGAAACGGGCGAGTTGTGCGACGAAGGTTATCTGGGCGACTGGGGCGCGGTCGAGGCGCATCCGGATTCGGGCGTGCGTTTTGCGGACGTCAAGCTGCCTGAATTTGCGCAGTGCGTCGCGACCGTGTTGAGGCTGCACGGAAAGATTCCGTTTGCGCGTTGTGTCGGATGGGACGTGACCGTCGATGCCGACGATCGCGTGCAGGTCATGGAGTGGAACGGCGAGCACAACGACGTGAAGTTCAGCGAGACCACGCAAGGGCCCTGTTTTATGGGGCTGAACTGGGAGAAGCTGCACGCCGTGCCCGGGTTTTCACCGCGGGCGGGCAGCCAGGGCAGAACGCCCTAGTCGGTAGGCGGGGAAAGCGTGTCATGCGGAAAGCGGCACGTCCTCGATCAATTCGGCCTTGACCACGCGAATCCTGCGGTCGACAAAGTACCCGCCGCCTTCGACATAGCGTAGATAAAGACGCGCGCACAACGAGCATTGCCACACACCGCAGCGGTTGTAGGGGAAATAGCGCGGGGCGATAGGCGCGTCCGCGGACCAGTAAGTGGTTTTATTCGGCAGGTACTCGCTGAAGGTCGGCTCGGGATCGTCTTCCGGCATCAGCGTGCCGACTTCCTCGAATAGCGTTTCGTCGAGCGAGAGCGGCTGCGATTGCCAGCCGTCGAGCGGCGTACGGGTGCATTCGCAAGGCTCGCCGGCGCGCGGCTGTTGTTGCGCGGCGCGCGCGAGGGCGAGCAGGGCGGCGGCGTTCAGTTGTTGCACCATGTGGCGGTTGGCAGGTGGTTCATGATCCGGTCATCATCCGGTCCCGTTGCGCGGCGACCCATGCGCGGTCGAAAGTACCGTTCGCAATCGACGCGAGTGCGGCCGCTTCTTTCGCCTGCTGTTGTCGCGCGCCTTCTATGACGGCGTCGACGTCGGCGGGCGAAATGGCAAGCAGGCCGTCTTCGTCGCCGACAATGATATCGCCTGGATGCACCACCATGCCACCTATCGTGACCGGCACGTTGATTTCTCCGGGGCCGTTCTTGTAGGGACCGCGATGGGTGACGCCGCGCGCGTACACCGGAAAGTCGCGTTGCTGCAGCGCGCCGACGTCGCGAATCGCGCCGTCGATCACGAGCCCCTGCACGCCGAGGCTTTCCGCGTACGTCGCCATGATTTCGCCCATCAGCGCCTGCGTGAGATCGCCGGCGCCGTCGATAACGAGCACGTCGCCGGGCCGGCAGAACTCGAACGCACGGTGAATCGCGAGATTATCGCCGGGGCGGGTATGGATCGTGAGCGCCGTGCCGGCCAGCGGCTTCGGCCGATGAAACGGCCGCAAGCCGATCGCGCCGCTCGCGCGCGCCATGTTGTCGCTGAGCAGCGATACCGCGAGTTCGCGCAAAGCCGCGAGCGTGGCCGGACTCGCTTGCGGCGCGCCTTCGTATTCTCGCCATCCTGCTGGATTCATGCGCTTGCTCCCTGTGCTGCGAATGGTTGAAATTGTCGATCGAGTTGCCGCGACAGCCGTGCATACACACTGCGCGCGTTGTCTTCGTAAATACGTTGCCGGTCGGCGTCGCTGAGCCATTCGATCGCATCGATATAGCGGCGCGTATCGTCATAGTAGTGGCCCGTGCGCGGATCGATGCCTTGCACCGCGCCGATCGTTTCCGACGCAAACAGAATGTTCTCGACCGGAATCACTTTCGCGAGCAATTCGGCACCGGGCTGGTGGTACACGCAGGTATCGAAGAACACGTTCTTCAGCAGATGCTCTTCGAGCAACGGCCGTTTCATGTCCTGAGCGAGTCCGCGATAACGCCCCCAGTGATAGGGCACAGCGCCGCCGCCGTGCGGAATGACGAAGCGCAGCGTGGGGAAGTCCGCGAACAGATCGCCTTGCAGCAATTGCATGAATGCCGACGTATCGCCATTGAGGTAATGCGCGCCGGTGGCATGGAAATTCGGATTGCATGACGACGATACGTGAATCATCGCCGGCACGTCGAGGTCCACCATCGCTTCGTAAAGCGGATACCAGTGGCGGTCCGTGAGTGGCAGGCCGCTCCAGTGTCCGCCTGACGGATCGGGGTTCAGATTGCAGCCGATAAAGCCGAGTTCTTCGACGCAGCGCCGCAATTCGCCGACGCAGTTCAGCGGTGATACATCCGGTGTTTGTGGCAACTGGCACACGCCGACGAAGTGACGCGGGAACAGTTCGCAGACGCGATGCACGAGATCGTTGCATTCGCTCGACCACTGCGCGTTCGCTTCGGCGCCGGCGAGATGATGGCCCATGCCCGCCGCGCGCGGCGAGAAAATCGTCAGATCGGTGCCGCGTTCGCGTTGCACGCGCAATTGGCCGTTTTCGATGCTTTCTCGAATCTCGTCGTCGCCGATAAACGGCCGGGGCGGCGGCGCGGCGCCGTCCTTGAGCGCAGCGATCTGCTGCGCGCGCCACGCTTCGTGTTGCGGCGGAGAGGTCGTGTAATGACCGTGGCAATCGATAATCATAGTGGGCAGTACCCTTGCGGTTGCATGCGATTCAGAGGCGATTCAGGTTCACGGCGCGGCATTGCCGGCCGCGAGCGATGCGTCTTCGTCGTCGGCCGGTGTCACGCGCATCACGAGGGCGATGATCGTCGCGACGACGAGAAACGCCGCGATCGTCAGCAAGGCGAGCTTGAAATTGCCGGTCGCGTTACGCACGATTCCGATGCTCCACGGTCCGACGAGGCCGCCGAATTGCGCGATCGTGTTGATGAGCGCGATGGTCGCGGCGCCCGCCGCGCCGGTTCGGAACGACGACGCGAGACTCCAGAACAGCGGATTGCCCGCATAGATGAAGAGGCCAGTTACGCACAGCAGCGCATAAGCGATCGCGGGGCTCGGCGCATAGGCGCTGCCGGCAATGGCGAGCGCACTCATGCCATACACGAACGCGAGATGTTTCTTGCGGTCGCCCGTGCGATCGGAACTGCGGCTGATGATGAACGTGCCCAATACACCGAGCAGCGGCGGGGCGGCCGACAGAAAGCCGACTTCGATATTGCTCAATTCGCCAAGGCTCTTGACGATTTGCGGCAGCCAGAGGAAGAGCCCATAAATACCGACCAGGGCGCAACCGAACAGACAGGCAAGACTCCAGACGCGGATGTCGCTCGCCACGCGCAGCAGCGGAAAATGCCGGTTACCGCCGAGCGCTGCGCGTTCCGCCGCGAGCGTCGATTCGAGCCAGTTCTTTTCCTCGCTGGAGAGCCAGTCGGCATCCGCGGGGCGCTCGGTCATGATGCGCAGCGTGACGAGACCCAGGAGCATCGCAGGCACGCCTTCGAGAATGAACATCCATTGCCAGCCCGCGAGACCCCAAATACCGTTCGCGTAGGTCATCAGCAGGGTCGAAATGGGCCCGCCCAGCACGGCGGAAACGAGCCCGCGACGATATAGCCGCCGACCGCGCGCGCCCGATAACGCACCGGAAACCATTGGGTCAGATAAACGGCGACGCCGGGCAGAAAGCCGGCTTCCATGACGCCGAGCAGAAAACGCAACACGTAGAAGCTGACGTCGTTGAATACGAATGCCGTAGCGGCGGCCACCGCGCCCCATGTCAGCAGAATGCGCGCAATCCAGATGCGCGCGCCGACGCGATGCAAAAGCAGGTTGCTCGGCACTTCGAGCAGCATATAGCCGACAAAGAAAATACTGCCCGCAAAGCCGAACACGGCCGGGCTGAAGCCCAGCTGCTTGTTCATGTCGAGCGCGGCGAAACCGATATTGATCCGGTCCAGGTAGTTGACGAACATCATCGCGAAGAGCAGGGGCATCAATCGCCCATACACTTTGCGCATCGTTGCGGTTTCGTCGAATGCGGTCATGCTGTCTCCTGCCATGCAACGGCGGGCGCGGCCGTCGTTGCGTTTGTCGTATGTGTTCAAGCAATGGCTTTCGCCAATGATAGAAACGCATCGATCAGGAGTCCAAGAGTGCTTGCTTATGCTTGTATAGGCTTTTGCTTATAGTGTCGGGTCGGCGAGCGGTGGCGGCAAGCAGCCGAGAAAGGCGCACAGATGCGGCGAGGTGTCGTCGCTGCGAAAGGTGGCCGCGAGCGTGGAGCGGTACGCCGAGCCGGGGCCGGACAAATGGCGGAAGATCACGTCGGTGCGTCCGTGCCGAGCTACCGATTCGCCGATGAACGTTACGCCGAGGCCGGCCGCGACGAGTGCAATGGCCGTTTGTATTTCGTAAGCCTCATGGGCGACAAGCGGCGTTACACCGGCATCGCGATAGAGCGATTGCACCGAGTGCTTGAACTGCGCGGTCTGATGCTTGGGGTAGAGAATCAACGGCGTATCGGCGAGATCGGCAATCCGCACGGTTTTGCGCGCGGCGAGCGGATGTCCCGCTTCGAGTGCGACCATGACCCGCTCGCGCAGCAGCGAATACGACGTGCAGCCTTCGACGGTCAGCGGCTGGCGGCCGATGCCGATATGAATGCGCATGTCGCGCAAGGCATCGGTTTGCTCCTCGGTGAGCATTTCGAAGAGCTTGAGTTCGACTTGCGGATATGCCGTGTGGAATTGCTTCAGCGCGGGCGGCAGCACGCTATACATCGACGAACGCGTGAAGCCGATGCTGAGCCAGCCGCGCCGGCCAATGCCGATTTCCTGCGTGGCGAGCGTCATCTGGTCCAGCGAGCCGAGTAGCTGGCGCGCTTCGGTGCACAGATAGTGTCCCGCTTCGGTCAGCATCAACGGCCGCCGCGCGCGGTCGACGAGTTGCGTGCCGAGCCTCTCTTCGAGCGAGCGGATCTGCTGGCTCAGTGCGGGTTGCGCGATATGCAGGCGCTCGGCGGCACGGCTGAAATTGAGTTCTTCAGCGAGAATCACGAAGCATTGCAGGGCTCTGAGGTTCATGTCGGTATTCCTGTCTCCAGTGGGGAAGGATAACCGGTGTTGTTGCGGCGGGTGCTATGGCGCGTGGGTATTGGGCGTAAGCGGTTTGAAGTGCTCGCCGTCGCTACGGTTCGTGACGATGTAGCCGTCGCGCTTGCGTATCTTCATGAAGAAAAGCGCAGGTGCGGTATCGGGATCGCCGCCACATTCGCGCGAGTGTTTTTCGTGAACACCGACGATGAAATAGCGCTTGCTGTCCGACACGTCGAATAGCAGGCATGGTGTGGTGTGGGTTGATAGGTGATGGGTCTGGGTAACGCTTGCGGCTTTGTCCGCGGCTTCATCCGCTGTGGTAATCGCGCGTGCCGATGCCGTGGCATGCGCGGCGGTGAGCAGCAGGCTCAGGGCCAATGGGCGGATCTTCATGTCTTTCTGTGTTACCGGATGGTTGGGTCTCCGGAAGTTATATATTTTTGAGGATGTAGTCCATGGGCCGTGGATAAATCTTCGACGAGGCGAGAAATCGCATCGGCGGCATCACGCTGAGCGGGCAAGTACCTCGCCGATTTCAACATCGTCGAATAGGCGGGCATGAGCGTCTCCGCTCGCGAAACACCGCACCACATCGGGGGGAACACAGGCATCACTGCGTGGATGAGGCCTGTCCCTTGTGCCGGTTCGCGCACTCCGACGTGAACGCCATGCTCGCCTGATCGGGCGTCATGTGCGGCGCGTCGGGGGCGTAGATCTTGGCGATGATCGCGTTGACGGCCTCGCGATCGGACGGGTCTTTGTAGTAATAGGCGGCCTGCTTGAGCGCCTGAGCCTGGGTCTTTTTGTGCGCGCGCCACGAGGCGACCTGGCCGGCGATATCGCCGAGCGCGAAGCATTGATCGCTGACGGTCTGCGCGACGGCCTGAGCGGCCGGCTGTGCCACACACAGCGCGACAAGCGCGGATACGACTACGCGTTTCATTACCGGAATCCTGAGATGAGACGGGCGACGGCGCGGCGACGGTGATCGCCGTTGCCGCGTTCGTATGGGGTGAAGAAAGACGTAGTGTATCGGGAAGTGGGGCGGCGCGCTTTTAGGCGGACGGCGGGGCGCGTTCAATCGGGTTGATTGAGCCTATTGCGTGCGACGAATCGACGCCGCGCGATAAAGCTGAGCAGGGCGATGATCGCCGCGATGCATAGGGATGACGCGATGAAGAGAAGCAGGATGCATGTGTCCTGAATGTCGAGGGCGTCGGGCTGGTAGTCGGCATATATCAAACCTATTGCGTGCCGAACGATTGCTGAAAGCCACGATGGTATGTCGAACGTGAAGTGTTGCAGAAGGAACCGGGTTAGCTGCATGCCGCCCAGGCAGGACAGCGCGAGTCCGGCGAGACACCCGCCGATAAGTGTGAGACGTTTCATCGGACTTCCAGGCGGCCGTATGCTTTCAGATGATCGCTACCCGGAATGGCGATATTCGGCTTGTGAGAGCGAATGTAGCGCTGCAGTCGTTCGAAGTCGTTGCCGTTTTTCACAGTGATGCAGCCGTCACTTTCGCGCATCGGGCCTTCAGCGTGAAGGCGAAAATTACCACGACGTATTCCGTCAATCATTGTGGTATCGCCTCCGTGAGCGTTCCATAGCATGAACCATTTTGTTCGGTCGGTGCTACCAAGGTATGTGTCACTCAGATCGTGCAACCATCCCAATCTTCCACCCGATTGACGATCAACAATAAAGTACGTGCCAGGTGGAATAGCTCCAGTCATGGGGATCGAAACTGCGTTGGGATTGTCCCGACCCTTACCATGACCCGAATAGGCTTCGATCATTCCAAGTCCCAAACAATAGAGGCCCGAAGTTTCACGATTATTGAGTGCAAAGGTACAGAATACAGACATTTCTTCTCCGGCTACAGAAATTAGACGAGTAAACGTCGCAGACGCAACACAGATCTCGGTGTGTGACGGTGGCCACAGATGCACACTCGTTGCACAACGGCTAGCGATTCGGCGACTCTAATAGCCTGTCGATATTTGCGACCGTCGGCAAGTGCACGGGGGTATCGATCCGTGAATCTCGGTACTCGTCACTTCGTTCATGTCAGAATTTGAGCGAAAAATACCTGTGCTTACCATCTATTTTGAGTGTGGATAATGGGAGATGGCGACAACTCGTCCTTGAAGTCCAAGGCTATGCCGTATTGTTTTTCTCTTCTGATAAGAGTTAAAAATAGTCACAGATTGATTGAGACTGACTGGAGTTGCCCCTGTAACTCAGGATAACTACTATCGGCAACTCAGCAATCCCGCTGTAGTGCAGGTATCGACTTAAACCAAACAGCCTTCACGATTCCCGGGGCAGTTCAGATCGCCGCGATGCATAGGGATGACGCGATGAATAGAAGCAGGATGCGCGTGTCCTGAATGACGGTTATTGATCCTCTTCACAGCAATTATTTTTACATCCTGGCGTAAGCTGTAGTATGACCATCCTGCTGGTTTCTGCGTAGCTGGAAGGGTTTCCGAAGCTAACGTAATCTCAAAGAGGGGACAAACAGCCGTGTCTGGAACTGACGAAGGAAGAACGCGCAAACCTTGTGCCGATGGCGAGAAGTCGGCTTAATCAAAAGTGTTGCAAAGCGTTGCGAATCGAGTCCTAACTCTCAATCACATATCCATTGCTCCACGCCCCGAACCCCACCTCGACTTGCGACACCCCCAAAGAAAAAGCCGCTCTGCAATTCGCAGAGCGGCTTCGAAAAACCACCAGGCTCGCGGCCCATCATCGGGCCGCATCGCCGAAAAAGCTCAATGCCCGAATGATTCCGCCTTCGACGCATTCGCTTCCGCTACTTGCGGACGTGCTGCCTGTTTGATCAGCAGCGCGACACACGACAACAGACCGGCAACCGCGATCGTCGCGAAGATGCCGCTGAACGAGAAGTGGCGGCGCGTCAGTTCGGCCACGAGGAACGAGCCCGCGATGCCGCCGAAGCGGCCCACGCCGAGCATCCACGCGACGCCGGTGCCGCGGCCCGCGGTCGGATAGAACGCGGCGGCGAGTGCCGGCATCGACGATTGCGCGGTGTTCATCAGCACGCCGGCGATGAATACGATCAGCACGAGCGCGCCGACGTTGCCGGCTGCCTGGCCGATGAAGTACACGCTGAGCGCGGTCAGCGCATAGCAGACCGCGATAACGCGATTGGCGTTGAAGCGGTCCATCAGCACGCCGGCCAGCACCGCACCGACGCCGCCGAGCGGGAACAGCGCGGAGATCAGCGTTGCGCGTTGCGGCGTGAGGCCGGCGTCTTTCAGCAGGATCGGCATCCAGTTGATCGACGCGTAGAAGATCACGAGGCCCATGAAATACGCGAGCCACAGCATCACCGAGCCGACGATGTACGAGCGCGACAGCACGACGCCGAGACCCTTGCTGCCGGTTTGCGGCGCGGTTTCGGTCATCGTGAATGCGCCCGCCTGCACGGCGTCGCCGGAAATGCGCGCGAGTGCCGCGCGAATCCGCTCGACCGGCTTCTGGTTCGCGACCATGTAGCGCACCGACTCGGGCATCTTCGTGAGCAGCAGGACCGACAGCAGGAGCGGCGTGACGCCGCCGAGCAGCAGGACGCTGCGCCAGCCGAAATGCGGAATCATCCATGCGGCGAGGAAGCCGCCGAATGCCGCACCGAGCGGAAAGCCGCAGAACATCAGGTTGATGACGGTGGCGCGGCGGTTGTCCGGGCAGTACTCGCCCATCATCGTGACGGCGTTCGGCATCGCGGCGCCGAGGCCGACGCCGGTGATGAAGCGCAGCACGGTCAGTTGCTCGATGCCGGTCGAGAATGCCGACGCGAGGCACGCGAGCCCGAACAGCAGCACCGAGCCGAGCAGCATGCCGCGACGGCCGAGGCGGTCGGACAGCGGGCCGGAACCGAGCGCGCCGCACGCGAGGCCGAACAGCGCCGCGCTCAGCACGGGCGCGAGCGCGGGTTTGTCGATGCCCCATTCGGTGATGAGCGAGGGGGCGATGAAGCCGATCGCGGCGGTGTCAAAACCGTCCATCAGGACGATGATGAAGCACATGAAGAAGATCAGCCACTGGAACGGCGAAAACGGGTGCTCGTTGATAAAGGTTTGAACGTTCACAGCGGTGCTGCGGTTCATGATGGTCTCCTGACTGCGAAAAAGCCCGACATAACGGGCGTTTTTTCTTAAGACCGTGTGCCGTCGGGTAGCGGCGCACGATGCCTGCACCTGCGGCGAACTGCTGGGCTTAGGCAATGAATCATACCCGCTGCGGTTCGCGTGCGGGAGCGTCGCCGGGATCGGCGTTTTGTTCGCGTGAAGAACGGTGATTCTTCACGCGAACGCGCGCCACTGTAAGTAATTTGATGGCAGCGGGCAACGGGGGATTACCCGAGATGAGAAACGCGCCTCGCGAAGGTGCGATAGGACTTCGCGATGGGGCTGATTCCGGAGTCGTCGAGCGGGCCGAACCTGAGGTGCGGATGCGCGGCTTCAGCGTGCGCGTGCGGCGATCTATTTCGCGTTGACGTCGAATTCACAGGTATCGACGGCGCGGATGTTCAACGGGTTCAACGGAGTGTGCGCGAAGGCGACGGCGGTGCTTTTTATCTCACGATGCGCATTAGTTCGCATGGCAAATGAATCTGCCCGGCATGATCGATGTGATGGAACACGCGCATCGCTTCAGCGAAGTCGAATTTGCTTTGCCCGAAGGGCAGCGTATCCGCATGCCGAGGCTGCAATCCGCATTCGATTGGCAGCCCCAGGCAACACGCTCTGTCAGGTCACGCGAGCTTCGCCGCAATCGCCGCGCCGACCTCGCTCGTGCTTGCGCTGCCGCCGAGGTCGCCGGTATGCGGGCCTTCGGCGAGCGTCGCCTCGATCGCGCGCAGGATCGCGTCGTGCGCTTCGCGTTCCTTGCCGGTGGAGCGGCCGAGGAAGTCGAGCATCATCGCGGCCGACCAGATCATCGCGATCGGATTGGCGATGTGCTTGCCGGCGATGTCGGGTGCCGAGCCGTGCACCGGTTCGAACAGCGACGGGAACGTGCGGTCCGGATTCAGATTGCCCGACGGCGCGAGGCCGATCGTGCCGGTACAGGCAGGGCCGAGATCGGAAAGGATGTCGCCGAACAGGTTGGTCGCGACCACCACGTCGAAGCGGTCCGGGTTCAGCACGAAGCGCGCGGAAAGGATGTCGATGTGCTGCTTGTCCCATTCGACGTCCGGATAGTGCGCGGCGATGCCGGCCGCGCATTTGTCCCACCACGGCATGCTGATCGCGATGCCGTTGCTCTTCGTCGCGACCGTGATCTTCTTGCGTTCGCGCCGCTGCGCGAGATCGAATGCGAACTTCAGCACGCGCTCGCTGCCGTGCCGTGTGAACACCGATTCCTGCAGCACGAATTCGCGCTCGGTGCCTTCGAACATCACGCCGCCGACCGACGAATACTCGCCCTCGGTGTTCTCGCGCACGATCCAGAAGTCGATGTCGCCGGCCTTGCGTCCCGCGAGCGGCGACGGCACGCCCGCGAAAAGACGCGCGGGGCGCAGATTCACGTATTGATCGAATTCGCGGCGGAATTTGAGCAGCGACCCCCACAGCGAAATATGATCGGGCACGGTGTCGGGCCAGCCGACCGCGCCGAACAGGATCGCATCCATCGATTGCAGTTGCGTTTTCCAGTCGTCGGGCATCATCTTGCCGTGCTTCGCGTAGTAGTCGCAGCTTGCCCACTCGATATGCCGATACTCGAGTTCGATGCCGAAGCGTTTCGTCGCGACGTCCAGCACGCGCAGCGCTTCCGGCATCACTTCGACGCCGATGCCGTCGCCCGGTATGACGGCAATCCGATATCTGTTCGACATGCTGTGCTCCTTCTGTGTAATGGGTGTGCAACGGGGTATTCAGCGGAGTACCCAACGGGTATCGACGTTTCAATGGCGCTTATTCTATTCTCGCTAATTGCGTCTACAATGCGCGCTTTGGTTAAACCACTGTACACGATTCGTGTATAAAGAGCGCCGCCATGAATAGCGTCCCGTCTCCCGATCTCGGCGATCTGCGCGTGTTCTGCGAAGTTGCGCGCAAGTGCAGTTTCAGCGCGGCGGCCGAGGCGCTATCGGTCTCGGCCGCCTATGTCAGCAAACGCATCGGCGTGCTCGAGGCGACGCTCGGCACGCGCCTTCTGCATCGCTCCACGCGTCGTGTCGCGATTACCGAAGCGGGCGAGCGCGTCTATGCATGGGCCGAAAAAATTCTCGACGACGTCGATCAACTGGTCGAGGACGTCTCCACCACGCGCCGCATTCCGGGCGGCAAGCTGCGCATTTCGAGCAGCTTCGGTTTCGGCCGGCGCTTCGTCGCACCCGCGCTCGCACGCTTTTCGGAACGCTATGCGCAACTGAGCGTGCGGCTCGATCTGTTCGATCGTCTTGTCGACGTCGCAGGCGAGGGCATCGATCTCGACATCCGCATCGGCGACGACATCGCGCCGCATCTGATCGCGCGGCGGCTCGCCTCGAATCATCGCGTGCTGTGCGCGTCGCCCGATTATCTCGCGCGGCATGGCACGCCGCGGCAACTCGCGGAACTGTCCTCGCATGCGTGTCTCGCCATCAAGGAGCGCGATCATCCGTTCGGCTTGTGGCGGCTCACGGTGCGCGGCGAAGCGGTATCGATCAAGGTCACCGGACCGCTGTCGACCAATCATGGCGAAGTCGCCGTGCAATGGGCGCTGGCCGGCCGCGGCATCGTGCTGCGTTCGCTGTGGGACGTGCGCGGACTCATCGACAGCGGCCAGTTACGCCAGCTGTTACCCGAGGCGACTCAACCCGCCAACGTTTGGGCCGTGTATCCGGAGCGGCTCGCGCAGTCCGCGAAGGTGAGGGTATGCGTGGATTTTCTCAGCGAGGAATTCGCGCAGTTCGGCAGCACGCCGGCGGATCGTTGAGGCGGGGTACTCCGCGATTTGCGCAGCCGCTTGCATGGCTGACGAAGTGCTTTAGATGCCTTACTAAATAATTGCGCAAATTCCACTCGAAATGCTTTCGATTCATTGTCGTTTTAGCGTCACCATAGCGGGTAAAAATGCGCGGGCAATCAGGGAAATTACCGGCTCTCTGACTCTTCACAGTTTCTATTGCTGCGCAAGTAACAATTAGTTAGGATTCGGCGTTATCGCGTATTCGTCAGCTCAGCGGCTTACCAATGATTTTCGCATGAAGATCGAATTCACTCATTCCGCAGCGCCGCTAGAAAGTCCGGCAAGCCATGCCGGCATCGTGAGCTTGCGCACCGCCAGTGTCGCCGACGAAGCGTTTCTTTGTGACGTTTTCGTGAGCACGCGTTGGGATGAATTCGCACGCACCGGTTGGGAGCCGTCTCGCATCGACGCGTTTCTGCGGCATCAATCGCAGCTTCAACACACGTATTACCGCGAGCACTATCCACACGCTTTTTTCGACGTCGTGTTGGCCGGCGCGGAGCCGGTCGGGCGTCTGTATCACGCATGGCGGCCCGCGCAACTCGGCGACGAAGCCCGCATCATCGATATCGCCTTGCTGCCCGCATGGCGTGGCAAGGGCATCGGCACGCGGCTATTGCGCGCGTTGATCGCCGGGGCGGTGCGCGAAGGCTTGCCCGTTACCCTGAACGTCGAGGCCGACAACCCGGTGCAGTCGTTGTACCGGCGTCTGGGTTTCGTGAAGCAGAGCAGCGAGCAGGACGGCGGCGTCTACGGGTTGATGCGCCGCGAATGCGCGCCGCTCGATATACAACTCGACGCGCGTGCCGTTTCATCCGTCACGTCGCGGGACGATGCACGGACGGTGTGCGCATGAGAGAGTATTAAGCACATAATGAACAGGCAATAAATAAACAATAAGCAAACGATAAGCAAACCACAAGCAAGTAATAAGCAGGGCGCGGCATGATCGAATTGGACCACCGTGGAATTCATTAAAGCTTTCCAGAAATATGTCGTAAGCCTAACGATAGAGAAAAAGAGTCATTCCGTAGACCCGTATTAAAGCGACGCGCAACCGGGCTGTAAGCCACGGCGATGCATCACGGCAAATGCGCGCGAACTGAGAGCATGACAAGAATGACGGCAACCGGCGCGCTGCATCGGCAGCACCACGGCGCGCGCGTTGCGATCGAGGGGGACCAGTGTCGAACGCGGTTTCGGATTTGCCGGCCTACGATGCGCTGAGGGCGTCGCTTGGGCAGGTCTTCACGCTCGCGAGCGCGGACGCGGCGGCGTTGCCGCTCGTGCAGACGCGTTTGCTGGACGCATGGACGGGCCTCGCCATGAATGGCGAGCACGAGTGCTATTCGGCGAGCTTCGAGTTGCCGCCGGCGGTTGCGTTACCTCAGGACACCTATCGCTTCATCGCACCCGACGGCCGTGCATGGCTGCTGTTCGTCTCGCCGGGCAGACCGCTCGAATCGGGCGCGCGGACGCTGTGCGCGGTGATTCATCGCAAGCGTTCGGCTTGCGCGGCGGATGCGGTGTGATGAGTCGCGCATTCCATTCTTCGCGGCGTTCCATTCGGCGCACGTGCAACGACATGCGGTGCGGCGCGCCGCACGCCGTTGCACGCGGCGCCTTGTACGCAGCCTCGCATTCCGCCTTGCACCTTTTTCCCCATCGCATTTCGCATGCCGTCGCGTGCTGCGTTCCGCTCAGCCGCACGGCTCTTCCGTCGTTTTCGTTTTCTCTCTTCTGGAGGCAGCATGTCCGATCAATACCTCGGTGAAATCCGCATGGTGGGCTTCGACTTCGCACCCAACGGCTGGGCGTTGTGCCAGGGGCAGCTCATGTCGATTGCGCAAAACAGCCCGCTGTTCGCGCTGCTCGGCACGTACTACGGCGGCAACGGCCAAACCACGTTCGGTCTGCCGAACCTGCAGGGCCGCTCGCCGGTCGGCGTGGGGACGGGGCTGGGTCTCGCGCCGGTGGTGACCGGCGAGCAGGCCGGAGCCGAAAACATCACGCTGACGCAGGCGCAATTGCCCGTTCACACGCACGCGACGCAAGTTACCGGTGCGACGCAGCCGACCACGGTTGCCGTGGCGATTCCCGCCGCGACGGGCACGACGGCCACGTCGGGGCCCCCCGCGACCAGCGTGACCAATATTCCCGGACCGACGACGGTGCTCGGCGGCGCGTTGTCGTCGGGCCATCCGGCGACGGTCTACAACACCGCCAACGCCGACACCACGCTCAAGCCGTTCAACCTCACGGTGCCGGCCAGCCTGCCGAACGTCGTCAACGCGAATGCGGGCAGCGGCTTGCCGTTCAACACGCGCAATCCGTATCTCGGCATCAACTTCATCGTCGCGTTGACGGGGATTTTCCCGTCGCGCGGCTAAAGCGTTTTCGTCCAGTCCCGTTTTGCGGCGCCGCGCGTTTGGAACGCGCGGCGGCCGGGAGAGTATCGTCATGAAGATCGTCAGGCAGTGGCTCAAGCGTTTGAGTACCGAAAGCGAAATGCCGCGTCCGCGTGTCGCGGCTTCGCCCCTGTTGCTCGCGCTCGAACCGCGCGTCGTGTACGACGCGTCGGTCGCCGCTGTCGCGGCCAAACCGCACGCGGAAACGCATGCGCACGAACACGCGCATCGTGCGGAGCCAACGCATAACGATCCGGCCGCAGCGAGTTCGTCGGGCCAGGGGGCTTCGCAAGCGACGTCTTCCGCGTCGGCGTCGGGTACGTCCAATGCGGCACAACGCGATGCGGGAACGAACGGCGAGGGCGCCGGCACGAACACGAGCACGGGCAGCAAGGACACCAGCACCACCACGCACGCGCTCAAGGACACGAGCGTCACCACACCGGACGCCTCGCATCAGGTCGTCTTCATCGACCCGAGCGTCGAGAACTATCAGATATTGATCGCCGGTTTGCCGGCCGGCACGCAGTACGTCGTGCTCGACGCGAACAGCGACGGCTTCGCGCAGATCGCGCAGTACCTGCAAACCCATCACGGCATCGAGTCGATCCATCTGATTTCGCACGGCACGGACGGCGCGATCCAGGCCGGCTCGACGTGGCTCACCGGCGCGGATTTTTCGGCCTACAGCGCCGAGCTCGCGCAGATCGGCGCGGCGATGAAGCCGGGCGGCGACTTCCTGATCTACGGCTGCGACGTCGCGCAAAAAGCCGACGGCCAGGCGCTCGTGCAGCAGATCGCGGCACTCACGCACCTGAACGTCGCGGCATCGACCGACGACACCGGCGCGAGCGCGCTCGGCGGCAACTGGACGCTCGAATACCAGGCCGGGCACGTGCACACGGCCGTGATCGAATCGGCGAGCGCGCAGGCGCAGTTCAACGAGCTGCTCGGCGTGACGGTCGAAACCTTCGACACGGCCGCCGAGGCCAACAACGACACGGGCCAGGACCTCGGCTATCGGACGAGCTATACGCTCGACGGCGTCGTATACACGACGGACGGCTCCGTCGAGGAAGGCGTGTGGAACAACGGCAATGCGCCGACCGGTCCGAGCGACGTCAATTCCGGGGCCCCCAACGACGGCTTCCTCGAAGTCAACGTCAACAACGATCCGATGACGGAGTTCACGATCTCGCTCGCGAACGGCCATACCTTCACGCTGTCGGATCTCGACATCAGCTCGGTCAACGGCAACTTCTATATCGAGGCGAACGGCAATGCCGCGACGCGCGTGCAGATTGCGACCGAGGCGGCAGGCGGCTTCGTCGGCAGCATCAAGAGCCTGATCGCCAACGACCCCGACTTCCAGAACACCCGATCGGTCACGCTGATCGACGTGAACGACCCGTACGGTCCGCTCTCGCTGTATATCGACAACGTGACCTATACCGACACGGGGCCCGCCGTCACGACGAGCAGCGGCAACGCGTCATGGGCGTCGGCGAACAACGGCGTGGGCGGCGCGCCGGTCGCGGTGGACAGCGGCCTGCAGCTTTCCGACGGCGGTTCGTCGACGGCGCAGTCCGCGACCGTGACGATCGCCAACGTGCAGGCGGGCGACGTGCTCGGCTTTGTGTCGGTCAACGGCATCAGCGGCAGCTATTCGAGCGGCACGGGCACGCTGACGCTGACCGCCAGCGGCACGCCGACGCTCGCCCAATGGCAGGCGGCGCTCGAATCGGTGACGTTCGCGAATACGCTGGTGACGCCCTCCACCGTTACGCGTACGGTCGACTTCTCGTTCAACGACGGCACCTCGACGAGCAACGTCGCCTCGCGCAGCGTGAACGTGACCGCGACCGACCAGTCGCCGATCGTCGTCGACGGCGGCAGCAGCATGTCGAGCTATCAGGCCGGCTCGACACCGACGGCGATCTCCACCTTTTCCGTCAGCGACGCGGACAACACGACGCTCGCCTCGGCGACGATCTCGATCGCGAGCGGCTACCACAGCGGAGATACGCTCTCGTTCGATAACACCGACTCGACGCAGTTCGGCAACATCGGCATCACGGCGAACGCGAACGGCACGCTGACGCTGACTTCGGTGGGCGCGAGCGCGACGCTCGTGCAATGGCAGCACGCGCTCGATGCAGTCACGTTTTCGACGTCGGCTGCGGCGGTATCGGGCGCGCGCAACTTCACGATCTCGGTCAACGACGGTGTAGCTTCGAGCTCGCTCGCGCTGCACACGGTGAACGTGACGAGTGGCCCGACGATCACCACCGACCCCGGTTCGGCCGCATTCGTCGCCGGCGACAATACGGCCTCGATGCCGGTGCTGATCGACTCGGGACTGAGCGTGGCCGACGGTCAGAGCACGACGCTCGAAAGCGCGACCGTGCAGATCACCGGCAACTTCACGGCCGATCAGGACTCGCTGCTGTTCGTTGCCAATCCGGCGACGATGGGCGACATCGTCGGCGCCTACAACTCGGGCACCGGCACGCTCACGCTGACGGCCTCGGGCGGCGCGACGCTCGCGCAATGGCAGGCGGCGCTGAGTTCGGTCCAGTACGCGAACTATCTGACGACGCCTGCGAGCGCCATGCGCACGATCAGCTACCAGATCAACGACGGCACGACCATGAGCGCGGTCGCGACGCGCACGGTGACCGTGACCGACACCGACCAGACGCCGATCATTACGACGAGCGGCACGACCGCGAACTTCGTCGCCGGCGACAACGTGGCCTCGACGCCGGTCGTGATCGACAGCGGCATCGCCGTGAGCGATCTGGACAACACGACGCTCGCTTCGGCGACGGTGCAGATCGGCACGGGCTTTCACGCGGGCGAGGATGTCCTGTCGTTCGTCAACGACGGCACGACGATGGGCAACATCACCGCGACCTACGATGCCGTGCACGGCACGTTGATGCTGAATTCGGTGGGCGCCAGCGCGACGCTCACGCAATGGCAGGCCGCGTTGAGCGCGGTGACGTACACCGATACGGCCATCACGCCCGATACCACGACGCGCACGATCAGCTTCACGGTCAACGACGGCACGAAGTCGTCGGCGGCGGCCACCGCGCAGATCGACGTAAGCGATACCGATCAGACGCCGATCGTGACCGGCACGTCCGGCGATGCGAGCTGGGTGCAAGGCGACAACACGGCGGCGTCGCCCGTCACGGTGGATGGCGGCATTACGGTGTCCGACCGCGACAACACGACGCTCGTGTCGGCTTCCGTAACGATCGGCAACTACGACAGCAATGGCGACGCGCTGCTTTTCACCAACGACGGCGCGACGATGGGCAACATCACTGGCGTGTACGCCAGCGGTGTGCTGACGCTCACGTCCTCGGGCGGCATCGCGACGCTCGCGCAGTGGCAGGCGGCGCTGCGCTCGGTGCAGTTCACCGATACCGCGGCCGCGCCGAGCGGCGCCGCGCGCACGATCGGCTTCGTCGTCAACGACGGCGTGAAGAGCAGCAGCGTGTGGACCCGCACGGTCGACGTGACGCTGACCGACCAGACGCCGGTGCTGACCTTGTCCAACGGCACGACGAGCTTCGTCGCGGGCGACAACGTGGCCTCGACGCCGGTCGTGGTCGATCCGGGCATCACGCTGTCGGATAGCGGCGGCGCGACGATACGCACCGCCGAGGTGATATTTAACAGCACCTTCTATGTGGGCGAGGACGTGCTCGCGTTCACGGGCGGCGCCGCGTTCGGCGATATCACCGCCACGTACACCGGCGCGGCCGGCGCACTGGAGCTGAGTTCAGCAGGCCGCGCGACGCTCGCGCAGTGGCAGGCTGCCTTGCGCTCGATTACCTACACCGATACCGCGATCGTGCCGAGCGGCATTGTCCGCACGATCAGCTTCACGGTTAGCGACGGCATCAAGACGAGCATGCCGGTCATCAAAGTCGTCCTGGTGAGCGCGACCGATCAGACGCCGGTGGTGACCGCCTCGACGAGCAGCGTCACGTATCCGGCGGGCGGCGCGCCGCTCACGATCGACAGCGGCGTGACGTTCAGCGATCGCGACAGTACGGTAACGCCGTCCCTGCCGATGACTTTCACGTTGCAGATCGCGTCCGGTTTCCAGTCCGGCGACACGATCACGCTCAACTACAACGCGGCAACGATGGGGGCTGGTTTCTCGGATTCCTTCAACGCGGCGACCGGCACGTACACGCTCAACTCGAACGGTATGACGGTCGCGCAGTACCAGGCGATCCTCGAGGGTTTGCAGTTCTCGACGGCTTCGAGCGCGCCGCTCGGCGCGCGCACGCTGCAACTCACCGCGAACGACGGCACGAAGACGAGCGCGCCGGTCGCCTACACGATCGACGTGACCAGCTCCGCCCCTTCGCTGACGACGACGAGCACCGGCAGCGCCACGTTCGTCGCGGGCGACAACACGGTATCGACGCCGGTCACGGTCGACGGCAACCTCGTGGTGGCCGATCCGCTCGGCGACGTGATTACGAGCGCGACGGTTGAGATTACCGGCAACCTGCATGCGGGCGAAGACGTGCTGCTGTTCACGAGCCAGAACGGCATCTACGGCAACTACAACGCCCTGACGGGCGTGCTCACGCTCACGGGCAGCGGCGCGACGAACCAGCAATGGCAGGACGCGCTGCGCTCGATCACGTACACCGATACGGCGGTCACGCCGAACCCCGCCATGCGCACGATCAGCTTCGTGCTCGACGCCGGCTCGCAGTTCAGCACGGCGCTGTCGCGCACGGTGACGGTGACCGACACCGATCAGACGCCGTTGCTGTCGACCAGCAGCACGGGCAGCGCATCGTTCGTGGCGGGCGACAACGTCGCGTCGACGCCGGTGGTGGTCGATGGCGGCATCGTGGTCAGCGATCTCGACAACACGACGCTTGCCTCGGCGACGGTGCAGATCGGCTCGGGCTTTCATGCGGGCGAGGATGTCCTGTCGTTCACGAACGACGGTACGACGATGGGCAACATTACCGCGAGCTACGATGCCGTGCACGGTACGTTGACGCTGACTTCGGCCAGCGCGAACGCGACGCTCGCGCAGTGGCAAGCCGCCTTGCGCTCGGTCACCTACACCGACACGGCGATCACGCCGGACACCACCACACGTACGATCGGCTTTGCGGTCAACGATGGCACGAAGACGAGCGCCGCGCTGTCGCGCACGGTGACGGTGGCCGATACCGATCAGACGCCGTTGCTGTCGACGAGCAGCACGGGCAGCGCATCGTTCGTGGCGGGCGATAACGTGGCCTCGACGCCGGTGGTGATCGATAGCGGCATCGTGGTCAGCGATCTCGACAATGCGACGCTCGCCTCGGCGACGGTGCAGATCGGCTCGGGCTTTCATGCGGGCGAGGATGTCCTGTCGTTCACGAACGACGGTGCGACGATGGGCAACATCACCGCGAGCTACAACGCTGCGACCGGTGTGTTGACGCTGACCTCGGCCAGCGCGAACGCGACGCTCGCGCAGTGGCAGGCCGCGTTGCGCTCGGTCACCTACACCGACACGGCGATCACACCGGACAACACCACGCGCACGATCGGCTTCACGGTCAACGATGGGATCGAAACCAGCGTGGCGCTGTCGCGCGACGTGACGGTGACCGACGTCGACCAGACGCCGCTTATCGCGACCACCAGCACGGGCAGCGCATCGTTCGTGTCGGGCGATAACACGGTGTCGATACCGGTCGTGGTCGATGGCGGCATCGTGCTCAGCGACCTCGACAACACGACGCTCGCCTCGGCGACGGTGCAGGTCGGCTCGGGCTTTCATGCCGGCGAAGACGTGCTGGCGTTCACGAACGACGGCGTGATGATGGGCAACATCGTCGCGAGCTACGATGCCGCGACCGGTGTGCTGACGTTGACTTCGTTCAACGCGAGCGCAACGCTCGCGCAATGGCAGGCCGCGTTGCGCTCGGTCACCTACACCGACACGGCGATCACGCCGAATAACACCACGCGCACGATCAGCTTCACGGTCAACGACGGGATCGAAACCAGCACCGCGCTGTCGCGCGACGTGACGGTGACCGATACGGATCAGACGCCGGTGCTGTCGACGAGCAGCACGGGCAGTGCAGCGTTCGTGGCGGGCGATAACGTGGCGTCGACACCGGTCGTGGTGGATGGCGGCATCGCGGTCAGCGATCTCGACAACACGACGCTCGCCTCGGCGACGGTCGCGATCGGTTCGGGTTTCCATGCTGGTGAAGATGTCCTGTCGTTCACGAACGATGGCGCGACGATGGGTAACATCGCCGCGAGCTACGACGCCGCGACCGGTGTGCTGACGTTGACTTCGTCCAGCGCGAACGCGACGCTCGCGCAGTGGCAGGCCGCGCTGCGCTCGATCACCTACACCGATACGGCGATCACGCCGAATACCGCGATGCGCACGATCAGCTTCGCGGTCAACGATGGGATCGAAACCAGCGTGGCGCTGTCGCGCACGGTGACGGTGGCCGATACCGATCAGACGCCGCTCGTCTCGACCACCAGCACAGGTAGTGCAGCGTTCGTGTCGGGCGATAACACGGTATCGACGCCGGTCGTGGTGGATGGCGGTATCGCGGTCGGCGATCGAGACAACACGACGCTGGCCTCGGCGACGGTACAGATCGGCACAGGCTTCCACGCAGGCGAAGACGTTCTGGCGTTCACGAACGACGGCGCGACGATGGGCAACATCGCCGCGAGCTACAACGCTGCGACCGGTGTGTTGACGCTGACTTCGACCGGCGCAAGCGCCACGCTCGCACAATGGCAAACGGCGTTGCGCTCGATCACCTACACCGACACGGCGATCACGCCCAACACCGCGACGCGCACGATCAGCTTCACAGTCAACGACGGCACCAAGGCGAGCATCGCACTCGCGCGCGCAGTCGGCGTGACGGCCACGCATCAGACGCTGATCGTCGATGGCGGCGGCGTCACGCTGAGCTATACCGCCAACGGCAATGCCGCCGACGCGCTTGCGGTCGGCGACGGCATCACGCTGACCGACCGCAACCCGACGCCGCTGACCTCGGCCACGGTGTCGTTCAGCGGTACGTTCGATCCGCAGCACGACGTGCTCGCGTTCACGAGCGGTGGCACGGCGACCGGCGACATCAGCGCCGCCTACGATGCCGCGAGCGGCGTGCTCAGGCTCACCTCGGCGAGCGGCACGGCGACGCTCGCGCAATGGCAGGCCGCGTTCGCCGCGGTCTCGTATCGCGACACGCAGTTCGAGAGCACCGGCAGCAGCCGCACGATCGCCTTCGCGATCAGCGACGGCGTCGCGTCGAGCGCGCCCGCGACGCGCACGGTGCAGGTCGTCGCCACGACGCAGCCGTCCGGCACGCCGATCCTGCCGGAGCACAAGGGCGAGCCGCTGGCGACGCCCACGATCGTCGCGCCGCCGGTCTTCAATCCGTCGCGCACGAATCCGCTGATCGTCAGCGGCACCACCGGTTATAGCGACGGCGTGTCGAATCCGCTGATCGTGCTCGAAGCGCTGAAGCCGCCGGCCGAACTCGGCACGATAGTGTTGCCGCCGACTCGCACGTTCACGCAGGACGACCAGCACAACAGCTCGCTCGGCGACACGCACGTGAGTCCGCTCGATTCGATCGCGCCGCCCGACCTCGGCGACGAAACCGCGAGCCTGCAGGTGCTGGCGTCGCTCGACGTGCATCCGCAGCGTCACGCGGACGGCTCGTTCGCGCTGCTGACGGCCGCGCTTCTGCCGAACTCGCCGGACACGCGCGCAACCAGCATCGCCAACGACGTGAGCATCACGCTCGCCGATGGCGAACCGCTGCCGTCGTGGCTCCACTACGACGCGGCACGCGGCGAACTCTCCGGCGTGCCGCCCGCGGGCGTGCACGAAGTGCGCGTGACGCTGGCCGTGCGCGACGCGTTCGGCCGCGTGACGCATCGCGAAGTGGTCGTGTCGCTCGACGCGGCGCACCGTCAGGCCCCGCACGCGCCCGCGCCGAAGCCGGTGAAAAGCGCGCCGCCGCATGCCGCGCTGCCGCCCGCGAAGCCTTCGCTGAGCGCGCAGTTCGCGAGCGCGCACGCGGCCTTGCATGTCACGCGCGCGGGCGTAGCCGGCGCAAAGGTCGCGCATGCCGAAGCCGTCGACAACCGCGCGACGCATTCGCTGGAGCCGCGCGCATGAGCCTCTTTTCCTCGCATTCCTGTTCCGCTTTCCACTTTTTCCATAAGAGATCAGCCGACGTGAAATCCTTGTCGCTTGCGGTGCGCGCACCGCGTCCCACGCTCATTGCGCTGTCGGCCGCCGTGTTGTGGCTGTCCGGCTGCGCGGTCAAACCCGTGCCGTTTACCGACGCCGAACGCGTGCAGACGGCCCAGGCCGATCGCACGTCGATGTTCGCGAGCCAGCAGCCGGTGAGCGGTCCGATCACGCTCGACGAGGCGATGGCGCGCGCGATCCGCTACAACCTCGACCATCGTCTGAAGATGATGGAAGAAGCGCTCGCGCAGAAGCAACTCGATCTGTCGAACTTCGATCTGTTGCCGAAGCTCACCGCGCAGGCCGGCTATACGAACCGCAACCATCCGCTCGCGTCGTCGTCGGAAGGTCTGTACACGCAGGAGGAGTCGCTGATTCCGTCGTTCTCGACCGATCAGAACTCGCGCACCGCGGACCTGAACCTGTCGTGGAACCTGCTCGACTTCGGCGTCAGCTATTACGAGGCGAAGGAGCAGGCCGATCACGTGCTCGTGCTCGAACAGCGCCGCCGCAAGGTCGTGCAGCTGATGATGCAGCAGGTGCGCGAGGCGTACTGGCAGGCGCTCGGCGCGCAGCGGCTGCACGATCGCATCGGCCCGCTGCTCGATGCGGCGCGCGCCGCGCTCGACGATTCGCGCGCGGCGCAGAAGCAGGGTCTGCGCGCACCGATCGATACGCTCAACTACCAGCACTCGCTGCTCGATCTGATGCGGCAGCTCGAAGCGGTGCGCGACCAGCTCGAGGAAGCGAAGCCGCGCCTTGCCGCGCTGATGAACCTCGAACCGGGCAAGGACTACACGCTCGCCGCGAGCGAGGACTTTCCGGTGCCGGACTTCGACATGCCGATGCCGCAGATGGAAGACACCGCGTTGCAGCGCCGTCCCGAACTGGTCGAGGCGAGCTATAACGAGCGCATCAGCGTCAACGAAACGCACAAGGCGATGGCGAAGCTGCTGCCGGGCATCGAACTCGAACTGGGCGGCCATTACGACAGCAACAGCTTTCTCGTCTATAACGCATGGCGCGCGGCCGGTATCAGCATCAGCTGGAACCTGCTGAATCTGCTCAACGTCAAGACGATTCGCGGCACCGCCGACGCGCAACTCGAAGTCGCGAAGACGCAGCGCATGGCGCTCAGCATGGCGGTGCTCACGCAGGTGCACGTCGCGCGCAGCGAACTCTCGGCGAAGCAGCGCCAGTTCGATCTGTTCAGGCAGATGAACGACGTCGACCAGCAGATTCTCGAACACACGCACAACGCGACGCAGGCCAACGCGCAAGGCAAGCTCGAAGAGATTCGCGTGGCGACGAGCGCGATGATGTCGGAACTGCGCCTTTATCAAAGCTACGGCGAACTCGAAAGCGCGTATGGGCAGATGCTCGCGACGCTGGGGCTCGATCCGGTGCCGGACGCGGTGCGTGGTCACGATCTCGCGTCGCTGACGCAATCGATCGGCGAGGAGCAGCAGCACTGGGACGCGCTCGGTCACGCGGGCAGCACGGTCGCGGCCGCGCAGCCGGGGCCGACGAAAACGGCGGCGGCAGCGCTCGCAGCGGGAGCACAGCCGCAATGAAACCGTGGTTGAAGGTGTGTGCAGGCAGCGGTATTGCTTTACTGATGACGGCGCAGGTCGTTGCGTCTCCGAATGCGACGACGACTGCGCCGGCGCGGTCGGCGGCGGGTGGGATGCCGGCGGTGGCAGCAACGATGCCCACAGCAATGGCAGCGGCAGCAGCAGGAGCCGCGGCCCAACCCGTGCCGCAAGACTCGCCCGACGGCAAGATCCGCATCCAACTGGTGTCGCGCGATCAGGTCGACATATCGAGCGAAATCTCGGCGAAGATCGCCTCGCTGCCGTTTCGCGACGGCGACGCGTTTCGCGCCGGGCAGACGCTCGTGTCGCTCGACTGCTCGCTCTACAGCGCGCAATTGCGCAAGGCGCAGGCCGACGCCGACGGCGCGCGCGAACTGCTCAGCGTGAACCAGAAGCTCGTCGCGCTGCATTCGGTCGGCGAACTCGAGGTGCAGCAGGCCGAGGCGAAGCAGAGGGCGAGCGCGGCCGACGTCGCGTACATGCAGGCGACCGTGCACAAATGCACGATCGCGGCGCCGTTCGACGGCCGCGTGTCGAAGCGCAGCGCAGCGCCGCAGCAGTTCGCCGAAGCCGGCAAGCCGCTCCTGACGATCGTCGATACGAGCCATCTCGAACTGAAGATGATCGTGCCGTCGAAGTGGCTGCTATGGCTCAAGCCCGGTCATGCGCTGAACGTGCAGGTCGACGAGGTCGGCAGGAGCTATCCGGCGAAGGTCGCGCGCATCGGCGCGCGCGTCGATCCGGTCACGCAGACCGTCGACGTGACGGGCATGCTGACCGGCAGCGCGCCCGAACTGCTGCCCGGCATGAGCGGCTGGGCCACTTTCGCGGCGCGGTGAGGCCATGAGCGAATCAGGCATGCCGGAAGAGGCGGCGCAGCAGGTCCGCATCGACGGCCAGCAGCTTGCGTTGCTGTGGCAGCTCGCGGCGCGCGCGCGGGCCGCTCACAGCGAGGCGGCGCTCGGCTTTACGATCGTCAACGAAACGCTTTCGCTGGTGCCGTACCGGCAGTCGGCCTGGTGGCGCGGCAGCGCGCCCGGCACGGTGGCGGCGGTCTCGGGCTTGCCGCAAAGCGATCCGAACGCGCCTTACGTGCAGTGGCTCAACGCGCTGTGCAAGGCGCTCGCGCGCGGCGCGCCGAGCGCGCCTGCCGACGCGGCGGCGCGCGTCGAAGGCCACGTCGCGCCGGTGCTGCCGGCGCGCGCGCAGGTGCGTACGTTCACGGCCGCCGATCTCGAAGCGGACGCGCCGCACGTCGCGAGCGACTGGTCCGCATGGTGGCCCGCACACGGTGCGTGGCTGCCGCTCACCGACCGCGCGGGGCATGCGCTCGGCGGCGTCGTGTTCGCACGCGAAGCAGCCTGGAGCGCGACCGACTGCGCGCTGCTCACCGAACTGGGCCAGGTTTGGGCGCATGCCTTCGAGGCGTTCGCGCCGCGCGCCTCGTGGCTCGAACGCGCGCGCGCCGTGCTGCGGCCCGGCCGTCAGCAGCGCCGCGTGCTGATCGGGCTCGCGGTGGCCTGCGTGATTCCGTTGCGCCTCACCGTGCTCGCGCCCGCCGAGGTCACACCGAAAGATCCGTTCGTCGTGCGCGCGCCGCTCGACGGCGTGATCGACCGTCTCTACGTGAAGCCGAATCAGCCGGTGCAGCGCGGCACGCCGCTGCTCGGCCTCGACGCGACCGCGCTGCAATCGCGCTACGCGCTCGCGCGCAAGGACTTCGACGCCGAGCAGGAAGAGTTCCGCCAGACCGCGCAGCTTGCCGTCACCGACGACCGCACGCGGCTCGACATGGCCGAGCGCAAAGGCAAGCTCGACCAGAGCCAGGTGCAGCTCGACTACACCGCGCAGCAGCTGGCGCGCGTGAAGGTGAACGCCGAGCGCGCGGGGGTGGCAGTGTTCAGCGATCCGAACGAATGGACCGGCAAGGCGGTCGCGGTCGGCGAAAAGATCCTGCTGCTGGCCGACCCTGCGCGCGTTGAGCTGACCGCGTGGCTGCCGGTTGCCGACAACATCGACGTGAAGCCGGGCGCGACGCTCACGCTGTATCCGAAGAGTTCGCCGCTGTCGAGCTACGAGGCGCGTATCGATTCGATCGCGTACCGCGCGGAGCCGACGCCCGACGGCGTGCTCGCGTACCGTGTGCGCGCGAGCTTCGTCGCGGCCGACGCCAATGCGCCGCTCGGCGCGATGGGCACCGCGCGCATTCGCGGCCCGTGGGTGCCGGCGATCTACTACGTGCTGCGCCGCCCGTTGACGCTCGCGCGTCAGTGGCTCGGCTGGTGAGGCGCGGCGCGCCCGTTCGACAGCGTCAATTCATCGCATCATGGCCCGACTTCCGCAACTGCGTCAGGAACTGACGCTCACACGAGGCGCCGCGACCCCCGAGGGTGCGCCGACCTGGATGCTGCACGATCCCGCCGCGAACCGCTTTTTCCAGCTCGGCTGGCCCGCGTTCGAACTGCTGTCGCGCTGGCCGCTCGACGATCCGCGCGCGATCGTCGACAGCGTGAATCGCGACACGACGCTTACCGTCACATCCGACGATCTCGACCTGCTCGTGCGCATGCTGCGTCAGCAGAATCTGCTGATCGCCGCGAGCGCCGCCGACACCGCGCGCCTGCAACAGCACGCCGACGCGCATCGCACGACGCGGGCGATGTGGCTGCTCAAGCACTATCTGATGATCCGCATTCCGCTCTGGCACCCGATGCCGTTTCTGCGCCGCGCCGCGCGCTTCGCCGGGTTCGCGTACCGGCCCGCGTTCTGGTGCGTGGTGGCGGTGTGCGCGCTGGCCGGGCTGTTTCTCGCCTCGCGCCGCTGGGACGAGTTCCTGCACACGTTCCACGGTTACGCCGACTGGCGCGGCCTGATCGGCGTGGGCATCGCGCTCGGCTGCGCGAAGGTGCTGCACGAATTCGGCCATGCGTTTACCGCGCAGCGTTACGGCTGCCGCGTGCCGACGATGGGCGTCGCGCTGCTCGTGATGCTGCCCGTGCTCTACACCGATACGACCGAAGCGTGGAAAGTGCCCGAGCGCAAGAACCGCTTGTGGATCGGCGCGGCCGGCATGCTGAGCGAAATCGCGCTCGCCGCGTTCGCGACACTGGCGTGGAGCGTGCTGCCCGACGGACCGCTGCGCGCCGGCGCGTTCCTGCTCGCGACCACGACCTGGATCGCGACGCTCGCGATCAACGCGAGTCCGTTCATGCGCTTCGACGGCTACTTCCTGCTGTCGGACTGGCTCGACATGCCGAACCTGCACGACCGCGCGTTCGCGCTCGGCCGCTGGTGGCTGCGCGAAGGGCTGTTCGGCCTCGGCGATCCGCAGCCCGAGCCGTGTTCGGCCGCGCGGCGGCGCTTTCTGATCGGCTTTTCGTTTGCGACATGGCTGTACCGGCTCGTCGTGTTCATGTCGATTGCGCTCGTCGTCTATCACGCGTTTTTCAAGCTGCTCGGCATGCTGCTGTTCTTCGTCGAATTCGGCTGGTTCATCGTGCGGCCGATCTGGCGCGAGGCCGCCGCGAGCTGGCAGCGGCGCGGTGAATTGCGCTGGCGGCGCGAGACACGCAGGAGTGTTCTGCTCGGCGCGGCGCTGCTGATCTTTTTCGCGGTGCCGTGGCACGCGGGCGTGAGCGCGCCCGCAGTGCTTGGGCCGCAACGCGCGCAGGGACTCTACGCGGTCGGACCCGGCTACCTCGCCGCCGAGCCGCCGCCCGCGCGCGACGGCCAGTTCGTGCATGCGGGCGAGACGCTGGCGGTGCTGGTGTCGCCCGATCTCGACTATCGGCTGAAGGCCGCGCAGGCCGACGAAGCGCAATTGCGCTGGGAAGTCGAACAGCAACCGTTTGACGAGCGCTTGCAACGCCAGGGCACGGCGCTCGCGCGCCGTTGGGACGCTGCGCGCGAGACGGTGACGGGCTTGCAGGCGCAGATCGCGCAACTGACGATCCGCGCGCCGTTCGACGGCCACGTGCAGATTGCCGGCGATGCGCTGGCCGCGGGCATGTGGCTGCCGCGCGGCGAGCGCTTGTTCGATCTGATCGCGCCGACTGGCGTGAAGGGTTTTGCGTTTGTCGGCGAGAGCGACGTGGCGCGCCTGAGGGCGGGGCAGCGTGCGGTGTTCGTGGCGAACGTCGCGGAGCTGCCGCGTCGCGCGTGCCGTATCGAGGCGATCGACGAGGTCAACGTGACGACGCTCGATCAGCCTTCGGTCGCGAGTACTTACGGCGGGCCGATTCCGGCCGAGTACGATGCGAAGACGCATCAGTTGGTGCCGTTGCAGGCGACGTGGCAGGTGCGCTTCGATGCGTGCGATGGTGTGCCGGCGATCGGGCGCGAGGTGAGCGGGATGGTGCAGTTGGGAGCGGGGCGCGAGAGTTTTATCGGGCGCGGTGTGCGGTATGTTGTGGCGATTTTGCAGAGGGAGGCGGGGTTTTAGGGGGCTTTGCGGTATGACGCTTGTTGTGTTGCTGCGTTGCTGTGCTGTGTAGGGCCTCGCTGAGGCGGGGCATATTTTGACTGCAAAACAATAGTTAGAGCAGTCGCAGCATTGCCATTGTCACGCTATGTGCGACGAACAGAGCTATCTATCGATCTTCGCGTGGCTCGACTTCAATTGAATCCAATGTTTCGCTAATAAATCGTGTTGCTCGTAGATCACCGCCGGTAATTTCGTGCTCGCGCCTGTCGAGAAATCGAATCTTCGTGTCGATTAACGGTGGTAGATTCTCCTTCGCTCTGAAGCGGCGAGCAGGTTGTCTGCAACGCTGATTTATGTATTTTTCTTCGAAGAGATGATTTGGCGGCAGAGACCGACGCGCTCGGCTACAGCGATGTTTCCAGCCACATACCCGAAATAAAAAGGCTACTAGACAAGGCTTTGCACCTATCGGCAGAGCAGATCGAATTAGCGGGCAAGCGTTGTCATCCGCACAGCGGTTTCAACGTGCGCACCGTCGATACCTTGCCTAACGACCCGCCGCATTCAGCCTGCGCCACAACGTCGTCTTGCTGATGCCGAGCGCCGCACACACCGCATCGCGATCACCGCCATGCGCCGCGAGCGCCGCGCGGATTTCATCGGCTTCGACATGACGGCTGCGTTCGCGCAGCGTCAGCACGGCGGGCTTCGCGCGCGCGACGGGTTCGACGATTTCCGGTGCGACCGAACGCAACATCTCGCGCGTAACGATGGCCGAGTCTTTCGGCAGGGCGTTCGCACTCGTATTTGCGTTCGCACCGCTGCCTGCCGCGAAATCAGCATCGCTTTCTGCATACGCACAGGCACCCGCATCCGCAAGCTCCACCGCAATCCGCTCGATCACATTCTGCAATTCGCGCACATTACCCGGCCACCCATAGCGCCGCAATGTCGCGCCGAGTCCCGCGAGCATGCGCGCGGCGGTCTCCGTGTCGGGCAAGCGCGCCGCCAGCCTCGGTTCGCGCGCGGCGGCCTGGCGCAGCAGTTCGGCCGCGAGCGGCAGTAGATCACCGGGCCGTTCGCGCAGCGGCGGCAGCGCAATGCTGAGGATATTGAGCCGGTAGTACAGGTCCGCGCGAAAACTGCCGTTCGCGACGCTTTCGGTCAGCGCGCGATGCGTCGCCGCGATGACGCGAATATCGACGCGCACCGGCTCCGTCGAGCCGAGCCGCACCACCTCGCGCTCCTGCAGCACGCGCAGCAGGCGGCTTTGCAGCGACAACGGCATCTCGCCGATCTCGTCGAGAAACAGGGTGCCGCGATGCGCGACCTCGATGAGCCCCGCCTTGCCGCCCTTGCGCGCCCCCGTAAACGCCCCTTCCTCGTAGCCGAACAGCTCGCTTTCGAGCAGCGCTTCGGGAAACGCGCCGCAATTGATCGCGACGAACGCGAAGTCGCGCCGCGCGCTCAGTTGATGCATGCTCTGCGCGACCATTTCCTTGCCGGTGCCGCTCTCGCCGAGAATCAGCACGGTTGCGTCCGACTTCGCATAACGCGCGACGAGCGCGCGCACGCGCTGGATCGGCTCGGACACGCCGACGATATCGTCGAGCCGGTAGCGCGCGGTGAACTGCTGCACGCGCTGGCGCGAGCGCAGCGTGCGGTCGAGCCGCTCGAGCGCGCGCGATTCCTGAAACGTGAGTACGGTGCCGCCTGCCGCGCTATTGCTCGCGAGCGGTCCGCGATGCACGACGTAGCTCGCGCCGCGCACGGTGCAGAAGCTGTCGCCGTCCGCATCGGGCAGGCTGCCGGCGAGGTCGGGCGCGAGTTCGAGCAGCGTGCGCCCGACCGCCTTCGCGGGATCGATGCCGAGCACGCCGGCCAGCCGCTGGTTCATCACCTCGACGCGGCCTTGCGCGTCGAGCGCGACGACGCCGTCGCGCAGATGTTGCAGCAGCGTGTCGAGCCGCTGGCGGCGCACGGTTTCGCGGCGCGTCGCCTGTGCGACTTCGAGCGCGGTCGCGAAGCCGGCGCGTATCGAGGCGCGCGAATAGAGAAACACCGCGCCCATGCCCGCGTTCGCGGCCAGATCGGTGACGAGGCCGGGGCCGACCACGACGTCGATGCCGCGATCGCTGAGGTCGAGCACGACGCTTTCCGCGTCCTGCGCCGATTGATACGACGCGAACGTCACGTCGAGCGTGTAGGCGGCCATGAAGCGGCGCACTTCGTCGGGCGTGTCGCCGTGCGTGACGAGCGCGACACGCTTGCCCTCGCGACGCGCGCGCGCGAGCGCATGCATCACGTCGAAGCCGGTCGCGTTGATCCGCACGACCGGCACCGACACGCGCGTCTTCAGATACGCGCCGTTCGAGCCGCCCGCGATCACGACGTCGGGCCGCGCGGCGCCCGCGCCTTCGATCTCGCGCACCGCGTCCTCGAAGCCGTGCGAGACGATGCGCAGATCCGCGCGCTCGACGTATTCGCCGGCGATCTCGAAGAACAGGTCGCGCAGGCGGCTGATGGAGAGCGCCCAGATGCGCGGGCGCTGCGCCGGTTCGTAAAGTGGCGTGCTCAAGGCGGTCGGCTCGCGGGAGAGTGGGAGTGCCTAAAGTACCTATTATGCGAGCATTCATTGCTGATTTGAAATTAGCATTTCATTTCTGAAATGAAATACGATGAGCCGTACGCGGTCGGTGGCGGCAGTCGCCCGTTAAATCAGGCACTTAGCCGGCACCTGGCGAGCCGGGCAGGGGCTGGCCCATTCTTTGCGTTTGAAGCTGCGGTCCACGGTTCCAAGTCCAACGCCCCACCCGTATCTGGAGACAATCGATGAGCGAAGCAGACAACAGCACGCCGAACGCGGGCGCATTCAAACCGAAGAAATCCGTCGCGCTGTCGGGCGTGACCGCGGGCAATACCGCGCTGTGCACGGTCGGCAAGACCGGCAATGACCTTCACTATCGCGGCTACGACATTCTCGACATCGCCGGTGCCTGCGAATTCGAGGAGATCGCCTATCTGCTGGTCCACGAAAAGCTGCCGACCGCCGCCGAACTGAAAGCCTATAAAACAAAGCTCAAGGGCCTGCGCGGACTGCCCGCCAACGTCAAGGCCGCGCTCGAATGGATTCCGGCCGCCGCGCATCCGATGGACGTGATGCGTACCGGCGTTTCCGTACTCGGCACCGTGCTGCCCGAGAAGGACGACCACAACCTGCCCGGCGCGCGCGATATCGCCGATAAGCTGATGGCCTCGCTCGGCTCGATGCTGCTCTACTGGTATCACTACTCGCACAACGGCAGACGCATCGAGGTCGAAACCGATGACGATTCGATCGGCGGCCACTTCCTGCATCTGCTGCATGGCGTCGAGCCGTCGAAGTCGTGGGTCGATGCGATGCACGTCTCGCTTAATCTCTACGCCGAACACGAGTTCAATGCCTCGACGTTCACGGGCCGCGTGATCGCGGGCACGGGTTCGGACATGTATTCGGCGATCACCGGTGCCATCGGCGCGCTGCGCGGGCCGAAGCATGGCGGCGCCAACGAGGTCGCCTTCGAGATCCAGTCGCGCTACCCGACGCCCGACGAAGCCGAGGCGGACATCCGTCGCCGCGTGGAGAACAAAGAAGTCGTGATCGGCTTCGGTCATCCGGTGTACACGATCTCGGACCCGCGCAACAAGGTCATCAAGGATGTGGCGCAGAAGCTCTCGAAGGAAGCAGGCAACACGAAGCTGTTCTCGATTGCGGAGCGGCTCGAAGCGGTGATGTGGGAAGCGAAGAAGATGTTCCCGAATCTGGACTGGTTCAGTGCGGTGTCGTATCACATGATGGGCGTGCCGACCGCGATGTTCACGCCGATCTTCGTGATCGCGCGCACGGCGGGCTGGAGCGCGCACATCATCGAGCAGCGCATCGACAACAAGATCATCCGGCCGAGCGCGAATTACACCGGCCCGGACGACCTGCCGTTCGTGCCGCTTGCGAAGCGCGTTTGAGGCCAGTCCCGGGCGGCCTGTGTCACGCGTGCCGCCCGGTATTGAGCGAAATAAGCCGCGAAGCACATGTCAAAGCACGCAGCAAAACACGCATCAAAACACCCGCAATTCAGCAACACGCCAGCAGCGAGCTAAACTACCCGCACTGTCCGGCCGGCCGCGCGCTCGACGCGCCGGCCGCAGCCGGACTTTCCCTCGGCGGCCGATAACTGTCCTGTCCCCTACGCCATGAATACTGCCAATCGCAAACGCCTTCCCGGCACCGAACTCGACTTCTTCGATACGCGTGCCGAGGTCGATGCGCTCGAACCCGGCGCTTACGACAAGCTGCCGTACACGTCGCGCGTGCTTGCCGAAAATCTCGTGCGCCGCTGCGATCCGGCGACGCTCGCGGCATCGCTCAGGCAGATCATCGGCCGCAAGCGCGAACTCGATTTCCCATGGTTTCCGGCGCGCGTTGTCTGTCACGACATTCTCGGGCAGACCGCGCTCGTCGATCTCGCCGGCCTGCGCGATGCGATTGCGGCGCAAGGCGGCGACCCGTCGCTCGTCAATCCGGTCGTGCCGACGCAGCTCGTGGTCGATCACTCGCTGGCCGTCGAATGCGGCGGCTTCGATCCTGATGCGTTCGCGAAGAACCGCGCGATCGAAGACCGCCGCAACGAAGACCGCTTCGACTTTATCAACTGGACCAAGCGCGCGTTTCGCAACGTCGACGTGATTCCGCCCGGCAACGGCATCCTGCATCAGATCAACCTCGAACGCATGAGCCCGGTCGTGCAGGTGAAGGACGGCGTCGCGTTTCCCGATACGCTCGTCGGCACCGACTCGCATACGCCGATGGTCGATGCGCTCGGCGTGATCGCGATCGGCGTGGGCGGCCTCGAAGCGGAGAGCGTGATGCTTGGCCGCGCGTCGTATATGCGGCTGCCCGATATCGTCGGCGTGGAGTTGACGGGCAAGCCGGGCGAGGGCATCACCGCGACCGACGTGGTGCTGTCGCTGACCGAATTCCTGCGCAAGGAAAAAGTGGTCGGCGCCTACCTCGAGTTCTACGGCGAGGGCGCGGCGAACCTGACCCTGGGCGATCGCGCGACCATCGCGAACATGGCTCCCGAATTCGGCGCGACCGCCGCGATGTTCTATATCGACGAACAGACGATCAGGTATCTGAAGCTGACCGGCCGCGACGACGCGCTCGTTGCGCTCGTCGAAACCTATGCGAAGCAAACCGGCTTGTGGGCCGATACGCTCAGGCATGCCGAATACGAGCGCGTGCTGAAGTTCGATCTCTCGACGGTCGTGCGCACGCTCGCGGGCCCCTCGAATCCGCATCGCCGTTTGCCGGTGGCGGACCTCGCCGCGCGCGGCATCAGCGGCAAGGTCGAGAACGAGCCCGGCTTGATGCCGGACGGCGCGGTCATCATCGCCGCGATCACGAGCTGCACGAATACGAACAACCCGCGCAACATGATCGCGGCGGGTCTGCTCGCGCGCAACGCGAACCGTCGCGGACTCACGCGCAAGCCGTGGGCGAAGACCTCGCTCGCACCGGGCTCGAAGGCGGTCACGCTGTACCTCGAAGAGGCGGGGCTGCTGCCGGAACTCGAACAGCTCGGCTTCGGCGTGGTCGCCTATGCCTGCACGTCGTGCAACGGCATGTCCGGCGCGTTGGACCCGGCAATCCAGAAGGAAGTGATCGAGCGCGATCTGTATGCGACCGCCGTGCTGTCGGGCAACCGCAATTTCGACGGGCGCATTCATCCGTACGCGAAGCAGGCGTTTCTGGCCTCGCCGCCGCTCGTCGTCGCCTATGCGATTGCGGGCACGATCCGCTTCGACATCGAGAAGGACGTGCTCGGTATCGATGCCGATGGAAATGCGGTCACGCTGAAAGACATCTGGCCGTCGGATGCGGAGATCGATGCGATCGTCGCCGCGAGCGTGAAGCCCGAGCAATTCCGCAAGGTGTATGAACCGATGTTCGCGCTCGCTGCCGAGAGCGGCGAGCAGGCGAATCCGCTTTACGAGTGGCGCGAGACGAGCACCTATATTCGCCGTCCGCCGTATTGGGAAGGCGCGCTCGCGGGCGAGCGCACGCTCAGGGGCATGCGCGCACTGGCCGTACTCGGCGACAACATCACGACGGACCATCTTTCGCCGTCGAATGCGATTCTGCCGGACAGCGCGGCCGGCGAATACCTGACGAAAATGGGCCTGCCCGAAGAGGACTTCAATTCCTACGCGACGCATCGCGGCGATCATCTGACCGCGCAGCGCGCGACCTTCGCGAACCCGACGCTGAAGAACGAGATGGTGCTCGACAACGGCCAGGTGAAGGCCGGGTCGCTCGCGCGCATCGAACCCGAAGGCCAGGTCACGCGCATGTGGGAAGCGATCGAAACCTACATGGAGCGCAAGCAGCCGCTGATCGTGATCGCGGGCGCCGACTACGGCCAGGGCTCGTCGCGCGACTGGGCCGCGAAGGGCGTGCGTCTTGCCGGCACCGAAGCGATCGTTGCGGAAGGCTTCGAGCGGATTCACCGCACGAACCTCGTCGGCATGGGCGTGTTGCCGCTCGAATTCAAGCACGGCGTGAACCGTTTGACGCTCGGCATCGACGGCACCGAAACCTTCGACGTGACCGGCGAGCGCAAGCCGCGCGCGGACCTCACGCTCGTGATTCATCGCAAGGACGGCGAACGTGTCGAGGTGCCCGTCACGTGCCGGCTCGATACGGCCGAGGAAGTGTCGATCTACGAAGCGGGCGGCGTGTTGCAGCGTTTCGCGCAGGACTTTCTCGAATCGACGCAAGCGGCGGCCTGATGGTTTGATGGTTTGACGCCGCTGGGTTTTACGACCGGTACCGGCGGTTTGCGCCGCAAGCGTGATTGCGGCGAACACGAAGCAGAACAATGCGATGCGGCCCGACGATGCCGCATCGCCTCCCATCGAAGACGATTTCATCTCAGGACACTCTCATGGCCCACCTTCCCCAGATCAAGATTCCGGCCACCTATATGCGCGGCGGCACCAGCAAGGGCGTGTTTTTCCGCTTGCAGGACTTGCCCGAGGCCGCGCAACAGCCGGGCGCCGCGCGCGACGCGCTGCTGATGCGCGTGATCGGCAGCCCCGACCCGTACGGCAAGCAGATCGACGGCATGGGCGCCGCGACGTCGAGCACGAGCAAGACTGTGATCGTGGCGCGCAGCAGCCGGCCCGATCACGACGTCGACTATCTGTTCGGCCAGGTATCGATCGATAAGGCGTTCGTCGACTGGAGCGGCAATTGCGGCAATCTGTCGGCGGCGGTCGGGCCGTTCGCGATCGGCGCGGGTCTCGTCGAGGCGAGCCGCGTGCCGCGCGACGGCCTCGCGACCGTGCACATCTGGCAGGCCAACATCGGCAAGACGATCGTCGCGCACGTGCCGATGACCGACGGCGCGGTGCAGGAAACCGGCGACTTCGAACTCGACGGCGTAACGTTCCCGGCCGCCGAAGTGCAGCTCGAATTCATGGACCCGGCCGCCGAGGAAGACGGCGCGGGCGGCGCGATGTTCCCGACCGGCAAGCTCGTCGACGATCTCGACGTGCCCGGCGTCGGCACGCTGAAGGCCACGATGATCAACGCGGGCATTCCGACGATCTTCCTCAACGCCGAGGACATCGGCTACAAGGGCACCGAGTTGCAGGACGCGATCAACAGCGACGAAAAGGCGCTCGCGATGTTCGAGACGATTCGCGCGCACGGCGCGCTGCGCATGGGTCTCATCAGGCATCTCGACGAGATCGCGACGCGCCAGCACACGCCGAAGGTCGCGTTCGTCGCGAAGCCGGCCAGCTATGTGGCGTCGAGCGGTAAGCCGGTCGAGGCGGGCGACGTCGATCTGCTGGTGCGCGCGCTGTCGATGGGCAAGCTGCATCACGCGATGATGGGCACGGCGGCCGTCGCGATCGGCACGGCCGCGGCGATTTCGGGCACGCTTGTCAATCTGGCCGCGGGCGGCGGCGAGCGCGAGTCGGTGCGCTTCGGGCATCCGTCGGGCACGCTGCGCGTGGGCGCGCAGGCGAGCCTCGAAAACGGCGAGTGGGTCGTGACGAAGGCGCTGATGAGCCGCAGCGCGCGCGTGCTGATGGAAGGCTGGGTGAGGGTGCCGCAGCAGGGCTGAGGCATCGCGCGCAACCGATGTCCATCAACGTCAGCGGCACCGAGGGTTACGCGGAGCGCGCGCCGGCGCTGCGCGAGCAATGGCGCGCGATTTCGTTTGCCGGGCAGCATGGCCCGATCCTGCATTTCATGCCGGACGCGCCCGCGAAAATCGTCGATATCGGTTGCGGCATCGGCACCGATGCGGCCGCGCTCGCGGCGCTCGGGCATGCGGTGGTCGCCATCGAACCGGTCGATGAACTACGCGAGGCGGCGCGCGAGTTGCATCCATCGGCGCCGGTCGAATGGCTCGACGACAGCCTGCCCGATCTCGCCGTTCTGCTGGCGCGGCGCGGGACCTTCGATGCGGTGATGCTGACCGCCGTGTGGATGCACCTCGACGAAGAGCAGCGCCATCGCGCGATGCCTCGCATCGCGTCGTTGCTGCGCGCTGGCGGCGTGTCGATCATGTCGCTACGGCACGGGCCGGTGCCCGAGGGCCGCCGCATGTTCGACGTCACGCCGGAAGAAACGATTCGCCTCGCGAGCATGCAGGGCTTGCGGCTCGTGTGCGAGTTGCAGACCTCATCGGTGCAGCAGGCCAATCGCGATCACGGCGTGACGTGGACCCGGCTCGTGTTCGAGAAGTCGGTTCCGCCGGGCTGGCCGTAGTCCGTTCGCGCCGCTGCGCGGCAAAGCGAATCGGCCGCTCGTCTACAATGAGCAGCACGCTCGTGCGTGACCGGCCGATTGCGGCTGACGGCTTAAGGCTCACGGCACGCGCATCAGAATCGGGAGGCAGAGGAGACACGATGCAGGACAGGCTGGATGCGGCGGACGCCGGCAATCCCGAAGACGCGGCGCGTAGGGCCGCGCGCGCGAATCGCGCGGTTATCGTTATTGCGATTGCGCAACTGCTCGGCACTTCGCTGTGGTTCAGCGCGAACGGCGCGATGCGCGATTTGCAGGTCGCGTGGCAACTGAGCGCATCGGGTATCGGCTGGCTTACGAATGCGGTGCAGGCCGGTTTTATCGTCGGCACGCTGCTGTCCGCTACGACCGGACTCGCCGATCGCGTGTCGGCCAGCAAGGTGTTCGCCGTCTGCGGCGTGCTCGGCGCGACGCTGAATGCGCTGTTCGCGCTGTGCAGCGGCGGGCTCGCCTCGGCGCTCGCGTTCCGCTTCGGCGTGGGCGTCGCGCTTGCGGGCATCTATCCGCTCGGCATGAAGCTGCTCGTCACGTGGGCTCCGCAGCGCGCCGCGCAGACGCTCGCGCTGCTCGTCGCGATGCTGACGCTCGGCACGGCGTCGGTGCATGCGATTCGCGCGTTGCTGTCGACGGTGCCGTGGCAAACGGTGGTGCTGACATCGTCGGTGCTCGCGGTGCTCGGCGCGCTGCTGGTCGTTTCGCTCGGCGAAGGGCCGCACGCGCGACGCTCGGGCAATCGCCGCTTCGGTTTGTCGGCGGGCATCGGGCAGGTGGTGCGAATCGGCGAGTTTCGCGCTGCCGCGCTCGGCTATTTCGGCCACATGTGGGAGCTGTACGCGTTCTGGACGCTCACGCCGCTGCTCGTGCAACGGGCCTTCGCAACGGGCGGTGTGCTAGCGCCCGCGAGTACAGTGGCATGGTGGTCGTTTCTGATTATCGCCATCGGCGCGCTTGGTTGCCTCGCGGGCGGCAGGCTCAGCAAATCGGTAGGCAGCGCGCGCACGGCGGCACTCGCGCTGACGATATCGGGCACGCTGTGCGCGATCTATCCGCTGACGAGTTCGCTCGGCACCGCCGCGCAGCTTGCGCTGCTGCTCGTGTGGGGCATCAGCGTGATCGCCGATTCGCCGCAGTTTTCAGCGCTGTCGGTCAAGGCCTGTCCCGCCGACAAGATCGGCGGCGCGCTGACGTTGCAGAACAGCTTCGGCTTCTTTCTGTCGGCCTGCTCGATCTTGTGGTCGACGAGCGTTTATCACGCGCTCGACGTACACGTGGCCTGGCTGTTGCTGCCGGGTCCGATTGTCGGTTTGATCGCGATGACGCCGCTGTTGCGCAAGCGGCCGCGCTGGTGATTTTTCACGCGTGATCGAAGGGGCCGAGTGGAATGCTCGCGCATTCCGCTCGACACACAATGGCAGTCGTTCATGCGGTATTGAGCGGTTCGACTTCAATTCGACGGAGATTCGACAGCGAAGCGCGCGCCTCGCCGTCGAATCTCACCGGCTCACTTGTCGCCGTGCTTGTCCTGCCAGCGTTTCATCAACGCGATTTCATCGTGCTGCGCCTTGATGATGTTGCGCGCGAGCCGCTTGATCTCCGGGTCCTTGCCGTATTTCAGTTCCGCCTGCGCCATCTCGATCGCGCCCTGATGATGCGGGATCATATGCGCGACGAAGTCGCGGTCGGCGTCGCCTGTGTATTCGGGGGCGCTCATGTCGTGCATCATGCGCTCGTCGGCGGCCTTGAAGGCCTGCGTCGAATCGCCCGCGCCGGCGTGCTCCGAATCCTCCATCTCCATGCCGGGCATGCCCTGATGCTGCGCGTGAGCCGGCATGGCCGCCACCGCGAAGGCCAAACCGCTGAACAAACAGAGAGCGCGGAAAGCGCGAAGGTTTTTCATAGTGGTGTCCTGTTGATAGGGGGAAGCCTCGGTCACGCTGCTACTGCGATGCACACGTTGAATCGCTTAATCTGTTAATCAGCTTCGGTGCGAAGGATGAAAGCCCGCCGCCTCGATCGCATCGGCGAACCGTTGCGCGGGCAAGGCCGATGTGACTCTCGCGATTTTAACGGCCACGTCGATGTCGATTCTCGCCGTGGGATCGATGCGGTTCAGCGCATGCGCGACGGCTTTCGCACAGCTGCCGCAGGCCATGTCGGGGATGACGAATTCCATTGACTCTCTCCGGTCAGCAATGATTTATGCATCGTGGACCTTCCCGCAGTGGCAAGGTCAAGCGCAATCTCATGCATCTGACATGCACCTGACATGAATGTGTGCATGGATGCCGACGCATAAAAACCGCTTGCGGTATTCTTTGACGAACTGCTCTCGCCAACGTGCCGATGCACGGATAAGGCCGGTATGCCCGATGCGGGCAACTGCTTCAGGTATTCAGGCACCTGGCATGCGCCGAGTGCTTGCAATGCTGCATGAAACGCCTGCGCAACTCACCAAGGAACGCAACATGAAAGCCGTCAGAATCGGTTCGCCCGCCACTGTCGATCATCTTCAGGTCGTCGATCTCGCCGATCCCGGTCAACCCGCCGCGGGACAGATTCGCGTGCGCATTCGCGCCAGCTCGCTGAATTTTCACGACTACGGCGTGGTGAGCGGCGTACTGCCCGCCGAAGCCGGGCGCATTCCGATGGCCGATGGCGCGGGCGTTGTCGAAGCGGTGGGCGACGGCGTGCGCGAATTCAAGCCAGGCGATCACGTCGTGTCGTGCTTCTTCCCGCTGTGGGAAAACGGGCCCGCACCGATCGCCGATTTTTCGACGACTCCGGGCGATGGCGTCGACGGTTATGCGCGCGAGGCCGTCGTGCTGCCGAGCCATTACTTCACGCATGCGCCCGCCGGCTACAGTCACGCCGAGGCCGCGACGCTGACCACGGCCGGTTTGACCGCATGGCGCGCGCTCGTCGTCGATGGTCAGTTGAAGGCGGGCAGCACGGTGCTCGTGCTCGGCACCGGCGGCGTGTCGATCTTCGGCTTGCAACTGGCGAAGGCGATGGGCGCCTCGGTGATCGCGACGTCGTCGTCGGACGGGAAGCTCGCGAAGCTGCGCGAACTCGGCGCCGACCATACGATCAACTATCGCGAGAATCCCGAGTGGGGCAAGCAGGTGCGTCAACTGACCGGCGGGCGCGGTGTCGATCACGTGATCGAAGTGGGCGGCCCCGGCACGTTGCCGCAATCGATCACGGCTTGCCGGATCGGCGGCCATATCGCGCTGATCGGCGTGCTGACCGGCCGCGAAGGTCCGGTGCCGACCGCGCATCTGATGGCGCGGCAACAGCGTTTGCAAGGGCTGATCGTCGGCAGCCGCCACGATCAGATCGAGATGATTCGCGCGCTCGAAACGACGGGCATCAAGCCTGTGATCGATAGCACGTTCGAACTGGACAAGCTGGCCGATGCGTTCCGTCACGAAGCGTCGGGCGCGCACTTCGGCAAGATCTGCGTCGCGATCTGAGCGGTGCGCGGTGACGTGCCGCCTGGCGGTTCCGGTGCGGCTCGGGTCGCTTTTTTTCAGGCAAGCGCTGTTCATGCAGCCTGTTCAGGCGGCCTGTTTGAAGTCGTCCGTTTCAAGCGGCCTTTTCAGATGGCCTTTTTCACGCAGCCCTGGAGAGATCGGCGAAGCCGATGCGCGTCGCCTCGCAGGCTTGCGTGAAGGCCTCGTCGTAGCTCGTGAAAAACACCGTGCGGGTTTGGCCGAGCGTTCTGAACAGCTCGGCCAACACGCCACGCGCCGATGCATCGAGGCCGCCGGCCGGTTCGTCGGCGATCAGCACGCGCGTGTCGCCCAGCATGGCCGCGCTCAGAAACACCTTCTTGCGGCTGCCGTAGGACATCTGTTCGAAACGCTTGTCGAGATGAGGCGCGAGACCGAAGCGCCCGGCGAGCGCAAGCACCTCGTCGTCGAGCACGGTCTTTCTCGTCGACGCGACCTGCGCCAGATACGCGCGGCCCGTCTGCGCCGGCCAGCTCATGCTGTCCTCGGGCACATAGGTGAGCACGGCCTGCGCGGCGGCTCGCGCGCCGCGCAGCGAATGGCCGCCGAGCCATACGTCGCCGCTATCGGCTTCGAGCGCGCCGGCAAGAATGCCGAGCAGCGTCGACTTGCCGCTGCCGGACTCGTCGTTCAACGCGAAGCATCCGGACGACGCGTCGTAATGCAGCCCCTCGAAGAGGACGCGTTCGCCGTAGCGCTTGCTGAGGTTGTCGAATCGAAGCATGGGTTGAGGGCGGGAATGACGGATGCGCGCCAGTGTAGCAGCGCGCGTCGAGTGAGCCATTCGCCTCGTGGCCCGCGCGTTGGGGCGATGGCAGTCCGGCGGAATGTTGTCAGTAGAGCGAGGTGGGGCAAGCGAGGTGAGGCTGGCGGCATGGGGCAAGCGAGGGCGGCCAGCGCATCGGCAAAGCCCGGGGCAGGGTGAGGGAATACCCGGAAAGACCCGGAAAGCCGGAATTTTGCGTGTCGGCGGCCAATTTTGAGACACACGGTCAAGCCGTGCCGGAAACGTGCGTTATGGTCATACGATTAGATTGCAGATCGCTTTCAGTTGAGCGATCGATGCGACGACTATCGACGGCCAGCAGGAAAGGTACGGGGTAGCGACGATGAACGGTACGAGCAGGCCGCGAGCCGCGCAGCGTGGCGGGCGGCGTCCGGCCAATCTGGCGGACAGCGAATGACGGCATATCGAGAACATGATCGGCTACGTGACGCGCGAAGGCGCCACGCCGCCGAAGTTCGATCAGGGCTATTGGGCGCAGCGCATTGGCGCACTCGAAGAAACGCATGAACTGATTGCGAGTCAGCGCAGCCGTATCGCGAGATTGCGCGGCAGGCTGACGGTGGAGTCGGGCTTGGAGGCTTGAGCCGCCTGCGTGAAGAGTGAGTCGAAGCGGCACAGAGAAGCGGCGCAGCGAAGCAAGGCGCCCAATCCGGATGCGGTAGGACGGAGTTAGACGCGAGGACCCAGGTAAGTAAAGCGGCGAGGAACCGCCGATGCGGGCCGGCATCGGCGAAAAAAGCAGGACCTGAGAGAAAGTGGCGATGATGCGAACGGGCCCGCAGAGGCCCGTCGCTCATCGACCCGTTGGCGTTTTGTCCGCGACAGTGAGGACCATCCTCATGTTATGACCGGCGCCGCAAAGCGCGGCGCTAATCGCAGCGCCCAGTGCTCCCTTCCCCAGTTTTCAGTTTCCGTACGGATCGAAATCGAAATACCGGCGTGCGATCTGCGCATAGGTGCCGTCCTTGAGCATCGCTGCGATCGCATCGTTCATCTGCGCCTGCAACGCGGTTTCATCCTTGCGCAGGCCCATTCCCGTGCCGCGGTCGCCCATCGAGAGCGGACCGCCGACGAACGCGAAGCCGTTGCCCTGCGGCGTGCGCAGGAAGCCATAATCGGCTTCGACATAGCCGAGCAGCGCCGCGTCGAGGCGCCCGTTGAGCAGGTCGGCGAACACTTCTTCCTGGCTCTTGTAGGGGACGACGTTCGCGCCGGCCGGCGCCCAGTTCGCGAGCGCATAGCTTTCGAACTGCGTGCCCGACTGCACCCCGATCGACTTGCCGGCCAGCGACTGACCGGTGGTGCCGAACGTGGCGCCCTTGCGCGCGACGAGCCGCGACTTGAACTGGTACAGCTTGGATGTGAAGAGAATCTGTTGCTCGCGTTTTGCCGTGATCGCCATCGAAGACATGATCGCGTCGATCTTGCGCGCCTGCAGTGCCGGAATCATGCCGGAGAACTCCAGTTCGACCCACTGGCAATGCGCGTGAATGCGGCGGCAGATTTCGTTGCCGAGGTCCACGTCGAAGCCCTTGAGCGAGCCGTCGGGCGCCTTGGCGTCCATGGGCGGATAGGTCGGATCGATGCCGAGGCGCACGGTGTCGCCCTCGCGCGCGAAGGCGCTGCTGCTGAAAGCCAATGCGATGGAAAGCAGAATCGACGGTATTTTTTTCATATCGGATGGTCGGGAAAAATGGGGTGTCTCCGGTCCAGCCGATAGTAGGATGCCTTTATGCGGGGGAATAGCTCGTATTGGCCTATCGCGATCACTTTTACCGATCAGAGTGCCTGGCGGAAAAAAAGCTCGCGGCATGAGCGAGCCCGGGAGTGGCGACGAATCGCGTCATGCGTGCTTCAGGGCAGTTTCGCCATGAAGCGGTCGTAGAGCGAGGGCGGAAGTTTTATCGTGCCGAGATTGTCGTTCTCCGGGTATTGCAGCGATGACCGGGTCGTCCGATAGATCGACGTAGGTTCGCTCGGCAAGGAGTCGTGAGCCATTCCGGTCATAGACTCTGATCATTCTTTTTTCACCCGCATAACAACTGCGCACTACGTAGCTTTTATCAGGCGACCGTTCAACGGTGCAATCGATCGGCCGGATAAACGAGCGGGTTCGTATGTCCTCTGCCCATCACTCCAGAGACGGCCTGTTGCGCTCACGGCGACGACGCTGATGAGCGTGCGTCGTGTCGATACACGGAGCATTTGCTTCGCACGCTGCATACGGTCGTTCTGGCCTGAAAAGATGAAGCACAAGGCGCGGAACGTTGAAATCACCACGATGATGGCGACGATGCAGACGGCAAGCAGAAAGAATGTGGAGAGGCCAAAAGACCCCGCATAGCGGCTCATTGCCCGCCGACCAACGCCTGCAAAACCCCCGATTTCCAGATCATCTGCGCGGCGGCGACCAGCACGAACAGCAGCACCAGCACACGAAACACTGCCGGCGGCAGGCGGTCGCGCAACGGCCGCACGAGCAGGATGCCCGCGATCACGGGCACGCTCGCGCACACCGAAATCGCCAGATCGCTCCAGCTTGCATGCGCGCCACCGCTGAACGCGGCGACGAGCGTGATGATCGACACCACGAGGATGATCGCGATCTGCTTCGTGAACGCCTTGCCGGTCGCGCCCGTCGCGATCAGGTACATCGCGAGCAACGGCCCGGGCACCGACGCGATGCTCTCCATCAACGCCGCGCCAAAGCCGAGCGCGAGCCCAGCGGGCTTCGCCCATGCCGGTGACAACGTAAGCCGCGGCGCCGCGAGCAGCAGCACGGCCGCGATCATCAGCAAGGCGCCGGCCGCCGCTTGCGCGCGATGCGGCGCAAGCGAGATCAGCACCATCACGCCGACCAGATTGCCGATGACCGTGCCGATCAGCGGTGCGGCGATGCGCTTCATCGTCGGCAGCAGTTCGCCGCCTTCGAGCGCCTGCGGAATATTGCCGAGGATGATCGGCATCGACAGCAGCAGCACGGCCGCCTTGATCGGCAGGAAGTGGCTCAGGATCGGCATCGCGACGAGCGGCACGCCGATGCTGACCACGCCCTTGACCATGCCGCCGATCAACAGCGCGGCGACGATGCCGATGAGCGCATAGAGATCGAGCGTTTGCAGGCTTGAGCCCAGTATGCCGCTGGCGAGGTCGAAATGAGGCATGGTGGCAATCCGTGAATGAGGCGCGCGAATCGGCAGGGCGATGTCGCGCGTGGTCTGCTGGTATCGTGTGGCCGCTTCGGTTGCGCGTCTCGCGCGGAGCGGGAAGCGGCCGGTGAGTGAGGGCGAATGATACCGTGCCTGAGGAGAGGACCGATAACGCCTGCCCACGGCACCATGCGCCGGTTTCTTCGGGAGCGCTTCATGGCTCGATTCCGATGGTTCGGCAAACCGGAACGGCGCGGCGGTCAGCGATCGACTTGCCTCGAACCCGCTTGTCGACCACGCATGCGCAGCGGGGCAACCGGCCATCGCTTCGTCCACCTGCTCTGCACGCTTTCGCACTTTCCATTACATTGCGGAAGCGGCGACGCGCTCGCGTCGTTTCTTCCACTCAGTTATCGGTGTCGGCCATCAACGAATCCATGCAGCCAATCGTCTCCGTCACGAATCTGTCGAAAACCTATGCCAGTGGTTTTCAGGCACTGAAGAACATCAATCTGGCGATCAACCGTGGTGAAATCTTCGCCTTGCTCGGCCCGAACGGCGCGGGCAAGACCACGCTCATCAGCATCATTTGCGGCATCGTCAATGCGAGCGAAGGCCGCGTGACGGTCGACGGCCGCGACATCGGCGCCGACTATCGCGCGGCCCGCTCGCTGATCGGCCTCGTGCCGCAGGAGCTGACCACCGACTCGTTCGAAACCGTCTGGGCCACCGTCTCGTTCAGCCGCGGTCTGTTCGGCAAGCCGAAGAACCCGGCCTACATCGAGAAAGTGTTGCGCGACCTGTCGCTATGGGAGAAGCGCAACAACAAGATCATGACGCTCTCGGGCGGCATGAAGCGCCGCGTGCTGATCGCAAAAGCGTTGTCGCACGAACCGCGCGTGCTGTTTCTCGACGAGCCGACCGCCGGCGTCGACGTCGAACTGCGGCGCGACATGTGGAAGCTCGTGCGCTCGCTCACGGGCAGCGGCGTGACGATCATTCTCACCACGCACTACATCGACGAGGCCGAGGAGATGGCCGACCGCATCGGCGTCATCAACGCGGGCGAGATCATGCTCGTCGAAGAGAAGACCGAGTTGATGCGCAAGCTTGGCAAGAAGCAGTTGACGCTGCAACTGGAGAGCCCGCTCGACGCGGTGCCGGGCTCGCTCGCGGGTTACACGCTCGCGCTCGCGAAGGGCGGCAACGAGTTGATCTACACCTATGAAGGCGAGGGCGGGCGTACCGACATCATCGCGCTACTCAAATCGCTCGACGATTCGGGCATCCGCTTCAAGGACCTGCACACCACGCAGAGTTCGCTCGAAGACATTTTCGTCAATCTGCTGCGGGGGGATCAATGAACATCTACGCAATGCGCGCGATCTACAAGTTCGAAATGGCGCGCACGTGGCGCACGCTGATGCAAAGCATCATCGCGCCGGTCATTTCCACGTCGCTGTATTTCGTCGTGTTCGGCTCGGCGATCGGTTCGCGCATCAAGGAAGTGGACGGCATCAGTTATGGCGCGTTCATCGTGCCGGGGCTCATCATGCTGTCGTTGCTGTCGCAGAGCATCGCGAACGCGTCGTTCGGGATTTACTTTCCGCGCTTCACGGGCACGATCTACGAACTATTGTCGGCGCCGGTGTCGTATCTCGAGATTGTCGTGAGCTATGTTGGCGCGGCGGCCAGCAAGTCGATCCTGCTCGGCCTCATCATTCTCGCGACGGCGGGATTCTTCGTGCCGTTGCAGATCATGCATCCGTTCTGGATGGTGCTGTTTCTCGTGCTGACCGCGGTCACGTTCAGTCTGCTCGGCTTCATCATCGGCATCTGGGCGGACGGCTTCGAGAAGCTGCAACTGGTGCCGCTTCTGATCGTCACGCCGCTCACGTTTCTCGGCGGCAGCTTCTACTCGGTGAACATGCTGCCGCCGTTCTGGCGCGGCGTGACGCTGTTCAATCCGATCGTCTATCTGGTGAGCGGCTTTCGCTGGAGCTTCTTCGAGCTCGGCGACGTCGATGTGGGCCTGAGCCTCGGCATGACGCTGCTGTTTCTCGCGGTGTTTCTCGTGATCGTCGGCTGGATCTTCAGGACGGGTTACCGGCTCAAGAGCTGACGACGTCGGCCGGGGCGCGCCGCTTCGCGATGCGACAACCTTCGCGGGGCGGCGCGTTGCCGTGTGGCCGCAACCGGTCGAACCGGACAGGTCTAACTGGCCTGACCAGTGCGTGGGCAACTGTATCTGTCGAAATCCCGTATCGAAAGGGAGAATGAAGTTCGCGTAATCTTACTGAACGCGCTTCAGCATGCCGCCTCGACCGCGCCGTTCGCCGCTGTCTTGCAGACTCGCCCTTCAACCCGCCCTACCGGATACCCCGCGATGACCCGACTCCGAATGACCGCCTGCGGCCACACCTTTATCGCCGAAACCCATCCCGATGCGCCGCAGACGGTGGCCGCGTTCCTGAAGCTGCTGCCGTATCGGCAGAAGCTCATTCACGTGCGCTGGAGCGGCGAGGGCTGCTGGGTGCCGCTCGGCGATTTCAGGCTCGAGAACGACGGCGTCGCGGTCGGCTTCGAGAATCACACGAGCCATCCGTCGGTCGGCGACATCCTGTTCTATCCGGGCGGCTATAGCGAAACCGAGATCATCCTCGCCTATGGTTCGTGCTGCTTCGCAAGCAAGCTGGGACAGCTTGCCGGCAATCACTTCCTGACGATCGTCGAGGGCAAGGAGAAGCTGCGCGAACTCGGCGTCAAGGTGCTGTGGGAAGGCGCGCAGGACGTGGTGTTCGAGAAGATCTGAGGGCTGACGGGCACGGCGCGATGGCGGCCTGCCGACGCTCGCCGGCAACTCATCGCCGCTCGCCGGGCCAATGAAAAGAGGCCGCATCGCGGCCTCATGACAAAGCACGACTCAAGGCACGACTCAAGGCACTGCGCGCACCCCACCGCATGAACGGACGGGGTGCGCGCGACTTCACCTGAACAGCTTCATCGCCTGCGACAGCGTATTGATCACGCCCCACGCGAGCGGAATCATCACGTAGAGCCAGAACACGGCGAGCATCGCCTTGTTGGTCGGATGAGTGGTTTGAACGTTCGACATACGGGTCTCCTTACGCGCCCTTGGCGACTTGTGCATCGGTCATGTGGTGCTTTGCATCCACGCGCTTGACCAGCAGGTTGCAGATAAAGCCGATCACGAGCAGCACGGCCATGATGTGCACGGTCATCGTGTAGGCGTCCGCTTTCGCGACGCCGTTCGCGACTTCATAGGCGCGAATGTAGTTGACGAGCACCGGGCCCGCAACGCCCGCCGCGGCCCACGCCGTCAGCAAACGCCCATGAATGCCGCCGACGAACGCCGTGCCGAACATGTCGGCGAGATAGGCCGGCACTGTCGAAAAGCCGCCGCCGTACATCGACAGAATGATGCAGTACGTGAGCACGAACAGCGCGATCTGCCCGTTCGCGGCAAAGCTCGGCACGAGGTAATAGAGCACCGCGCCAAGCACGAAGAAAATCGCATAGGTGTTCTTGCGGCCGATCCAGTCCGACGCCGACGCCCACACGAAACGCCCGCCCATGTTGAACAGCGACAGCAGGCCGACGAAGCCGGCCGCGGCGGCCGCCGTCACCGAGTTCTTGAAGCTCTCCTGGATCATCACCGAGGCCTGGCCGAGAATGCCGATGCCGGCCGTCACGTTGAGGAACAGCACGAGCCAGATCAGATAGAACTGCGGTGTCTTCAATGCCTGGTCGATATGCACGTGATTGCGCGAGATCAGGCGGTTCTGCGTCGTTTCAGGCGGCGTCCAGCCGGCCGGTTTCCAGTCTGCCGGCGGCACGCGGATGGCGAGTGCGCCGATCGACATCGAGATGAAATAGACGATGCCGAGCACGATGAACGTCTCGGCCACGCCGACGCTCGTCGCGCTGTGGAAGTGGTTCATCAGCGCGACCGAGAGCGGCGCGGCGATCATCGCGCCGCCGCCGAAGCCCATGATCGCCATGCCGGTCGCCATGCCGCGGCGGTCCGGGAACCAGCGGATCAGCGTCGACACCGGCGACACGTAGCCGAGGCCGAGCCCGATGCCGCCGATCACGCCATAGCCGAGATAGAGCAGCACGATCTGATGCAGATACACGCCGAGCGCGGAGACGAGAAAGCCGCCGCCGAAGCAGCAGGCGGCCGTGAACATCGTGCGGCGCGGACCGACGTGTTCGAGCCATTTGCCGGCGAATGCCGCCGACAAACCGAGGAACACGATCGCGAGCGAAAAGATCCAGCCGAGCGCGGTCAGCGACCAGTCATCGGGGGCGGACTGCGTGATGCCGATCACTTTCGTGAGCGGGCCGTTGAACACCGAGAACGCATACGCCTGGCCGATGCACAGATGCACGGCGAGCGCGGCGGGCGGCACCATCCAGCGTGAAAAACCGGGTTGGGCGACGGTGGCCTGTTTGGAAAAGAATGGGGCGGAATTTTGCTGGCCGTCAGGCTCGCTGATGCTGCTCATAGTCAGTCTCCTATGGACTGGGGGCGGGGCTGGCGCGCGGGGTCGAGGCTTGCGCGATGACCCGCTCCCATCAACGTAGTTGTGTGTGAGATTCTTCTGTTATCGGCGCTTCATACATTTTCTTCAAGCGGCGGAGTATAGCGTGCACAGGTCATCGCGCCGTTCCTATATGTATTTTTATTTCATATAGCCTGGGCCCGCCGCTCCGGGATTCCCGCCTTGCACGACAATAGGACGTGTGTCGCGGCTTCGCAATATGAGATGCGATGGCATAAGGTGTCATCCTGGTGAAAAGCGGCTGTCAGGTACGCTTTTGCGCAAATCGTGGGAAAACCGGTGCGGTTTGACGTGGATGGGCGTGCAATGAGGGATGTTTGCCGTGGCGGTTTTACCGGGCCGAGGCGGGCGGGACATGCAAAAAATGCGTACGCAAAAACGAATGGGCCGGTGTGGTATGGGTGCCGGATCGGCCCATCGCGACGAATACCGGGATCGGACAGTCGGGCGCCAGATACGCCGAGACCGGATGCCGCGAGCTACCCACGAAGCCGACTCGTCGGTCAATATCTGCCGCTATACGGATGTGTGTTTTTCATTCGGCTGACCAACCGGAAAGATAACGAATCGAATCGCCGAACGTTCCGCCGTTCATGATTCGGAAATATAAAGGTCAACGAGCATGAACAGTCGTCCTGACTTCAGTCCCTCACCCACGCCGAACCAGCAGAAAACTCACTCCGATCGCCGCCAGAAATCCACCGCAGCAGCGATTGAACCAGCGGCGGACTTTTGCGCGCCCGAGCCATTTGCCGAGATACATGCCGGCCCACGAGTACAGCGCGATCGCGACCCATTCGAGCACGAGAAAACTCGCGCCGAGCACGGCAAACTGCGGGAGTATCGGCTGCGAGACGTCGACGAATTGCGGCAGAAACGCGGTGAAAACCAGAATCGCTTTCGGGTTGCCGGCGGCCACGAGAAATTCCTGGCGCGCGAGGCGAATGAGCGCCGCGTCCTGAGGTTGCGACGTATCGATAGCGGGTGCGTCGCTGCGCCACAATTGAATGGCAAGCCAGATCAGATAGGCCGCGCCTGCCAGTTTGATCGCGAGAAAGATCCATTCGGAGGCGTGCAGCACGACCGCGAGACCGGTGGCGGCCAGCACCAGCATCATCGCGAAAGCGAGCAGGCGACCGGTGCCGCCGACGAACGCTTTCACGAAACCATGGCGCGCGGCCACGTTGATGGATAGCAGGTTATTGGGTCCGGGCGCGAGGTTGATGGCGAAACAGGCGGGCAGGAAGAACAGCCAGGCGGTGAGGGACATGACGGCTCGCACTCCGAACGTGAGGTGACGGTGCAGCGCGCGGCGGCGGATCGCGCGGCGCTCGCAGAGGCATGGTAGCGACGCCGCCGCGCACTTTCGCGGGCCGTCCTCAGTTCACCGCCTTGATAAAGCCCGGATCGCCGATCAAGGTATCGATGCTCAGTTGCACCGTGTCTTCGATCGCGATCGTATTGCTCGTGAACTTCGGCGCCTTTCGCTTGACGGTGCAGGCGGTCGTGAACATGACCCTCTGCGTGGCCGTATCGATGACCATGTAGCGTATCTTCAGCGTCCACAATGCCGGCGAACGCGTGTCGTCCACCGTAAACGTTTCAATGCTGCCGCTGAGTACGCGGCGCCTGTCGTCGATACGAAAACCGGCGCTACGCAGACTGTAGGCGATGCGCTTGCGCACGACTTCGTTGATATCGTCCTTGAGCACGATGCCGGTCATCGCCGTATTTTCGATGCGGTTCGGCGAAATATGGTCGGCGCGGGCGGGCAGGTAGGCGAAGTCGTCGGCGGGTGCCACGCTGAGCGACCCTGTGCCATGGGCTTTGGCGTGCGTGGCACTGCTGTTGAGACCGAACCACGACCACGAGCAGGCGGACAGCATCAGCGGCAGCATCATGACGCCGCAACCCCTGAGCACGACGGCTCCTAGCGGCGAATGCGCGCGAGCCATGCGGGAGACGGATGCGAGCGAAGCGAGGGAAGTTGCCCGTTTAAATGAAGTCATCGCGCTGGAGAACAATCAGCAGGGTAGCAATGGGCCGGACTGCCGGCCCGCGTACCGGTCCCGTGGCTGATTCGCCTGGCGGGCCGGCCGTATCGAGCCGACCGCATCGAGTCGACAAACGCGCCCATCATACCTGGCCGTGTTTGCAATGGATACCGGGGAATATGCGCGGATGGCGCTTGCGCGCGGCGTGAGCGAACATCGCCAGTCGTGATGCCTGCTGGCAGCGTGAAACCGCTTGCCGCGCTTCCTCGCCTTTTCAACGGTGGAAGCGCTGAACCGGCAGCGCTGTTAGAAGAAACCCGCCTTGCCCTGCGTCATATCGATCAGCGTTCGCTTCGCCTCGTCGAGCGCATTGGCGGGCACGCGCATCGTCATTTTCACGAGCATGCCGTATGCGCTTTCCACGAGCGCGTAGCCCTCGGCGTCCATCCATCTGCGTACCTTCGCTTCATCGGCATAAGTCACTTCGACGCTCAACGACACCTGAGCAATCCGCTCGACGCGCGGCGCGTCGAGCAGGGCCGATGCGATTGCGTCGGTGTACGCGCGAACGAGGCCGCCCGCGCCGAGTTTCACGCCGCCGTAATAGCGCACCACGGCGGCCAGCACGCCGTCGAGATCGTGATGCCGCAACACTTCGAGAATCGGCCGGCCCGCGGTGCCGGACGGCTCGCCGTCGTCGGACATGCCCGATTGGCCGCCCGCCAGCAGCGCCCAGCAGACATGCGTCGCGGCCGGATGCTGTTCGCGCAGACGCTGCAATTCGGCCATCGCGGCGTCGCGATCGGCGACCGGTATCGCGTGGGCGATGAAGCGGCTCTTGCGAATCTCGAGTTCCGCGCTCAGCGGCGCGGGCAGGGTATAGGTGGGCAAGGCAAAGACTTCGGTGGATGAAAAGAGGCGGCCGCGCGCGGGGCCGTGCCCGCCATGGTAACGGATCGCCCATGCATCGGGCGCGTGGGGAGCACGGGGCAGGCGAGGCAGGCGGGGCAAGTGAGGCAGGTGAGGCAGGCGAAGCAAGCGATGCAAGCGATGCAGGCGATGCAGGCGAGGCACGTGGGCAGGCACGATGCGCGGGCGAGCGCTTCGTCTACAATGGCCCGTTAAACGCGCATCCATTGACCCGCTTCAGCGCGCGCAAGGAGACCACATGCTTGATCTATCCACGTTGGGGACTTTCGTTGCCGTCGTGCTCGGGCTCTTTCTGATTCCCGGCCCGGCCGTGCTGCTGGTTTTGACGCGCACCCTGCACGGCGGACGCAAGGCCGGCATTCTCACCGGCCTCGGTATCGCAACGGGCGATTTCGTGCATACGCTCGGCGCGGCAGTGGGTCTTTCCGCGCTGCTGATGACATCCGCTCTCGCGTTCAACGCGGTGAAATTCGTCGGCGCCGCGTATCTCGTCTATCTGGGCATTCGCGCATTGCGCGAGAAGCAGGCGAGTCCGCATAGGCCGGCCGTCGTACCGGTATCGGGCTCGAAAGCGTTTTTTCAGGCGATTCCCGCCGAGGTGCTGAATCCGAAAACGGCGCTGTTTTTCCTCGCCTTCCTGCCGCAATTCGTACGGCCCGAACACGGCTCGACGTTTCTGCAGTTCGTGACGCTCGGGCTGATTTTCGTCGGCATGAGCGCGCTCTATACGACGTCGATCGTGCTGACCATGCGGCCGCTCGGCAAGCTCGTCAAGCGCCTGACCTGGCTGACCCGCTGGCAGAACAAGCTGATCGGCGTGCTGTTCATTTCGCTCGGGCTGCGCGTGGCCGTGCAGACGCGCTGAGGCGAGCCGGTCGTTTTTCTTCGGTCGCTTCCTGGACGCGTCCTGGACGTTTCGCGGTCGCTGCGAGGCTGCTTCGAGGGCGTTTCGCGATCGAGACTGGGCCACGTTTCACGCTAGACATTGCGGCGCTGTCTGCGCAAACGGCCCTCGCGCGCGTACTCCATCTGGTTTTGCGTGCTAAGCGCGCGCCGTTCCTGCTCGGTGCGGCTTTTTTGCCGCGTATCGTCGATGTCGCCGACGCGCAGCACTTCCTGCGCGATCCGGATGCGTAGCGCCATCAGCGGCTGGCCGTGCTCGACGAGCGAGCGGTCGGCGGCTCGTGCCTGCTGAACGCCGTTGTCGATCAGGCTGCGCAGTTCCAGCAGCGCGAGCCTGTGCCGCTGAATCTCGAGGATAAGCCGTTGAACGGCCTGCTCGTCACGTGTGCGCCACCAGCTGCGCAGTTCGACGAGCGTGGGTGGCTCGAAGGGAGGAAGACGCATTGTTCAGACGTAAAGTACTGTATATGCGTACAGTATAATCTGTCCCGCGGATGGGGATGCGCCGTAAAGATAGGGATTGTTGAAGCCGCGTAAGCGGACTGCCGTGAGCTCAGTGAGCTTAGGACAACGCGAGCAGAATCAGCGACGAAACGACGATGATGAACAGACAGGTTGCGGTGAGCATGTCGTACGGATAATTCATGGCGTGGCCGTCTCGTGTGAAGCGCAAAAAGCCATCATAGGCAGAAGCGCTGCATGCAACTGTTAAGCTTTGCAAGGCAGCGATGCCGCGGTACGCGCGAGTTGCATCGCTCATGATTCGGGAGACAGTCATGAATGAGGTTGCGTCTTCACCGGTTGCCGCGTCGGCGTCGTCTGTCACGGCGCCGCGCGCCATCGAGTTCTGGTTCGACTTCGGCAGCAACTACAGCTATCTGAGCATGATGCGCATCGAGGCGCTGGCGGCTGCGCGCGGCGTGCGGGTTCTATGGCGCCCGTTCCTGCTCGGCCCCGTGTTTCGCAGGCTCGGCTACGACAACTCGCCGTTCGTGCTGCAGAAGGAAAAAGGCGCGTACGTGTGGAAGGACATGGAGCGGCAATGCCGCAAATACGGCATCGCGCTCACGCGTCCGGGCACGTTTCCGCGCGCCGCGCTACTGGCCATGCGCGTGGCGCTGCTCGGTGCGAACGAGCCGTGGATCGCCGCGTACTGCCGCAAGATCATGCAGCTGAATTTCGCCGACGACCGCGACATCGGTTCGCCCGACGTCGTGAGCGAAGCCCTCGATGTGCTCGGCTTGCCGGCGCAGCAACTGATCGCCGATGCGCAAAGCGACGCCAACAAGCTGCGCCTGCGCGAGCAGACCGATGAGGCGATCGCGAGAGGCATTTTCGGTGCGCCGATGTTTTTTGTCGGCGCGGAAATGTTCTGGGGTAACGACCGGCTGGACGATGCGTTGGACTACTGCGTGTCGATGCCGGCGAGTGGTGAGCGGAACTGACGGGGTGAATGCGCGAGTTGATGTGCGAGTCAAGGCCGGGATCAAGGCTGGAATCAAGGCCGCAGCCAACGCGGTAACGCGCTGCGTGTCGTGAAGGCGGAGATCAATCGCCGTGCTGGCAGAAGCGCCGGCCCGGCACGTGGGATACCACGGCCTGTGCGATTTCGAGCGGAGTACTTTCGGCGGGAACGACGCGGCGGCTGGCTTCGGGCGTGTGCTTCATCGTCCATTCGACGAGCCGGTAGGAGCGGCCCCACGGCGGTTGCAGCGGATCGGAGACCTTGCAGGAGTGGATCTGGCGAGTCCATTCGTGATCGGGCATGGCGCGCAGGTGTTCGAAAACCATCTCTTCAACCATGGGTGCCTCCTTTTTCTTCGCGGCCATCGGCTCGTTCGCCTCGCGTCTTTGATACCCGTTGAGAGAAAAAGCGCCGCCGATGTTCTGGCGGCTCAACAGGGGATGGTTTGCGTGATAGTTGCAGGGAAGAATTAAGCGAGACTTAAAAGATGCGCCACTGCCGCGCAGATGTGCGGGCGCGTGTGCGGTCTCGCGAAGGTGAGCACGACCCTTGCCGCGTTGACCTGTCCGCCGACGCTCCCACCGACGCTCAGAGCGATTGCGCCGCATCGGGCGGCACGCCGAGCAGTTGCAGCGCGCCGCCCGTCACGCCGCTGAACACTGGCCCCGCCACCGTGCCGCCATAGAACGCCTTGCCGGCCGGATCGTCGATCATCACGGCGACGATCAGGCGCGGGTCGCTCATCGGCGCCATGCCGACGAAGAGCGCGCGATAGCGGTTTTTCGCATAGCCCGCGCCGATCTGTTTGCGCGCGGTGCCGGTCTTGCCGCCGACGCGGTAGCCGTCCACCGTCGCCGCGCGGCCCGTGCCGCCCGCGCCGGTCGCCATTTCGAGCATGTTGCGGATCGCGCGCGCGGTCGCCGGCGTCGTCACGGGCACGCCGCGTTCGGCGGCCAGCAGCGCATCGTCGGCGTTTGCGTTCATGGCCGCGTTCATGTTCACGCCGGCCGCGCTGTCCGCGCCATCGGGATCGCGCAACAGGCTCACGCGCTGCATCGTGCCGTCGCCCGCATAGGCGGTGTAGACCTGCGCGATCTGCAGCAGCGATACCGACAACCCGTAGCCGTACGCCATCGTCGCCTGTTCGATCGGACGCCAGCGCTTGTACGGACGCACCTTGCCGGCGGCCACGCCCGGAAAGGTCAGCTCGGGCTTCGCGCCGAGCCCGTATTGCCGGTACTTGGTCCAGATGGTTTCGGCCGGCAGGTTCAGCGCGAGCTTCGCGAGCGCGATGTTGCTCGACTTCTGCACCGCCTCGGCGACCGTCATCGCGCCGTGATTCGACGTGTCGTGGATCACGGCCGGGCCGATCCGGTACCAGCCCGGCGCCGTGTCGATGACGCTGTGCGGCCGCACCTTGCCCTCGTCGATCGACAGCGCGACGACGAGCGGCTTGATCGTCGAGCCGGGCTCGAACGTATCGATCACCGCGCGATTGCGCAGTTGCCGGCCGGAGAGGCGCGCGCGGTTGTTCGGATCGAAGCTCGGATAGTTGGCGAGCGCGAGAATCTCGCCGTTGCGCGCATCGAGCACGACCACGCTGCCCGCTTCGGCCTTGTGCTGCGCGATCGCGGCCTTCAGTTGCGCGTACGCGAGTTGCTGGATGCGCCGGTCGATCGTCAGGTGGATCGTGTCGCCGTTGCGCGCGGGCACGAGCGGCCGGGTCTCCGACACGACGCGGCCGAGCCGGTCGCGGATCACCTCGCGCTGGCCCGGCACGCCGAGTAGCCGTTCGTTGGCGGCGAGCTCGACGCCCTCCTGGCCGTTGTCCTCGATGTCGGTAAAGCCGACCACGTGCGCGGCCGATTCGCCTTCGGGATAGAAGCGCTTCGAATCGGCGATCTGCGTGATGCCGGCGAGCCCGAGCCGCGACAGATGCGCGGCGGTGTCGGCATCGACCTGGCGCTTGAGCAGCACGAAGCTGTGCTCGCCGCCGACGCGTCTGCGCAACTCCGCGAGCGGCAGGTCGAGCAGCTTCGCGAGCGGCGCGAGCGCGCCCTCTTCGAGCAGCTTCGGCGAGGCCCAGATTTCGTAGGTTGCGAGGCTGACCGCGAGCATCGAGCCGTGGCGATCGACGATCCGTCCGCGCGTCGCATCGAGCTCGAGCACGCGCTGATAGCGCTTTTGCCCCTCGCCGGCGTAGAAGTCCTGGTTCACGATCTGCACCCAGAACGCGCGGCCCGCGAGCGCCGCGAACGCGCCGAACACGAGCAGCACGACGAATGTCGAGCGCCACGCGGGCAGGCGCGCGGCGAGCAGCGGGTTCTTCGCGACGGGCGCGTAGGGATCGTGCGACGGCGGTTTCTTCTTGTGGATCATGGGCGCGAATAACGGGACTCTCGATTGAACGAGGCCGCCGGTACGCCAGGACGCAAGGGCGGCGTGGCCGGCGGCGCGAGGCGACGGTCATTGCCGGCTGCGCGATTGCAAGGCGCTGCGGGCGCATGGGGAGGACCGTCGCTGTCGCATGATTGTAAATAAAACGTAATTTAATCGCGAGGCTTATGCAAGGATGGCTGAGCGAGCGGTCGAGGCGCAAAGAGGTGGGGGCAGTTCCGGCCAGATAAAAAAACGCGCGGACTTGCAAAATCGGCGCGGCTGGCTCGTTCGATTGATGCGTCAACTCCGACGCGGCGTGTTGAAGAGGCGCTCCCGGCCTGTGGAGCGCCTTCTTTTTGTCTGCTCGCCGGCTTGTCGCTCGCATTTAGGAGTCGTCCGATTGCACGCTATCGGCCCGTGCGTCTACGGTGAACGCTTTCACCAACGGGAAGGAGCGCTTGAGAAATGACCAGCACGCGGACGCCTATACGCTGCAACGCCATGAATGAAAGCAATCGCCATCTCCGCATCTATCCTTCTCACTGCTCCCGCCTTTGCCATGGTGGGCTCACCTGCGCAGTGCGTTAGCTGGCCCAGGAGCATCGTCGAAGTGAAGCTGCGGAATGCAGGCATCATCGATCCCACAAAGCTCGACGCGTCGAAAACGCAAGCGGTGCGCATCGCATCGCAGAAAGTCGGCCAGGACCTTTATCGCGATGTGTACGACATGACGTTCCATGACAAGTCGGGGCGCGTGATCGAGGTCATCACGTCAAGCGAAGCATCGTCTGCCGAATGTTCCATGGGTAGCGTGGATGTCTACGTTGTCTCGCGGAAGTTAGCCGACAACTAGCCCGCTCGTGCACCGATGGCATAGGGTGGCCCGCTGCACGAGCAGCATCACGCCCGGCGCGAGCGCGCCGGGCGTCACTGTGATCGGGAGCCGGTGCAGCGGGGCTTGGACCACGAGCGTCTATTGGATTGCTGTTTATGCACCGCTCGCTGTGTTGACGGCGCAATTCGGTTTGATTACCAGCAGGAAAATCTGCCGTTTTGTGTGCCAATTCGCTGGCTTGTGTGTCTGTTTATAAACGGTTTAGCCGATGATTGTGGTGGCGATTCTGGTGCTGTTATTGGTGTGTTATTTGATATGTATTTAAAAATAATATTTGCGAATTTTAATTAAATAGCAATTCTCCGTGAAAAATAACGATTCAAAGCATGAGTAAATATAGGCGCCAGAAAACCACCGTGTAAGCCAGATACCCATCTGAGCCATACCCAGAAAGGCTCATGGAAAAACACACAGTAAGCCATCGCATCAAGACTCCACAAAACACCAAACAAACACAGAACTCCTTTATTCGACCGCAGGCGCAAAAAACAGCACATTTCTCCACTTAATCGCAACACCGGAAATGCGTGTGTATTCCAGAAAACCCGCCATAAAGAATTCCGTTATAGTCGCGCTTTTCCCGTCGCCAGCCGGGCATAGAAAAACACCAATAAGCCCGCCATCAGGAGTATTGAAAATGAACGCCCGCGAACCCGTTTTTGTTTCCCAATCCCGCAGTGCGCGTCTGCGCCAGATGCTGCTCAGCAACGAGCTCGAATTCATGATGGAGGCCCATAACGGCCTGTCCGCGCGCATCGTTCGCGAAGCCGGCTTCAAGGCGATCTGGGGCTCGGGCCTCGCGATCTCCGCGCAATTCGGCGTGCGCGACAACAACGAGGCGAGCTGGACTCAGGTGGTCGACACGCTCGAATTCATGGCCGACGCGAGCGATCTGCCGATCCTGCTCGACGGCGACACCGGCTACGGCAACTTCAACAATGTGCGCCGCCTCGTGCGCAAGCTCGAACAGCGCGGCATCGCCGGCGTGTGTATCGAAGACAAGCAGTTTCCGAAGACCAACAGCTTTATCAACGGCGAGGCGCAGCCGCTTGCCGGGATCGACGAATTCTGCGGCAAGATCAAGGCCGGCAAGGACTCGCAGAACGACGAGCATTTCTCGATCGTCGCACGCGTCGAGGCGCTGATCGCGGGCTGGGGCATGGACGAAGCGCTGCGCCGCGCCGAAGCCTACCGCCAGGCCGGCGCCGATGCGATCCTGATTCACAGCAAGCTGTCGCGCCCCGACGAGATTCTCGAATTCGCGCGCGAATGGGCCGGCCGCGCGCCGCTCGTGATCGTGCCGACCAAGTACTACAGCACGCCGACCGACGTGTTCCGCGAGGCGGGCATCAGCGCCGTGATCTGGGCGAACCATCTGATCCGCGCGTCCACCTCGGCGATGCAGGCGGTCGCGAAGGACATCCATGCGAGCGAAACGCTCGTCAACGTCGAGGACAGCATCGCCGCTGTCAACGAAATCTTCCGCCTGCAGGATGCGGACGAATACTCGGAAGCCGAAGACCGCTATCTGTCGAGCGGTCGCGCGGCCGGCTCCGCCGTCGTGCTTGCCGCGGGCCGAGGCAAGGGGCTTGAAGCCGTCACGGAGGATCGTCCGAAAGTCATGCTGCCGATCGCGGGCAAGCCGCTGCTGCGCTGGCTCGTCGATGCGTTCAAGAAGCAGGGCGTCAACGACATCACGGTGGTCGGCGGCTATCGCGCCGACGCGATCGAAACGGCCGGCATCAAGCTCGTCGTCAACGAACAACATGCGCAGACTGGCGAACTCGCGTCGCTCGCGTGCGCGCTCGACACGCTGAGCGGCGATACCGTGATCTCGTATGGCGACCTGCTGTTCCGCAGCTATATCCTGCGCGATCTGGTGGAGAGCGAGGCGGCCTTCAGCGTGGTCGTCGATTCGTCGCTGACCGACGCGGAAAACGCGAGCGTGCGCGATTTCGCGTGGTGCTCGGCGGTCGACGACCGCGGCCTGTTCGGCACGAAGGTCGTGCTGCGGCATGTCGCGAGCGGGCAGGCTCAGGCTGAGTCGGCGGCGGCGAGCGCCGCACAGGCACCGCATGGCCGCTGGGTCGGTCTGCTGAACGTGCGCGGCGCGGGGCGCGAGCGCTTGCAGGCCGTGATGGCGCAGTTGCAGGCACGGGCGGATTTCGCCTCGCTCGACATGCCCGCGCTGCTCAATGCGCTGATCGAAGCCGGCGAATCGATCGAGGTGCAGTACGTGCATGGTCACTGGCGCGGTGTCAACGATCTCGACGACTTTCGCCGCGCGGGCGATTTCGCCCACGCGCAGGCGCCGTTCGCGACGGCGGCGGGCGCGGTAGCGAAGCATGAAGCACAGCAGGAAGCACACGGAGACGCGCGATGATCGAAGCCGCACAGTTCGTCGAGGCGGCGCGCGAGCGCGGTTTCGACTGGTACGCGGGCGTGCCGTGCTCATATCTGACGCCGTTCATCAACTACGTGTTGCAGGACGACTCGCTGCACTACGTATCGGCGGCCAACGAGGGCGACGCGGTCGCGCTGATCGCGGGCGTCACGCTCGGCGCGCGCAACGGCCGGCGCGGCATCACGATGATGCAGAACTCGGGGCTCGGCAACGCGGTGAGTCCGCTGACCTCGTTGACATGGACCTTCCGTTTGCCGCAACTGCTGATCGTCACGTGGCGCGGCCAGCCCGGCGTCGCCGACGAGCCGCAGCACGCGCTGATGGGCCCGATCACGCCGGCGATGCTCGACACGATGGAAATCCCATGGGAGACCTTCCCGACCGAGGCGGATGCGATTGGCCCGGCGCTCGACCGCGCGGTCGCGCACATGGACGCGACCGGCCGCCCGTATGCGCTCGTGATGCAAAAGGGCAGCGTCGCGCCGTACGAACTGAAGGACGGCGGCGCGCCCGCGCGCAAGACGCCGGTGGCGCCGCGCGCTGAGTTCCGCGGCGTCGCCGCCAACGAACTTGCGACGCGTCACGATGCGCTGCAAAAGGTCATCGCGCATACGCCGCTCGACTCGACCGTGGTGCTCGCCTCGACCGGCTTCTGCGGCCGCGAACTCTATGCCATCGACGATCGCGCGAACCAGCTCTACATGGTCGGCTCGATGGGCTGCGTGACGCCGTTCGCGCTCGGTCTTGCGCTCGCGCGGCCGGACCTGCGCGTGGTCGCGCTCGACGGCGACGGCGCCGCGCTGATGCGCATGGGCGTGTTCGCGACGCTCGGCGCATACGGTCCGGCGAACCTCACGCACGTGCTGCTCGACAACGGCGCGCACGATTCGACCGGCGGCCAGGCGACGGTGTCGGCGCAGGTGTCGTTCGCGGGCGTGGCGGCCGCGTGCGGTTATGCGTCGGCGGTCGAGAGCGACGATCCGGCCGTGCTCGACGCGCTGTTTGCCGCGCCGCCGCTCGACGGTCCGCGCTTCGCACGCCTGACGATCCGCCGCGGCACGCTCGACGGCCTGCCGCGCCCGACCATCACGCCGCCCGATGTGAAGACGCGCCTGATGCGCCACATCGGCGCCGCCTGAACCTATCGCAATTGAAGGAACCCCCATGCTGCTGCTTAACCCCGGCCCGGTGACGCTCACCGAGCGTGTCCGCAACAGCCTGTTGCAGACGGACCTGTGCCATCGCGAAAGCGAGTTTTTCGATTTGCAGGAAGAGGCGCGCACGCGTCTTGTCGACGTGTACGGGCTCGACCCGAACGAATGGCAGGCCGTGCTGATGACGGGCTCCGGCACGGCCGCCGTCGAAAGCATGATGGCCGCGCTCGTGCCGCAGAACGGCAAGCTGCTCGTCGTCGAAAACGGCGTGTACGGCGAGCGCATCGCGCAGATCGCGACGCAGTACGGCATCGCGCACGAAGCGCTGAAGCACGACTGGATGGACGCGCCCGATCTCGCCAAGATCGCCGGGCGGCTCGACGCCGACAAGTTGTTCACGCACGTCGCGGTGATCCACCACGAGACGACCACGGGGCGTCTGAACGACATCGCCGCGCTCGGCGCCCTGTGCCGCGCGCGCGGCCTGCGTCTGCTGGTGGACGGCGTGAGCAGCTTCGGCGCCGAGGCGATCGATTTCGCCGACGCGAGTCTCGATGCGGTCGCCGCCACCGCGAACAAATGTCTGCACGGCGTGCCGGGCGCGTCGTTCGTGCTGGTGCGGCGCGCGGCGCTCGCGCGGGCGGCGAGCCGCACGTACTACCTCGATCTCGGCCGTCTCGCGCGCTTGCAGGATCAGCGCAATACGCCGTTCACGCCCTCGGTTCACGCGTACTACGCGCTCGTCGAAGCGCTGCGCGAACTCGCCGACGAAGGCGGCTGGCGCGCGCGTCACGCGCGCTATGCGGGGCTCGCCGGGCAGGCGCGCGCGGGGCTCGCCGAGCGCGGCATCGGTAGCGTGTTGCCGCCGGATCAGTCGTCGGTGGTGCTGCGCGCGTACCGCTTGCCGGACGGCATCGCGTATCCGCAACTGCACGACGCGCTGAAGGCGCACGGCTTCGTCATCTACGCGGGGCAGGGTGGTCTGTCGGCGGAGCTGTTCCGCATTTCGACGATGGGCAACATCCATGCGGCCGATATCGACCGCCTGCTGCAAGGCTTTACCGACCTGATGCGCTGAGCGGCCCGCGCTGCGTGCGATGCCGGGGCGCCGTGAGCGGCATTGCTCATACGGGGTCTTTGTCCGGCGGTCCGTCGGGCCGCTGCGGCTCCTCGACATGATGGCCGGGCGCGGGCGGCACGAGCGGATCGGCCTCGGGGTCGCGGTTCGGATCGGCGTTCGGGTCGGGAATCGGGCTCGTGTGCAGGTCGTCGCTCATGGCGTCACCTTTGCGGTTGGAATGCGCGAAATCGGGCGGAGAGGGGTTGCCGCGGGCCAGTAAGGGCCAGTGCGGGCCAACACGGTCCATGCATGCGGACCGCTGCCGAAATGCGCTGCCCGTCTCCGTCGTTTTGTATTCAAGCGTAGGCGCTGGCCACGCTTCCTGTCGGCTACTTTTCCCTATTTTTTCGCGCGGCGGCCGACGCTCAGTTGCCAGTAGCGCTCGGTTGCGAATACGTCGTCGTAATGGCCGGCGCCGAACGCGCGCAACTGGCTCGCGTAGGCGTTGACGGCTTCGCGCTTGAGCTGCGCGCGGCGTTGCATGTCGATCGTATGGTCCGCGCTCGGGTGCGCCGGCGTCGCGACGATGCCGCGCCGCGCGAGATCGGCGAGCCGCGCCTGCAGCGCGCCCGGCGTGAGCCGGTGAATCGCTTCCTCGTAGCCGAACCAGTGCAGATGCGTGAGCCGCGGCAGGATTTCGCAGCAGGCTTCGAACACGCGCGCGTGGTCGTCGTGCTGCAGGCCGAGCGGCATCAGCAGCGTGTTGGCGGTCGTGCGATAGATCGTTTCCTCGAGCGCGGCCGCCATCTGGCCGATCGACGGCGAATCGGCGTACTGGCCGTCGCGAAACGGCATGCGCAGCGGAATCGCGTCGAGCACGTCGAGCGCGCGATTGTCTTCGCGCGTGCGTTCGCGGATCGCCTCGCGCGCGCTCGCGAAGCCCGCTTTTTTATCCCACTCGGTGCGCATGTCGTGCTCGGGCGACGCGGCGAACACCGTGCAGACGGCGGCGTCGGGATGCGCGGCGAGCAGCGCGCCGCAGCTGAAGACGGCGTCGTCGAAATGGGGCGAGACGATGAACAGGCGTGGGGTGGTTTCGCTCATGGCGTGCGGGGCGGGTCAAGGCGTGTTTGGGGGATGCAATTCGGGGTGCGATTCGGGGTGCGATTCGGGGCGCAATTCGAGGTGCGATTCGGGACGCCATGCACGGCGCGATGCAAGGCGCGGCCAGGGTGTAGCGAAGCGTGTGATTGCGAGGCAGATGCGGATGCGCGCGAAAAACGCGGCGTCAACTCAGCTTAGGCGGAATCGTCGCGGATTGCGCTCGGTTTCCTGACGCGCAAGCGGTGTGCCCGAAGAGCGGATCGCCGCGTATGACGAAGCGACGATGTCGGGAGGTTCGGACTTGCTGTCGGGTGGTGGTGTGGCTGTGTGGTGACGTAGTGACGTGGTGGGGCGAAGCCGTTTGTCGCGGATGTTTGCCGTTGCTGTTTGTATGACTGATCGCGCGGCGTAGCGCCTAAGCAGTCTAAATTGCTTGAGTTGCCTGAGCCGTCTGAGCCGTCTGAGCCGCCAACACCGCCGCGTGCCTGAACGCCGCCACGAGGTTCGCGACGATATCCTCGCGCAGCCGCGCGTCGGCGGTTCTGAGCGCGTACGACGGATGCCACGTCGGCACGATCAGGCGTCCGCGATGCGCGATCGTGAGCCCGAGGTATTCGGACAGATTGACGTGCGCGCCGGTCAACGCTTTCAGCGCGGTCGGCCCGAGCGTGACGACGACGCGCGGGGCGACTTGCGTCAGCTCCTCGTCCAGCCAGTATCCGCAAGCCTCGACTTCGCTGCGTTCCGGCGCGCGATGGACGCGCTGCCCGCTCTCGCGCTGCGGGCCCGGCTGCCGTGGAATAGCGCGCGCCTCGGTCGCTATCTCCCACTTGTAATGCTTGACCGCATAGGTCAGATACAACGCCGCGCGCTCGACACCGGCGCGCGCAAGCACCGTATCGAGCAACTTCCCGGTCGCGCCGCCGAACGGTTCGCCGTGCTGGTTCTCGTATTCGCCGGGCTGCTCGCCGAGCGCCATGATCGCCGCGTGCGTGGGACCGATTCCGGCGACAGCCTGCTTCGCACTGCGCCACAGTCCGCAGCGCCGGCAGGTGGCGAGCGGGCCGTTCGGCTCGCGCAACGGCGGCGTGAGCGCGGAAATCTCAATGGGCGGTGGCTGCGCCACGTGAACGGCGGCACCCCGCGCGCCAAGACGCGTGCGCTCGCGTGCGAGATGCGCGGGCAGCGGCGGACCGGCGGGCGGCGTGCGCCAGTAGCGCAGCGGCACCGGCGCGGGTTGCGCGTTGACGACGTTCGCGTACCAGGCAAGCCATAGTGCTTCGGCCGGTTCGCTCGTGACGGCTTCGCCGGTCATCGCGCTCGCCGGCAAAGCATGCCCGGCCTCGCGGCGTTCTTCCGCTGCGGGACGGCCGATGCGCAACAGCATGCCGTTCCAGAACGCCGCGCCTCGCGGGGTCGCGAGCATCCACGTGGAGTTGCCCATGTCCGCGGCGAACTCCGTGGCGGCGCGTTCGAGCAGGTCGTGATGCGGCTCGTACCAGCCGACGAATTCCGGTGGCCCCATCGACGGATCGCGCCGTCTGAACAGCGTGCCGAGCACGAGTTCGGCGGTGGCCCGCTCGATCGCCTCGGCGCGTTGCGCGAGCAGCGCGCCGTCGGGGTCGTGCAGTTCGATGACGCCGCGTTCGCCCTGCATCCAGCGCCACAGGATGCGGTAGAGCAGAGTCCAGCGATCGTCCGAGCGATGGCACGCGGCGGTTTTTAGCTGCATGAGCAGCTCGCGGGGGATGGCGGGTGTGGGGCGAGCGAGGAGCGGCGTTTCGGCGCCGAGGGTGGTTTTATCCAGGAACGGTCGGGTTCGTGGCGTTGCGGTTTTTTCCGCTTCGCCCTTGCCCTCGCCCTCGGCTTCAATCCATTCGACCGATAAAGGCTCGATGCCTTCGCGCAGCGCTTCGCGCGCCGCACGGCGCCAGGCGGCAAAAGTCGGTTCGATCAGGATGCGTTTCACGACGGCAAAATACTGTATAAATATACAGTATGTGCGCAAAGGGGGATTGGGGCAAGCGGGGGCGACGGGTTGGGCGAGTCCGATGCTTTTGCCGGGAGATGCCGCGCGGTCGAGGCTCGGGATGACTGCGGCGAAATGGCTCTGAGAATGGCCGTGAGAACGAGGCAAGCGCATGCCGGGTTCGCCGCCGGCGGGTGACAAACCCGCAAACCCGCAGAACGGCAAAACCGCAAAAACCGCCCCTAAATCCCGCGCAAATCCTCCGGCGTATCGACGTCGCGCAGGATGCCCGGATCGTCGACATCCACGCGCGTCAAACGTTGGGTCATCAGCAGCGATCTGGCGCCCGCGTCGCCGTCGAGCGCGAGCAGCGCCTCGCAATGCTCGACGCCGAAGCCGACCGGATGGCCGCGCTGTCCGTCGTAAAACGGCGCGACGAGCGCGGCGCCGTCGTCGAGCGTGCGGGCCACCGTTTCGATCGTCGGAATCGAGATGCGCGGCATGTCCGCGAGCGCGACGATCCAGCCCTCGGCGTCGTCGCTCGCTGCGATGCCCGCCGCGAGGCTCGCGCCCATGCCGCGTTCGGCGCCGGCCGCGAACACGACGTCGCAGCCGGCATCGTTGAGCACGCGGGCGAGCGCATCCGAGCCGAGCCGCACCACCGCGATCACATGCGGCACGACGAGCAGCAGCCGATGCGCCGATTCATGAGCGACGGGCGTGCCGTCGGGCAGGCGTGCGAGCAGTTTGTTGCGCAGCCCGTCCGGATCGAAACGCGAGCCGAACCCGGCGGCGAGCAAGACACCTGTGGCGAGCGAGGCGTAGGCCATCGGCGAATCCCAATAGAAGGAACGAGACCGATTGTGCGATGCAAGGCCACGTCAGGCAAGCGCGAATGCCGGCATATGGCGTTCGCCGCGCCGCTTTTCGACACCGTAACGCAATCGCGCGCTGCCAATCTCCCACCGCCAGCACCTCATGGCCAGCACCTCATGGCCGGCACCTCACGGCCAGCACCGCACGGCCAGCACCGCACGGCCAGCACCTCACCACCAACACCCCACCACCAACACCTCACCACCAACACCTCACCACCAACACCTCACCACCAACACCTCACCGCCAACACTCCGACACACACCACTAAACCCGCATCACCTTATCGAGCGTAATCGGCAGATCCCGCACCCGCACGCCGGTCGCGTGATACACCGCATTCGCGATCGCGGCCGGCACGCCCGTAATGCCGATCTCGCCAATCCCGCGCACGCCGAGCGAGTTGATATACGGGTCGGGCCGGCCGATGAAGGCGATGTCGAGCGTGTCGATATCGGCATTCACGGGCACGTGATACTCGGCCAGATTCGCGTTCGTGAAGCGCCCGTAGCGCGTATCGAGCGACGACTCTTCCTGCAGCGCCGCGCCGATGCCCCACACGATGCCGCCCATCATCTGGCTGCGCGCGGTCTTCTCGTTGAGCACGCGCCCCACGTCGTAGACGGCCACTACGCGCGGCACGCGGATCGTGCCGAGGTCCGCGTCGACATGCACCTCGACGAACACCGCGCCGAACGAGTGGAACGCGTACTGCTGCTTCTCGTTGCCGGGCCTGACCGTCGAGGTCGCCTCGATCGGCTTGCCGCCCGCGCGCGCGATGATCGCCGCGGCCGGATCGCGCCGGTCCGGCTGCGAGCGGCTCACGACCCAGCCGTCGGCGACGGTGACGTCCTCGGGCGCGAGGCCATGCACGGGCGACGCCTGATCGGCGAGCGCGAGCGCGATCAACTGGCCGCGCGCCGCGCTTGCCGCCTCGCGCACGGCCGGCGACACGCTTGCCGCCGATTGCGAGCCGCCCGAGCCCGGCGCGCGCGGCAGGGTCGAATCGCCGAGCGCGAAGTGGATGTTTTCGGGCGCGAAGCCGAGCGCATCGGCGGCGACCTGGGTCATCACGGTATAGGTGCCGGTGCCGAGGTCCTGGGTGCCCGAGGCGACCATCGCGGTGCCGTCCGGCAGAATGCGCGCGAGCGCCGCCGCCTCGCTGCGGTTGGCCGGATAGGTGGCGGTCGCCATGCCCATGCCGATCAGCGTGTTGCCGTCGCGCATCGAGCGCGGCGCGGGCGAGCGGCGCGACCAGCCGAATTTCTCCGCGCCGATCTGGTAGCACTCGCGCAGCGACTTGCCCGACCACGGTTTGTTCTCCTGCGGATCGCGCTCGGCGTAGTTCCTGAGGCGCAGCGCGAGCGGGTCCATCTTGAGCGCGGCGGCGAGTTCGTCCATCGCCGATTCGAGCGCGAACGAGCCCGTGGTTTCGCCGGGCGCGCGCATGAAGGTCGGCGTGCCGAGATTGAGCGGCACGAGCCGGTGCGTCGTTACCTGATTGGGCACCGCATAGAGCATGCGCGTGACCATGCAGCAGGTCTCGGTCCAGTCCTCGATCGTCGAGGTGTTCGAGAAGCTGTCGTGGCGCATCGCGGTCAGCGTGCCGTCGCGCCGCGCCGCGATGACGAAGTGCTGCTCGGTGCGCGGGCGCGCGCCGACCGGGCCGAACATCTGCGGACGTTCGAGCACGAGCCGCACCGGCCGTCCGGTTTGCCGCGCGGCCATCGCGCACAGCGATACGTGCGACCACGACGAGCCCTTGCCGCCGAAGCCACCGCCGATGAACGGCGAGATCACGCGCACGTCGCCGGCCGGCATGCCGAACACCCTGGCGACCGCCTGCGCCGCGTTGCTCACGCCCTGGGTCGAATCGTAGAGCGTCAGTTGCGGGCCGTCCCAGCGCGCCATCGTCGCGTGCGGCTCCATCGGATTGTGATGCTCGATCGGCGTCGTATAGGTCGCCTCGATATGCACCGCGCCGCCGCGCATGCCGTCCTCGAAGCTGCCGCGCTGCGTGTCGGTCTGACGGCCTTGCGGCTTGATGGGCGCATGCGCGTTCGGCTTCGCCTGCGCGAAGTCGAGCGCCGCGGCCTCGGCCCGATAGACGATGCGCAGCTGGCGCGCGGCATCGGTCGCATGTTCGAGCGTATCGGCGACCACCACCGCGACCGGCTCGTTGCTGTAATGCACTTCGTTGTCCTGCAGGAGCGACAGACGCCGCCCGGCCGGCGGCGCGAGCGCGGGCTGACCGCCGTTCGGCAGGCGCGGGGCGTTCCGGCAGGTCATCACGAGCAGCACGCCGGGTACGGCCTCGGCATGGCTCGCATCGATCGACGCGATCGTGCCGCGCGCAATCGTGCTGGTCACGAGCACCGCATGCGCGAGTCGCGCTTCGGGGAATTCGGCCGCATAACGCGCATCGCCGGTGACCTTGAGCAGGCCGTCGACGCGATCGAGCGGCTGGCCGATCAGATTCATGCGACACCTCCCGCGTAACCGGCCGCCTCGTTGATCGCGCGCACGATCGCGCGTTGCGCGAGCTGCACCTTGAAGCCGTTGTCGCGCTGCGGCCGCGCGCCGTCGAGCGCGGCTGCGGCGGCGTTCCTGAGCGTGCTCTGCGTGAGCGGCTGGCCGGCCAGCATCCGTTCGGCCGCGCTCGCGCGCCACGGTTTAGGCGCGACACCGCCGAGCGCGATGCGCGCGGTCTCTACGCGCGCGCCGTCCATCTGCAACGCGGCGGCCACCGAGACCAGCGCGAATGCGTAACTGGCGCGGTCACGCACTTTCAGATAGTGCGAGTGCGCGCTGAAGAGCGGCGGCGGCAGATCGACGGCGGTGATCAGCTCGCCGGGCAGCAGGGTCGTATCGACGTCGGGCCGCTCGGCGGGCAGCCGATGAAAATCGGCGAACGCGATCGTGCGCTCGCCGTTCGCGCCGCTCACCCGCACGGTCGCGTCGAGCGCGGCCAGCGCGACGCTCATATCGGACGGATTGACCGCGATGCATTGCGGACTCGCGCCGAGAATCGCGTGCATGCGGTTGTGTCCGCCGAGCGCCGCGCAGCCGCTGCCGGGCAGGCGCTTGTTGCACTGGGTGAAGGCCGTGTCGTAGAAATAGCCGCAGCGCGTGCGTTGCAGCAGATTGCCGCCGACCGTCGCCATATTGCGCAACTGCGCCGACGCGCCCGCGAGCAGCGCTTGCGATAGCAGCGGGTAGGATTCGCGCACGAGCGCGTGATTGGCCGCATCGCTGTTGCGCACGAGCGCGCCGATGCGGATGCCGCCGCCGGGCAGCGCCGTGATCGCATCGAGCCCGTCGATATGCGTGATGTCGATGAGCCGCACGGGCCGCGCGACGCCGCCCTTCATCAGATCGAGCAGATTCGTGCCGCCGCCGATAAATACCGCGCCCGGTTGTTGCGCGGCGCGCAGCGCGCTCGCGACGTCGCCGGCGCGTTCGTAGGAGATCGCATCCATGCCGGTCTCCGTTACGCGTTGCCGTGCGCGGCGCGCACCGCGGCGACGATGTTCGCGTAGGCGCCGCAGCGGCAGAGGTTGCCGCTCATGCGCTCGCGGATCTCCGCGTCGGAAAGCGCGGCGGGACGCGTGCGCACGTCGGCGCTCGCGGCGCTCGCCGCACCGTTGCGGAACTCGCCGAGCAGGGCCGTCGCGGAGCACAACTGCCCGGGCGTGCAGTAGCCGCACTGGAACGCGTCGTGCTCGATGAACGCGCGTTGCAGCGGACTCAACACGCCGTTGGTCGCGAGTCCTTCGACGGTCGTGATGTTTTCGCCTTCGTGCATGACCGCGAGCGTCAGACACGAATTGATGCGGCGGCCGTCGGCGAGCACCGTGCAGGCGCCGCACTGGCCGCGGTCGCAACCTTTTTTCGTGCCCATCAGGCCGGCGTATTCGCGCAGCGCGTCGAGCAGCGTCACGCGCGGTTCGAGTTGCAGCGAGTAGGCGCGGCCGTTGACGTTCAACGCGACCGGGCGCGGCGGCACGGCCGGATTGGCTGGCGGCGTGGCCGTGGCTGGGGCTGGTGCCTCAGTTTGCGCGCGCAGAGGCGGTGCCGCGCCGATCGTCGCGGCGGCGGCGGCCGACTGGAGAAAGCGGCGGCGTGACGGTTGAGAGGGGTGAGAGGGTTGAGAAGGTTGCGAGGGTTGCGAGGGGTGGGCGAGGTGGGCGGGTTCCGGGCGTTGTTCCGGAAGGGCGGGGTCGCCCGAATCCGGGCATTCGGTGTGCGTGGACATGACGTTCCGTTGACTCCATTGAAAGGCCAATGCAGGCTGACGATGCGTCGAGATTCAACGCATCGCGTCGAAACAAACCGTGCGCAGCAAATTCGGTGCCGTTGCAGGTACAACGGTATTAAAAATTGATGGGGAGAGCAAAGCCGATCTGCGCAATTAACGCAGGTCGATATTCGCAATGAATGAGGAGGCGGGGCGCGTTGCCGCATTCGTTCGCTCGGGGCGAATCGCCGGGGCAACATTTTTACCGATGACCTGTTCCGACCCGCTATGATCGCAGGGGCAGTCGCCGCGATCTATGCAGTCCCCGTCATCGCCAGATCAGGACGCAAACGGAGAAACAGCATGAAAGCCAGCACCATTGCCGAGCGGGAAGCGCGCGGGCGCGCCGCCCGCGAGCATTCGAAACGCTCGAGCCATCGCGCGGTCGGCGAGTTGCACCGCGATCCGCTCGCGCTTCTGAAGCAGAGCAGCGCCGGCCGGATCGAAAATCTCGTGCCGCTGCGCTACGGGCGCATGGCCGCGTCGCCCTTCGCGTTCTTTCGCGGCAGCGCGATTCTGCAGGCGCACGACCTGAGCAAGGTGCCCGATACGAGCCTCAGCATGCCGATCTGCGGCGACGGCCATCTGATGAACTTCGGCGGGTTCGCGACGCCCGAGCGGCAACTGGTCTTCGATCTGAACGACTTCGACGAAGTCTCGGTCGGTCCCTTCGAATGGGACCTGAAACGCCTGACCGCGAGCTTCGTGGTGGCCGCGCGCCAGATGCGCCTGAGCCGCGGCACGGCGGAAAGCCTCGTGATGACGGCGGTCCGTTCGTACCGCGATCGCATGGCCCAGTATGCGCAGTGCGGCGCGCTCGAACTCTGGTACGACCGCGTCACCTTCGACCTGATGGCGGAAACCGCCTTGACGCCCGAGCGCCGGCGCGCGATACGGCGCGGCATGGAAAAAGCCGCGAGCCGCACGAACGAGAGCCTGCTCGAAAAAATGGCCTCGTTCGACGGCGAGCGCTGGAAGGTCCACGATGCGCCGCCCGCACTTTTTCACGTGCTCGGCGCGAATACGCTGTTCACGGCGGAAGACGCCGACACCTACCGCAAGGGCAACATCGACAAAATGGTCGAGCACGTCTGGGCCGATTACCGCAAGACGATGTCGCACGACCGCCGCGAACTGCTCGATCACTTCACGATGCAGGACATCGTGTTCAAGGTGGTGGGCGTCGGCAGTGTCGGTACGCGCTGCCTCGCGGTGCTGCTCGTCGATCACAGGGACAAGCCCTTGTTTCTGCAATTGAAGGAAGCGCGGCCTTCGGTCATCGCGCAGTTCTACAAGGCGCCGGCCGTCAAACACGAGGGCGAGCGCGTCGTGTACGGGCAGCGCATGCTGCAGGCCGCGAGCGATATCTTCCTCGGCTGGGCGACGGGGCCGCTCGGCCGGCATTTCTATTTCCGCCAGTTGCGCGACATGAAGCTGTCCGCGAATATCGAACTGTTCGACAGCGATCTGCTCGATGGCTACGCGCGGCTGTGCGGCTGGATCATGGCGCGCGCGCATGCGAAAGCGAGCGGCCAGGCGATCGAGATCAGCTCGTATATCGGCCGCGGCGATCAGTTTGCCGAAGCGTTGACCGGTTATGCGACCGGCTACGCGGACCAGGTGGAGCGCGACTACGACGTGTTTCTCAAGGCGTGCCGCAGCGGCGAGCTTGACGCACGCACCGACGAGGATATGGCGGCGGATTTCCGCGTGTAGTGTGGGGGAAGGGTGCGTTCGGCGGCGGGTGTTCGGCGTTGGGCCTTCGGTGTTTGGCCTTCAACGTTCGACGTGAAAGGGCAGCGGGTGCGGCACGTTATGCCGCCTATCGCATGCGCCGCTTGGGTGGTGTTGCTTTAGCCGTCTTGATGGCACCGGACGCATCAATCGCATCACGCATCGGGGCATCACGCCCCGACGCGCGCTTCGCGCAGCGTCACGAAACGCAGATGCTTTTCGCGCGCCGCTTCGATCACGCTCGGCAGCACGGCGAGAATCAGCGGTTTGCCTTCGATCGTGAGCGCGGCATTGCCGTCGTGCAGCAGCAGGATGTCGCGCGCGGCGAGACCGTCGAGCAGGCGGCGCGCGACGACGTGCGGATTGCGCTCGCGCGTGTCGTAGCCGCGCCGCGTCCATGCGGCGAGGCGCAGGTCGAGCTTGCGCAGCACCGGTTCGAGAAAGATGTTGCGCAGGCCGGCGGGCGCGCGGAAGAACATCGGCCGCGCGCCGCTCACGTTTTCGAGCGTGCGCTGCGCGGCGGCGATTTCACGCGTGAGCGCGCCCGGCAGCGTCACCGAAAACGTATGTACGTGAACCTGCGAGTGATTTTCGAGCGCATGGCCGCGCGCGACGATGTCGCGTGCAATTCGCGGATGGCGCTCCACTTGCGCGCCGATGCAGAAGAACGTCGCGCGGACCCCGAACGCGTCGAGCAGATCGAGCACCTGCGGCGTGACGACGGGGTCGGGACCGTCGTCGATGGTCAAGGCAATCGCGTTCTGGTTGTGCGGGCTCGCGGGCAGGCGCGTCCAGTTCGGCCCGAGCAGCGCCGTGCGCGGCAGGAGTCCGGTGATCGTAAACATCGCATGGTTCACGAAGATCGCGGCGAGCCACCACGGCCACGCGGCCGGCGCGAGCAGCCAGCCGGCGAGCACCACGACGTGCCATGCGATCGTGCCGTTGAGCATCGCGGAATTGCCGGTACGCGGCCAGCGGCGCGGCGGCGCGGGCTCGGCGCCGTGCGACGGGTTGGGGCATTCATTCATCAAACATGCTTCCTGTGCGCCTTCGTCACGGTAAGGCTGTGAATCGTGCGCGTCGCGCAAGCGCGAACGATACCATTGTTGGCCGCGCCCGAATGCGTGTGAAGCGGTAATCGTGGCCGATGAAAGCGGGCTGAAAGTCGCATGCTTGCGTGCTGATTCGGGTAATACGGCGGGTGATGCGGCCGAGGGTGCGGCTGATGACGCCGCTCGCGATGCGGCGGTGCCGATGCGAGCGCGCAGCGGCAATTCGCCGTCACGCCCTGGGCGATTCATCGCGCTCATCCTTATTATCCTCACCCTCGATCCGGCACGGCGCGACGGCAATCGCACCACGGCAAGCCGCCGCATTTGCGATCGCCGATCCGCTGTTGTATGGTGCCGGGCGATAAGCGGCGCAGCGGACACCGGCCTTCGTCCGGCGAACCGGCCCCGGCAAGTCATGCGCCGCCACCCAACCCAGCACAACAGGAGATGCGCGATGTCGGACACGGAAAACGGAAAAGTGGCGCTGGTGACGGGCGCGGGCAGCGGCATCGGCCGCGCCTGCGCGCTCAGACTGCTCGAGCACGGCTACAACGTCGTGCTGGCGGGGCGCCGTCAGGCTGCGCTCGACGCAGTCGCGCAGGAAGCGCAGTCGCTGCGCGGCGAGGCGCTCGCGGTGCCGTGCGACGTGACCGATGCCGACAGCGTCGCGCAGCTGTTCGACACGCTGCGTGCGCGCTTCGGCCGGCTCGACGTGCTGTTCAACAACGCGGGCCGCAACGGCTCGCCGGTCGATATCGACGAACTCGAGATCAGCGAATGGCGCTCGATCGTCGATACCAATCTGACCGGCGTGTTCCTCTGCACGCGCGCGGCATTCGGCCTGATGAAGACGCAAAACCCGCGCGGCGGCCGCATCATCAACAACGGTTCGATCTCGGCGCATGCGCCGCGGCCGAACAGCATCGGCTATACCGCGACGAAGCACGCTATCACCGGCCTGACCAAAGCCGTCTCGCTCGACGGCCGCAAGTACGACATCGTGTGCGGCCAGATCGACATCGGCAACGCGGGTACCGACATGGCCGCGCGGATGGCGCGCGGCGTGCCGCAGGCGAACGGCGAAATCGCGATCGAGCCGCTGATGGACGTGCAGCACGTCGCCGATGCGGTGCTGCATATGGCGAGCCTGCCGCTCTCGGCGAACGTGCAGTTCATGACGATCATGGCGAGCAAGATGCCGTTCGTCGGGCGAGGGTGAGGGTATCAGCGGCGGATAGGTGGCGGATAGGTGGCAGATGAGCGCGGACAGGCGGCGCGGAACCGGACGAAGCCGCGCCGCGCACAGGAGCGCGGCGCGCGCGATCAACTTATACTGAGCGCTTTCCGTCATCACGCGAAAGCCACGCGCCGTGCCCCGAGCCACCTCACGCGACGACGATCCGCCGCCGCAGCCGCCCGCGCAACCCGATCTCGAAGACTGTTGCCATAGCGGCTGCACGCAGTGTGTGTTCGATCTGTACGACGAGGCGCTCGAACGCTATGAGATCGCGTTGTCGGTGTGGCGCGAGCGCCAGGCGGACAGGCAGGACGCGCGGCTGGCTGCACGAAAGGAAGTGCGAACAGAAGCGCGTGAGGAGCCGCTAAAGGAAGCGCGAAAGAAGCCGCAAAAAAAGCCGGAGCGCGAGCCGCGACCGAATCCGCAAAGCGTGCCGCAAGCCGAATCACAAGCCGAACGGCAAGCCGGGCCCTCACGCTCGACAACCCCGCGCAGCAAACCGCGCCCGCGCCGCTGAAGCACGCACGATCTTCCACTGTCTCCGTCATGACCGAACTTCAGCTCACGCCGCCCGACCAGCAGACCGACTCGCACACGCTCGACGATCTGCATCGTTTCGTGCAGCGCCATCCGCGCCTTTTCGTGCTGACCGGCGCGGGCATCAGCACCGATTCCGGCATCCCCGGCTATCGCGACGACAACGGCGCATGGAAACGTTCGCCGCCGATCACGCTGCAGGAATTTCTCGGCACGCTCGCGATGCGTCAGCGCTACTGGGCGCGCAGCATGGTCGGCTGGCCGCTCGTCGCGCGGGCGCAGCCGAATGCCGCGCACGTCGCGCTCGCGCGGCTCGAAGCCGCGGGGCACGTGCCGACGCTCGTGACGCAGAACGTCGATGGTTTGCATCAGCGCGCGGGCAGCCGCGACGTGATCGAGCTGCATGGGGGCATCGACGGCGTGACCTGTCTCGACTGCGGCATGCAGCACGCGCGCGCCTCGATCCAGCAAACGCTCGAAGCGGACAACCCCGCGCTGCTCGACGTGACCGCCGAAGCCGCCGCCGATGGCGATGCTCACCTGGAGTGGCACGATCTCGGCGGCTTTCGCGTGCCGGCCTGTTCGAACTGCGGTGGCATGCTGAAGCCATCGGTGGTGTTTTTCGGCGAGAACGTGCCGAAGACGCGCGTCGAAGCAGCCTCGCATGCGCTCGATGCGGCCGACGCGGTGCTCGTCGCCGGTTCGTCGCTGATGGTCTACTCCGGCTATCGCTTCTGCGTGTGGGCGCAGCGCCAGGGCAAGCCGATCGCGGCGATCAACCTGGGCCGCACGCGTGCCGATGCGCTGCTGTCGCTGAAGGTAGCCGCGCCGTGCGGCGACACGCTCGCCGCGCTCGCCGCGCGGCTGGCGAGCGCGTGACGCATCCGGGTCCGTGCGCCGAACCACTCTCGCACTTTTCAGGAATGTCCATGCTGACGACGATCGACCAACTCGAAGCGCTCTACGGCCAGCCGGGCGAGCGCGCGCTGCGCAAAGAAATCGCGCACGTCAACGAAGACTATCGCGCGTTCATCGAGGCCGCGCCGTTCGCCGTGCTGGCGACGAGCGGCCCCGACGGCCTCGACTGCTCGCCGCGCGGCGACGCGCCGGGCTTCGTGCGGATCGTCGACGAGCGCACGCTCGCGTTGCCCGACCGGCCCGGCAACAATCGGCTCGACAGTTTGCGCAATATCATCGCGGACCCGCGGCTCGCGCTGCTGTTCGTCGTTCCGGGCATCGGCGAGAGCCTGCGCGTGAATGGCCGCGGGCGGATTTCGGCCGACGCGGCTTGGCTGGACAGTTTCGCTGTCGACGGTAAACGGCCGCGCACCGTGCTACTGATCGACGTCGACGCCGTGTACTTCCATTGCTCGAAGGCGATGGCGCGCTCGAACCTGTGGGATCCGGCGCGGCACCTCGAACGCGCGCAACTGCCGAGCGCGGGCGAGATCCTGCGGCGCATCATCGCCGCGAACGACGGCGAGCAGTTCGACGCCGCCGCTTACGACCGCGACCTGCCGGCCCGCGTGCGCGCGACGCTGTATTGATACTTGATACGAAGCCCGAAGCCCGAAGCCTTAACCCGAACGAACCTCTCGCACGCCTCACCATGACAGACGCCCGGCAACACTCGCCATCCGCCGAACGCAACGGCGCACCGATCCTCGCCGTGCTGCGCGAGGCGCTGCCGGCCACCGGCCGCGTGCTCGAAATCGCGAGCGGCACCGGCGAGCATGCGGTTCTCTTCGCCGGCGCGCTGCCCGGACTCGACTGGCAGCCGAGCGATGCCGACCCCGAAGCGCGCGCGTCGATTGCCTCATGGAGCGCACATGCCGGGCTGCCGAACCTGCGCGCGCCGCTCGCGCTCGACGTCCATCGGCCGGACTGGGGCGTCGAGACGCTCGACGCGGTGGTTTGCATCAACATGATTCACATCGCGCCGTGGAGCGCGACGCAGGCGCTATTCGTGGGCGCGAGCCGCCGCCTCGCCGAGGGCGGCGTGCTGTATCTGTACGGTCCGTACAAACGCGGCGGCGCGCATACGGCGCCGAGCAACGAGGCGTTCGATCAGTGGCTGAAGAGCCGCAACCTCGAATGGGGCGTGCGCGACATGGCAGCGGTCGTGGCCCTGGGCGCCGCGCTGGGCCTCGCGTGCGACGAACCGATCGCGATGCCGGCGAACAACTTCAGCCTCGTGTTCAGGAAGCCGGCGGGGCGTGGCAAGGCGGACGCGGCGACCTGAACCCGCCGCCCGCGGCCCGCGTCCCGGTGCCTGCCGCCAAGCGGCCGGCGCGCATTTCTTTTATCCTTTCACCCTCGACGCCGCCCCCGGTGTTCCTGCTGCGCGGCGACACGACATTTTTTGGACTCTGGAGAATTCAACATGGGCAAACAGGCAATCGGCGTGGTAGGGCTGGCGGTCATGGGCCGCAATCTGGCGCTCAACATCGAAAGCCGCGGCCACGCGGTGTCGGTCTACAACCGTAGCCGCGAGAAAACCGACGAACTCATCGCCGAATATCCGGACCGCAAACTGGTGCCGGCTTTCACGCTGGAAGAGTTCGTCGACTCGCTCGAAAAGCCGCGCCGCATTCTGCTGATGGTCAAGGCCGGCGAGCCGACCGACGCGACCATCGCGCAACTCAAGCCGCTGCTCGACCAGGGCGACATCCTGATCGACGGCGGCAATACGCATTTCACCGACACGATCCGCCGCAACCAGGAACTCGCGAAGGCGGGCCTGCACTTCATCGGTACCGGCGTGTCGGGCGGCGAGGAAGGCGCGCTGAAAGGCCCGTCGATCATGCCGGGCGGCCAGCGCGACGCCTACGACCTGGTTGCGCCGATCCTCACCGAAATCGCCGCGAAGGCGCCGGACGGCGAGCCGTGCGTCGCCTACATGGGCCCCGATGGCGCGGGCCACTTCGTGAAGATGGTGCATAACGGCATCGAATACGGCGACATGCAGCTGATCGCCGAGAGCTATGCGGTGTTGAAGCAGGTGGTCGGCCTGTCGAACGAGGAACTCGGCAAGGTCTACACTGAGTGGAACCGGGGCGAGCTCGACAGCTACCTGATCGAGATCACCTCGAAGATCTTCGGCAAGAAGGACGACGAAACCGGCAAGGACCTCGTCGACGTGATTCTCGACCGTGCCGCGCAGAAGGGCACCGGCAAGTGGACCAGCCAGAATGCGCTCGACCTCGGCGCGCCGCTGCCGCTCATCACCGAGGCGGTGTTCGCACGCGTGCTGTCGTCGCTGAAGACGCAGCGCGTGGCCGCGAGCAAGGTGCTCGAAGGGCCGGCCGCGAAGCCGCTCGACGCCGCGAAGGAGGCGTTCGTCGAATCGGTGCGCCGCGCGCTCTATTTCAGCAAGGTGATTTCGTACGCGCAGGGCTTCGCGCAATTGCGCGCGGCCTCGGAAGAGTACAAGTGGGACCTCGACTACGGCGAAATCGCGAAGATTTTCCGCGCCGGCTGCATCATCCGCGCGCGCTTCCTGCAGAAAATCACCGACGCCTATGCGAACGACAAGGCGCTCGCAAACCTGCTGCTCGACCCGTACTTCCGCGACATCGCGAAGCACTACCAGGCGGCGCTGCGCGAAGTCGTGGTGGTCGCGGTCAACGCGGGCGTGCCGGTGCCGGTGTTCGCCTCGGCAATCGCGTATTTCGACGCCTACCGCTCCGAGCGTCTGCCCGCGAACCTCGTGCAGGCGCAGCGCGATTTCTTCGGCGCGCATACGTTCGAGCGCGTCGACAAGCCGGGCAGCTTCCACGCACAGTGGGCCTGAGCGTTTCCCCGGGCGTTTGAATGATGGCCCGGCGTGCGCCTTACCGAAGGCACCGCCGGGCTTTTTTTGTTTGAATGCGTGGGTGGCTGACAAAATTATTACTAAAAACTATCGGCACATTAGGTTCTCGGTCGGCAATTTGTGCGGATTGTTGCAAAAGTCGAAATGGAGTTTCCTTATTTTAAGGGTTTACCCTAGATCGTGACCCTCCTAAACTTGCTTCCAAGCGCTGAGGGAGAAACAGAAAACCCCCGAAGCGCATTACAAACAAGTCATTTGGAGGTTAATCATGAAGACCCTGATTTCCGCAGTTGCTATCGCCGCCGCCCTCGTTGCTCCGGTTGCTTCGTTTGCTCAAGCCAGCCAGCCGGTGACCCGCGCTCAGGTTCGCGCTGAACTGGTGCAACTCGAAAAGGCCGGCTACAGCCCGGTCGGCGACTACGCGAACTATCCGGAGAACATCCAGGCTGCGCAAGCGCGCGTCGCGGCGCAAAACGGTACGGCCGTCGTGGCCAGCACCGCGAACACGAGCGGCTACGGCGCCCCGGCTGCCGGTACCTCGCAAGCCGGACACGCAGTGACCCCGTTCCAGGTCGACCGTAACTCGGTGTACTTCGGCAACTAATTTGCCAGCCAGGCGCCGCTACGGGTTGCACTGAAGTTTGAAGTAGAGGTTGCAGCAGAAGTTTGCGGTAGAAGTAGAAGTAACGAAGCAGACGCCGTCTCGCGAAACAGTGCGAAGGCGGCGGGCAAGAAAAAACGCCATCCGGCTGGTTCGGGTGGCGTTTTGTCGTTTACGGCACATTCGCCATGCGATCCGTATCAATGCAGCGTGCGATGCCGCCGGCCGATTTCGTCGAAGAGCGCGCGGCTCGGTTCCAGCGCCAGAAGCCAGGATTCGTCGTAGCCGCTCAGATTGTCGAGCGCTTCGCGCAGTCGTTCGACCGCCAGCGCGGGAATCTCGACGCTCGCCTCGATGCCGCTCGACAGCCCCGCGATGCTTGCCAGCTGCACGAGCGCATCGGCGGCTTCGGCCACGTCGGCGGCGAAGACGAGATGCGTGTTCAGCAATTCGACGAGGCCAGGGGACGCCGCGATATCGTCGACGTTGAGTTGCACGGCCAGAAAGGTGGCTTTGTTCATCCTCGATTCCTCCCAGAAACCAGACGTTGTCGCATTGTCGCGAGGCGTGCTGCGCGCGGCTTGACTGAGTATAGGCGACGCCCTGGCGGTCTCGCCAATCGGACGAATCGGCCGGCGTGCCTTGCTGAAGAAGGCTCGCGGGCCATCAGACCTATAATAGGGCCAGCCGCGCGAGCGTTGTCGCCAGAGGCTCAGGTCCACGAGCCGCGGTTTTTTCGCGCTTTCCAACTGCTCGTCGACGCTGAAGAGCATCCGATCCGTAGCGGGAGCTTTACCGCGGCGCGTCACCGTGGCGCGCATCGGCGCGCCGGCAACGGCGGAACATGGCGGAACATGGCGGAACATGGCGGACCGCGAACGGCGGCGGCACGGCACATGCTCGGGCGTCGATTGAATCCGATTGAGAACAAGTCGAGGAAAATCACATGACAGGACAATGGCAACTGACGGGGGTTCGTCTGCTGACGGCGGCGGCGCTTGGCGCGATGGTCGCGGGCTGTACGACGATGCCGTGGGACAGCACGCCGTTCTACAGCAGCACGCCGCCCAATGCGACGAGCCTCTCCACGGTCCCGGTGCCCGCCGGCTTCTATCGCGTCAACCCGGGCGACACGCTCGCCGGCATCGCCTCGGCCTATGGCCACAGGCTACAGGATGTCGCGGCGTGGAACGGTCTCGTGGTCAATGCGCAGGTCGTGCCGGGGCAGGTGCTGCGCGTGTCTCCGCCGATGGCGTCCGGCAGCGTGGTGACGCCGCCTGTTGCCGTGATGCCGGCGGCGCCGGGCGCGCTGCCCACCGCGCCGGGCATGTCGGCCGCGCCGCAGCAGGGCGTGCTGCAATGGCCGTTGCGCGGGCCGATTCTCAAGACGTTCTCGGCGGGCAAGTCCAACGGCATCGTGATCGGCGGGCGTCCCGGCGATCCGGTCAAGGCCGCCGCGACCGGCCGGGTGGTCTACGCCGGCACCGGCATCGAGGCGTATGGCCCGCTCATCATCATCAAGCACGACGATTCGTTGATTACCGCGTACGGCCAGAACAGCCAGCTGTTCGTCAAGGAAGGCGACGCGGTCGCGCAAGGGCAGACGATCGGCCAGGTCGGCGTCGATAGCCGCGGCGTCGCGTCGATCCAGTTCGAGGTGCGCCAGAACGGCCAGCCGGTCGATCCGCTCGCGTGGTTGCCGAAGTAGGGCGGCACCGTAGGCCGCATTCAATGGACGCACAGGGACACACCATGATCGATTTGCGCAGCGATACCGTCACCCGTCCGACTCCGCCGATGCTCGCGGCGATGTCGGCGGCCGAAGTCGGCGACGACGTCTGGGGTGACGACCCCACCGTGCTGCGTCTACAAGCGACGCTTGCCGAGCGCGCTGGCAAGGAAGCGGGCCTGTTCTTCCCGAGCGGCACGCAAAGCAACCTCGCCGCGTTGATGGCGCACTGCGGCCGCGGCGACGAATACCTTGTTGGCCAGCAGGCGCACACCTACCAATACGAAGGCGGCGGCGCGGCGGTGCTCGGCAGCATCCAGCCGCAGCCGCTCGACAATGCCGCCGACGGCTCGATCCCGCTCGAGCGGATCGCCGCCGCGATCAAGCCGATCGACGATCACTTCGCGCGCACGCGCCTGCTCGTGCTGGAGAACACGATCGGCGGCAAGGTGCTGCCGGCCGGCTACGTGACCGAGGCGACGCAGCTCGCGCGCCGGCACGGTCTGTCGACGCACCTCGACGGCGCGCGCGTATGCAACGCGGCGGTCGCGTCGGGCAAGCCGCTCGCGGCGCTGTGCGAGCCGTTCGATTCCGTGTCGATCTGCTTTTCGAAGGGGCTCGGTGCGCCGGTCGGCTCGGTGCTGGTCGGCAGCCGCGCGCTGATCGATCTCGCGCACCGCTGGCGCAAGGTGCTCGGCGGCGGCATGCGCCAGTCGGGCGTGCTCGCGGCGGCCTGCCTGTACGCGCTCGAACACAACGTCGAGCGTCTCGCCGACGACCACGCCAACGCCGCGCATCTGGCCGCAGGGCTGGAAGCGATCGAACAGGTAACGCTGCAGTCGGTCGCGACGAACATGGTGTTCGCGCAGTTCCCGCAAGCGCATTGCGCGCCGCTCGAAGCGTGGCTCAAGGCGCGCGGCATCCTCACGCAGATGCTGTACTCGTCGCGCTTCGTCACGCACAGGGATGTGTCGCGCGCCGATATCGATACGTTTATCGCTGCGGTGAAGGGGTATTTCGCGGCGCGCTGATCGGCGCGCGGCTTCAAGCCCGCGCCGCCCACGGCCTTACTTCGCTTTCGCCGCCGCCGGCGCCTGCGTGCCCGCGCGATGCGACGGCGCAAGCAGCCGCAAGCCGCTTGCGAGACTCGCCGCGCCGGCAAAGAACGCGCCGGTGGCGAGCGCGAGCGTCGGCCCGTGCTGCCGTCCCGAAATTCCGAAACACAGCGCGACCAATGCCGCACCGGTGGCCTGCCCGAGCAGCCGCGCCGTCGCGACGATGCCGCTCGCGCCGCCGCTGCGCTCCGGCGGCGCGCTTGCCATCAGCGCCTTCAGGTTCGGCGACTGGAAAAAGCCGAAGCCCGCGCCGCAAATCGCCATACGAATGCCGATGTCGAGTATGTGCGGATGCGCGGGCAGGAGCGCGAGCGAGGCCATTCCCGCCGACAGCACCGCAAGCCCGATCGCGCCGAGCAGCCCCGGCGGATAGTGGTCCGACAGGCCGCCCGCGAGCGGCGCGGCCAGCGCGACCACCACGGGCCATGGCGTCATCAGAAAGCCGGTTTCGACCTGGCTGCGCAGCAGCACGTCTTCGAAATAGAACGGCAGCGACACGAACGCGAGCCCTTGCGCCGCGAACGAGCACACCGCCGTGACCGCCGACAGCGCGAACACCGGCCGTCTGAACAGATCGACGGGCAGCATCGGCGCGGGATGACCCGCTTCGCGGCGAATCAGCAGCAGCCCGAACACGACGGCGAGCGCCGCCGCACTGAGCACGATCTGCAGCGAGGCGCGCTGCGCCGCCTCGCCGAGCGCGAAGATCAGCGCGGCGAACGTGACGACGTTGAGCAGCGCCGCGACCGGATCGAGCTGATGTCGGCCCTGCGCGGTATGCGGCAGCGCCGGTAGTGCAAAGCTCAGCGCGAGCACGCCGAGCGGCACGTTGACCGCGAACAGCCACGGCCACGTCGCCACGGAGAGGATCAGCGAGGCCACCGTCGGCCCGACCGCGAACGACACGCCGACGATCAGCGCATTGGTGCCGAGGCCGCGCCCGAGCCGGTGCGGCGGGTACAGATAGCGGATCAGCGCGGTGTTCACGCTCATGATCGCGCTCGCGCCGAGGCCCTGCACGATGCGCGCGGCGGCGAGCAGCGGCAGGGTCGGCGCCATCGCGCAGCCGAGCGAACTGAGCGTGAACAGCGCAATGCCGCTGATATAAATGCGCCGGTGTCCGACGATGTCGCCGAGCGCGGCGAGCGGCAGCAGCGTCGCGACCATCGCGAGCTGATAGGCGTTGATGATCCATACCGATGCCGCGGGCGCCGCGTGCAGATCGGCGGCGATCGCGGGCAAGGCGGTGTTGGCGATGGCGGTGTCGATCGTGGCGAGCGCGACGGCGAGCATGATCGCGGCCATCGCGCGGCGGTTGGCGGCGGACATCGGGCCGTCCGCCGGAAAGGTGGGCGCGGCGGCGCTGATGGGGTTGCTGAGCTTATCGGACAAGGCGCGGCTCGTCGGGTTATGCATGCCGATGCGGCGGCCGGTCGGACGACGCGGCACGGGCGGCGGGGTTGCGTGGGAATGAGGCGCGCGCGGTCCGGTTCGCCGCTGTGGCGAGGCGGTTGGCGCGGCGCAATGTCGCGATTGTTGCAGAGACGTGGAAATCGTGCAGGGACGCGGGCAGGAAGAAAGGGGAAGAGGAGTGACGATTGGCTGAGGGTCATCCATCGTCTTTATTTTTAACGCAACTAACGGTCAATCTGCCGCGGTATCTTCACGTTGACGATACCTTCGCGTTGGCTTAGTCCAGTTGTATCTCGCGATCCATCCGTTTCGCATGCAAACCCGCCGATTCGACCATGCATCGAGCCGATCTGCCGATTCCGCCGGTTCGCATCCATTCACGCCGACATGCATTTACGCCGATGCATCGAGGCGTCACGCTCCGGTCACGTACCGAAAAAATAATCGAAGCGGATGGCTCGGGAAGACTTGGGGCTTTCGCCGCGCGCGCCAGGCACGGCATGTGCGACAGAGCCCGCTCGCGCGAGCCGGTGTGCGCGAGCCGTAAAATGTCCTACTCTGTTTTCTTAATCCGCCTGACAGGCACGCGCCTCCCGTCCGTCGACCGTGCGGTTCGCGTATGCCATGTCGACTTTCCCGGAGGCTTCGATGACAGCCGTCGATCTGGAATTCGACCAGCTCAACAGTACCGTCGACGCGCTACGGCGCTCAATTTCCAATCGCATGATGTACGGCGTCGGCAAGGATGCCGTCACCGCGCACCCCCATGACTGGCTGCATGCAGCCGCACTGGCCGTGCGCGACCGGCTCGTCGCGCGCTGGATGAAAACCACGCGCCTGCAATACGAGCAGGACGTGAAGCGGGTCTACTACCTGTCGATGGAGTTTCTGATCGGTAGAACCTTTACCAACGCGCTGCTCGCGCTCGGCATTCACGACCCGATGAAGGAGGCGCTCGCGAGCCTCGGCGTCGACATGGAGATGCTGACCGGGATCGAACCCGATGCGGCGCTCGGCAACGGCGGTCTCGGCCGGCTGGCCGCGTGTTTTCTCGATTCGATGGCGACGCTCGGCATTCCGGGTTTCGGCTACGGCATTCGCTACGAGTACGGCATGTTCCGCCAGCAGATCGTCAACGGCGAGCAGGTCGAGGCGCCCGATTACTGGCTGCGCGCCGGCAACCCGTGGGAATTTCCGCGTCCCGAGATCAAGTACATGGTGCATTTCGGCGGCCGTACCGTGCAGCACGGCGACCGGGTCGAGTGGATCGACACCGAGCATGTGAACGCGACCGCCTACGACACCGTGATTCCCGGCTACGCGACCGACGCGACCAACACGCTGCGACTGTGGTCCGCGCGCGCGACCGAGGAACTGGACCTCGATGCGTTCAATCGCGGCGACTATCGCAACGCGGTCGACACGAAGAACATGTCGGAGAACGTTTCGCGGCTGCTCTATCCGGACGACTCGACGCAGGCTGGCCGCGAATTGCGGCTGCGCCAGGAGTACTTTTTCGTCTCGGCGACGATGCAGGACCTGATCCGCCGCTATCAGCGCACCCACAGCACGTTCGGGCGCTTCTCCGAGAAAGTCGCGGTGCATCTGAACGACACGCACCCGGTGCTGGCGATTCCCGAGCTGATGCGTCTGCTCGTCGACGTGCATCATCTGCCGTGGGACAAGGCGTGGCAACACGTCACGCGAATCTTCTCGTACACGAATCACACGCTGATGCCCGAGGCGCTCGAAACCTGGGATGTCGAAATGTTGGCGCGGCTATTGCCGCGGCACCTCGAAATCATCTTCGAGATCAACGCGCAGTTCTTGAAGCACGTCAGCGAGCAGTCGGGCCACGATGGCGACATGATTCGCCGCATTTCGCTCGTCGACGAATACGGGCAGCGGCGCGTGCGCATGGCATATCTGGCGATCGTCGCGAGTCACAAGGTGAACGGCGTCTCGAAGCTGCATTCGCAACTGATGACGCGCAATATCTTTGCCGATTTCGCGCGCGTCTATCCGGACCGCTTCACGAACGTGACCAACGGCATCACGCCGCGCCGCTGGCTCGCGCAGGCGAGCCCGTCGATGGCCTCGCTGATCGACGCGCGCATCGGCACGCACTGGCGCAGCAATCTGTTCGAACTCGAACAGCTGCGCAATCTGCGCAAGGACGAGGAATTCATCGAGGCTTTCCGCGAGGCGAAGCGGCAGAACAAATTGCGGCTCGTGCAGCGGCTCGCGCATCACACGAAGCTGGCGTTCGATCCCGATGCGCTGTTCGATCTGCAGGTCAAGCGCATTCACGAATACAAACGGCAGTTGCTGAACGTGCTGCACGTGATCGTGCGCTACAACCGGATTCGCGAGAATCCCGAACGCGACTGGGTGCCGCGCGTCGTGCTGTTCGCGGGCAAGGCCGCGTCCGCCTACCGGATGGCGAAGACGATCATCAAGCTGATCGGCGACGTGAGCCAGAAGGTCAATCACGATCCGCTGATCGGCGATCGGCTGAAGGTCGTGTTCGTGCCGAACTACGGCGTGAGCGTGGCCGAGCTGATTATTCCGGCGGCCGATCTGTCGGAGCAGATTTCGACGGCCGGCACCGAGGCGTCGGGCACCGGCAACATGAAGCTCGCGCTCAACGGCGCGCTGACGATCGGCACGATGGACGGCGCGAACATCGAGATCTGCGACGCGGTGGGCCGCGAGAACATCTTCATCTTCGGCCATACCGCGGACGAGGTGGACCATCTGCGCGCAAGCGGCTACCGCCCCCGGCAGATTTACGAGGAGAACGAAGAACTGCGCATCGCGCTCGATCAGATTCGTTCGGGCTTCTTCTCGCCGGACGATCCGTTGCGCTTCTCCGAGATTTTCCACACGCTCGTCGATTGGGGCGATCACTACATGGTGCTGGCCGATTTCGCCGCGTTCGCGAAGGCGCAGGACGAAGTGGATGCGCGTTTTCTCGACCGGCGCGCATGGACCGAAAGCGCGATCGAGAACATCGCGGGAATGGGGCAGTTCTCGTCGGACCGCACGATTGGCGAATACGCACGCAATATCTGGCGCGTGAATCCGCTCGATATCGAGTGAGCGGCGGCGTGGTGCCGTAGCCGTCGGGTTCGGGGTGAGGGTTCGCTAAACGTGTTCGATGAGCGTGTTCAATCGGCACGTTCAATCTCGGGTTCGCCAAGCGAATGAAAAGCCGTGCCGGCTCGGGGAGCCGCGCACGGCTTTTCTTACTGCCGGTCGCGCATTGACCACTGACGTTACGCTCATGTCAACGCAGGCAGACCCGGCTTTACGCCTGTGCCGCGCTCGCGGCCGTCGATTTTGCCTGTTGCACGGCCACATTCACGCGCTCGACGAATTCGCGGTCGGTGCTCATCAGTGCCTCGCGCTCGCCATTGGCCGTTTGCACGATGAGCCGATGCGTGACGTCCTGGGTCGCCCAGGTGAGCCAGCCGACCACCGCGAGCATGATCCCGCACACGAGGCCCGCCGCCGAGTGCAGGATGGCGCCGGCAATCGCGCCGATCACGCCGACGATCGAGATCGCGAGCGGCACGACCCTGTTCTTGCGTACGGTGACGACCTGCACGCCGACGATGTCGCGCAGCGGAAAGACCTGGCCGGCTGACGAGAGCGCATTGCGCGTCACGGACACGCCGCGATCGTTGAAAGGGGTTTCCATCGATTGAGAGCAAGGGTGGTGAAGGGCGCAGCGTAGCAGACTTCGACGCCCGGCAGTGACGCGATGTCATGTGCGGATGGCATCGGGCCAGGGAAAATCATACTTTGCGCGGACGGATTGACTAAGATGGCAGTTGATCGCGCTCCGGCCGGGAGGCTACTCATGACTATCGGCGTATACGCAACGCTGGTCGCGACGTCGCTCGTGCTGCTGCTCGGAGAAAAGCTCATTCAGTGGATCGGCGTGCTGCGTACCTATTCGATTCCGGCGCCGGTGGCGGGCGGGCTCGTCGTTGCCGTATGCGTGCTGTTGATCCGCGTCGCGACGCACGTCGAGGTCCGGTTCGACTCCACGTTGCAGGCGCCGCTCATGCTCGCGTTCTTTTCGACGATCGGCCTCAATGCGCACATCTCGAACCTCAAGGCGGGCGGTCCGGTACTGATCCGCTTTCTCGCGCTCGTGAGCGGGCTGTTGATCCTGCAGAACGTCATCGGGATTCTGCTGGCGTTCGCGCTCGGCGTCGATCCGCTGTACGGCATTCTCGGCGGCTCGGTCACGATGTCGGGCGGCCACGGTACGGGCGCGGCGTGGAGTCAGGTCTTCAGCGAACATCATGGGCTACAGTCGGCGACCGAAATCGCCATCGGCTGCGCGACGTTCGGGCTCGTGATGGGCGGTGTGCTCGGAGGTCCGATCGCGCGTCTGCTGATGCGCAAGATCGGTGGTGCCGATATGCGGCACATCGAGAATCACGATGACGACACACTGGTTTTCGAAGCGCCGAAAGCCGAGCAGCCGACCACGCCCGCGGCGCTCATCACGACTCTCACGCTGATTTCCCTCTGCCTCGCGGGCGGCGAAGCGTTGGGCGACTGCCTCGCGGGAACCGTATTCGAATTGCCGACCTTTGTGTGCGTGCTGTTTGTCGGCGTGATCCTCAACAACGTGCTTTCGCTCGTGCGCGTGCGGCTCGACCAGCATGCGGTCGCGCTCGTCGGCAATGTGAGCCTTGCGCTCTTTCTCGCGATGGCGTTGATGCGGCTCGACCTGTGGGAGCTGGCCGCGCTCGCGGTGCCGGTCATCACGATTCTCGCGGCACAGACGCTGCTTATGGCTCTCTATGCGGTATTCGTGACGTTCCCGCTGATGGGCCGCAGCTATGACGCGGTCGTGCTGAGCGCGGCGCATTGCGGACTCGGGCTCGGCGCGACGCCGACCGCCATCGCGAACATGCAGGCCATCACGAACCGGTTCGGCCATTCTCATATCGCGTTCCTCGTCGTCCCGATGACGGGCGCGTTTTTCATGGACATCGTCAATGCCATCGTCATCAAGCTGTTTCTCGCGTTGCCGTTCTTTCATTGAGGCAGTTTGAGGTAGTTTGTGAGGGAATGCTTGCGAAGCGTGGTTATGCGATGCTCCACGAAAGAGCAATTCCATTGGCTTCACCGGCAAGCGAGGGATGCGATTGCCGATTTCTCAAGCAAGGATCAGGAGAGTCATGAACGATCAACAGGAAGTCGCGCCCGATAGCACGGCCGCGCGTGTCGCGCTGTGGCGCGCATTGCATGTGCATGTCGACGCGGTGCCGCACGTGCTCGAAGACGAGGTCGGCCTGCAACTGCTGGCACCGGATGCAAGCTGGCGTAATCGCGGGGACATGGACCCGCAATTCACGCGGCCGTTTCGTGCGTCGATCGTCGCGCGCGCGCGTTTTATCGAAGATCTGGTCATCGAGCAGATAGGGCTCGGCGTCGGTCAGTATGTGATTCTCGGTGCCGGTCTCGATAGCTTTGCCCAGCGCAGGCCGGAGGTGGCGTCGCGGCTTACGGTGTTCGAGGTCGATCCGCCCGGACCGCAAGCGTGGAAGCGGCAGCGTCTGATCGAACTGGGTTTCGGCGTGCCCGACTGGCTGCGTTTCGTTTCCGTCGATTTCGAAGCGGGCGAGAGCTGGCGGCAACGGCTCGTTGCCGCGGGGTTCGACGAGAGCAAGCCGGCTGTCGTCGTCTCGACCGGCGTCAGCATGTATCTGACGAAGGAGGCGAATGCGGCCACGCTGCGCGAAGTGGCGGCGCTCGCGCGTGGGTCGACGTTTGCGATGACGTTTCTGCTGCCGCTCGAGATGGCGAGTCCCGACGTACGCCCCGGACTCGACATGGCGGAGAAGGGGGCGCGCGCAAGTGGTACGCCTTTCATCAGCTTCTTCACACCGCAACAGATCCAGGCGATGGCGCTCGAAGCCGGATTTGGCGAGGCGCGGCATGTGTCGGCGGTTGATCTGACGCAGCGTTATTTCGCGGGCAGGACGGATGGGCTGCGGCCGCCCGAGAATGCGGAGGAGTTGCTGGTGGCGCGTACGTAGTCGTCGTTAAAGGGACGGTATGCCGCCGAATCTGCGAGCCTCTTCTCCGCACGGCTATAATCGCGCACGAATATGGCCAGGAAATTGAATCGTGAAAAAGATCGCCGCCCTTGCACTCGTTGCGTTTGCCCTCGCTGCCTGCTCGTCGGAAGAAAAGCAGGTCAAGCGCGCCCAGCAGGACATCCTTCATAGCGAACCGAACCTCGCCGCGGCGCAACGCAACGCGGTTGTCGATTGCTCGCCGGACAATTGCGATGTTGCATGGGCGCTGACGAAGCGCTATATCGAGCAGCATTCCGATACCCACATCACGCGTGCCGATGCAATCGCAATCGATACCGACGTGCCGGACGATTCGGGCAAGGTCGCCTTCTCGGCGACTCGCGCCGCAAAGAGCAGCGGCGGCGCGACGCTCTCGCTCTTCGCTCAGTGCCGGGACATGTATGGTCAGGATAGCGAGAAAGGCTCTGACTATGACGAATGCGCCGATAAGATCCTGAAGACCCAGAACGGCTATGTGGCGTTTCTCAGGGCGCACGCCAACGGGCAGTGATGTTCTGTTGAACCGGGGTGGTACTTATCGGCGTTCTCGCCGAACGTGCTTCTTTGCACTCTGCGGTGTTATCGCGCCTCGCGCCTCCAGGCAGACGCAGCGAATGATGCCTGTCGCGAATCGTGGTTTTCTGATCCCCGCTTCATGGATTGACAAAGCTTGACAGACTATTTCGCATCTCGCGGATAGAGTGCCTGCGTTCGCCGCCTGGCACGGAGTGCGTGCCAGGCGCCAATCAATCCAGATGTTTTCACGGGGACGTTCATCCATGCGACGAGAAGTGACCATCCAGCGCGGGCTGCTCGATGCAAAGGCACTTACGCGCCGGTCCGATGATGTGGACAACCAACCACCTTATCGCAAGCGCTGGCTCATGTTGCTGGCACTCGGCGCGATTCCGCTGTCATTGCTGTTCGTGTGGGGCTTCCTTCATCTGATTCTCATCCTGGTATTTCCGTAGCCGGTCATTGCTGACTCGGCTGTCGCGAATACTTCACCGTCTTTACCGCGATCCCTTCCGTTCACGTTTGTTGACGTATTGCGTTGCGATGCTCCCTATCATTCATGGATGAATCGATGGGGACAGGCTCGATCATCGTGCACACGCGCTATGCCGTTTGCATATGATTGCAGCCACCCCATCGAATACACCTCTCGCCCCCCCGAATGGGGGGCTATGTTGCCGCCTGGCACAGTCTATCTTGATTTCCCGCAGTTCACAAAACGAGGCGAACGACGGCGCCTGTTGGGGGCATCAATCCTTCCATGCGCCACACAATCGTTCAGGATGAGGGTTTCGCGCCAGTCTGACCTCGCAATTCGCGGCATTGCGGTCCGGTTCGTGTCGTCCATTCGTTCCGTTTTCCGTGGTGCCGGATTTGCTGTCCGGTTGGCCCGAAAGAGCGAGGTGATATATGAATATCCTGTTGGTGGAAGATGATCCTGCGCAAGCCGTGGCTGTCGAAAAGACCATGCAGCAGTCGAGGCACACAATAAGCAAAGCCAACTCAGGCGAGAGTGCCATACGTTATCTCATGACCCATGAAGTCGATCTCGTGGTGCTCGACTGGCAATTGGCCGGTGTAGCCGGGTTCGAGGTACTGCACTGGATACGCGACAATCTGGGGCGGGAGCCGGCGGTCCTGTTCCTCACAAGCAGGGTTCTTGAAGTCGACATCTTGCGTGCGCTCGATGCCGGAGCCGACGAGTACATCGTCAAGCCGTTCCGCGCGATCGAACTTGTTGCACGAGTCGGTGCATTGCTGCGCCGCACGAACCCCAATGAAAAGACTGAAAGTGTGATCTCGGTCGGGCCCTATGTTTTCGATCCGGCCCGCCGCAGCGTCACGCTGCATGGCAATGCGATAGAACTGACCGCGAAGGAATTCGACGTTGCGTCATTTATCTTCGCCAATGCCGGACGAGCGGTATCGAGAGACCTGCTGGTGAAACTCGCATGGGGACGTGAACTGGAGGCCACGTCCCGAACGGTCGATACCCATATCTACCGGCTGCGCCGCAAGCTGGCCCTGCATCCCCGCAACGGTGTGCGTTTGAGTACCGTCTATACGCACGGATACCGGCTCGACGAGGTGGCGGTGACCGACACGGTTGAGGCAGCCGACGCGCCTGCCCCGGCACCGGAAGCAACGGCGTGTGCGGCGAACGCATGAGCGAAGCACAGGTAGCCGCGCGATCCGCGATGTTTGCCGAACGTGATGGTGACGTTTGCGCGAACTCTGGACGCACGGCTGCCGGCCGATGATTCTCTGCGGGACTCCCGACTTTCTCCTGTTTCAGTATTTGCGAAGGCGGACGTTGCGTCCCAAGGGCAACCGTCCGCATTCGCGGCTCTTATCCCAGACTTTGAGTTCATGTGCATGCCAAAGCAATACGCCGCTGTATTCGAAATACGCTCGATGAGAGGCAATTCAATCCGGTGCAATACCTATGAGCCACGAATGCCGGTGCTCGATGAAAAGTGGCGAGTAGCAGAAGGTCTTTAGTCGCGATCCGGGCTGTCGAGAAATCGGTTGCTCATACGTGATTCCCTTGCTCCAATTTCCCCGTTTCGTTCAGGTTCCGACGTCATTGGCGTGTGTGCGGAAGCGTCGTCATTCCGTGCATGGATATTGCACGTGCAGTACCGCACGACCAATGTCAGCGGCCATTCGAATAGTTGGCGAACCTGAGCAAACGTGCCTGTTCGTAGCGAACAGAGTCATGGCAATCCGCGTTGAACATCGGATAGGTTCAACATATACATCAAAATATCTCGTTGAGATAATGGCAACCTCCTGCAAGCGGCAATTCAGGGAGAGGAACGATCATGGAAGCATCTTCGGGCAGTACCGGTCGCGAGTGGAGCGTGTCGCTGATCCAGACCAAGATGATGGCGCCACGCCTGCCGCCCGGCTGCGTGCAACGGCTCGCCTTGCTCGGCCGGATCGATACGCGCCGGCCGAACAGCATCGTTGTCGTGACCGCGCCTGCCGGTTTCGGCAAGACGACGCTGCTGGCGGGCTGGAGCGAGGCGCTGTCGGGCAGCAAGCATCCGGTTGCGTGGCTTAGCGTCGACGGAGAGGACGACGACCCGCAGCAGTTCGGCGCGTATCTTGTCGCGGCGTTTTCGCGTGCGTCGGAAGACATCGCGTCGCAAGCGCAGCAACTCCTGAACAACGACGCGCTGACCCCTATCAGAACCGTTCTTTCCGTGCTGTTGAATGGAATCGCCGCGTGCGGCCGGAACGTTTTTCTCGTGCTCGACGACGTCGATCGCCTCACCGCAAAACCGGTTCTCGACGTGGTCTCGCGCCTGCTGCGCTATGCGCCCGATAACATGCACGTCCTGCTCGGCGCGCGGGGCGAACCCGGGTTGATGCTCGCACAGCTTCGCTCGCCGGACAAACTGATGCGCGTCAATGCCGACGATCTGCGCTTTTCCATCGACGATGCACAAGCGTTCTTCCATCGCGCGGGTACCGTGCCGCTCGATCGGGACAGCGTAGAACTGCTGAACGAGGCGACCGAAGGATGGGTCGCGGGTTTGCAGCTTGCTTCGCTCGCCTTGAGTCAGGTGGGCGATGCGACCAAGCTTGCGCGCAATCTCGCGGGGCCGAGTTCGGGAATCGACCGCTATCTGAACGATACGGTGCTCGCGCATTTGCCGCCGCCGATGCTGAAGTTTCTGCTCTGCACGTCGATTCTCGAACGGCTCGGGCCTGGCGTGTGCGATGCGATCATGGACGAGGCCGGCGAAAGCGGAGAGAAGCTCGACTGGCTCGAACGGCACAACGTATTCATTCGACCACTCGACGAAAAGCGGGACTGGTATCGCTATCACGCACTGCTGTCCGATGCGCTGCGGCAGCGTCTCATGCGCCAGATGCCGCAGGAGGTGCCCGTGCTGCATCTTCGCGCATGCCAATGGTTTGCACGCGAGCGCTTGTGGCCCGAAGCGGTCCGGCATGCTCTTGCCGCCGGCGATCTCGATCTCGCGGCTCAATGGGTCGAGAACTGTGCGAGCGATATGATCGAGCGCGGTGATCCGTACACGTTGCTGGGCTGGATCAACAGATTGCCGCCCGATGTGGTGCTGGGACGCTTGAGTTTGCGTCTCGCCAAAGTATGGGGGCTCGCGTTTTCGCTGCAGACGACGCGGGCGTCGAAGGAGATTGGCGCAGTCATCGACGAATTCGATCGCATGCGTCGCGAAGAGGGCCGCGTGATCGACGCAGTCGTACTGGAAGAAATCAACGCGGTCGGCGCACTGACTGCCGGTATTTCGGACGACAGCGAACGCGCGCTGGAACTCGGAAGCACGGTCGGGGCGTCGGGCGTAGAGGTGGCGCCGTGGATCTCGCGTTATGCGCAGTCGGCGCAATTCTTCGGGCTTCTGTATCGCGGCAGATTCGATCAGATCGCTCTCATCCGGGAGCGCATGAAGAACCGCGTGGAAACGACGGGGCCCGCGCGGCATTACTCGGTCTTGCTGCGCGACGCGATGTACGGTCTCGCCGCGCTGATCCATGGCGAGTTGCCCGAGGCGAAACGCACGTTCGAAGCCACGCTGCAACTCGCCGAACCCGCGTTGAGTCCTTTATCCGCGGGCGTGACCGGCGTGGCGAGTTGCCTTGCCAGCATCTACTATGAGTGCAACGAACTGGACAAGGCCCGCAGAGCGATTGCGGGCCGCACGAACATTGCATTGGAGACTGCGCCGCTCGGTTCGCTCGTGCGGCACACGATTTCGGCGGCACGTCTGCTGTGGCGTGACGGCGAGATGGGTTCGGCGCTGGCCGTGCTCGAAGACGGCCGCCAGGTGGCGATCAACCGGCACTGGTTGCGTCTGAAGCTCGCGTGCGACGCCGAAACGGTACGACTGCTTATCGACGACGGCAAGTTGGCGGAAGCAAGGCAGATCGCCGACGAACTAAGCACGAGCGTACCGGCGCTATGCGAAGGGCGGGGCGGGTCCGTGCTGGAGACGTGGGCGAGTTATTGCGTTCTGCAGGCACGGGTTCTGCTTGCCGAGAATCTCGCCGATAAAGCCGCTGCCATTCTCGAACGCCAGCTCGACACGCTCGTCAAAATGGGCTGGCGTGCTCTGGAAGCGCTCGTCGCGCTGCTGCTGGCGCGAGCGTGCGCGCAATGCGATGCCGCCGAAAAATCGTTCGACGCATTGAATCGCGCGCTGCGCATCGGCGTCGAGATTGGGCTCGTCAACAGTTTCGTCGACGAAGGAGCGCCGATTCGCGCGCTGTTACAGCAGTTTCGCCAGAACGCGGGCGACGCTGCAAGCACGGAGGTGGCCTATGCCGACCGATTGCTCGCCGCGTTCGATGAACTCGATAGCTCGTCGCGATCAGGTGCCGCGAGGCCGCTCAGAGTGATGACGTCGTCGTCGGAGATCCTCAGCGTGCGGGAACTGGAGATCGTCAATTGCGTGGCGCTCGGGTTGTCGAACAAGGAAATCGGACGCTCGTTGAAGCTCGCGCCCGAGACCGTCAAGTGGCACTTGAGGAATATCTTCGAGAAGCTCAACGTGAGTTCGCGCATCGAAGCGGTGCAGAGCGTTCTCGGGCTCGGGGTCGGCGAAGGGCGCGCTGCGATGTAGATGCTGCGCGCCGCTACTTGTCGAACAGCGCCGTATACCGGCGCTGCATTTCTTCGGGCGCCACCGCTTCGATCTGCGAGCCGAGCATCCATTCGTGGCCGAACGGATCGCGTACGGTTGCCGAGCGTTCGCCATAGAATTGATCGGTCGGCGGGCGAACCACGGTTGCACCCGCTTTGACCGCCTGCTCGAAAAGCGGGTCGACGTCGTCGCAATGGATATGCAGCAGCACGCTCGTTCTGCTCTCGGCGCTCGGCCCGAGCATGCCGTGCTCGGGATATTCGTCCGACAGCATCACGATCGCCGGGCCGATTTTCACTTCCGCATGGCCGATCCGGCCGCCCGGTTCGGTCAGACGAAACTGTTCGACGCCGCCGAACGCCTGCGCGTAGAACTCGATGGCCTGCGCGGCGCTGCGCACGCGCAGATACGGATAGACCTCGTGAATCGTGTTCATCGTCACCTCCGGGGTTGCCGATGAACGATTATCGGCGAAATCGAGTTCGTTTTGCATACCGGGCGACGACGCAATACTTCGCGCGAATGTCAGCGCAAGAAGCGGATGGCGAGTACATTTTCCGCTTCATATCGTTCACTCCAGACGCGGCCATTCCGCTGCGTCGCTCATCGATAGCAAGGAGTCGAACAATGCCGATGCCGCTTCTCTCGCTTCATGCTCTCGCGGCGCAACGTGGTGATGGACTGCGCCCGGAGCTTCTCGAGTTGTTCGCGCGTCATGCGAGGCCGTGCGTGGGGCTGAGTGTTTCTATCGAGTCGAAACCACACGAGACCCTAATCCATGAAGACCCGTACGATCAGTCATTGACGGGGGACGCCTCTCTTCACGCAAAAGGACGGTAGCGATGCGACCCATTTCGACGCCACCGGGTGAGTGCCGACCCGCTCGATGCGAAGGCTGGCTGTGAGGGGCACGGGATTACAATGGTCCGATTGATACGGCATCCTACTATTCGCGAGGCACGAGAATCCCATGAATCCATCGAACCCGTCCGAACGTATCGACCAGATGATCGCGGCTCTCACCGACTGGCGCGGTGAAACCTTCGCACGCATCCGCAAGACGATGCTCGCGGCGGATCGCGGCATCGTCGAGGAATGGAAGTGGATGGGCAGCCCGGTCTGGTCGCGCGACGGCATGATCGCGGTCGCCAATGCGCACAAGGGCAAGGTGAAGGTGACGTTCGCGCACGGAGCGGGACTCGCCGATCCGGACCGGCTCTTCAACGCGGGTCTCGAAGGCAATGCGCGGCGCGCGATCGACTTTCTGGAAGGCGACAAGGTCGATGAACGGGCGCTCAAGGCGCTGGTGCGCGCGGCGATCGAGTACAACCGGGCGCATCTGAAGAAGAATACGCGGGGCAAGAAGGGCGAGGATGCATAGCCCGACCGAACGCGCCGGCTAAGCAGGCCTCGGGCGATAAACGAGGCGGGGCAAGGCGGGCGGCGCACTACCGTGTCGTCATCGATCGAATACCGGAATTGATATCGATATCGCCAAAAATATAATTGGAAAGATATCAACCCGCTCCGTACACTTCACCATCCCCAGAGCCTGAGAGAGGCCTTCCGTCATCGTGCCGGTCGCGTGGCGCTGGTTCGGTCAAACCGGCCGGCGCGGTGTCCCGGCACATGCATCAAGGACAGAGCATGTCGGAAAAAAAGCGGAAATTGCGCTCAGCCGAGTGGTTCGGTACAGCTGACAAGAACGGCTTCATGTATCGAAGCTGGATGAAGAACCAGGGCATTCCCGAGCACGAATTCGACGGCCGTCCGCTGATCGGCATCTGCAATACATGGTCGGAGCTGACGCCGTGCAACGCGCATTTCCGCAAGCTTGCGGGACACGTGAAGCGCGGCGTGTACGAGGCGGGCGGTTTTCCGGTCGAATTCCCGGTGTTCTCGAATGGCGAATCGAACCTGCGGCCGACCGCAATGCTCACGCGCAATCTCGCGGCGATGGACGTGGAAGAAGCGATTCGCGGCAACCCGATCGACGCGGTCGTGCTGCTATGCGGCTGCGACAAGACCACGCCCGCGCTGCTGATGGGCGCGGCGAGTTGCGACGTGCCGGCCATCGTCGTGACGGGCGGCCCGATGCTGAACGGCAAGCTCGACGGCAAGAACATCGGCTCGGGCACCGCGGTGTGGCAGTTGCACGAATCGCTGAAGGCGGGCGAGATCGACCTGCATCAATTCCTCGCGGCCGAAGCGGGCATGTCGCGCTCGGCGGGCACCTGCAACACCATGGGCACCGCGTCGACGATGGCCTGCATGGCCGAAGCGCTCGGCGTGTCATTGCCGCACAACGCGGCGATTCCCGCCGTCGACTCGCGCCGCTACGTGCTCGCACATATGTCAGGAATCCGTATCGTCGAAATGGCGCTCGAAGACCTGATGCTCTCGAAGATCCTCACACGCGAAGCGTTCATGAACGCGATCCGCACCAACGCGGCGATCGGCGGCTCGACCAATGCAGTGATTCATCTGAAGGCGATCGCGGGGCGCATCGGCATCGATCTCGAACTCGACGACTGGGTGCGCATCGGCCGCGATACGCCGACCATCGTCGATCTTCAGCCTTCTGGCCGCTTCCTGATGGAAGAGTTCTATTACGCGGGCGGCCTGCCGGCGGTGCTGCGCCGGCTCGGCGAAGCGAACCTGCTGCCGCATCCGGGCGCGTTGACGGTCAACGGCAAATCGTTATGGGACAACGTGAAGGATGCGCCGAGCACTAACGACGAGGTGATCCGTCCGCTCGACAAACCGCTCGTCGCCGATGGCGGCATCCGCGTGCTGCGCGGCAATCTCGCGCCGCGCGGTGCCGTGCTCAAGCCGTCGGCGGCGACGTCCGGCTTGCTCAGGCATCGCGGACGCGCGGTCGTATTCGAGAACCTGGAGCACTACAAGGCGCGCATCGTCGACGAAACGCTCGACGTCGATGCGAACTCCGTGCTGGTGATGAAGAACTGCGGGCCGAAGGGTTATCCGGGCATGGCCGAAGTCGGCAACATGGGATTGCCGCCGAAGCTGCTGAAGCAGGGCGTGAAAGACATGGTGCGGATTTCCGATGCGCGCATGAGCGGCACCGCGTACGGCACGGTCGTGTTGCACGTGACGCCGGAAGCGGCGGCCGGCGGTCCGCTTGCGGCGGTGCAGGACGGCGACTGGATCGAACTCGATTGCGACGCGGGCACGCTGCATCTCGACATCAGCGACGCGGAACTCGCGCGCCGTCTCGCGCAGCACCTGCCGCCGCAGCCGCCCGAGGGCGGCGGGTATCGGCGTCTTTATATCGATCACGTGCTGCAGGCCGATGAGGGCTGTGACCTCGACTTTCTCGTCGGGTGCCGGGGGGCGGTGGTGCCGCGGCATTCGCATTGAGGCTTTCAACACGGGCGGCGCTCGTCTTCCTGTTGAGCAGTCGTGTGCGACGCTCCCTATCTGTGGTTCGGCTACGTGATACGCATGAGTGCCCGCAGGTATTTGCCGTTGTCGATGCCGGTTTCTCCTGGCATCCCGAATCTTTTATTCTCTTCGGAATGATCGAGTAGCTCAAATCCCACTACGAACTCCGACATTCAACGTCTCGCCGGGTGCTTTGTCCGCACACATTCGAAATAAAAGAAAGTGCAGAAATGGTGCATGACCTTTTTCGTCTGCTCTGCAAGCAGATTTAAGCGTTGTTTGACTGTATCGAGAGGAAATCCACTGTAGCGTTGAGTATTCACGATACGAATCCTGTTTGCGGTTTCGTAGTCCACGCGCTGCACGCGCGTTTACTTCAACGTTGTCTGGTCCGAAAAGGTAAGAAGGGCGGCGCAAGATATTTTTATCAAGATCGATGGGATTGCAGGAGAGTCTCGTGATGAACTGCATCTTGGGGAAATACAGGTCAGCAGTTGGCGGTGGAAAATGTCGCAGCAATCCCAGGTGATGACGGGCTCTGGTCGTGGCGTAGGCAAGGCAACAGTCGACGACCTGGAGTTCGTTCATCAAATCGACCGTGCGAGTCCGAATCTGATGCGCTACTGCCTTACCGGAAGGCATATACCCAAGGCGGTACTCAGTACGCGCAAGTCAGGCGGTATTCCGATGGATTTTCTGAAAATTGCGCTGGGCGACGTAGTCGTTACCGCGGTCGAGCCTATTGTGTTTGGTGATAGTTGTTACGAGCACGTCACGCTGTCATTCGCCCGGGTCAAAAACGAATACACGCTTCAAAGTCCAACGGGGGGAAGCGCGGGAGCGGTTACTGCCAGTTTTGACATCAGAGAGAACCTCGAGCGGTGAAGCGCCCTAACTATTACGCGCTCGCCGTTGGGGTGGCTGCATCCATTGCGGCCGCGTTTTCCATTTACTCAACCATCGAATTTCGTCTGTCATCCGTCGCGACGGCGGGAACTGTCGTCAGCCTGAATTCCGGTGGGCATCACCCGCGGATAGCCTTCGATGCAAAGAATGGGCAGCACTATGAATTGCCGACCGGCACGATCAGGTCGTTCGAAGTCGGCCAGGCTGTTCTCATTCGCTACAACCCCGGGAACCCGGGCCGCTCGGCCATGATCGATAGTGCGTTCGATCTATGGGCTCCATCCGTTTTCCTGTTGATTCTCGCCGTGGGTTTTCTCGATGCGGGGTTTAGAGGCGAGGCACTTGGAAAGGGCTTGCGATAATGGTTTTGCGAGAGAGTCACTGGAGATTCAATACTAGCGCGGGCATCGGAATTGGTTTCGGCGCGTTCAATTCAGAAAGCGGTATGTTTGCGCTCGATGCGCCGTCGGGTCAAACGTACGAGTATATTTACAGCGGTTTTGGAGTCGGCACATCCCGTGGGCTTGCGACGCTGCTTCGCATCCCGCGACTCGCACTGCCGAAGGTCCTCGTTAAAAGCGACGAATTGAGCGGATCAGGTTCGACGGCCGACTTCATCAGCAGGGGCGGACTGTATCTGACGGATTCGTTCGTTTAAAGGCAATGACTTGACGAATCCGCAAAGCCTCGAAGGCGGAACGATCTATCTGGAAGGGGCCGCCGGTTATCTGTTTGGCGGCACAGGCTCATTCATGCTTCTCGGCATCCACGCGGATCTTCTTCTCATGGCAATCGTGAAGCCGGATCTGATCGGCATGGCAATTCGCAGCGCGCCGGCAGCATTGATAGTGGGCGGGGTCAACGAAGGTCTGCAAGATGCCGTGGGATTTGCCTTCATGTGCGGAAAAATAAAATACAACGGCTTGTATGTCGATGGATAGGCCGTACATTGCCGTGCCGCGCGATGCAGGAGTCGTTGAACCGTTGACCTATCCGCTCGATAACCGGGCACCGCCAGATTCCACGCAAACTTCCACGCAAACACCCCCACCCAAACAAAAAACGCCTCACAGAGAGGCGTTTCCCACTACAGCATTCATCGCAGCAACCCGGCAAGGAGCGCATGCGCTCCTTGCCGGCAACAAGCCGCTTAGAACTTGTGACGCAGACCGACGCGGAACGCCAGCTGGTTGTCGGCCGTACCCGACGTGCCGAAGTAGCTCGTGCTCGAACCGATCTGAGCTTGCAGATCCTGCGTGCCGTTGTGGCCCGAGGCGATCTGGTAGATGCCGAGCACGTAGACGTCCGTGCGCTTCGACAGCGCGTAGTCGCCGCTCAGGTCCACCTGGTTCCAGTGACCCACGTTCGCGCCGCTCAGGTGCATGTACGTGTAGCCCGCGCCTGCCGTGATAGCCGGCGTGATCGCGTACTTCGCGCCTGCTTCGTATGCGGCGAACGTCGTCGACTGGCCCGAGATCGGGGCGAGGCGCGTGTTCGTGTACAGGGCCCACAGCATGGCCGGTCCGATCGTGTAGCGGCCGCCGACGCCGAACGTGCGCAGATCCTGGATCTGGCCGACGCCGGTCGTCGCGAAGCTCACGTTAGCCAGCGAGGTCGAGAAAGCCGGCGAAGCCTGACCCGGATAGCGGATGTCCGTGTAAGCAGCGCCAAGGCCGAACGGGCCGTTTGCGTAGTTCGCGCCGAAGCTGTAAGCACGCGACGAACCTGCGGTCGTGCCCACAGCCGGCGTGCCGGCGAAGCCGCCTGCCGTGTTCGAGAAGCCGTACATCGCGCCGAAGGTCAGGCCCGAGAAGTTCGCGCTCGAGAACTTCACCGCGTTGTTGATACGGCTCGACGTGAGCTGGTCGACGTCGTTGATGTGGTACGCGTAGTTACCCGCGACGGTGTTGCCGCCGGTCGAGTAGTTCGAGCCGAGCACGTCGGTCGAGAACGAGTACTGGCGGCCGAACGTCAGCGAGCCGACGTTGTCTTGCGACAGACCGACGTACGCCTGGCGGCCGAACATCGCGCCGCCCTGGCCGGCCGTGCCGTTCGCGCTGCTGAAGCCGTTCTCCAACACGAACAGTGCCTTCAGGCCGTTACCGAGGTCTTCGGTACCACGCAGGCCCCAGCGGCTGCCTTGCGCAACGCCGTCGTCGAACTTCGTGAGGCTGTCGTGGCCAGTCGACGTCTTCGAGTTGTTGACGTAGCTGATACCCGCATCGATCACGCCATACAGCGTGACGCTGCTTTGTGCGTGAGCGGCGCTTGCGAAGAGGGCGAAGGTAGCGGCGGTCAGGATTTTCTTGTTCAAAACATTCTCCGGTTGAAAATTGGATGATCGCGACGCGCTGCTCTGCGGCAAAGTCGCGCGATTGCCGGCAATTTAAGGGGGCGCTGAGTAGGCTATGTGACAGTGAAAAATTTTTGCCAATCTGTCGTATCGACGCGACACTTTGCTCGTGTGCGGGCCGATAAAGAGAAAAAGGGGATCGCCTGCCGTGTCGGCAGGCGATCCCCTTTTTTATCGGGAGTTGGTGCGACTAAGGCGCTGTTATCAGTTGCTCAGCAGCGAACCGCTTCTGAACGGCGTGGCACCGGCAATGCGGGCGAATTCGAGCCCGGCCGTCGCGAAGCGCGTGAGATGCCGCGCGTACAGCACGCCGGCCACGCTGTTTTTGATCGTGACGACGCGATCCGTCAGCGGATCGACGATGTCGGCGATTTCGTGGCCCGCGTCGACCCAGGTGCCGACTTCGCAGCGGTACACGAGCACGCCGCTGATCGGCGCGACGAGCGGCTCCGTGCCCGCGAGCGGCGTGGCGGCGAATTCGAGCGGCGGCAGCGGGGCCGGCTCGCCGTCGATCACGCCGCGCGAGGTCAGGTACTCGACGATCGCCTGCGCGTCGTGTTCCGCGTACTCGTACGACACCTCGCGCTGGCCGCGCAGCTCGATCGTGACCGAGACCGAACCGTTCGGAATCGGGAAGCGCTCGCCGAAGCGGCCGCGCAGATCGGACCAGCAGAAGCTGTGGATTTCATCGAACGGATTGCCGACCGAGTTCAGCGCGAGCAGCGACGCCTTCGCGTCGAGATAGCGCGCAAGCGGTTCGACTTCGGGCCACAGATCGGGGTTCGTGTAGAGGTGCATCGCGGCCTCCCAGTCGCAGTGCAGATCGAGCACGACGTCGGCGTCGTACGAGAGCTTTTGCAGCGCGAGGCGCTGCGAGGCGAGTTCGGTGGCCGGCTGCTGCGCGTCGAGCGCCTCGCGCATCGCGGCGCGGATCGCCGTGCGGTTCGCGTCGATGTCGCCGGTCAGGCGGCCTTCGATGTCCGGCAGCACGAGCGCCGCGAGATCGTGGAAATTGCGGTTGAAGTTCTGCGCGGTGCCGGTTTCGAAGCGGCCCATCAGATGGCCGAGCAGGTGCTGGTTCAGGCCGATCGGGTTCGGCACCGGCACGATCACGACTTCGCCGCGCAGCTTGCCCGCGGTTTCGAGCGCGGCCAGCTTTCGGCGCAGCGCCCACGACACCAGCATGCCGGGCAGTTCGTCGGCATGCAGCGACGACTGGATGTAGATCTTCTGTCCGCCGGCCGGGCCGTAGTGAAAACTCGTGAGGCTGCGGGCGGTGCCGAGCGACGGGGCAATCAGCGGATGGGTTTGCGTTTGCATGATTTTCGAAAGCCGCGGCTCACAGGTGCAGGCCGCGTGATGGGGTTGGTTGCAATGGAGAAAGCATGCTGCCGGGGGACGGCCCGCGGGCGCGGACCACGGGCGGCGGTACTGCGGGCGGCGCCACGTTTGTGCACGATCTTAGCCGATATGCCACACGATGTGGCTCGAAGAGCGCAGATGAGCGGGCGGGGCGGTGGCATGAGCGCGGTGCAACCATGGCCCAGGCGGGATAAAGGCGGCACCCAGGCAGAACCCAGGCGGAATACAGGCGCGGCACAAAACAGAACGGGCTCCGCATCGCGGAGCCCGTTCGAGAGCCAGCCGGCCGGCGCGCCGCGAGGCGCGCGTCGTGGCGTTAGCTGCCGTACACGTCGAAGTCGAAGTACTTCTGCTCGATCTTCTTGTAGGTGCCGTCCTTGATCATGTCGGCGATCGCCTTGTCGACCTTCGTCTTCAGATCGGTGTCTTCCTTGCGCATGCCGATGCCGGCGCCGGTGCCGAGAATCTTCGGATCGTCGAGGTTCTGGCCGACGAACACGAAGCCCGCGCCGCGCGGCGTCTTCAGGAAGCCCTGCTCAGCCTGCACCGCGTCCTGCAGCGCCGCGTCGAGACGGCCCGAGATCAGGTCGGCATACACCTGGTCCTGGTTCTGATACGGCACGACCTTGGTGCCCTTCGGCTCCCAGTAGGTCTTCGCGTAGGTTTCCTGGATCGTGCCCTGTTCGACGCCGACCGACTTGCCCTTCAGCGAATCGGCGGTCGGCAGCAGGCTCGAACCCTTCTTCGCGACGAGGCGCGTCGGCGTGTTGAACAGCTTGGCCGAGAACGCGACCTGCTCGGCGCGCTGCGGCGTCATCGACATCGACGACAGCACGCCGTCGAACTTCTTCGCCTTCAGTGCCGGGATCATGCCGTCGAAGTCGTTTTCGACCCACACGCACTTCGCGCCGACGCGCTTGCAGATTTCGTTGCCGAGGTCGATATCGAAGCCAACGAGCTTGCCGTCCGCGCCCTTGGACTCGAACGGGGGATAGCTGGCGTCAACGCCAAAACGGATCGTCGACCAATCTTTAGCGTGTGCGCCAATCGAGACGGTGGCAAGCAAAGCAACCGTCAAAGCCGCTAGCAGTTTTTTCACTGTTTTTACTCCTCGGTGTAGTTCAATTACGACCGCCTGCGGTTGTGCCGCCGCGGTCTGCCCGGCACGACTTGCGGCCGGGCCTGGTCCAGGTTGCAAGCCGGGCTGGCCTGCAACGCGCGCCAAGCTTATCAGTTCAAAAAGATTGGGAAGCTAGTAAAACACCGGATGGCGCACGCGGCGGGGCCCGCGGACGAATCCGGCTGCCGGGGCGAGTCCAGATTGTGGGACAAAACGGCCGCGAGCGCCGCGACTTCCGCATGCGATTTGCGCATGCGATTTCAATGCCGCCGGCCATGCCATCGCCGCTCCCGAACGGGAGCCGGCGCGCTCAAGATTTCACGCAATTTGCCGATAACGCATTGTGCATAGCTGGAATCCGTTGCCGTCATCAGACTGTTTTTCGATGCAGCTTGAGCCAGAGACAAAAAACGCTGCTTTGGCGCTATCATCGATGCTCCTTGCGTTCGTCGCGGCCTTTCTCGAAGGGCTTGCCGGCGCAACGGGCGGGCCAGTCCGTTGCAAGTCGTCGTGCGCCACGCCGGCTTTCAATACCGCATGTTTGAGCTCGCTCAAAGGGCCTTCTGCTAAACGGTGTTATTCATGCACACGATGTCGACGGCGGATGAAACAGGCAGTGGCATTCGGCTTTTTCAGCGGCAAGTCGCGGGCGTTGGCGCGCCGGTCCGCGCGTTCTCGATGCGTGGCGACCTTTTTCGCGGTTTTTTCCGCACGATTATTCCCTCTGCATTAGTCGCGGTATCGCCGGTTTTCCGGTCCCCCGTTTCGGCGTTGCTGATCGCCGCCCTGTGCTGCATCGGTTTGAGCGCGGCCACCTCCGCCCGCGCCGCCGACAAGGTCCTGCACGTGCTTGCGTGGCCCGGCTACGCGGACCCCGACGTCGTCAAGGCATTCGAGGCGCGCTATAACGCGAAGGTCGAAGTCACGCTGGTCGATTCCGACGAGGCGCTGTGGTCGCAGATGCACGGCAAGGATGCCGGGCAATTCGACGTGCTCGCGGCCAACACCGCCGAAATCCACCGCTATACGCAGGCGAATCTGCTCGCGCCGCTCGACCTCGCGAGTCTGCCGAACACGCGCAGGCAGTTGCCGCGCTTCCGGGCGCTCGGTTCGATCGAGGGGCTCACGTCGGCGGGCAAGGTGTACGCGATTCCGTTCACCTATTCGTCGATGGGACTCATCTACGACCGCAAGCAGGTTCCGGTCGCGCCACATTCGATGCTCGAACTATGGAACCCGCGTTATCGAGGCAAGGTGCTCGACTTCAACAGCGCGCAGCACAACTTCTCGTTCACCGCGCTCGCGCTCGGCTATCCCGATCCGTTCCAGCTCGATCGCAAGCAGATGCGCACGGTCGCGCGCAAGCTCGTCGAACTGCGCCGCAATCTGCTCACGTATTACACGCTGCCCGAAGAGGCGACCGCGTACTTCATCGAGCACAAGGCCGCGCTGATGTTCGGCAACTACGGCACGCAGCAGGTCGAGCTGCTGCGCCGCGCGGGCGCCGACGTCGGCTATGTGATTCCCGACGAAGGCGCGCTCGCGTGGCTCGATTGCTGGTCGATGACGCGTTTCGCGAGCGACCGCCCGCTCGCGCTCGCGTGGATCAACTACATGCTCGAGCCCGACGTGAGCGCGTTGCTCACGCGGCGCCAGGGACTCGCGAACACGCTGAGCGAACCCGCGGAAACGAGTCCGAACGCGCATATCGTCTGGATCGGCCCGGTCGAGAATATCCAGCAGCGCGAGGCACTGTGGACGCGAATCGAATCGGGCGATCGCTCGGAGCGCTTCTGATGCTACGGCGCGGCCTGACCTTCAAGCTGTCCGTGCTGCTCGCGTGCATCGGCGTGCTGGCGTCGGGCGCGACCGGTTACTACGCGTATCACGCGAACCGCACGATGCTCGTCAACGAAGCGGAGCGCAGCCTGCTGACCTCGACGGAACTGCTCGGCCAGCGCATCGCGTTCTCGATCGACGACACCGCGTCCGACGCGCTCGTGCTCGCGACCATGCCTTCGTCGGCGAACGTCGCCGAAACCGACGACGGCGTGGGCGCGAACGCGCCGCGCGAGCGGCTCGCGCAGGTGTATTCGAGCTTCATGCTGCATCACCCGGAGTATCTGCAGGTGCGGCTGATTGCGCGCCGGCATCATGGGCTCGAACTGATCCGCTTCGATCGCGACAGCGACGGTCTCGTGCGCGTCGACGGCGAGGACCTGCAGGAGAAAGGTCAGTTTCCCTATGTGTTCGAGACGCTCGCGTTTGCGCCGGGACGCATCTATACGTCGCCGATCGTCGTCAATCACGAATACGGCACGCACGCGGCGCAGGGCAAGCCGACGTTGCGGATCGGCACGCCGGTCGCGGACGCGAATGGAACCGTGGTGGGCGTCGTCGTGATCGACATCGATCTCGCCATCATGCTCAGGCGTTTGCAAAGCGATCTGCCGAGCGACTATCAGGTCTATCTCGCGAACGAATGGGGCGACTTCCTGGTGCATCCGGACCCGTCGAAAACCTTTGGCTTCGATCGTGGCCGGCGCGTGCTGATGCAGGACAGCTTCCCCGTGACGAAGCCGCTGTTCGCGCAGACGCAGGGCGAAGTGCTCGCGAACGGTCTCATGCGGCCGCGCCAGGCGGCGGGCCAGGTGCTCGCGTTCGTGCGCCGACGGTTCGGCGACTCGGAAGGCAACCGCTTCATCGTGCTCGGTCTCGCCAAGCCGCTGGAAGACGTGCTGGCCGGCGCGAATCAGCTCGGCACGCGGATCATCCGCATGGTGCTGGTGTTCAGCGCATTGTCCGTACTACTGGCTATTCTGTCCGCGCGCGCGGTGACCAAGCCTTTGCATCTGCTCGCGCAGGCGGCGACGCACCTGTTCGCCGAGCACGCGATGAATCCGCTGCCGCTCAAGCGCACCGACGAAATCGGCGTGCTTGCGCGCTGCTTCGACCATTTGCGCCGCGAAATCCGCGCGCAGATGGATGCGTTGCACAGCAAGCAGAGCGAGCTTGCGCATCTCGCGACGCACGACGTGCTGACCGGTTTGCCGAACCGCATGCTGTTCATGCAGAAGCTCGAAAGCGCGCTTGAGGCCGCGAAGCAGCAAGGCGCGGGGCTGGCCGTGCTGTTCGTCGATCTCGACCGCTTCAAGCCGATCAACGACCAGTTCGGCCACTCGGTCGGCGACAAGGTGCTGGCTGCGGTGGCGGGGCGACTCAAGGGCGTGCTGTGTGCCGACGATGTCGTCGCGCGTCTGGGCGGCGACGAATTCATCGTGCTGATCGAGGGGCAGCGCGCGGCGGACGTCACGACCGAGATCGCCGCGCGCATCATGGACGCGCTGAACGAAACGCTCGTGATCGACGGCCACGGCATGACGGTCGGCGCGAGTATCGGCATCAGCGAATTTCCGCACGACAGCGGCAATGCCGAGGAACTGCTGCTGAATGCCGACGCGGCGATGTACGCGGCGAAATCGGGTGGACGTTGCGCGTACCTGCGTTACCGGGACCTGCTCGACGAGCAGGCCGGGACGGCCGCGAAGAACGGACCCGCGCCGGCGCGGGCGGACGAGAATGCCGCGGAGGATCCGGCGGAAGCACAGTAAAAAGCGCAGTAGAAGGTGCGATCGGGCGCGCGGCGGAGCAGGTGGTTCGAGGCGCCTTCGATCCCGATCGTGCGGATTGCCTCACACGATCCGCACGCCGCCCCGGTAAGTCGCGCGCGGCACCGGCAACTTGTTGAGCATCGTCACGCGCACGAAGTCCGCGCGCAGGCCGGGCTCGATCGCGCCGCGGTCGGTGAGGCAGGCGGCGCGCGCCGGCTCGGCGGAGACCGTCTGCATGGCGCGCGGCAGTGTCCAGTCCGCCTTGTCGACGAGTTCGAACACGGCGCTCAGCAGGCTCGACGGCACGTAATCGGACGAGAGAATGTCGAGCAGGTCCGCGCGTGCAAGCTCGAGCGCCGACACGTTGCCCGAATGCGAGCCGCCGCGCACGATGTTCGGCGCGCCCATGATCGTCGCGATGCCATGCTCGCGCGCGGCTTGCGCGGCAATGCGCGTGGTCGGGAATTCGGCGAGCACGATGCCCTCGGCCTTGGCCTGTTCGACGTGCTCGATCAGCGTGTCGTCGTGGCTCGCGACCGGAATGCCGAGCGTTTTGCAACGCGTGACGAGTTCGTGGCGATGCGTATCCGCATAACGCTCCTGTTCGACTTCCAGTTCGGCGAGCGCGGTCGCGACGCGCTCGTCGCTCATCTTGCCGTTGCGCTCCTGGTAGCGGCGCCATTGCTCGCGGTCGTGCCATTGCCGCTGGCCCGGCGTGTGATCCATCACCGAGGCGAGCCGCAGCAGCGGATGGGCGCACAACGAATCGAAAATGTCGATGACGTCGGCGGTCGCGATCTCGCAGCGCAAATGCAGAAAGTGCTCGGCGCGCAGCAGCCGGTGCGCGGCGAGCCGCAGCAGCGAGTCGGCGCATTTCGTCTGCAGATCGCGGCCGCGCACGCCGACGTTAAAGCGCGAGCCGATCGCGAGCGCGTCGAACACGGTCGTGATGCCGGCGGCCGCGACCTGCGCGTCGTGAATCACGAAGGCGGCGTCGGTATTCCACTCGACACCCGGCCGCGGCACGAGATGCTTCTCCAGATTGTCGGTATGCAGCTCGATCAGACCGGGCAGCAGATAGTCGCCGTCCCAGTCCTCGGCCTCGCGCGCCGAACTCGAGCCGCGCTCGACGTCGCGAATCATGCCGTCTTCGACGCGCACCACGCCGGTGAATACTTCGTCTCGCGTCACGACGCGAGCGTTCCTGATCAACATCGACTTGCTCCGTAGTCAGTCGGGCCTGAAGGGGTAGTGCCTGGCAGTCTGCCACTGCTTCCTGTCATGCGATCTCAAGTACGGCGTGGCGCCGCGGCGGCTGTAGTTCCACGCGGCGCGTCGCGACCTTGCTGCGCGTCTCTTCGTCATGAAAGATACCGACGATCGCCGCGCCGCGCTCGCGCGCCTCGACGATCAGATCGGCCACCACGTCGCGGTTTTCCGCATCGAGCGAGGCGGTCGGCTCGTCGAGCAGCAACAGCGGATGCTCCGCGATCAGGCCGCGCGCAATGTTCACGCGCTGCTGTTCGCCGCCCGAAAAGGTGGCGGGCGCCAGCGTCCAGAGCCGCTCGGGCACGTTCAGCCGCGCGAGCAGGCGGGCGGCGCGCGCGCGGGCTTCGTCTTCGGCGACGCCGCGCGACACCAGCGGCTCGGCGACGAGCGCGAGCGTCGGCACGCGCGGAATCACGCGCAGGAACTGGCTCACGTAGCCGACCACGCCGCGGCGCAGACGCAGCACGTCGCGCGGTTCGGCGCCGACGATCGACACGGGCCGGCCCTGATCGGTCATGTCGCGAATCTCGATCGAGCCGGTGCTCGCAAGATAGTTGCCGTACAGACAACGCAGCAGCGTGCTCTTGCCCGCGCCCGAGGGCCCGACCAGCACCACGCATTCGCCGCGTTCGACGTCGAGCGACACGTCCGCGAGCGCTTCGATCTGCACGCCGCCCTGGCCGTGCAGCGTAAAGGTCTTGCCGATGCCGGTCGCGCGCAGCATCAGCGCGGGGCGGGCGGCGAAAGCCGGGGCGCTGCTGCGCGCTGCGCTGCCTGCTTGCAGGTCTGCTTCAATGGATTGCATCGTGAGCCTCAAACCGGCAGAACCGAGGAAACCAGCGTTTGCGTATACGGATGCTGCGGATCGTCGAGCACCTGATCGGTCAGGCCCGCCTCGACGACTTCACCCGCCTGCATCACCATCAGCCGATGCGCGAGCAGACGCGCCACGCCGATATCGTGCGTGACGATCAGCACCGACAGATGCAGCGTCGACGTCAACGTGCGCAGCAGATCGAGCAGACGCGCCTGCACGGACACGTCGAGCCCAGCCGTCGGTTCGTCCATGAAGACGAGGCGCGGACCGGTGACGAGATTGCGCGCGATCTGCAAACGCTGCTGCATGCCGCCCGAAAACGCGGCGGGGAATTCGTCGATGCGCGTCGCGTCGAGTTCGACACGCTCCATCCACTGCGTCGCGGCGCGGCGAATCTCGCCGTAGTGGCGCGCGCCGACCGCCATCAGCGGCTCGCCGATATTCGCGCCGGCCGACACGCCGCTGCGCAGGCCATCGCGCGGATTCTGCTGCACGAAGCCCCACTCGGTGCGCATCAGCAACCGGCGGCGCGGCTCGGAGAGCGCGCGCAGATCGAGCGTGTCGCCATGTGTCGCGGTGTAGTGAAGCGAGCCGCTATCGGCCTCGGTTTTCAGCGCCAGCGTGTTGAGCAGCGTGGTCTTGCCCGAGCCCGATTCGCCGACGATGCACAGCACCTCGCCCGGATAGAGATCGAAGCTCACGTTGCGGCAACCGTTGCGGCCGCCGTATTGTTTGGTCAGCGCGCGGGCGCTCAGAAGCGGCGTCATGCGGATTCTCCCTGGCGCGCGGTGGGCAGCAGCGGGGCCGGCGATTCGATATCGCCGTCGCCGCGCCGCTCGTGACAGTAATCGCTATCGGAGCAGACGAACATGCGCGTGCCCGCATCGTCGACGATCATCTCGTCGAGAAAGCTCTCCTTCGATCCGCACAGCGCGCAGGCATGCTGCCACTTCTGCACCTCGAACGGATGATCGTCGAAGTCGAGGCTGCGCACCGGCGTATAGGGCGGAATCGCATGAATGCGCCGTTCGCGGCCCGCGCCGAACAGTTGCAGCGCGGGGTTCATATGCATCTTCGGATTGTCGAACTTCGGAATCGGCGAGGGCGAGGTCAGATAGCGATGATTGACGATCACCGGATAGTCGTAGGTCGTCGCGATGCTGCCGTGATGCACGATGTCTTCATAGAGCTTCACGCTGATGAGGCCGTAATCGGCCAGCGCATGCAGCTTCTTGCATTCGGCGACGCGCGGTTCGAGCCGGTACAGCGGCTCGGGCATCGGCACCTGGTAGACCAGAATCTGCTTCTCGGTCAGCGGCGTTTCGGGAATCCGGTGGCGGGTCTGGACGATCGTCGCCTCGGCCGTGCGGCGCGTGGTCGCGACGCCGGTCGTGCGGGCGAAGAAGCGGCGGATGTTGACCGCGTTGGTGGTTTCGTCGGAGCCCTGATCGATGACCTTCAGCGTGTCTGCCTTGCCGATGATCGCGGCCGTCACCTGAATGCCGCCCGTGCCCCAGCCGAACGGCAATGGCATTTCACGCGAGGCGAACGGCACCTGGTAGCCCGGCACCGCGACGGCCTTGAGCAGCGCGCGGCGCAGCATGCGCTTGGTCTGCTCGTCGAGATACGCGAAGTTGTAGCCGTGCGCGGCGCTGTCGTGCGAGGTGCCCGTGGCGGCGGTGTTCGAAAGAGCGGTATCCGGCGCGTTCATGCTGCTTGCTCCCTGTCGGTGGCGGGGTGGGCCCCGGTTGCCGCGTCGTGGTTTGACGCGTTTTCGTCCAGAGCGCGATGTTGCGCGCGCAGCTTGCGCACCAGTTCCAGTTCGGACTGGAAGTCGACGTAATGCGGCAGCTTCAGATGCTGCACGAAGCCCGACGCTTCCACGTTATCGCTATGCGAGAGCATGAACTCGATGTCCTGCGTCGGCGAGGCGAGCGTTTCGCCGAGTTCCTCGGCACGCAGCGCGCGATCGACGAGCGCCATCGCCATCGCCTTGCGCTCCGAGTGACCGAACGCGAGGCCATAGCCCTGCGTGAACGCGGGCGGCACCGAGCCGCTGCCCGCGAACTGGTTGATCATCTGGCATTCGGTGATGTCGAGGTCACCGATCTCGACCGCCGCGCCGAGTTCGTCGAGTTCCATTTCGACCGCGATCGTGCCGAAGCGGATCTCGCCCGCGAACGGATGCGAGTGCGCGTAGCCGCGCTGCGTCGCATAACCCATCGCGAGCAGAAAGCCTTCGTCGCCGCGCGCGAGATTCTGCAGACGCGTCGCGCGGCTCGCCGGAAACGCGAGCGGCTCGCGCGACAGATCGCCGGGTTCCGCGCCGTCGGGCGACGGACGTTCCTGCTCGATCAGCCCTTCCTTGTCGAGCAGCGCGACGACGCGCGGCATGGGCTCCCCGGCCGGCTGCTTTGTCGATGCTTCGTCCGAACCCGATGCGCCGCCGTGCGCCATGTCGTCTGCGTCATGCTTGCCTTCGTCATGACCCTCGGCGAGCAACGCGAAATCGAGCAGACGCTGCGTGTAATCGTAAGTCGCGCCGAGCAGCTGGCCGCCCGGCACGTCCTTGAAGGTCGCCGAAATGCGGCGCTCGACCTGCATCGCTTCGGTATCGATCGCACGCGTATAGCCGAAACGCGGCAACGTGGTGCGATAAGCGCGCAGCAGGAAGATCGCTTCGACGAGATCGCCGGCGGCCTGCTTGATCGCGAGCGCCGCGAGTTCTTCGTCGTAGACCGAGCCTTCGGTCATCACGCGCGCGACCGCGAGACGCAACTGCTCGCGAATCTGCGCGACGCTGAGTTCGGCGACGCGCGTATCGCCGCGGCGCGCCTTGTCGAGCATGCGCCACGATGCTTCGATCGCGCGTTCTCCACCCTTGACGGCAACGTACATCAGTTCACCTTCGCTTCAGTTGTGCGCGGCAGGCCGACGAGGCGCGTGCCGCAAACCAGATAACAGTCGATGCCGCACGGAAAGAGCGGGGCGAGCGCCGCGCGTTCGCGCCAGAACCGCGCGGGCAGGCCGGCCGGCGCAATCGTCGCGGTCTCGCGAATGCCGGGGCCGCGCAGCACGACCGGCGCGCCGCCCGTCAGCGACGCGACGCGGATCAGCAGCGTGGCCGATTGCTCGGGCGACTCGGCGTTGCCGAGCGCGAAGCTGTCGAGCGGCGGCAAGGCGTCGGCATCGTGGATATAGGCGAACGCGGCTTCAGCGGGCGTCTCGACGAGCGGCGCGCCGGTATGAAAGCGCAGCGCGGAAGCGAGCGCGATATCGGCCTGGGCGAGCCAGATCGGCGTCGCGTAGTCGCACAGCGTGAGCAGCGCGGCGAACGCGGCGGGCTCGGCACGCGCTTCGTGCGTTTCGTGCGCTTCGCTCGATCCGGGCAGGCGGTCGCCGACGACGCCAGGCGTGCCCGGCCGCGACAGCGCATCGAGCAGCGTGCGAAACACCGCCTGGGTGTCGTGGACCGGATCGGCGAAACCCGGGGTCAGCGTGGACAATGCAATCGGTGAGGTTTCCATCAGTCGCCCCGGACCATCGTGAAGAATTCGACGCGCGTGGAGTCGGCGTCCTGCTGCCGGCGTGCGCGGCGTGCCTGCTGTTGGGCGGCCAACGGCCCGATCAGCCGGCGCTGCATCGCGTCGTGATGCTCCGGCATTTGCAGCAGCGCGTCGGCGAGCGCGGCGAGTTCGGCGCGGCGGCGGTCGCGTCCCAGATGACAGGCCACGCCGACGATTGCCGGGGCCGCGCCATCGGCACGCAGGCGCAGCGTGGCGCGCGTGACCGTTGCTTCGCCGAGATTGAACGGATCGCCGCTGCCGCCGACGCGCCCGCGCACCATCGCAAGGCCGATTTCAGGCGGGCGCAGCCAGTCGTAGACGGGCTGGGGAAGCTCTTGCAGCACCTGCGCGAGCGTGGCCTCGAGATCGGCGCGCGGCGTGCGGGCCAGCACGGCCATCCAGGCGCGCCGCGCCGGCGACGCGGCGGAAGACGGCATGCCGGGCGAAAGGGAAGTGGCGCTCATCGGGTTTCCTGTCGATCCATCGAGTGGACATTTGAGCATCTATTCATCTAAACGTCTAGACGTTTAAAGGCGCAGTTGAAGGATTCGTTGTACGCAGGCACGTTTTCATATTTCCATCATGGCTCGCGCACTACAATGCACCTCACGGCGATCATTTGAACCTAGGGGAATGACAGCACCATGACATCGAACGACAGCGCGACACCGGCCACGATGCTCGAGCGCGGCGCGGGCGTGGCCGTCTGGAGGCAGATCGAACAGATTCTGGCCGCCGAGATCGCGGCCAGCGGTTTCGGCGAGGAAGGGCGCCTGCCGAGCGAGGGCGAACTCGCCAGGCGCTTCGACGTCAACCGCCACACCGTGCGCCGCGCGATGCTCGGCCTCGCCGCGCTCGGCCTCGTCAGCGTCGAGCAGGGCCGCGGCACGTTCGTGCAGCCGGGCGCGATCGACTATACGATCGGCCGCCGCACGCGCTTCACCGAGAACCTGCGCCAGCAGCATCACGCGCCGGCCGGCACGATGCTGGCGGCCACGCGCGTGAAGGCCGAGGCCGGCGTCGCGAAGGCGCTGGGCCTGCGCGCCGGCGCGGCGGTGTATCGCATCGAATCGCTGAACGAGTCCGACGGCGTGCCGCTCACGTTCGCGCGCAGCTGGTATCCGGCCACGCGTTTCGCCGATCTGCCGGAAGTCGCGCAGCGCGTCGGCGGCGTGACGAAGGCGCTCGCCGAATTCGGCGTGAGCGATTATCTGCGCAAGTGGAGCCGCATCGGCAGCGTGCTGCCCGAGCCGGAAGTCGCGCGGCGTCTGAACATCAACCGGCAGCAGCCGGTGCTGTGGGTCGAAAACGTCGACGTCGACCTGCAAGGCACGCCGATCAAATACGGCTTCACGCATTTCGCGGCGGACCGCGTGCAACTGTACGTGGAGCACGACCTGTGAGCGGCACTGCATCGGCCACGGCAGCGGCCACGGCATGGGACGCGCGGACGCGCTTCGCGGTGTACTACGCGCCCGCGCGGGAGTCGGCGTGGTGGCAGGCCGGCTCGGCATGGCTCGGGCGCGACGCGCAAAGCGGCGAGCATTGCGCGGCGCCGCAGCCGGCGAGCCTCGCGCGTGCGCTTGCGGAGTTGACCGAAGCGCCGCGCCGCTATGGTTGGCACGGCACGCTGGTCGCGCCGTTTCGTCTCGCGCCCGGCCTCGCGCCGGACGACGTGCTCGCCACAGCGCGCACGTGGGCGCTCACGCAACACGCGTTCGACCTGCCGGTGGAAGCCGCGACGCTCGGCGATTTCGTCGCGCTGCGTCCCGCCGATGAGCATGGCGACGCCCGCATACGCGACGTCGCGGCGAGCGCGCTGCAAGCGCTCGATGCGCTGCGCGCGCAACCGTCCGAGGCCGATCTCGCGCGCCGCCTCGCCGCGCCGCTGAGCGAACGACAACGCAGCCTGCTGTTGCAATGGGGCTATCCTTACGTGTTCGACGAATTCCGTTTCCATATGACGCTGTCGAATTCGCTCGACGATGCCGGCGAGCGCGCGGCGCTGCTCGCCTGGTGGCGGCAGCGTGTGCCCGCGCTCGGCCCGTTGAGCGTCGATCACGCCGCGCTGTTCGTCGAGCCGGCGCCGGACGAGCCGTTCGTGTTGTGGCAGCGTTTGCCGTTTCGCGCCGACGGGCCGAACGACGGCGCGGTCCCGCAGGTGACGCGGCGATGAACGGGCGTCTGATTTATGTGATGGGGCCGTCGGGCGCGGGCAAGGACTCGCTGCTCGGCTTCGCGCGTGAGCATCTGATGGGCGAGCCGATCGTGTTCGCGCATCGCTACATCACGCGGCCGAGCGGCCATGGCGAAGTGCATGTCGCGCTGAGCGTCGAGGAATTCGCCGCGCGTTCGGTGCTGGGGCTGTTCGCGCTCGAATGGTCGAGCCATTCGCTGCGCTACGGCATCGGCATCGAACTCGATGCGTGGCTCGCGCGCGGCTGCACGGTGGTCGTCAACGGTTCGCGGCAGTATGTGCAGCATGCGCTCGCGCGTTATCCGCAGGCGGAAGTGGTCCACGTCGACGCGGCTGCACATATTCTTGAAGCGCGGCTCGGCGCGCGGGCGCGCGAATCGGCCGAGCAGGTCGCGGCGCGGCTCGCGCGGCGCGCGCCGTTTTCGCTGCCCGACGGCGTGCGTTGCACGACGATCGACAACTCCGGCGCGCTCGAAGACGCCGGCCATGCGTTGATCGCGGTGCTGAGGGAGCATGCGAACCTGTAGCGCGTGCGTTACCCTATGCGGCCATTTTTGCGGTACGTTGGGCCATTTCCGTTGCCGACTCGCCTGGCCGGCCTGGCCCGAATTCATGGAGCAATACGATAATGAACGAGACCCCGCGTCTGACCGAAGTATCCGATCTGGAACCCGCCGTCGCGAGCCTGCGCGAAATTCGCCATCACATTCACCGCCATCCCGAACTCGCCTACGAGGAAGTGCAGACCGCCGAACTCGTGGCCGGGAGGCTCGAACAATGGGGCTGGCAGGTCACGCGCGGGGTCGGCAAGACCGGCGTGGTCGGCACGCTGACAGTGGGCGACGGCGCGCGCCGCATCGGCATTCGCGCGGACATGGACGCGCTGCCGATTCTTGAGCAGACCGGCTTGCCCTACGCGAGCGCGACGCACGGCAAGATGCACGCATGCGGTCACGACGGCCACACGACGATCCTGCTCGGCGCCGCGCAACGGCTCGCGGCCACGCGCAATTTCTCGGGCACCGTGCATCTGTACTTCCAGCCGGCCGAGGAAAGCGGCATCGACAGCGGCGCGCTGAAGATGATCAAGGACGGCCTGTTCGAGCGCTTCCCGTGCGACGCCGTGTTCGGCCTGCATAACCATCCGGGCGCGGAGCCGGGCATGCTGCTGTTCCGCAAGGGGCCGTTCATGTCGGCGGGCGACAAGGCGATCATCACGATCGAGGGCGTCGGCGGCCATGCGGCGCGTCCGCATCTGACCGTCGATCCGGTCGTGGTGGCCGCGAGCATCGTGATGGCCTTGCAGACCATCGTCGCGCGCAACGTCGATCCGGCGCAGCCCGCCGTGGTGACGATCGGCTCGATGCACGCGGGCACCGCGAACAACGTGATTTCGAGCAGCGCGCGGCTCGAGCTGAGCGTGCGCTCGTTCAGCCCCGAGGTACGCGCGTTGCTGAAGAGGCGCATCACCGAACTGGCCGAGTCGCAGGCCGCGAGCTACGGCGGCAAGGCGTATGTCGAGTACATCGAGGGCTATCCGGTCGTCGTCAATACGGAGGCCGAAACGGATTTCGCGGTGCAGGTTGCGCGCGAACTGGTCGGCGACGACAAGGTGGTCGAGCAGACCGATATCCTGATGGGCAGCGAGGACTTCGCGTTCATGCTGCAGCAGCGGCCGGGCACGTTCCTGCGTATCGGCAACGGCGTCGGCGAGGACGGCTGCATGGTGCACAACCCGCATTACGACTTCAACGACCACAACCTGCCGATCGGTGCGGCGTTCTGGACGCGGCTCGTGGAGCGTTATCTCGCGCAGTGAGTGATTGGGCGATTGGGCGGCTAGGCGATTGAACGATCGGGCGAGGCAGGGGCGCTGCCTCGCGCCCGTTGCCGCGTCCGCCGGCCGCGCGGTGATCTGTGCGCCTTAGGGGCGTTCCGTGGGAGCGTTCTTTAAGGGCGTTCTTCAGGCGCGTTTTTTAAGCGCAGCCCTTGAGCGCACGCCTCAACCGCGCCGCGCCACCATATCCGACACCGTCTGCGCGGCCTGCTGCAGCGGTTCGAGAAACGCTTTCACCATTTGCCGCGCCGAATTGCGCTGCGCGTTGCCGCTGATGTTCAGCGCCGCGATCACGCGCCCCTGGCGGTTGCGGATCGGCGCGGACAGCGAAATCAGGCCGCCTTCGAGTTCCTGATCGACGATCGCCCAGCCCTGGCGGCGCACCTGCGCGATCAGCTTCTTCAGCTCTTCCTTGTCGGTGACCGTGCGCGGCGTGTGCGCGTAGAGCGGCGCCGAGTTCAGCGTGACGTCGAGCTCGTCGTCGTCGAGCGCGGCGAGCAGCACGCGGCCCATCGACGTGCAATACGCAGGCAGGCGGCTGCCGATCGAGAGGTTGATCGTCATGATCTTGTGCGTCGGCACGCGCAGCACGTAGACGATCTCGGTGCGATCGAGCACGGCCGCCGAGCAGCTTTCGTGAACCTGCGACGACAGATTTTCCATGACCGGTTCCGCGAGATTCCAGAACGGCATCGACGTGAGGTAGGCGAAGCCAAGGTCGAGAATCTTCGGCGTCAGGCGGAACAGGCGGCCGTCGGCTTCCACGTAGCCGAGCGTCTGCAGCGTCAGCAGAATCCGGCGCGCGCCCGCGCGCGTGAGGCCGGTCGCGGCGGCGACGTCGGTGAGCGTCTGCTCGGGGCGCGTCGCGTCGAACGCGCGGATCACCGCGAGACCGCGCGCGAACGACTGCACGTACGAGTCGCCCGGTTTCTCCGGGGCCGGCTCGGCGTGGGCGGGAACGGCGGAAGACGACGGCAGGGCTTTGCTCATGGGCCTTGAAAAGTGCGTTCGGAAAAGATGCGGATGAAGGCGCGCGGGCGTGCGCCATTCGATGCCGCGCATTGTGGCGCAAAGGCGTGACGATAGCTTAAGCCTTCTGTTTCGCCAAATGACGCGCGTTCTCTCAAAAATGCCAGGGTTTGCGTGGATAGGGCTGAACGCGTGAAATTTGTATGATGACCCGATAACCTGACTAATTCGGCTCATCCGCAGCCATCCGATACCTCATGTTCGACAAGATTCCCGCGCGGGCGTTGAGCGACACGGTCGCGCAGCAACTGCTCGTGCAGATCGACAAAGGCGCTTTCGTGCGCGGCGGCAAGCTGCCGACCGAGGCCGTGCTCGCGCAGCAGTTCGGCGTGAGCCGCACGGTGATCCGCGAGGCGATTTCGCGGCTGAAGAACGAGGGCGTGGTCGAGCCGCGCCAGGGCAGCGGCGTGTTCGTCGCCGGGCACGGCGCGATCCGGCCGCTGCGCATCGACTACGCCGAAGCGGCCGAGCCGGGCTCGGTCGTGCGGATTCTCGCGCTGCGCCGCGCGATCGAGGCCGAGGTCGCCGCCGAAGCCGCGCTGCGGCGCGGCGACGCCGAGATGGCGTCGATCGAGGCGGCGCTCGCGCGCATCGACGAGGCGGTGGCCGAGGGCGACGACGGCGTCGCCGAAGACGTCGCGTTTCATCGCGCGATCGCGGCGGCCACCGGCAATCCGTATTTCCTCAAGACGCTGACGTTCCTCAATCAATATCTCGAAGCGGGTGTGGTCGTCACGCGCCGCAACGAGGCGCTGCGCGAGGATTTCTCGCGGCAGGTGCGCGACGAGCATGCGGCGATTGCCGCCGCGATCCGCGCGCGCGATCCGCAGGCGGCGCGCGAGGCTGCGCAGACGCATCTGTATAACGCGGCGCGCCGGCTGGCCGAGGCGGGGATGAGTTAGCCCATGACCGATTTCTTCAAGGCATTACGCCATCTGGATGGAACCCTACGATGACCGCTGCACCTGTATCCACCCCCGCACTCCGCACGACTGACGAAGCGCGCGTGCGCGAGGAAATCTGCGCCTGCGGCGCGAGCCTCTACCAGCGCGGCTATACGGTCGGCACCGCCGGCAACATCAGCGCGCGGCTCGACGACGGCTGGCTCATCACGCCGACCGATGCGTGCCTCGGCCGGCTCGACCCTACGGACATCGCGAAGGTCGACGTCGACGGGCGCGCGGTGTCGGGCGGCAAGCCGTCGAAAACGCTCGCGCTTCATCAGGGCATCTATGCGCGCAATCGCGAAGCGCGCGGCATCGTCCATACGCATTCGACGCATCTCGTCGCGCTGACGCTCGCGGGTGTCTGGAGCGAGACCGACGTGCTGCCGCCGATCACGCCGTACTACGTGATGAAAGTGGGACACGTCCCGCTGATTCGCTACCGTCGCCCCGGCGATCCGCAAGTGGCCGCGCAGATCGCCGCGCTCGCCGACAGCGTGCGTGCGGTGTTGCTCGACCGATTGGGGCCGGTGGTGTGGGAGCGCTCGGTCGCGCATGCGTCGTATGCGCTCGAAGAACTCGAGGAGACCGCGCGCCTGTGGCTTATGACGCAGCCGCGTCCCGCGCCGCTCGAAGAAGCCGCGCTCGAAGAACTGCGCGCGGTGTTCGGCGCGCGCTGGTAAGGCGGCGCGGGTGCTGATTATGCGGGTATAGCTTGCGTCTCGCGCAGACGCATGTGCCGCGCCGCTCGGCTCCGCGAAGTCGGCACCCTGCGTTGCCGTCGACGTTCCCGTCCGTTCGTTTATTTTTATCGGCGCACGCGTGCTCAGCGCATGCATCGCGCGCCCTACACACTGTTTTCAAGGAGTTGTCGCCATGCCTCGCTTCGCCGCCAATCTGACCATGATGTACAACGAGCACGCTTTTCTCGACCGTTTTGCCGCCGCCGCGCGCGACGGTTTCAAAGCGGTCGAGTTTCTGTTTCCGTACGACTTTCGCGCCGACGAACTGCAAGCGCAACTCGATGCGCACGGCCTCACGCAGGCACTCTTCAATGCGCCGCCGGGAGACTGGAACGGCGGCGAGCGCGGCATCGCGATCCTGCCGGGCCGCGAGGACGAATTCCGCCGCAGCATCGACACCGCGCTCGACTACGCGCGCGTGCTCGGCAACCGCAAGCTGCACGTGATGGCGGGCCTCGCGCCGCAGGACCAGCCGCGCGAAAGACTGCGCGACGTGTATCTGAAGAATCTCGCCTACGCCGCGCAGACCGCGCAAGCCGAGCAGATCATGATCGTCATCGAGCCGATCAATGCGCGCGACATGCCGGGCTATTTCCTCAATCGCCAGGACGACGCGCAGGCGATCTGCGCCGAAGTCGGCGCCGCGAATCTGAAGGTGCAGTTCGACTGCTATCACTGCCAGATCGTCGAGGGCGATCTGGCGATGAAGCTCAAGCGCGATAGGGCCGGCATCGGCCATATCCAGATCGCGGGCGTGCCCGAGCGTCACGAACCCGACATCGGCGAGCTGAACTATCCGTACCTGTTCGATCTGATCGATTCGCTCGGCTACGATGGCTACATCGGCTGCGAATACCGGCCGCGCGCGGCGACCTCGGCGGGGCTCGGATGGCTGCGGCCTTATCTCGACGCGGCGCGTTGAGCGTCGCGATTCATCGTTCGTTTTGCCTCTCGTTCTGCCGTTTACCTGATCGTTCTTCAGTGCCGCCGACTCCTCAAGGAATCGGCTTGCATTGAAGACCAGTTGAGAACTACTCCCTGCGCGTATTCCCTGGTATCCGCTGGCACGGCTTCGTCCGTGCTTGACACGGTTTCGCGCACGCGCCTATCATCGAGCCTGTTTGTTCGATATATGACCTTGTGTTCGTATATAGAACATAAGGCCGGGTGAGGAAACCACGCCGAGGCACGCCGCGGTTGCGGCAACTGTCGTCGATTCCAAGCCCATCGTTCACGATCCTGCGCTAAGCTGCCTTGAGGTGGCGACCGCCCGTGGTGACCGCCGCGCCGCCGCTTTCCTGCGGCGTCCCGCAGCTTGCCGCCATTTGCCGTGAGGGCCGCCGGGCCGATGCGTCGATGTGCTGATGCATCGGGCTCGCGTCATCCACGGAAAACCGGCGCGCGGCGCAGCGCACGTAGCATCTCAACTGGAGACATCACATGACCGAAGCATTCCTGTGCGACGCGATTCGCACCCCCATTGGCCGCTATGCGGGTTCGCTGTCGTCGGTGCGCGCCGACGACCTCGGCGCGGTGCCGCTCAAGGCGCTGATGGAGCGTAACCCGAACGTCGACTGGAGCGCCATCGACGACGTGATCTACGGCTGCGCGAACCAGGCCGGCGACGACAACCGCAACGTCGCGCGCATGTCGCTGCTGCTCGCAGGCCTGCCGAAGGACGTGCCGGGCTCGACGGTCAACCGTCTGTGCGGTTCGGGCATGGACGCGATCGGCATCGCCGCGCGCGCGATCAAGTCGGGCGAGGCCGCGCTGATGGTGGCGGGCGGCGTCGAAAGCATGAGCCGCGCGCCGTTCGTGATGCCCAAGGCGACCAGCGCGTTCACGCGTCAGAACGAGATCCACGACACGACGATCGGCTGGCGCTTCGTCAATCCGCTGATGAAGAAGCTGTACGGCGTCGACTCGATGCCGGAAACCGGCGAAAACGTCGCGACGGACTACAACATCAGCCGCGCCGACCAGGACGCGTTCGCGCTGCGTAGCCAGCAGAAGGCGGCTCGCGCGCAGAAGGACGGCACGCTCGCGCAGGAAATCGTCGGCGTGACGATCGCGCAGAAGAAGGGCGATCCGATCACGGTGCTGCAGGACGAGCATCCGCGCGAAACGAGCCTCGAAACGCTCGCCAGGCTGAAGGGCGTCGTGCGTCCGGACGGCACGGTCACGGCCGGTAACGCCTCGGGCGTGAACGACGGCGCGGCCGCGCTGCTGCTCGCCAACGCGGAAACCGCGAAGCGCTTCGGCCTCACGCCGCGCGCCCGCGTGCTCGGCGTCGCTGCCGCCGGCGTCGAGCCGCGCGTGATGGGCATCGGCCCGGCGCCCGCCACGCAGAAACTGCTCGCGCGCCTCGGCATGACGATCGACCAGTTCGACGTGATCGAACTGAACGAAGCGTTCGCCTCGCAAGGCATCGCGGTGCTGCGCGCGCTCGGCGTCGCCGACGACGATCCCCGTGTGAACCCGAACGGCGGCGCGATCGCGCTGGGTCACCCGCTCGGCATGAGCGGCGCGCGTCTGGTCACGACCGCGACGTATCAACTGCAACGCACGCAAGGCCGCTTCGCGCTGTGCACGATGTGTATCGGCGTCGGCCAGGGTATCGCAATCGCGATCGAACGCGTGTGATGAGCGAACGCGGGTAGCGCGGCGCGCGCTCGGCCACGGCCAGCCCCGGCCGCTCGCGCTTCGATGACCACGGTGGTTTGGCGACAGCCCCCTCGCTTTGGCGATGGGGCTGTTTCTTTTTGCGCGAGATCACGCGATCGAGCCATCCACACGGCCGCCTATAAGACGTGAAGGTCGGCGATACGCTGTACGCGGTGTTCGTCTCGGCGGCGGCCGTGCAGGTGACGCCGCTCGGGCAGTGAGCGCCCCGAAGAGGCGACGCAAACTATGTCGAAATATGTCGCGCGCGCCGCGAAACGCCTGCCAGGCCTTGTGCGGCGGGGCGTCGCCGCGGTGACACGGCGCGACATATCTTCGCCGATGATTTACCCGGCATGTCCTTCTATAGTCCGTTCGTCGCCACGCGGCAGTGACGCAAGTGGCCCGAATCCAGTAAGGACATCTCGTGAAAAATCGTTTATTCGCAGCTTCAATTCAGACGGGCGCGCAGCGCGCCGACCTCGCTTCCGTTGCCGCGCCGGCTGGCGCATCGATGCGCCGCGTGCTGCGCACATTCCTGCTCGGCGCGGCCGCTGCCGTCTTCGAGTTCGGCAGCGCCTCGGCGTTCGCATGGTCGGGGCATGGCACGGCCTACACGTCGCACGGGGTCTATAACGGCGCGCATTATGGTTCGTGTGGCGGCGGCAGCTGTTCGCACGCGGGCGGCGTCGCCGGTCCGTACGGCGGCTTCGCGAGCAACACCGGCACGGTGACGCGCACGGCGCCCGGCCAGTTCTCGAATTCGGGCACGGCGACCGGGCGCTACGGCAACTCGGTGCAGCACTCGGGCGATACCAGCTGCGCGGGCGGCACCTGCGCGCACACCGGCACGCTGACCGGACCGGACGGCAAGACGGCCACCACGTCCGGCGACGTTACGCGCAACGGGCCGGGCCAGTATTCGTCGTCGGGTACGGTGACGGGGGCGAACGGCAATACCTACGACCATTCGGCCGCGACGAATTGCGCGGGCTCGACCTGCTCGCGCTCCGGTACGGTGACGGGCCCCGATAACGGCAGCGTCTATCACTCGGGCACGGCGACGCGCGTCGCGCCGGGTGTCGTGACGACGTCGACGAGCGTGACCGGCACGCACGGCAGCACGGTGACGTCGAGCGGGACCGTGGTCACGGGCGGCGTCGTGGTCGCGGGCGGTGCGACGGCCGGCAGCGCGACAGTCAGCAGCACGACGGTGGGCGGCGCGGCCGTGGTCGTCGCGCCGAACCCGGTGGTCGCTGCGGCGCCGGTCGCGTATGTGGCGCCGAAACCGGTGGTCGTGGCGACGGCACCGGCCGTCGTGCCGCCGCCGGTCGTGTATGTGCCGCCGAAGCCCGTAGTGGTGACGCCGCCGCTGGCTTATGTGCCGCCGCCCCCGGTCGTCTATGTGGCGCGGCCCGCGCCGCGTGCCGTCTACTATGTCGCGCCGCGTCCCGTGTACGTCGCGCCGGTGCGGCGTGCGGCCGTGTGGGTGCCGGGCCACTGGGTCGGGCGTGTCTGGGTGCCGGCGCACTGGGCGTGATGCGCGTGACGGACGTGGCGATGCGACTCGTCAAATGCGGTGGATTCATGCGCTTCCGGCGTGCCAGGAAATGCGAGGCGGCGTATGAGGTCGCGAGCGATGCAACGTGTGCCGGGCGAGAAACCGCGAGGTGTCGGGCGCGAACCGGGGTGTCGTCGATACGCGCCATTTGCACCGTATCCGCACTGGCGATGCTCGTGGTGGCGGCGCTGCCGGCCATCGACACCTGGGTCGCATCGGCGGCCGATGTCGCGGGCCACCGCTTCGACGCGGCATCGCAGGACTGTTCCGCGCGATATGCCGCGTTGCTCGATCTCGCGGAACTCGCGCGGCGCGACGGCCAATCGGCGGACGTGATCGTGCGCGGTCTGAGCGGGCAGGGCGGCGGCGCGATGAGCGCATGCCTGCCCGCGGGCCACGCCATCCACGGCGGCGCTAACCTCATTCATGCCGCGCGCTGAGCAGAACCGGCGCGCGCGATGGCGCCGGCTACGCCGATTGCTCGTGCTGCTTCGTCAGATCGCATTCGAGAAAGATCGCGCCGGGAATCGGATTGAACACGTAAGCGTCGATCGGTTCGAAGCCGAGCGACGCATAGAGTCCGAGCGCGGCCTGCATCGTCGGCAGCGTGTCGAGGCGCATGCGCCGATAGCCGGCCTGTTTCGCCAGCGCACAGATGCGCGTAGCCAACTGCCGGCCCACATGCAGGCCGCGTCCCGCGGGGCGCACGTAAAGGCGCTTCATTTCGCAGATCGTTTCGTCGAGCGGACGCATTGCGACGCAGCCGACAATCTCGCCCGCGTCGTTGCTTGCGAGCAGCACGCGGCCGCGAGGCTCGGCAAATTTGCCGGGCAAGCCGGCCAGTTCGGAGTCGAACTGCTGGAAGCCGAGATCGATGCCGAGACTCCCGGCATATTCGCGGAAAATGGTCCGCACGATGTCGAGTTGTTCAGGAAAGCGGGCGGTTTGCAGATGGATCATGCGCGGTCGATAAGGCGATGAGGCTGTGGGTCGATGGGGAGATGTATCGATCCGCGCAGTGTAGCGGATCGTGCGAACGTGCCGCACGGCAATCGCGAAGGTCACTCGCTTCGCAACGGAAAGCGGATCTCGAACGTCGTGCCGACGCCTTCGCGCGACGCAAACCCGATGTGGCCGTTCAGCACGCGGCATAGCTCGCAGACGATCGCGAGCCCGAGCCCCGTGCCCGGAATGTCCTCGCCGGCGGCGCGCTCGAATTCGTCGAACACGCGATCCGCATCCGCGGGTGCGATGCCGACGCCGGTATCCGTCACGCGAATCGTCCAGTGGTCGGTGCCGGCGGTCGCGAGTTGCAATTCGACCTGCCCCGACTTCGTGTACTTGATCGCATTGGACAGCAGATTGACCGCGATCTGCTTGAGCTTCAGGCGATTCGACGTGACGACCGACAACGCCGGATCGATCGAGGCGAGCAGCCTGAGCCCTTTGGCTTCGACGAGCGGCCGCGACGATGCGACGAGCTCCTCGTAAAGCTCGCGCAGATCGACCGCTTCGGGCACGAGCGGCGTGGCGTCGCCGAGCACGACCGAGTACTCGACCATCTGGTCGACCAGTTGCTTCATGTCGGCGGCCTGGCGGTTGGCGAGCGTCAAGGCGGTCTCGGCTTTCGACGGCGCCCGCGCGATCAGTTGCAGCGCGATCGAAAACGCGTTGAGGAAGTTGCGCAGATCGTGCACGACGCTGCGCGTGATCTGCATGCGCGACTCGTGCAGCGCGCCGACCAGTTGCTGCTTGAGCATCAACTCGTGATTCGCGCGTTCGAGCTGCCCCGTGTACTCGTCGATCTTGCGATCGCGCTCGTTGACCACTTCCTTGATCGACGTGTACGTGACCATGCTGAATGCTTCGGCGATGAGCCGCCGCGCGCGGCTTTCGTGACGCCGCGTGAAGCTGCTCTCGCGCGCGGCGAATTCCTCGAGCGCTTCGGCGAGCACGCGCCGGAAAAGATCGAGTTCGCGCACGAGTTCTTCGATGCGGTAGCCCTGATCCCAGCGAATCTTGCCGTGCTTTTTCGCGTTGCGCTCGATCGACGTTTCGACCTGTTCGAGGTCTTCCACATCGAGCGCGGCGCAGAGTCCTTCGATAATTTCCGGCAGATGATCGGCGAGTTGCTGATAGGTGAGCTTGTCGGCTTCGACGAGATCGAGGTCGGTGGCAACGGCATCCATCCATTGCTGCGTGAGACGGCTGCGTTCCGCCCGGACGTAGTCGGCGAAATTGCGCAGCGGACTGATGCGTGTGTCGGTCATGATGAATGCGCCCAGGAAATTTCTACAACATACGAACGTACGAACTCGCCCGATCGCATTACTCCCGTCGGCTCCGTGGGCCTTGGCGTCGTGCCATCGCGCCATCGCGTCGTTGTGCAGCGTATGCACGGGCGCCCGGTGTCCGGCTGGGCCCGGAGAGAGCCGAAGATGGCGCCCATTATCGCCGCAATTGCCGCATGTGGAACACCTCTTGCGCCATCTCGTCGGGCAATCGAAGCAACGAGTTCGCAGACGATGACGCGCTCAATCCTGCTGGTGGACGACGAGCCGGAAATTCTGGCCGCGTGGTGCCTGATGCTGGAACGCGAGGGGTATGAGGTGAGTTGTGCGAACAACGGCGCCGAAGCGCTCGCGTGCGCGCGTGCCCATGTTCCCGACCTGATTGTCACCGACTGGACGATGCCGGTCATGGACGGGGCCGAGCTGTGCCGCAGCCTCAAGGCGATGCCGCAACTCGCCGATGTGCCGATTCTGCTGCACACGGCCGTGCCGCCGTCCGAAGGCGAGGCGCGCAACTGGAGTTTTTACCTGCGCAAGCCGAGTGGCGTGGAATATTTTCTGACGATGATCGCGCGTCTGTGCAGGGGCGATCGCTGAGGCGGCATGTTGCTCATGTCCCGGCCGGCTCGGCATCAATCATCAGGATGCCTGTGCGTCGTCTTTGAGAAAGTCGACGAATGCGCGCAGCGGCGCGGGCACGTGGCGATGCCCTCGGGTAATACAGAAACGGCCCCGAAAAGCGCAGCCGCCACGGTTCGAGAGTTGGTTCGGGCGCGCCGCTGGCGATATGTGCGCGCAGCATCTCCTCGAACAGATGAATGATGCCAATACCCGCGAGAGCGCAACTGACCGCGAGGTCGATCGCCGCGCCCGGCTGTACGAGCAGTGGTCCGCCCGGATGCCATTGCAGCAGTTCGCTCTCGCGTTCGAGGTATGAGGTCGGCGTCGCGCCGCCGGAGAATTGCCCGCGCAGGCACGTGTGGGACAGCAGTTCGTGCCGAGGCTCGGGGCGCCCGTGCGCGTCGAGATAGACATCCGCCGCAATCTCGTCTGGACGTTACCGGGTGGGAGCATCGGGGATATGTCGAAACATGCCGATGGTGTTCCCATCGCTCGCTTTGCATGGAATCCTGGTAAGCTGACGCGCTTGCTTCAGTCGACCAGGAAAAGATGTCATGCCTATCGTCAATTACGTGCCACACGATGGCGAGCGCGGCGAACTCGACGTGCTCGCGCGCACGAGCGACGCGTTGATTTCTGCCGCAGATGGCGGCGCTGCCTGCGTGCCGTACAGGGCGCTGCTGGACGCAGCGTGCCGCATTGAATCCATGCCGAACGTCAACGATGCTAGGGCAGTGCCTACCGGCCGGCCAGCGCACGGAGCCGCATGATGTCTCTGGATAACATCGACCTGAACCTGCTGCGCGTCTTCGACGCGGTATTCGAGGAGCGCAGTCTCGCGCTTGCGGGCAAGCGCCTGCACCTGAGCCAGTCAGCAGTGAGCCATGCACTGGCACGCCTGCGCCAGGTCCTCAACGACGATCTTTTCGTGCGTACCGGCAAGGGCATGCAGCCCACCGCGCGCGCGATGGACATGGCAGGCCCGTTGCGCGGTGCGCTTCAGCAGATCAAGCTGGCGCTGGGCGTCGCCGCATTCGAACCGGCCGACGCGCAGCGCAAGTTTGTCGTCGCGGCCAACGACTACATCACCTCGCTGTTGCTCGGGCGACTCAGCCAGCGTCTGAGCGCGCAAGCGCCGCTGACGGATCTCGTCGTCCGGCCGTCGACACGCCTCGATCTCGCCGGCCAGATCGATGTGGGCCGCATCGATATCGCGGTCGGCATCTTCGCGGAGATTCCGTCGCGCTTGCGCTGGATGACGATCTGGGAGCAGACCGATGTTTTGCTGATGCATCGCGATCATCCGCTCGCCGGGCGGCCGCTTACGCTCGATGATCTGCTCGAATACCCGCTCGCGACCATCTCGCTCGGCGGGGAAGAAGAGGGCGCGGTAAGCGGCTTTATTCTCGAACGCGGTCTTGCCAGGCAGTCCGAGATGTTCAACCGCGATGCACTCGATCGTGCCTACGCGGCGCGCGGCGAGTCGCCGCGCGTGCGCGTGGCGGTCGCGCACGCGCTGGCCATGCCGGCACTCCTGCGTTCCAGCAACATGCTCGCGCTTGTTCCATCGCCACTCGGGCGCGAGATGGAGAGCCAGGGCGAATTGACGACGCACGCGACGCCCTACGCGTGCCCGAGCGAAGAGGTACGAGTCGTTTGGCACGAGCGCAATGACAACGACGCAGCACTACAGTGGCTCAGGCGGCAGATCGAGGACGTGGTCAGCGAGGTTCAGACGTGAAGCGCGTCTGACGTTCGAGCTTGCGGCGGCTTTGCATCGTAGGAAATCCGTCCCGAGGGCAGGAAGAACAGGGCGATGACGGCGCCGCCTCTCGCTTCCGGATAGTGGCTGCTGCCCGGGGCCGGGGCTGTCCAGCCGGCGTGGCACCAGCCGTTCGGGCCCATCAGCGCGGCGCCTTCGTCGAGCGGCACGACCATGTTGAACTCGCCATACGGATGCGCGTGGTAGTCGCCGCGAAAGCTGCCTTCGGGATTGTTCTGGGTGTTGTCCGAGCTGTCTATCAGAACCGCGGTGATGCTGAAATAGAACGTCTCGGCGGAGGGCGTGACGAGCCGGGCACGGCGATAGCGTGGGCCGCCGACTTCGACGTCGGCCGCCCAGCCTTCCTTCACGCCGAGCCGGATCAGACGCGACAGATCCTGGTACAACTCGCTATCCACGCCATAGCGGGTATTCAGCCATTGTTCGACTTCCGTGCTCGTCGTGATGTCTTTGACCTCTTCCAGAAAGGGGATGCAACGGGCGATAAGTTCATCCTTGCCACTGAATTGTTGGGGGTGGGACATGCTGGTTTCTCCTTGAATTGATCGTCATGAGCATTCGACATGTGGAGCGCGGCGCGCTCACCTCTTCCCTGGGGGAAGTGCGAAGCTCGATACGTTGCAGCGCGATATGACGATGCCACAGGCGTGTGCGCCGAAGAAGGGAAACTCTTGCAAGATGACTATGCATGGCGTGCATGATGGGGCGGGTTCGGTTGAATGCGGGAAGCGGGATGTGCCTGACGTTCTTGCCGAGCCATTCATGGTGAGTCGCGTGTTCTTGGATCGCGGAATCTGAGTCCGCTTATCCAATCCCGCCATTCACTCTCGGACATGTAGCTAATGGTTTCCTGTCGCTTCCTTGCAAGAAACTCAGACTGTTCGTGGAGACTGAGCGCTTCCCAGTACCGGTCCCAGACGTGGTGATACCAGTATTCGGCGTTACCCTGCAAGGAGCCTGCAATCGGGCCAAGCTCATAGAATGCGATCCATGGGCAAGGGGGATTGAATCGTGCGTCAGCGAGTTGCCGGATCAAGGCAATGTCGTTGGTCAGGAGCCGCATATTGAATCCCGCAAGTTCCTGGTCGTGCTTGAGGAAAGTATGCAGATGGTCGTTGTTATAGTGTTGCCACTCTGTTTCCTCGCGACCGTTGCGAATAGTCATGACGTAACGCGGCATTTGGGCAACCTCGATAGTCTGACTCACGAGAAAGGCATTGACGCCGATATCGCGAAGAGGGCGAATCTCGATGTAAGCGGGGAAGTCGTCGAGAATCGTGACTATGCCGGACGATGGAAATATCTCCTTCAGTTTGTCGATATCGGCTCCGAAGACGTGCTCGATGACTTCCGTCAGCCGGTTTTGCGACTGCGAAGCAAAGCGCCGCTCTTGCCGCTTGCGACCGATATCGTCGATTATTCGTTGCAATGAGAACACGCTGATTTCCCTGTTAATGCGTCGGCATCTTCGTGGTGGCGAAGCTTCCGCCGAGATAGCCTATCGTTCCGAAAACTATTCCGCCAATCAGACCCGTAATCACGGTTCCCGGTCCTGTCTCGACACCAATCATGGTCCCGGCAATTGCACCGATCCTGGCACCAGCTATCGCGCCACCCCAGCCGCCCATCTGTCGCACAACTTCCTTTTCGATGGGGCGAACCGACGTTGTCTTAAACGATTGCCCGATTGCCACCGAAAGATCATCAGCGGTGAATGCAATGCAAAATACCTGTACCACGCGCACGTATTTCACGAGGCCCCGCGTCCCACCCAATCCCTCCGGTGTGAACACGCCTGATGGCGGCACGCTGGGATGGGGTTGTATCAGGATTTCCCTATCCAGGGCTTCCGAATAGCCGCGTATCGTCTCTATTCGTTTCTTCAAATGTGGATTCTGTTGGGCGTATTCGTCCAGTGCGGCACGAATTTGTTGACCGGTAACAAGTCGCGCGCCGGAGCGCTTCGCCTTTGCGATGTCGATATAGACTGTTTTCCCATCAAAACGGGTTGCACCACCCGGAAAGTCTGAGCTTGTAGAGGAAAAGCTTGTGACTCTTTCTTCACCCATTACATGCTTTGCGATCGTTGCACCCGAGCCAGGTCCTTTCCCCATAGCCCATATTTTTCCGGGTACACCTCCCGCAAATTTCCCAACTCACCAAGTTTCAACTCTTGCAGATAGGGGTTGTCAACGTCAGCGTAGCATTGGCGAACGAGAAAACCATCCTGTCCAGGTTCGTCAACGACGACAAAGATGAATACCTTTGCGGGCATAGGATGCCCAAGCACATCGTATTGAGAGTTTGCTCTCCGATTGGTGTTGGTTTGATAAACGTAATTTCCCATTATCTTCAGTGCTCCGGCACTTTAGTCATGAAGCGATTGTCCAGCGCTCCAGCGCACGAATCCCGACTGCAATATCGAGTCGCGATATGTTGTTGGTATAGATGCGTGGACAGTAGCCAAGAGAATCCGTTACACCCTGGTAGACTGCGCCGCTCGCCGTTCGTATGTGATACGGCGTCGCGACGAGTGCTCGACCGTTAGCGTCGATGATGCGTACTCGCTCGTCAAAATCGCCGGTTGGATCGGTTGGCAGTGCCTGACCGCGAGCGTCATATTCCACTGCCTCCAGTCCATGAGCTTGGAAACCGTACAACGAGTGGCTTTGCGATGCATGAAGGATGGGGGGCGGGCAGCATTTGCACAGGCAAATGTCCCCGTCTAGTGCTTCCTGTTTGCCGTATCTGACTGCGCGGTGGCGCGGCCCCGTTGGTTCAATATGACCAACAGACTGGCAACCGTTACACCAGACCTGGGCGCCAAGATAGGTTATCGGCACACCATGATCGGTGCAGTTTTCAATTCCCTCCGTAACGATGCCGCCATTGGTCGATTTGTCTCCTTTCCTGAGTACGTAGCGCTTCACTTTGCCTCACTATGGGTAACGTCAACAGCCGTGAATATCGATATCCGGCTGCGCAAGTTTGATTCCCAGGCAGCTTGAGAAGTCCGCTACCTCATCATGGAAAAACGATCGGGTCAACACGGAAAAATCGAGATAGAACGATTTTCACAAAGACTGACAAAAACGCTGTCTATCTCGATTTCAAATGCCTATTTATGAGGGGCGTGTCTGTCGTCTTGCCGTGTTTCCATTTAATGGGACGATTTTGATGCGCAGCGTCACCGCCCGTCCACAAAGCCCGAAATACGCCGAACACCGAAGATCTCTGGCACGACCTGTCCCACAACGCCCCGCCCCTGACGGACCGTATGTTTCGCTGAAATACGGTTGTAAGTCGCTCTTGCTAAAGTCGTCGGGAGACATTGGCCGACGCATGCGCAATGACTTTATTCGCATGCCTGACGAATGAAAGCGAAGCGGAGAGCGACCCACCATGAATCCAGTTCGTGCGTTCTGGCTCATTCTGATGCTGATCGCGTCGCCGGTATGGGCATTTCAGACACGCGTCGTCGCGATTCCGAGCGTGGCGATGCATCGTTCGTTCGATGCGACGGTCGTGCTGCCCGATCAGTACGCGCGCGGCAATGCGGACAAGCGCTTTCCGGTCGTCTACGTGCTGCACGGTTCGGGCGGCGACAATACCGACTGGACCGCGAATTCGCATATCGGCAAACTGGCCGACCGCTATCACGTGATTCTCGTGATGCCCGACGGCGGGCACGAGAGCTGGTACATCGATAGTCCCGTCGATCCTCGCAGCCGTTACGAGACCTATGTCGGCACCGAAGTGGTGAGCTATATCGACGGACATTTCCGCACGATCGCGGCGAAGCAGGCGCGCGCGATCACGGGCCTGAGCATGGGCGGATTCGGCGCGCTGCGCATCGCGCTCGACCGGCCCGGCGAATTCGGTGCGGCGGGCAGCATCAGCGGCGCGGTGGACCCGCGCGGCTGCGAAGACGAACCCGGCATCGACCAGGTTTTCGGCGATCCGTCGCAAGATGCCGACTTCTGGAACAGCGAAGCGATCGTCGCGAGCGCGCAGGATTTCGGCCGCGAGCATATCGCGCTGACGATCGACTGCGGCGTCAACGATTCGCTGGTGCAATCGAACCGGCTGCTGCACGAGCGGCTCGTCGAACTCGGCGTGCCGCACGATTACGCCGAGCGGCCAGGCGGACATACCTGGCAGTACTGGTCGAACGCGGTGCAGTATCAGGTGCTGTTCTTTGCCGGCATGTTCAGACACGCGGCGCAAGCGGGCGCAGCAGCCTGATTCGCCAATGATGCCGTAAGCAGAACCGGCAGCGGGCTCGCTCTCAGTCGATGCCGTGAAACACCGCGTCATCCGGGCCGAGATACACGGGCGGGCGCCATGCGGCATCGCGCATCGAATGCTGAACCTGCTTTTCGACGCCGAGCAGCACCGCGAAAATCGCCATCCGCACCGGAATGCCGTTGTCGGTTTGCCGGAAAATCGCGAGCCGCGAGTCGTGGTTGAGGTCGACGCTCAGATCGTTCGCGCCGGGCCGGCTGTCGCGCGGTAGCGGATGCATGATGAGCGTGTCGGCGCCGCAGATGCTGTCGACGAGCGCCTGGTTGATCTGGAAGTCGGGCGTGTAGCCTTCGAACGATTCGTCGGTGAAGCGTTCCTTCTGGATGCGCGTCGCGTACACGACGTCGGCGCCGGCGAGGCCGTTGCGCAGGTCGTGCGTCTGCTCGATCACATGGCCGTTGCGCGAAATCTGCTCGATGATGTAGCCCGGCATTTCGAGCATCGGCGGCGAGATCAGCGTGAACTTGATGCCACGGTACAGCGCGAGCAGTTTCACGAGCGAGTGCACGGTGCGGCCGTATTTGAGGTCGCCGACCAGCGCGATATGCGCGCCGTCGACGATCTTGCCCAGGCGCGAAAACTCGCGCTGGATCGTGTAGAGGTCGAGCAGGGCCTGGCTCGGATGCTCGCCGGGGCCGTCGCCGCCGTTGATGACCGGCACGTTGGTCGCGCGCGCGAATTCGGCCACCGAGCCTTGCTCCGGATGGCGGATCACGAGCGCGTCGACGTAGCCGCTCATCACGCGGCTCGTGTCGTAGATCGATTCGCCCTTCGCCATCGACGAAAACGTGAAGCCCGTGGTGTCGCAGACCGAGCCGCCGAGCCGGCAGAACGCCGCGCCGAAACTCACGCGCGTACGCGTGCTGGCTTCGAAGAACAGATTGCCGAGCACCGCGCCTTCGAGCACGCGCGAGATTTTGCGGCGTCGCGCGATGGGCTGCATGATGTCGGCGACGCGAAAGAGCGCCTCGACCGAGTCGCGCGAGAACTGATCGACCGACAGCAACTGCGGCCTGCCCTCGAACAGCATCTGGCTCGCCAGCGATTGCGAGTCTACGCTTTGCGTATATTTTTCACCGGGCTCCGCGTTGACGATTTCCGACACGAAGCGTTCGACGATTTCCGGCATCGCACGCGATTCCTGCGAGTCGTCCGGCAGCAGCCACGTATCGAGCGCCCGCCGTGATACGCCGATACGGCTCGCGAACGTATCGCGCGTCATGTTCAGGCGACGCATCGCATCGCGTAGGAAGGCTTGTTGCGGAACGCTCATGAGGGCACCTGTCGGAAAAAGGAATCGGCGGGAAGGGTGAGGTAAAAATATACGCGTTGCGTATATTAATTTCTGGGCGCCAGAAGTCAAGCGTTTTCTCGCGGGGCGGGCCGCCGCCCGAACGGCGCCGCCGATTACCGCGCGGTCTTGCACCTTGCACGCGCAGCGGCGCATCGCCGGTCATGCCCGTGTGCCGACCGACGCGAACGCGCATCGGCTCGTACCGCGCGACATGGCGCAGCGCGCAACACACGCTTCGAACGCCACGCGTTGCTCCATTCGCTGCGCATCGCGCATGCCTCTCCAGGCCCCGTCCTGTATTTGAGATAGAGCCTGGCAATCCCAGGTGATAATCGCCAGCTTCGTCTTTTATCGCCTCCGTTTTTATTCGGCCGATACCGTATGAATCCAATGCCGCTGGGCTGTTTCCGCGCATGCGAGGTCTCGCGCATGCGCCGCTTCGCGCGCGAGGCCGCACGCGCGCCGGGCGTCGCTAATGGCCGCCCCGTTCCGGCTGGGCAGCGGACTGGCAAGCGGCTCGCTGCGATTCGTCACGCGTCGTACCGCGTTATCGCTCGCGTTGGGCGCGGCGTGCGGCACCGCCGTCGTGGCCGTTGGCGCGGGTATCGCGATCGGCATGCACTGGCCGGTTCATGAGGCCGCTGTCGTCCCGCAGGAAAATCACGTCGAACGCGACTACCGGATCGCGCAACTCGGCGAACTGAACGCGTCGGTCGCGCAGATCGAACCGCGGATTGCGCGGCTCACCGCCGAGGTCGATACGCTGCGCGACTTCGAAACGCGTTTGAGCACGCTGCAGCCGACCCGGCGCCCGGCCATGCCACGCTCCGCCGCGCCGGCCAGTGCCGCATCGGATGGCGAATCCGACATGTCCGCCACCGACGGCGAAGGCGGTCCCGCATTGCCGCCGCGCCGCTGCGATGAACTTGCCGGGCAGGCACGCGGCCGTGCCGATGCGCAGCGCACGCGCGAGCAACTGAGCTGCATCGACGCGACGCTGTCGCAACTGGAACGGCAGACGGCCCGGCATGCCGTCGTCTATGCCGCGTTTCCCGGCCGCATGCCGGTCGACGGAGCGCGCTTCGGCTCGCCGTTCGGCAATCGCAGCGACCCGTTCACGCATCGTTTGAGTTTCCATCCCGGCGTCGATCTGGTCGCCGGCACGGGGACGCCGATCCTCGCGGCCGCCGGCGGCCGCGTCATCTTCGCCGGCGAAAAATCGGGCTACGGCAACGCCATCGACATCGATCACGGCAACGGGTTCGTCACGCGTTACGGCCATGCCTCGCGGCTCGTCGTGCATGCGGGCGAACTGGTGCTGCCGCGACAGCATATCGGTGATGTCGGCTCGACCGGCCGCTCGACCGGTCCGCATCTGCATTTCGAAGTACGGGTCAATGGCGAGGTCGTCAATCCCGTCGCTTATCTCGCGCTGTTTGCGCCGCCGGCTCATGGTTAAGCGGCGCATGGGCGGTCACACCTCGCGCGTGACGATGAGTTTGAGCCGCCACGGCTATACGCTGCGTCCCACGCGGCCGCTGGCGTGGCGCATGGCCGTCTGGGCCGTGGTCTGCATGCTGAGCGCGTGTGCCGGCGCGTTCGCGCTGAAGGCGTGGCAGATGGGCCAGGCTCGCGGGCCGCACGAGCCGTGCGATCGATGCGCCGTGGCGAGCGCGGACGCCGGCAGCCGGCAGGCGGAAGTGCTTCGCCTGAGGCTCGCGCTGGCCGAAGAGTCGGCGGCGCGCGGCGCGGTGCAGAAGACGGCCGACAGCGCCGCCGCCGAGGTCGCGAGGCTCGGCGCCGAGCTGGCGTTTCTGCGCGAGCAGGGCACCGCCCGCGCGACGGCGCCGCGTCGCTGAGCGAAACAATGCACGGCTGCCGCAGAGGCGCGGCATGACCATGATGCCGTGCTGTAGTGGAGTCGAGTCGCCGTCGCCAAAGCCTGAGCGGCGGCTTTTTTCGGGGAAACCGTGATGTTCAGCAAGAAAAAAAACGCAGGTATCGAGCGCTCGAGGCTTGCCACGTTGATCGCAGAAGACGTGCGAATTACCGGCGATCTTCAGTTCAGCGAGGGGTTGCGCATGGACGGCCATATCAAAGGCAACGTCAGCGGCGCGGCCGGCAGTCAGACCTTGCTCGTCCTGAGCGATCGAGGCTCGATCGAGGGCAACGTGCACTGCTATGACGTGGTGGTCAATGGCCGGATCGTGGGCGATCTGACGGCCGATCACTTCGTCGAACTGCAGGGTAATGCGCATGTGACCGGCAATATCTATTACCAGCAGTTGCAGATGGATTGCGGCGCTTCGGTCGAAGGCAAGCTCAAGAAATGCGAGCCGGCTCAGCCGCTGCTGGCACGTCCGGCCGCAGGCAGCGAACCGGTGCGGGTCATGCTGCGCGAGAGCGAACCTCGCGAAGTTCGCCCCGCCGAACTCAAACCGTCTCCGTCGAAGGCTGAGCGGGGGTGATGCCGGGCCTGGTGTCCGCACGCCTCGCCGGGCGTCTCCTTCGGCTGACGCAGCACGCGCACGGCGCGGTGTGCCGACGCACTGACGCACCGATGCACCGATGCACCGATGCACCGATGCACTGACGCACCGATGCACTGACGCACCGCGCCCGAGCGTGGCGAGCATGTCACGCTCGACGCTCGGCCGCCTGAACGGGAGCACGATCCAGCCGCTCGCGAGCAGCAGGTCACCGGCGAAGACGAACCCGCATGCCATGCCGGATTGCACCTGCTGTGGCGCTATCGCGGTTACACTGCGGTTCATGCACTCCGGCTCCACGTTCCGACTCCGTCCGTCGACCTCCGTCCGCACCGCTTTCGCGAGCGTGGCGTTCGCACGCATGGACGCTTCGCTCAACGTGCACGCCAAAGCCAAAAAACAGCCGCTCATCTGACCGGAGCACGCTGTTCCGTCGTCAGATGTGCGACGGAACGACCGGTTGACCGCCCCCCGGCTTTCTCCTTTCTTCCTCGCACCGCTGACCGGATTCGATACGGTCGTCATCGAGGTAGAAAACATGTCTGATTTCTCGGGTATCTGGATTCCGCTGATTACGCCGTTCGCCGACGGCGCGGTCGATCACGCCGCCTTGCGCGCGCTCGTGCGCCGCTATGCCGACGCCGGCGTGGCCGGTCTCGTCGCGCTCGGCACGACCGGCGAGCCGGCCACGCTCGACGCCGCCGAACAGGATGCCGTGCTCGCGACGATTCTCGACGCGGTGCAGGTTGCCGCTGACGCGACCCCGCAGCGGCACGCGTTGCCGGTACTGGTCGGCGTGTCGGGTAATGGCACGGCGAGCATGCGCGAGCGCATCGAACAGTTGAATCCGCTGCCGATCGCGGGTGTGCTGATTGCCGCGCCGTATTACACGCGGCCTGCGCAAACCGGTATCGTCGGCCATTTCAGCGCGCTGGCCGACGCGAGTGCGCAACCCGTCGTGCTGTACGACATTCCGCAGCGCACCGGTGTGCGGCTCGAACTCGACACGCTGCTCACGCTGGCCGCACATCCGCGGATTCGGGCGATCAAGGATTGCGCGGGCTCGCTCGACACAACGCTTGCGTTGATTCGCGACGGTCGCTTGCAGGTGCTGGCCGGCAACGACCTCGAGATCTTCAGTACGCTGTGTCTTGGCGGCAGCGGGGCGATTGCGGCAGCCGCGCATGTGCGGCCCGAGCGTTTCGTCGCGCTGCATCGTGCGCTTGCCGATGGGCGGCTCGACGACGGGCGGCGGATTTTTCAGGCGCTCGTGCCGCAGATCGAGCTTGCGTTCGTCGAGCCGAATCCGTCGCCGGTCAAGGCGATGCTTGCGGCCGAAGGCTGGATCCGCAACGAGTTGCGCATGCCGATGACGCCTGCGAGCGACGCATTGGCGCGGCGGCTCGAAGCGCTCGTCGCGAGCGCAGAGGGCGAGCGGAAGTAAAGCGGCGGGGCGAGGTGGCGGCATGAGGTCGCGGCACGAAGCCGCGACGCGCGGCCGTGGCGTAAAGCGGTGATCCGAAGCCGCGAAACACGGGCTGGCCGGCCTACACCCGGCACACACCCGGCCCGTGCTTTCTCAAATCGTGCCGGCCGCCGTCGGCGCATATCCGACATCGTCGTGATGCACGCGGGCCGCCCCGAGCGTCTCCTTCGACTGACGCAGCGCGCGCATGGCGCGGCGTGCCGCGCGGTGCGCCGACGCGCTGCGATCGAGCGTGGCAAGCATGTTGCGCTCGACGCTCAGCAGCTTGAACGCGAGCACGATCAGGCCGCTCGCGAGCAGCAGGTCGCCGGCGAAGACGAAGGCGTACAGCGCCGACGTCGTGCGTGGATTGGCGAGCACGAGCGACAGGTTGGTGCGGTTCAGCAGCGCGAGCACGAGCGGCAGGATTGTATTGAGCGACGCGAGCATGGCGCCGGTCGCCGCGATAGAGCGTGCCGGGCTGAGATGCGTGCGGCGCGGCCGGCATATGTCGTAAAGCGTGCCGAGGCGGCACGGCAGGAAGAACAGCGCGAGCAGCGCCGCGCGGAAGAGAATCGGCAGCGGATACGCGAGCGCGCCGCCATAGAGCGCGCAGAACAGCAGCGACAGCGCGAGCCCGGTGCGCCATGGCGCGCGAATGCCGAGCAGCTTGCGCAGGCCGCACCAGATCAGGATCCGGCATTGCAGCGCGAACGTTGCGCCGAGTACGAGAAACACACCGTGCCGCCACGTCAGATGCAACGCGAAGCAGGCCGACGACGCGCCGTTCAGATAGAACCCGATGGCCCAGAAACGGAATGCGACGACCTGCGGGAACATGCGCGACAGCGCCGTGGTGATGAGCGCACAGCAGAGGAACGTGATCAGCCACAACGAGGTATACGTCGCTACGTCGAAAGTCATGAAATCTCCAACACCTTGCCTGTTTTGTTTTGTGCGTTGCCGTCGTAGCGGCTGGGCGTCTGCCCAATCGTCATGAACGCTGACGACAACATGCTTTTATGTCATCCCGAAGTCGTTTCGGGGAAATCATTCTGAAAAGTCATTGCGAAGCTCGTTTCAACGCGTGGCGTGCTCACGCGGCCATTGTTCTCCCCCTGAGCATGGCGCCGAAGTCGCCCGCGTTGACTGGCTGGCCGGGCAGGACGCCTGGCATTGCGTTGCATGTGTTGCTGGCGTTGCGCGTCGTCGAGGGCGGCTGGTCGGCCTGCGATTTCGTCTCGACGTCCGCGGCCCGTGTTGCTATTTCGAAAGGATGTGCGAGCGCGGCAGCGAAACGTTTGCGCGAAAGATCGAGTGGGTTGGGCTTGCCGGGCGCGCGCGCGATCCGCGGCGTGGCCGTCGAGGTGGCGCGCGCGAGCGGGCAGGCCGTCGCCGCGAGCGCGTCGGCGAGCCGCCACGCGTGCCGCAGCGGCATCGGCGCAAGCAGAAACATGCGGTCCGTCAGTTCGGGCGCGCCGGACGACGCCAGCGCCACGGCTACGAACGAAATAGCGACGAACCAGAAAAGGTGGGAACTCAGCATATGGGGTCCAACCGTCGGGAGAGGGGCGGTTTGACCTGTTATCGGCAGCTCGCGGCTTTTATTTAGACAAATCGAGATGCATTCTCGAGCCGGCCCGATTGGGCGCGGATGACGGCCGGGCCGGGCTTTGCGGCGTGTTTCAGCGGTGGATCACGGGGGCGAGTCGCGGCGGCGAATCACGCTCGCAGATCGCGCTGGCGGACCATGGCAGCAAGCCCCGGCGGCGCGTCATGGCAGGGCTGCCTCGGGACGGCTCAGCGCGAAGCCTTCGTCGAGCCAGCCGGTGACGCCGCCGGCCATCAGCTTGACGGGGCGCGCGAGTTGCGCGAGCCGCAGGGCACCGCGCGCCGCGCCGTTGCAGTGCGGGCCCGCGCAATAGGTGACGAAGAGCGTGTCGGCGGGATAGCCGGCCAGCTTCGACGCGACGATCTTGCCATGCGGCAGATTGAGCGCGCCCGGCACGTGGCCCTGGGCGAACAGCGCGGGACTGCGCACGTCGAGCAGCACGAAGCCGGGCGTGCCGCTCGCGAGCGCGGCGTGGACGTCGGAACAATCGGTTTCGAATTGCAGCGACGCCTGGAAGTGGGCGAGCGCGGCGGTGCTGTCGGCGGCGGGGATCGCGGTGACGGCGTTGGCGCGGTTGGTGACGTTGGGGCCGTCGCTGTCGGCGGCGCGGCTGGAAGGCATGGAAGTGTCGGACATGGCTAGGCGCGATGGCAGGGTTGAGCGGATGGCCTGTCGGCGGGCGGGGCTGCGGTGCGATCAGGCGGTTTGATTGTGCCGCTCGGCCCGTACGCGGATAAGTGGCGTAATCGTCAATCTTCGGTAACATCGCGCCATGCAAAACCATCTCGTTGTCGCGCTGGCCTACGATCGGCTCTGCACCTTCGAATTCGGCTGCGTGACCGAACTGTTCGCGCTCGAACGTCCCGAACTCGGCGTGCCCTGGTATCGCTTCGCGGTTTGCGCGGCCGAGCCGGGGCCGATCCGCGCGGCGGGCGGCATTACGATCGGCGCGCCGCATACGCTGACGCTGCTCGCACAAGCCGACACGATTGTGATTCCGGGCTGGCGCGACGCGGACGAAGCACCGCCCGCCGCGCTGCTGAGCGCAATCCGCGCCGCCTACGAGCGTGGCGCGCGACTCTGCTCGATCTGCTCGGGTGTGTTCGTGCTCGCGGCAGCGGGCGTGCTCGACGGCAAGACTGTCACGACGCACTGGCGCTATGCGGAGACACTGCAGCAGCGCTATCCGCATCTGCGCGTGCGACCCGACGCGCTCTATGTCGACGAAGGGCGGATCATCACGTCGGCGGGATCGGCGGCCGGGCTCGACATGCTGCTGCACCTCGTGCGGCGCGACCACGGCAGCGCGATCGCGAACCGCGTCGCGCAACGGCTCGTGGTGCCGCCGCATCGCGAGGGCGGGCAGGCGCAGTTCGTGCCGCGACCGGTGCCGCACGACGAAAGCGGGCGTCTCGCGAAGCTGATGGACTGGGTGCGCCGCCATCCCACCGAGCCGCACACGCTGCGCTCGCTCGCCGAGCGTGCCGCGATGAGCACGCGCACGCTGCAACGGCAATTTCGCGACGCGACCGGCATGGCGCCGTACGACTGGCTCGTGCGCGAGCGCGTCGCGATTGCGCGCGAACTGCTCGAGGCGCCGTCGCCGTTGCCGATGGCGCGCGTCGCGGAGCTGGCGGGGTTCGGCTCGGAAGAATCGCTGCGGCGGCATTTCCGGCGCATTGCGCTGACGAGCCCGGGGGCGTACCGGCGCAAGTTTGGGGCGCGGGACGCAGGTTGAGTGCCGGGTGGCGGCGGATTGCGCGATCCGGGTGGTGTCAGGATTGCGCAATGCCGGTTTAGGGGCTGTGAGGTTCGGGTGGACTTTCAGGTCGATCCTTAGGTGGCCCCTCAGGTGGACCTGAGGGCAGCGCTTTCTGAAAAGCGCATCAAACCAGCGCGGTCTGCACATCCAAGCTTCGATGCAGGGCCTTCGAATACGGGCAGGTCTGATGGCAGTGATCGACAGCATGGCCGAATTGAGCGCGTGGGCGCATCTGCGCAGCGGCGGCGGGCAGAAGTCGGTGATCGCCGATGACCTGATCGCATTCGGCAACCGGCACGACTGGCAGTTGCCGCTGATCGATCTCGCGCAATGCGAGGCGCAGGTGGCGCCAGCTGGAAAGCGTATTGCGCGAGGCTTATGATCGCGGTGCGATAGCCTCGCAGCCGCGCGAGATCCGCAACATCGCCACTCAGAACAACTCCCTTTGCCCCGACATCAACCTCGTGAAATCGTCGCGCAGCAAAGGCAGAATCGCGTCGGCAACCGGCTGCAATTGCCGCGTCAGATAGTGCTCGTAGTCGATCGCCGAGCGCAGCGTTTCGAGCGGCTCGGGCCCGGCGATCGTCATCACGTAGCTGATCCAGCCGCCGTTCTGATATTGCAGCGGACGTCCCTGCGCGCGATTGAAGTCATCGGCGACGCGTGCCGCGCGCACGTGCGGCGGCACGTTGCGCTCGTAGGCGGCGAGCGGGCGGCGTAACTGCTTGCGATACACGAGTTGATCGTCGAGCCGGCCCGCGAGCGTATCGCGCACATAGTCGCGCACGTAATCCTGATACGGCTGCTGTTTGAAAATGCGCCGGTACAGCTCCTGCTGAAACTGTTGCGCAAGCGGTGTCCAGTCCGTGCGCACGGTTTCGAGCCCCTTGTAGACCACTTCCTCGCTGCCGTCCGCGGCCACGCTGAGACCCGCATAGCGCTTCTTGCTGCCTTCTTCGGTGCCGCGCACGGTCGGCATGAAAAAGCGCCGGTAGTGCCGCTCGAATTGCAGTTCGAGCGCGCTGTCGAGTCCGAAGCGCGCCTGCAAGGTCTGCCGCCACGCCGCGTTGATATGGTCGACGAGCGCGCGGCCGATGCGCGCGGCGGCGTCCTCGTCGCGCGCGTGCTTGAGCCACACGAAGGTCGAATCGGTATCGCCGTAGATCACTTCGTAGCCTTGCGCCTCGATCCATTCGCGCGTCGTGTGCATGATTTCATGGCCGCGCATCGTGATCGACGATGCGAGACGCGGATCGAAAAAGCGGCAGCCGGTCGAACCGAGCACACCGTAGAACGCGTTCATGATGATCTTCAGGGCCTGCGAGAGCGGCTTGTCGTGCTCGCGCTTGGCCGCTTCGCGCGCGTCCCAGACCTGCGCGACGACCGACGGCAGGCAGTGGCGCGTGCGCGAAAAGCGCGCGCCGAGAAAGCCCGGCACCGAGTGCGCGTCGTCGGGATGCAGCAGGCCTTCGACGAGACCGAGCGGGTCGATCAGAAACGTGCGGATGATCGACGGATAGAGGCTCTTGTAGTCGAGCACGAGCACGGAGTCGTAGAGGCCGGGCCGCGAATTCATCACGAAACCGCCGGGGCTCGCGGCACCGGCGACGTCGCCGAGATTCGGCGCGACATAGCCTTGCCGATGCATGCGCGGCATATACAGATGCGTGAACGCCGCGACCGAGCCGCCGCTGCGATCGGCGGCGAGGCCGGTCACGCTCGCGCGTTCGAGCAGAAACGACAGCAGTTCGGTCTTCGCGAAGATGCGCGTAACCAGTTCGCAATCCTTGAGGTTGTAGCGTGCGAGTTCTGGCTTGGCTTCGTCGAAGCGGCGCTGGATTTCATCCATGCGCTGATACGGGTTGTCGATCGCCTTGCCCTCGCCGAGCACCGAGCGCGACACGTATTCGAGGCTGAACGACGGAAAGCTCCACGTCGCCGAGCGCAAGGCCTCGATACCGTCGATGACAAGACGACCCGCCACGCCCGCAAAAAAGTGATTGCGCGTGACGCTGTGCTCGCGCCACTCCATCACGGCGCCGCCGCGGCCGATGCGCAACGGCACGCGATACTGTTGCGCATGCTGTTGCAGCACCTTCAGATCGAACTGCACGAGATTCCAGCCGATGATCGCATCGGGATCATGCAACTCCATCCACGCGATCAGTTTTTCGAGCAGCTGGGCGCGCGTTTCGCAGTATTCGAGCCTGAAGTCGAGCGCGCCCGCGTCGCCGTCGCTGTCGTTACCATTAGGCGGGCCGAGCATATACACCTGGCGCTCGCCGCAACCTTCGAGCGCGATCGAATAAAGCTCGGCATGCACGCTCGTTTCGATGTCGAGCGACACGAGCTTCAACGGCGGACGATAACCGTTGGCCGGTTTCAATTCGCCGTTCAGAAGCGGGCCTTTGGGCTGCGGCTCGCCGCTGAACCACACGGGCGCGGTGATGAAGCGCTCCATCATGTAGCGCTCGGGCGGCTGGATATCGGCTTCGTAGACGTCGATACCGCCTTGTTTCAGGCGTTTTTCGAGGCCCTTCAACTGCCGGTATTGCGGGCAGTAAAGCCCCATCACCGGACGCTGCTGGAAGTCGCGCAATTCGAGCGACCGCAGTTCGTGCTGCTTGTCCTCGCGCAGAATCGTCTCGGCGCGCTCGCGATGTTCGCCGGGAATGAAGGCGACCGAAGGCTGAAGGCGCAAACGGATATGGCGCGGCCCGCTATCCGTGGCCAGCCAGAATTCGATTTCCGTGCCGGCGGGCGTGTCCCGCCAATGCCGGGTCAAAATGAAACCCTGCTCGAACTCAGTCAAACTCGCACCTCTTTTACGCCTCTTCGCTCTACCTCTCGACGGGCTTGATCGCCTTGTGCGATTTTACCGCCGCAAGCGTTGGCCGCGATGGCCGAAGAAGGGCGCGGAGTGCGGATGTAGAGCGACGCAGTAAAACGAAGTCGTGCAGGTGAGGCAACGGCCTGCGTTAAACGGGCGAAATAAAAAAGGCGCTCCTGAATGGACCAGGTGAATCAAACGGACCAAACGGACCAGGCGGCGCGCCTGCGCAAGGCACGTCGAACGGAAAACCCGCTCAGGCTTCGAGCGCGAGCGTCGCGAACGTGCCGAGCCAATGCTCGCCCATATAGTCGCCGGCCACGTGCGCGAGCGCGCTATGCAGATGGCGCTCGGCGCTTTCGAACAGCACCGTGCGGCGTACGTCGCCAGCCGGCAGCACGCGCGCGAGCGAGCGCTGGCACCACGCGCGGCTCAGATTGAGACCGTCGAGGTGGGCGATCTTGCCGTCGCTGCGATCGGTCACGATGGCGGGCTCGAACAGCGTCGCGGGCTTCTTCGCGCCGAGGTCCGGCAGAAAGCGGCCAAACCAGTCGACGAATTGCGCGGACGGCAGCACGCGCCGCATCAGTTCCGCTTCCATCAGCGAAGGGGAGAGAAATTCGTCGCCGCACGGCTCCCATGCCTGGCAGGCGACGTCGTCGAGGAACCAGCGTTCGGCGGTGCTGACGATCAGCGCTTCGAGCGACGTGCGCGAGGTTTGCCGCGCGAAATCGAGTGTCAGCGCCAGCGCGAAAGCCATGTTGAAGTGCGTGCCGACCCGCAGCGGATAAGTCGCCTTCGGCAGAAACTCCTCGAAGCGTTCGACGAAGGTGGCCGTGAGCGGCGCGAACGTCTTCGACCAGCGCGCAGCCTCGGAGATCTTCAGCGCTTCGAGCTGCGCGCTCAGCGCGAGCAGCCATGCCCAGCCATAGGGACGCTCGAAGCCGCGGTTGTGCGGCAGGTCGAGATACGCGAGTTCGCCGGCCACGTTCGCGTGGGTGAAATGCTCGTCGGCCACCGCGACGATGCGTGCGGCCTCGGGCAGATCGGGGAAGCGTTCGAGCAGATGCAGAACCAGCCAGTAGCCATGCACGCACGAATGCCAGTCGTAGCTGCCGTAGAAGATCGGGTGCAGCGCGCGCGGGCCCTGCACGTCCTGCGCGCCGGCAAGCGCGTGCGTGAGCTTGTTCGGATACTCGCGCGTGAGGTGGGCGAGCGCGAGGTTGGCGAATTTCGACGCGAATTCGCGGGTGAGTTGTTGCGGCAACGGCGCGGTCATCGGCGGCTCCTCAGAAGCGGAATACGAACAGGTACAACAGTATGGTGTTGACGACCAACAGGAGTAAAGCGGTCGGCCATTGTGCCTTGATGACGCCGTTCTGGTCTTTCAGTTCGAGCAGCGCGGCGGGCACGATGTTGAAGTTGGCGGCCATCGGCGTCATCAGCGTGCCGCAGAAGCCGGACAGCATGCCGATCGCGCCGAGAATCGCGGGGTTGCCGTTGAACTGATGCACGATCAGCGGCAGGCCGATGCCGGCCGTCATCACCGGAAACGCGGCGAACGCGTTGCCCATGATCATGGTGAAGATCGCCATGCCGAACGTGTAGGCCGCGACCACCGCGAACGCCGAGTCGACCGGAATCCACGTCTTCACGAGATCCGACACCACGTGACCGACGCCCGCGACCGCGAACAGCGCGCCGAGCGCGGCGAGCATCTGCGGCAGGATCGCGGCCCAGCCGACCGTGTCCATCGTTTGGCGCGCATCTTTCAGCGCATGCACGGGCGAGTCGCGCAGCATGAAGAGCGCCGCGCCGAATGCGACCAGCGTGCCGAGCACGAGCGAGATCAGCGTGACGTTCTTCGTCTCGACGAAGGGGACGTATTTGAGCGTGAGCGTGCCGGCCAGCGTGATGAGCGGAATCAGCAGCGCCGGCACGAACAGCTTGTTGCCGAAGCGCCGCGCGTTCGCTTCGCGGCGCGCGGCGGCGGCTTCGCTGTTGCTGTCGCTGTGGCTTTTGCCGAGCTTGCCGGAGCCCGCGATCAAGGCGAGCGCGATGGCGAGGCAGCCTGTCACGAAGTGCGGCAATTCCGCGCCGAACAGGAACGTGACCGCATAAATGCCCCAGAACAGAAAGTTGATGACGCGGCGCGGATTCGAGCGGTCGCGCAGATTGAACAGCGCGAACGCGGCGAACATCAAACCGGCGAGGACGTAGAGGGATTCGAGCTTGATCATCGCGCGGCGCTCCGTTTGTAGGCGCTCATTTTGTGCGACAGATTGCGGTCGAGCAGGATCAGGCGGATCACGTGAATGATGAGCGCGGCGATCGCGGTCGGAATCGCCCACACCGAGACCTGCAACGGTTCGACGAAGACGCCGTTCTGTTCGAGAAAGCCCTTGATGAGCAGGATCGACTGGATCGCGATGAAGATGTCCTCGCCGAAGAACACGGCGATATTGTCGACCGCCGATGCGTTCGCGCGAATCTGCTGGCGCACCGCCTCGGGCAATTCGCCGTGACGGTTCGCGGCGGCGGCTTCGGCCATCGGCGCGATCAGCGGCCGTACCATTTGCGCGTGGCCGCCGAGCGAGGTGAGGCCGAGCGCCGCCGTGATCTGGCGGATCACGAAGTAGAGCATCAGCACGCGGCCGGTGGTGGCGGCCTGCAGGCGTGAAATCAGATGCCGCGCCTGTTCCTTCAAGCCGTTGCGTTCGAGCAGCGCGATCACCGGCAGCGTGAGCCAGATCAGGCCCATGTAGCGGTTATCGGCAAAGGCCTTGCCGAACGCGCTGACGATCTCGACCGGGTGCAGGCCGCCGGCCACCCCGGTCGCGATGCCCGCGAGCGTGACCACCAGCAGCGCGTTGAAGCGCAATGCGAAGCCGAGCACCACGATCGGCACGCCAATCAAAACCCACATGCGGCTCTCCTTCTGGTTGCGGCGACGCCCGGTTACCGGCGCGTTGCGCGATGACGATGCGGCGGATGAACGATGGCCCGGCGATCAGCGAGCCCGCGCGCCTGCCGGCACGGCGACGGAATCTAGCACGATAATTTATCGATAAATAGGCGAGAAAATATTTTCACAGGGTAAACGCCAAGATTCGCCAACCCCACCGTCACTCCACGCCGATTTCCTCGGCCGTCAGTTGCCGCAACTGTTCGAGCAGCTTCACGGCCGGACTCGGCAGAATGCCTTGCCGGCGCCGAAACGCGGTCAGCGTGCGGCGCCCGGCCACGCCGGGCAGGCCGAGCGTATCGAACACGCCGGCCTTGCTCTCGGTCACGTACATCGGCGCAGCCATCCAGCCCAGAAAACCCGAACGCGCGACGAGGCTCTTCAGCACCGTGATCGAACGCGTTTCGACGACCACGTTCGGCAGCCCGAGCCCGTGCTCGGCGAACACGCTCTGCATCTGCTCGAACGGCCCGGTGCCGCGCGGCGGAATCGCCCAGCGCTCGCCGAGCGTATCGGCGAGTGTGAGGTCGGGCTTGCGCCGCAGCGGATGATTGGGCGCGGCGACCACATAGCTCGCGTCTTCCCAGCGGCAATCGGCGATCGCCGTGATTTCGTCGCTATCGGGCACGGCTACGCTGAGCGCGAGGTCGATCTCGCGCCTGACGAGCGCGTCGGCGAGACGGTCCCACACGCCCTCGATGATCTCCACGCGCAGATTCGGCCACTTGTCGAGCACGCGGCCCACCGCGAGCGGCAGCACGAGGCTCGCGATGCTGCCTGCCGCGCCGACGCGGATCGTGCCGCGCGCGAGCCCGCGCAGCGCGTCGATTTCCTCGCGCGCCTGTTCGGCCTCGCGTTGCAACAGAAGCGCATGCGGCAGCAGCACCGCGCCGACCTCGGTCAGATGCATGCCGCGCGAATGCCGCTCGAACAGCGGGGCGCCGACCTGTTCCTCGAGACGGCGAATGGTCCGGCTCAGCGCGGGCTGCGTGACGTGCAGCGCATCCGCCGCGCGGCCGAGGCTGCCGCTTGCGACGATCGCCGCGAACGCCTGAAGTTGCTGCAGGTTGTAAGTCATGCCAAAAGGTAATGCCTTTTTCCAAATAAGGCAATTTCCGGCTACCCATACCGTCGGGATAATGGCCGTTCGTTTTGTTGCGCCGATTTTTCGCGCCGACGTGTTGTACTTATAAAAAACAGGAGACATCGCATGACAGCCCACGTGACAGCCCACGCTGCGCAGCAGAATCCCGGCAATCACCCGCAATGGACCGTGCGCGACGCGGTCATCGACTTCGCGCGCCGCGTCGGCATGACGTCGATCTTCGCGAACCCGGGCTCGACCGAGTTGCCGATGTTTCGCGATTTCCCCGCCGATTTCCGCTATGTGCTCGGTCTGCAGGAAGCCGTGGTGGTCGGCATGGCCGACGGCTATGCGCAGGCCACCGGCAACGCGGCGCTCGTGAACCTGCATTCGGCGGCGGGCGTCGGCAATGCGATGGGCAACATCTTCACGGCGTTTCGCAACCGCACGCCGCTCGTCGTCACGGCGGGCCAGCAGGCCCGCTCGATCCTGCCGTTCGATCCGTTTCTCGCCGCGACCCAGGCGACCGAATTGCCGAAGCCCTATGTGAAGTGGAGCATCGAGCCCGCGCGCGCGCAGGACGTGCCGCTCGCGATCGCGCGCGCCTACGCGATTGCGATGCAGGAGCCGCGCGGTCCGGTGTTCGTGTCGATTCCCGCCGACGACTGGGATCAGCCCGCCGAACGCTTGCCGGAGCGCGAGGTCGCGCAGGTCATGCGCCCCGATGCGGCAATGCTCGCCCGCATCGGCGCGTTGCTCGACGCGTGCGAGCGGCCCGCGTTCGTGGTCGGCGGCGCGGTCGATCGCGCCGATGCGGCGGCGGACGTCGTGCAACTGGCGGAGCGCCATCGCGCGCGCGTCTATGTCGCGCCGATGAGCGCACGTTGCAGCTTCCCCGAAACGCATCGCCTGTTCGGCGGTTTTTTGCCCGCGATGCGCGAGCGCATCGTCGACCTGCTCGACGGGCACGATGCGATCTTCGTGATCGGCGCGCCCGCGTTCACGTATCACATCGAAGGACATGGCCCGCATGTGCCGCCGGGCGCGCAGCTATGTCAACTGATCGACGATCCGGGTGTGGCCGCATGGACGCCGCAGGGCATCGCCGCGGTCGGCAACGTGCGGCTCGGCGTGCAGGACCTGCTGGCGCGCGCCGCGCCGAGGGAACGCGCATTCCCCGCGCCGCGCGCCGTGCCGCCGCGCGCGTTGCCGCCCGTGGCCGGCGCGCGCATGTCGGCCGCGTTCGCGTTGCAGACGCTTGCCGACGTGCGCGATCCCGACGGCATCATCGTCGAGGAAGCACCGAGCGCGCGTCCGGCAATGCAAATCTATCTGCCGATCGTGCGTCCCGGCACTTTCATGACGATGGACAGCGGCGGCCTCGGCTACAGCATGCCCGCGGCAGTCGGCGTGGCGCTCGCGCGGCCCGGCGAGCGCGTGATCGCGCTGATCGGCGACGGTTCGAGCATGTACTCGATCCAGGCGATCTGGAGCGCGGTGCAGCTACGCCTGCCGATTACATTCGTTATCCTGAACAACACGCGCTATGCCGCGTTGCAGGACTTCGCACCCGTATTCGGTTTCGCGCCGCACGAGCCGGTGCAGGGCACCGATCTGCCGGGGCTCGACTTCGTGACGATCGCGGCGGGCATGGGCTGCCCTGGAGAACGCGTCGGCGAGGCGGCGCAACTCGCCGGCGTGTTGCGCAAGGCGCTCTCGACGCATGAGGTGAAAAGCGGCCCGACGCTCGTCGAAGTGAGCGTCGCCTGATCGCCGCCTGAGCGTTACCTGAGCGTCACATCACATGTAATTCCCATTCAAAAGACAGAGAGACAAGCGATGAAAAACGTAGCGATGCTGATCGGCGGTGAACAGGTGCAGGCGCGTAACGGTGCGATCTTCGAGCGCCGCAACCCGCTCGACGGCGAAGTCGCGACGCGCGCGCCGGCCGCGACCGTCGAAGACGCGGTGGCCGCCGTCGATGCCGCCGCGGCCGCCTTTCCGGTGTGGTCCGCGCTGGGGCCGGGCGAGCGCCGCGCGCTGCTGACGAAGGCCGCGCACGCGCTCGAAGCGAAGGCCGACGCGTTCGCCGCCGCGATGGCCGCCGAAACCGGCGCCTCGGGCATCTGGGCCGGCTTCAACGTGCACCTCGCGGCGGCGGGGCTGATCGAGGCGGCCGCGCTCACGACGCAGATCGCCGGCGAACTGATTCCGTCCGACGTGCCCGGCAGTCTCGCGATGGGCGTGCGCCAGCCGGCCGGCGTCGTGCTCGGCATCGCGCCGTGGAATGCGCCGGTGATTCTCGCGGTCCGCGCGATCGCCTTGCCGCTCGCCTGCGGCAACACGGTCGTGCTGAAGGGCTCGGAGATTTGCCCCGCGACGCACGGGCTCATCATCGAGGCGATGCAGGAAGCGGGGTTGCCGCGCGGTACCGTGAACTTCGTGACCAACGCACCGGCCGACGCCGCGCGCATCGTCGAGGCGATGATCGAGCATCCGCGCGTGCGCCGCGTGAATTTCACGGGCTCGACGCGCGTGGGGCGCATCGTCGCCGAAACCTGCGCGCGTCATCTGAAGCCGTCCGTGCTCGAACTCGGCGGCAAGGCGCCGCTCGTCGTGCTCGACGATGCGGACCTCGGCGCGGCGGTCGATGCGGCGGTGTTCGGCGCATTCGCGAATTCCGGGCAGATCTGCATGTCGACCGAGCGCATCATCGTCGACACCCGCATTGCCGATGCGTTCGTCGCTCAGCTCGCCGCGCGTGCGTGCGCCTTGCCGCTCGGCGATCCGCGCAAGGGCCCGGTCGTGCTCGGCTCGGTGGTCGATATGAGCACCGTCGAGCGCTGCAACGCGCTGATCGACGATGCGCTCGCGAAAGGCGCGACGCTCGTGTGCGGCGGCAGGAGCGAGACCACGCTGATGCCCGCCACGCTGCTCGACCATGTGACGCCAGCCATGCGCATCTATCGCGACGAATCGTTCGGCCCCGTCAAGGCGATCGTGCGCGTGGACGGCGAAGCGGCCGCCATCGCCTGCGCGAACGACAACGAATACGGGCTCTCGGCGGCGGTGTTCAGCCGCGACACGGCGCGCGCGCTCAATGTGGCGAAGCGCATCGAGTCGGGCATCTGTCACGTGAACGGCCCGACCGTGCACGACGAAGCGCAGATGCCGTTCGGCGGCGTGAAGGCAAGCGGCTTCGGCCACTTCGGCGGCAAGGCGGGCATCGCAGAATTCACCGACCTGCGCTGGGTCACGCTGCAAACGGCGCCGCGTCACTATCCGTTCTGAGCGCGACGACGACCGCAAAAAATCGCCACGCAAAATCGCTGAGCGCGCACTTGTGCATTCAAGCTGCGCGCTCAGCCTGCACGTTTAATCAGGCCACTCAGCTCCCCTGAATAAACTCCGGCAACGGGCGCGAGTTCGGCGTCGGATTGCCGTTCGCATTGGTTGGCAAACGCTGCGTCTGGAACGCGGTGAACAGCGCGGCAAAGCCATCGGCGCGCTGAATGATGACCGCGCCGTCCTGGAACGCGCCATTCTCCTTGTAGTGCTTGCCGGGCGGATTGCCCTGATTCATGTGGGTTTCGTGCAGACCGTCTTTCTTCGGCAGGAACAGGAAGCCGAACCCGTAGACCACGATGCCCGCCGTGGTCGGCGTCCAGAAATCGCGGTTGTGCAATTGCCCGCTGCCGTTGTCGTACGGAAGGCTTTCCGGCGTCTGGGTTTCGTCGATGCTTAGAACCTCGTTGATGATGTCGTTGACATCGGAGCGATTGCCGTCTTCATCTTCGTAAGGAACCGGCCGCATCCGATGGATGTCGAGCAGGCTGCTGTCCTGCCAGTAGTCGAGCCGCGGAAAACCGCTCGTGTACAGACCCGGATCGAGCCCCTGCAATTTTGCGGTCAGCGGGTCGTCGAAGTTCAGGTCGGCATAGAAATACACGTCGTCGCTGCCATTGGGGGCAGGGTCGGTCGAGGCCGAATTCACGACGAGATTGAATGGATTGTCGTCGTTGCCCGACACGGTAATCACATAGTGCGGACTCCCGACATAGGTGTCCTTGAAAGGCGCCGCGCGCAGCAGCGTTCCTTTGAACATGCAGTATTCGTTCATGGCTGAAGAACCTTGCTGAAGTTGAGCGGCAAGCATAAGGCGACGCCGAACGATAAACAAGCGCATCCGGTGTCACACGCCTGCAACGTTTATCGAGGCTAGATGAGGCCTTCGTGATCGCGGGAGCGTAAGTGGAGAAGGGCGCGCAAGGATGCGATGAAACGCGCACGCCGGTGCTTTTATCCGGATTCCATGACGTTATCCGAACCGAGAGATGCCAGTCGAATAGCACGGAGGGTGGGTGAAAGCGATTGCCTTTTCGAACAACGATATTGCGGTCATTGCATGGACCCTGGGCGGCAAGCTGAAGGACTGTCTCGGCTTCGCCATTTCCCGCATCGACGTACAGACCGGAACGGAAACGCCGCTTCCCGCGATGGCGACGTTCAAGGGGCAGACGGCCGGCGCGGGGCGCACCACGTTCGTGGACCCGGTGCAGAAGTTCTTCTGGAAGGACGTCACCGCGATTCGCGGCCGTACCTACCGCTACCGGATCGTGCCGATGGGCGGCACGCCCGGCAATCTGAAACCGTTGCCCTATGGTCCGCTGCTGTCGAATCAGATTCAGCTGACGGCCGACTACGGCGCGCTGTCGGTCTATTTCAATCGCGGCATTCTCGCGACGCAATCCACCGCGAGCGTGCTCGAAGCGACGCCGGGCGGCGGCAAGCTCGTCGACAAGCTGCAGAAGCATATCTACACGATCGGCGATCCGCTTCGCAACGATCTGGCCGGCGAGATGATCGAGGCGCTGACCACGCTGCCGAAAGAAGCCGCGCAAACGGGCGGCACCTTGCAGTGCGCGTTCTACGAGCTCGACGATCCCGAAGTGATTGCGTGTCTGAAGCCCTTGCAGCGCTCGTTGAATCTGATTCTCTCGAACATGCCGGGCAAGGACGCGAACGGTCAGAAAACCAACGACGTCTATTCGGCCGAGCGCGCCGACATGAAAGCGGCGGGCGTCAAGGTGACCGACCGCTTCATGGCGAGCAATCATATCGGTCACAACAAGTTTCAGGTGCTGCTGCAAGACGGCAAACCGACGGCCGCTCTGTTCGGCTCGACCAACGTGACCGCGCATGGCCTGTGCGCGCAGACCAACAACACGATCATCGCCCGCTCGCCGGCGGTGGCGAATGCTTATAGCGGCTACTGGACGCGCCTGAAAAAAGACACCCTGGCGCCGGGTCCCAAGGTAACCGGGCCGCAGGCCAAGCCCCTGCGTTCCGCCGATGCGAGCGGCCCCGTCACGATCGATCTCGAAGACGGCAGCGGCACCCTCGACATCTGGTTCTCGCCGAACACGCCGAAGGCGAGAGCGAGCAAACCGCCGGCCGATGAAGCGTGTCCGCCCGATCTGCAGGAACTGTTCGATCTGATCGGCAAGGCACGGCAGTCGATTATTTTTCTCGTGTTCGAGCCCGGTTATCCGAGCATCGTCGATGCGATCGCGGCCGCGCAAAAGGCGCGCCCCACGCTGTTCGTGCGCGGCGCCGTCACGGCGGCGAACGCGGCCGGCGAGTTCTATGCGGCGCTTCACGATGGCCAGGTGCCCGTGAAAGCACCTAAAAAAGGCGACTCGCCGCTGCCCGAGGATTTCCGCGTGATTCATACGGCGGGCGTGACCAAGGGCGATGCGTTCTCGCAATGGAAGCAGGAGTTGAACAAGGCGGGCAATGCGGTCGTGCATGACAAGATCGTCGTCATCGATCCGTTCACGGATAACTGCATCGTCGCAACGGGCAGTCACAACGATGGTTACAAGGCCTCGTACAACAACGACGAGAACCTGAACATCATCAAGGGACACCGCGCCGCGGCCGAGGCTTATGCCGCGCATTGCCTCGACGTCTACGATCATTACGCGTGGCGCTACTGGCTCGAGAAGCGCAAGGAAAAAGCGTGGCATTTCCTCGCCTCGGACGACACGTGGCAGGACGCCTATTTCGCCGCCGACAATACGGTGAAGTCGGCCGAACTCGCCTTCTGGCTCAGCGCGACGCCGAAGTCCGAGGCGATGCCGACACCGCATGCGGAAAGCTCCACGCGCAGACGGCCGGCGCTGCAACTGCTGACGGGCGGTTTGTCGCCGGCGGTCGGGCCGCATGCGTCGAAGCCCGCGCCGCGCCGGAAAGCCTCGGCAAAGTGAAACGCGGCGAGGCCGTCGATTGCGCTCGATGCGGTTGCGTTGTCGATCTTTCTGCGTGACGCTGCCGGCAGGCCGGTGACCGAGCGCTAACCGAACTGCCCGGGTGTTCCGTATCGCGGCCCGCTAAACGAAATTTCCGTGGCAGGCGAGTTTCGTGCAGTGGCGAACGACATCGAGCGAATCCGCGCCGCGCTCACTTCACGCGGCGCGGGCCACTACGCTCAGGCCGGCTGGCGCAGCGTTTTCGCGGCCGCCACCATGTTGGTCAGCGCGGGAATCACTTCGGCCCACGCGCGCGTTTTCAGGCCACAGTCCGGATTGACCCACAGGCGCCCGGCCGGAATGCGCTCGGCGGCCTTCTTCATCAGGTTCACGATATGCTCCTCGCTCGGAATGTTCGGCGAGTGAATGTCGTACACGCCCGGGCCGATTTCATTCGGATACCTGAAGTCGTCGAAGGCATCGAGCAGCTCCATGTCGGAGCGCGAGGTTTCGATCGTGATGACGTCCGCATCCATCTCGGCGATCGACGCGATGATGTCGTTGAACTCCGAATAGCACATATGCGTATGGATCTGCGTTTCGTCCCGCACGCCGTTCGCGGTGATGCGGAACGATTCCACGGCCCATTGCAGGTACTCGCTCCATTGCGCGCGACGCAGCGGCAGCCCTTCGCGCAGCGCCGCTTCGTCGATCTGGATCACGCGCACGCCGGCCTTTTCGAGGTCCAGCACTTCTTCGCGGATCGCCAGCGCAAGCTGATGGCACGATACCGAACGCGGCTGGTCGTCGCGCACGAACGACCAGTTCAGGATCGTCACGGGGCCGGTCAGCATGCCCTTCATCGGCTTCGTCGTTTGCGACTGCGCGTAGCGGATCCACTCGACGGTCATCGCCTTCGGGCGGCTGATGTCGCCGAACAGGATCGGCGGTTTCACGCAGCGCGAACCGTACGACTGCACCCAGCCGAACTGGCTGAACGCATAGCCGTCCAGCTGCTCGCCGAAGTATTCGACCATATCGTTGCGTTCCGCTTCGCCGTGCACGAGCACGTCGAGACCGAGCGCTTCCTGCTCCTTCACGGCACGCGTGATTTCCCGCTCCATCGCGGCCTTGTAGCCGGCCTGATCGAGTGCGCCCGCCTTGAACTGGCTGCGTGCGTGACGGATTTCGCTGGTCTGCGGGAACGAGCCGATCGTCGTGGTCGGGAAGGCGGGCAGGTTGAGAATCGCGGACTGCTTTTGCGCGCGTTGCGGATAGGCGCTCGCGCGCTTGCCGAGCGACGCATCGATGCGCGCGATGGCGGCCTTGACGGCGGGGTTGTGTACGCGCGGCGAGGTGCGGCGGCTCTCGATGGCCTTCGCGTTGGCGGCGAGCGCATCGGCGACCGAGGCGCGGCCGTGGTTCAGCGCGCCGGCCAGCACGCTCAGTTCGTCGAGCTTTTGCAGCGCGAACGCGAGCCACGATCTGATTTCGGCGTCGAGCTTCTGCTCGCTGTTCAGATCGACCGGGGTGTGCAGCAACGAGCACGACGGTGCGATCCACAGCCGCTCGCCGAGCGTGCGATGCAGCGGTTCGAGCCATTCCAGCGCGGCGCTCAAATCGGTCTTCCAGATGTTGCGGCCATTGATTGCGCCGACCGAGACGACCGAGGTCGCGGGCAATTGCGCCACGGCCTTGACGATTTCATCGCGCGCGTTGATCGCATCGATATGCAGGCCGTCGACGGGCAGCTTGCAGGCGAGTTCGAGGTTGTCCTGCAACTGGCCGAAGTAGGTGGCGAGCAGCAGTTTGACGCGGCGCTCCGACAACGCTTCGTACGCCGTACGGAACGCCTGGCGCCACGTCGCGTCGAGTTCCGTCACGAGCACCGGCTCGTCGATCTGCACCCACTCGATGCCCTGTGCCGTGAAGTAGTCGAGCAGGGCGGCGTAGACGGGCAAGAGGCGCGGCAGCAGCGCGAGCTTGTCGGAGTCGTCCTTCGCTTTGCCGAGCCACAGATAGGTGACCGGACCGACGATCACGGGCTTCGCATTCACGCCGAGCGCGCGGGCCTGGTTGAGCTGTTCGAGCAGACGCGACGGGTCGAGCGAGAACTGCGTGTTCGCATCGAACTCGGGGACGATGTAGTGATAGTTCGTATCGAACCACTTCGTCATTTCACCGGCGGCCACGCCGCCGCAGCATCCGCCGTGATCTTCGGCGCTTTGCGCCGAGCGGCCGCGCGCGACGCGGAAGTAGTTGTCGAGCGTGTCGCCGTGGAAACCGCGCACGCGTTCGGGCAGGTTGCCGAGCGTGAAGCTCATGTCGAGCACCTGGTCGTAAAACGCGAAATCGCCGACGGGCACGAAATCCAGACGCGCCTGGTCTTGCCAGTGACGCTCGCGAAGCTGCGCGCCCACGGCTTTCAGTTCGTCGCGCGACGATTCGTTTTTCCAGTATTTTTCGAGGGCGAATTTCAGTTCGCGTTGCGCGCCGATGCGCGGAAAACCGAGGTTGTGCGTAGTGACCATGTTGCGTGTGCCGTTCAAAGGAGAAGTAACTGGCAGCGATGATAGAATTTTCCGTGTATGAATAAAAATGGATTTATTTCATACAAGGATCGATTTTGTTCATGGAGTGAGGCATGCTGGAGCGCAGTCACCTGATGGTCGTGCGCGAGGTGGAGCGTCTGGGGTCGCTCACCGCCGCCGCGAATACGCTCAATCTCACGCAGTCGGCCCTGAGCCACGCGGTGAAGAAGCTGGAGCAGCAGCTAGGCACGCCGGTATGGACGCGCGAGGGCCGCTCGATGCGGCTCACGCAGGCCGGGCAGTACCTGCTCGGGCTCGCCAATCGCATGCTGCCGCAGTTCGAGCTGGCCGAGGAACGCATGAAGCAGTACGCGCAAGGCGAGCGCGGCACACTGCGCATCGGCATGGAATGCCACCCGTGCTATCAGTGGCTGCTCAAGGTGGTGTCGCCGTATCTCGCGCGCTGGCCCGACGTCGATGTCGACGTGAAGCAACGCTTTCAGTTCGGCGGCATCGGCGCGCTGATCGGCTACGAAATCGACGTGCTCGTTACGCCCGATCCGCTGAAGCGGCCCGGGTTGCGTTTCCAGCCGGTATTCGACTACGAACAGGTGCTGGTCGTCGCCGACGGACATGCGCTGGCGGACGAAGCGTACGTCACGCCCGAACAGCTCGCGAGCGAAGTGCTGATTACCTATCCCGTCGAGACCGACCGGCTCGACATTTACACGCAGTTTCTGACGCCGGCCAACGTCGTGCCGAGGCGCCACAAGGTGATCGAGACGACGGACATCATGCTGCAGATGGTCGCGAGCGGCCGGGGCGTCGCGGCGCTGCCGCGCTGGCTCGCGGAAGAGTACGCGGGCTGGATGCCGATCACGCCGCTGCAACTCGGCAGGAAGGGCATCGCCAAACAGATTTTTCTCGGCACCCGCGAGGCCGACGACGAGATCGACTATCTGGCGGCCTTCGTGAAGGCCGCGCGCGAGCCGGAGTGGAGCGAGGCGAAGGTGCGTCGGTAGTTGTGTTGGGTTGGATGAAGAAAGCGGATTGCCTGTCGTTGCGAGAAGCCGCCGCGTTCAGATAGTCCATTTGTCTCGACCCGATTGCGGCTCGCCTGGCGCGAGCTCTCCCTACACCCCCTAATGCGCGGAAGCCGGCACGCCCTCGCGAGGCGCCATGCGGGAAAAGAACACGACCCCGGCGGCCACGACCGACATCACCGCGAGTCCGGTCATGCCGCCTTCGATCGAGCCGGTCTTCTGTTCGAGAAAGCCGAAGGCGGCCGGCGCGACGAAGCCGCCCAGGTTGCCGATCGAATTGATCAGCGCGAGCACCGCCGCGGAAATCCGCGCGTCGAGATAGCCTTGCGGAATCGGCCAGAAGAGCGACGACGCGGCCTTGAAACCGATTGCCGCAAAGCAGATCGCGACGAACGAGAACAGCGGGCCGCCCTGGCCGGCCGCGTACATGCCGAGTGCGGCGATCAGCAGCACGCACGCGACCCAGGCTTGCTGGAACTTGAAGCGTGCCGCGAGCATCGCGAAGAAGTACATCGCCGCGATCGAGATCAGCCACGGAATCGAATTGAACAGCCCGACCTGCAAGTCGTTGAAGTGCCCCATCTTGCGAATGATGCTCGGCAGCCAGAAGGTCGCGCCGTAGATCGTCAGCGACACCGCGAAATAGATGACGCAGAAGATCAGAATCTGCGGATCGCGCAGCAGACTCCACAGCGACGGCTTGACCGCATGCACCGCTTCGCGTTGCCGCTGCTCTTCCTCGATGTCGCCGATCACCGCATCCTGCTCGGCGCGCGTGAGCCAGGCGGCGTCGCGCGGCTTCGAGTCGAGCCATAGCCAGATGAAGCCGGCCAGCACGACCGAGAACATGCCTTCGATCAGGAACATCCATTGCCAGCCGCGCAGCCCCGCGCCATTGATCAGCATGAGCCCGCCCGAGATCGGCCCGGACAGCACCGAGGCGAGCGCCGAGCCGCTCAGGAAGATCGCCATCGCCTTGCCGCGCTCCTTGCCCGGCAGCCATTGCGTAAAGTAGTAGATGACGCCGGGAAAGAAGCCGGCTTCGGCCGCGCCGAGCACGAGACGCATCACGTAAAACGACATCTCGCCGCGCACGAAGGCCATGCCGGCCGCGGCGAGCCCCCATGTGAGCATGATGCGCGCCAGCCATAGCTTTGCGCCGAAGCGCTGCAGCAGCATGTTCGACGGCACTTCGAAGATCGCATAGCTGACGAAGAAGAGCCCCGCGCCGAGACCATACGCCGCCGCGCCGATGCCGAGATCGGCGCTCAGATGCTGGCGCACGAAGCCGATGTTCACGCGGTCGATATAGTTGACGATGAACATCACCACGAAGAGCGGCAGCACGCGCCACTTGATCTTGTGTACCGCGCTCGCCAGCACGCCGGCCGGGTCGTGGCGCGGCGCGTCCGGGATGGTTCTACTCATGAGCCTGTCTCCTTCGGTGGCAGTGCGTGTGGCGTGCCGGGTCGGTGTGTTGTGGATCGGCAGTACGGATCAGTAGTGCGGATCAAAAGCGCGGGTTCTTGCCGCTGAAGCCCGGGTCGTACTTGCGCATCTGCGCGAGGTCGTCGCGATTGCGCACGCCGCACGACAGGTACTGCGCGTGCAGTTCGGCGAGCCGTGCGCGATCGAGTTCGACGCCGAGGCCCGGCGTCGTCGGCACGCGGACCGAGCCGTCGTCGAATTGCACGCGGCCGCCCTGGATGACTTCTTCTTCCTGCCACGGATAGTGCGTGTCGCACGCGTAGGTCAGGTTCGGGATGCTGGCCGCGACGTGCGTCATCGCCATGAGGCTGATGCCGAGGTGCGAGTTCGAGTGCATCGACATGCCGAGGTCCCACAGCCTGCACATGCGCGCGAGCGTTTGCGTCGCGCGCAGGCCGCCCCAGTAGTGGTGATCCGACAGCAATACCTTGATCGAACCCATTTCGCAGCCGCGGCGGAAATCGTCCATGGTCGTAATCACCATGTTGGTCGCGAGCGGCAGCTTCGTATGCTTCTGCAACTCGGCCATGCCTGCGAGTCCCGGGCACGGGTCTTCGTAGTATTCGAGAATCTCGTCGAGCTCGGGCGCGGCCTCGATGCTCGTCTTGAGCGTCCAGTTCGCGTTCGGGTCGAGCCGCAGCGGCATACCGGGGAACGCCTTCGCGAGCGCTTTCATGCAGGAGATTTCATGCGCGGGTTCGAACACGCCGCCCTTCAGCTTGATGCTTTGGAATCCGTAGAGATCGATCATGCGGCGCGCCTGCGCGACGATCTGTTCGGGACTCAGGCCTTCGCCCCAGGCGTCGGGCGCATAGGGCTTCTCGATGTGTTCGGCGTACTTGAAGAACAGGTAGGCGCTGTAGGGCACCGCGTCGCGCACCTTGCCGCCGAGCAGGTCGACGATCGGCGCGCCGACGATCTGCCCTTGCAGGTCGAGCATCGCGACTTCGAGGGCGCTGATGACTTTCGGCGCGTTCTTGGCCGAATGCGAGCCGGGCGCGAGTTCGAATTCGACCGCGCCGGTGCTCGCCTTGATCGTGCCGCGCACGCGTTCTTCCATGCGATTGAGGTCGAACGGCGAGAGGCCGACCACGAGCGACTTCGCCTGGTCGAGCACGCGCAGCATGGGTTCGTCGCCATAAGTCTCGGAGATACCGACGCGGCCGTCGCTCGTCTCCAGTTCGAGGATGGCGCGCAAGGCCCAGGGTTCGTGAATGCCGGCGGCGTTGAGCAGCGGGCCGTCGCGGAAGGCTATCGGCGTAATGCGAACCTGCGTGATCGTGATGTCGCGAGTCATGGTCGGAAATGGGCGATGAAAGGTTAAAAGGTCGATGGCGGCATAGTAAAGCACTAATATATTAGTGCGTCAGTAGGGAAACTACCCAGTCCCCGTTCGGTGCGAGGCGGCCGGGAAGCCCGCTGGAAGGGGCTCGCGTCGGCTATAGTTCTAATGTTTCAGTGCGCGGCCGCAGCCGGTTGCGTTTGCGTCCACGTTTCAGCGCTTCAGTTTCCGTCATGAAAAACCACGCTATTTCGTCAGGGGTGACCCGGCTCGACCGGTCCCGCCACGCCGCGCCGCAAGTGTTCGAACGACTGCGCGACATGATCCTTTCCCTCGAACTGACGCCCGGCACGGTGCTCTCGCGCACCGAGCTCGCGAACCGCTACGGTCTGAGCCAGACGCCGGTGCGCGACGCGCTGATGAAGCTCGGCGAAGAAGGGCTCGTCGACATCTTTCCGCAGCACGCGACCGTCGTGAGCCAGATCGACGTGACCTCGGCCTTGCAGGCGCATTTCCTGCGCCGCTCGATCGAGCTCGAAGTCGTGCGCACGCTCGCGGAGCAACGCGATGCGGGGCTGATCGCCCAGTTGCGCGCCACCATCGCGAAGCAGACGGAACTGCTCGATCTGAAGGACTACGAGCATTTCGCGCTGTTCGATCAGGCGTTTCATCGCCAGATGTACGAGGCGGCGGGCGTGCCGCAACTGTGGGACCTCGTGCGCCGGCGCAGCGGCCATATCGACCGGCTGCGTCGTCTGCATCTGCCGGTGGCGGGCAAGACGGCGGCGGTGGTGCGCGATCACACGGAAATTGTCGATGCGATCGACCAAGGCGATGTGCCGGCCGCGCAGGCCGCGCTGCGCAAGCATCTATCGGGCACGCTGAACCAGATCGACCAGATTCGCACGAGTCATCCGGATTTTCTGGCGGACGATTGAGCGCGCCGGGCGACGCACCTGAAGTCGATCGGCTTATTCGAACTCGCCCGTGCGCACCTCGCCGTCGCGCAGGTAGCGCGTAATCAACACGCCGCCCGGCGTGCTGACCGAGTGCGCGAGCGTGAAGGCGGAGGCGGACGCGTCGTCGCCGAACAGGCGCTTGCCGCGTCCCAGCATGACGGGGAACACCTGCAAGCGAAGTTCATCCACGAGGCCCGCCGCGAGCAACTGGCGCACCATCTCGCCGCTGCCGAACGTCAATAGATTGGCACCGTCTTCGCGTAGAGGCGCGCGTATCGCATCGGCGAGATCGCCCTGCAACGCGTGACTGTTTTGCCAGCCGAGCGTATCGGCGCGATGCGTGGCCACGTGCTTGGGGACGCTATTGAACAGGTCGGCAATGGCGCGGCTGTTCGAATCCGCCGGCACGTGCGGCCAGTATCCGGCGAAGATGTCGTAGGTGTTGCGCCCGAGCAGCAGCTCGAACGGCTGCGAGAGCATGTCCCACAAGTTTTGGCCAATGGCTTCGTCAGCATAGGGAACCATCCAGCCGCCGAGACGGAATCCGCCGCTGGTGTCTTCCGCTGGCGCCCCGGGGGATTGGGTGACGCCATCCAGACTGATGAACGTGGAAACGGTGAGCTTGCGCATGATGTTCTCCAGGTCTACGGACACGATTGGTACGCAGATACGACGAACGATACGCTTGAAAATCGACAGGCCGGCGAGCGGCTTGCACGCGATGGCCGCGTGAGGCACATCATGAGACACGGGCGTTGCGCGTGAGCCTGACGAACCGGCTCACGCATACCGCGCGAGGAACATATCCGCCGTTGCTTCCGCGATGCGCTTCTGCTCTTTGGCATCGAGCGGCACTTGCCCCATCGTCACCTGCGGCCAGAACGCAAAACCCTTGACGAGCACCTGCAACTGCAGCGCCGCGAAGAGGGGATCGCCGGTCTTGAGGCGACCGTCGGCGGCCGCCGCGCGGACCCAGGCCGTCAGGTCTTCCTCGCGCTCTCCCATGCGAGCGACCATGTCGCGGGCGCGCTCCGGCGAATGGATGCCCGCCGCGATCGCCACCCGTGCCAGCGACAGGAAGGACTCGTCGTTGAGCAGCCGCAGCTTGCGCTGCAACAGATCGAGCAACTGCCCGCGCAATGGCTTGTCGGCCCGATAGGCGGGCGCATCGCCGCCCTGGCTCACATCCCATAGCTGATGAAGAATCGCCGCGAACAGTGCCTCCTTGCTCGGAAAATGGTTATAGACCGTACGCTTCGAGACGTTCGCGCGGGCGGCGATACGGTCCATGCTGGTCGCGTCGTAGCCGGCCGCGAGGAATTCCTCGATCGCGGCGCCGACGATCGCGACACGCTTGCGGTCCGTCAGACGTTGGGGTGGGGCAGTCGATTCCATGGAAAGATTTTACACTGGCCAGTTTACTTTTCTCGAAAATAAACTACACTGCCGAGTGTACATTTTTTGAAGGTCAACTCATCATGTCGCTTCCCGCTTTGGTCGGCCGTATGCTCGGCGTGAGCGCCGCGCAACATAGCCGCGCGACGTTCGGCCACTCGCCGCAGCATGACGGCGAGCGCTTTCGCAACGTCAGGCCGCGTCCCGCGGAAAGCCTGCGCAAGACGCTCGGGCTCGCGTGGACGGTGCTGTTCAACAAGCCGCGCGGCACCGTGCCGGCAGCGGTATTGCCCGTCGAAACGCTGACGCGCGCGCAACTCGACGCGGCGCCCGACCGCAGCCTCTACCGGCTCGGTCATTCGACACTGCTGCTGAAGTTGCGCGGCCAGTTCTGGCTGACCGATCCGGTGTTCGCCGAGCGAGCCTCGCCGTTTCGCAGGCTCGGTCCGAAGCGCTTTCATGCGCCGCCGATCGCCCTCGACGATTTGCCGCCGCTGCGCGGCGTGATCCTCTCGCACGACCACTACGACCATCTCGACCGCGAAACGGTCCTCGCGCTGGCGCAGCGCACCGGGGTGTTTCTGACGCCGCTCGGCGTCGGCGACCGGTTGATCGAATGGGGCATCGACGCGGACAGGGTGCAGCAGTTCGACTGGTGGCAGGGTACGCGGGTCGACGGCATCGAGTTCACCGCGACGCCGGCCCAGCACTTTTCCGGGCGCAGCCTGTTCGACGGCAACAGCACGTTATGGGCTTCATGGGTGATCGCCGATGACGATCTGCGCGTGTTCTTCAGCGGCGACACCGGCTACTTCGACGGCTTCAGCATGATCGGCGAGCGCCTCGGACCGTTCGACGTCACGTTGGTCGAAACCGGCGCTTACGATCCGATGTGGCCGTACGTTCATATGCAGCCCGAAGAAACCGTGCAGGCGCATATCGATCTGCGCGGCCGCTGGCTCGTGCCGATTCACAACGGCACCTTCGACCTCGCGATGCATCGCTGGCAGGAGCCGTTCGAAAGAGTGACAAGACTGGCGCTGGCGCGCGGGGTTGCGCTATCGACCCCGCGCATGGGCGAGCGGCTCGATCTGAACGCGGTGCATCGCGGCGAACGCTGGTGGCGCGATGTCGTGGAGCCGGTCGCCGCGCCGAGGTCTGCGTGGCGGTGGTGCGCGGCGCGCCATGCAGAGAGCGCCGAGTCCTCCTGAGCGGTGCTCAGCCGGAATCGTGAGCGCGCGCGTTATGTCGTGGGTGACGCTCGATGACAGGAGTGGTGTGATGGGCTGTCAATAGCTATTCCGCGAGTCGCGCGCGCACCGTATATTCGCCCTCGTTGCCCTTGTCTTCGAGCATATGCGCCATGGCCGTATTGAAGTCGGGCGGCAACGGCTCGACCGGATAGCCGCGCTTTTCCCATGCATCGAGGCCGCCCTTCAGCGCGCGCACATGATGAATGTTCTTGCGATGCAGTTGCTTGACGATGCGCTTGGCCGTCGCCTCGTTGGGACACACGCAATAGACGACGATCGGCCGCTTCAGAAAGTCCGGATGAATCGGATCGGGTGAATCGAGGTCGAGCGGCCGCGCGCCGGCAATCCGGTGCGATTCTTTTTCGCGCACGGTGTGTGGACGCGCGTCGAGAATCAGCGGCGGCTCGTTCGACTTCATCATCTCGTCGAGCTGGTCGGGCGAAATGCGCGTATGCGCGAGCCAGCGGCGAAACTGCAAACGGCGCAACCAGCGATAGAGCAGAGCTACCGCGAAGATCACCGCGAACGTATCGACGATCGTGCCGCCGTTGCGCCGCACGAGCAGCATCAATTGCACGATCTGATCGTGCAGCGCGCCGCCGCCGATGACCCATGCGCTGGCCCACAGCGTGGCGCCGATCAGGTCCCACCACAGGAACACGCCGACCCCGATTGCGGTCGTGCCGAGCAGCGGCGCGGAAATCAGCCCGACGCCCGGCAGAAACTTCGCGACCACGAGAATCGGCGCGCCATAGCGCTCATAGGTGTTGCGCGTGGCGCGCAGGGTCGTGTCCAGCGACAGCGAGAAGCGCACGAGGTAGTTCAGCAAGCGGCGGCCGTACGCGCGTCCGGCGAAAAACCATAGCGAGTCGGCCAGCAGCGTAGCGCCGACCGCCGCGCACACCACGGCGGCGTACGAGGTCTGTCCCATGGCTGCCATGGTTCCGCCGAGAATCAGCATCGGCGCGGCCGGAATCGGCATGCCGAGCTGCGTGACGAGCACGCTCATGAACACGGCCCACACGCCGAGAGAGGCTGGAATAGCAACCGGAAAATGCCACACAACCGCGCTCCTGATAAGGCAAGCAAAAGAGGGAATTCGCCCGCGCCCGGCCGGTGCATGGCACGGGCGACGCTGGCGGCCTCGCGGAAGCAGGCGCGCGCGTCGGCGCGAAAGACGGATTTAAGCACAGGTAGCGGGTCGGCGTTGTGAAAGCACATCGGCGCGGCGGGGTTTTTGCGGCGGCGGGGAGGGGTGGGCTGGGGTGGGCTGTCTTGATGGGGCATCAGAAAGCCGAACCGTGCGGGACAAGCGATGCGACATTGCACCGCATCACCCATCCCCCAACGGATCGTACGGCACTGCGCGTTCATGTTCGGCCGCCTGATTGCGCGCGGCGATATCGGACCTTGTTCGGCGCGAATGGCGTCGCCAGGGCGTTGCTACAATGATCTCCACACCCTGAAGGACATCACGGAGACAGCGTATGGCAACGCTTCAGCCCATCAGCCGCTACCCGGTGCCCGAGCCCGGCGAGTGGCCTGACGATATCCGTACCCGCATTCTCGAGGTGCAGGAGAAAGCCGGTTTCGTGCCGAACGTGTTTCTGACGCTCGCGCATCGCCCCGACGAATTCCGCGCGTTCTTTGCTTATCACGATGCGTTGATGCTGAAGGAAGGCGGTCTCACGAAAGGCGAGCGCGAGATGATCGTGGTCGCGACGAGCGCGCTCAACGATTGTCTGTACTGCGTCGTCGCGCACGGCGCGATTTTGCGCATCTACGAAAAGGCGCCGTTGCTCGCGGACCAGGTCGCCGTCAATCATCGCAAGGCCGACATCACCGAGCGTCAGAAAGCGATGCTCGATTTCGCGCTCAAGGTGTGCCGCGCATCCGGCACGGTCGGCGAGGACGATTTCCGGACGCTGCGCGGGCACGGCTTGACCGACGAAGACATCTGGGACATCGCGGCGATTACCGCGTTTTTCGGCCTGTCGAACCGCATGGCCAACGTGATCTCGATGCGTCCGAACGACGAGTTCTATCTGATGGGGCGCGTGCCGAAAGCCGCCGCGGACACGCCGAAGAAATAGCCTCGGCTGAGATTGCTTCGGTATCCGTAGCGGCAGCGGCTCGCAGCGAGGTTCGCCTCAGGCGCGCGCAGGGCCGGCGCGCGGCGCGGGCGCGCTCGCCGCCGTATCGTCGATCGGGAAGTGCAGCATCGCGGCCAGCACGCCGGCGACAACGGTCGCTTCCCACAGCAGCGAGTACGAGCCGGTCAGATCGAAGACGAGGCCGCCGAGCCATGCGCCGAGAAACGAGCCGATCTGATGGCTCAGAAAGCAGATGCCGAACAGGCTGCCGAGATGGCGCGTGCCGAACACCTTGGCGACGAGACCGCTCGTGAGCGGCACGGTGCCGAGCCACGTGAGGCCCATCACGGCCGCGAAAAGCACGACGGACGTGGCGCTTTTCGGCAGCACGAAGAATACGCCGATCGTCGCGCTGCGCAGCAGATAAAGCCAGCCGAGCACGTAATGCTGCCGGAAGCGGCCGCCGAGCCAGCCGCATGCCCAGCTGCCCGCCATGTTGAAGAGGCCGATCAGCGCGAGCGCGGTGGCGCCGAGTCCGAGCGGCATATGGCAGAGCGTCAGATATTCGGGCAGATGCGTCGCGATGAACGCGAGCTGGAAGCCGCACGTGAAGAAGCCGAGCGTGAGCAGCAGGTAGCCGCGATTGCGCGCGGCCTGCGCGAATACGGCACGCAGCGGGATGGCCGGCGCTTCCTGCGGCTGAGCGCCCGCCGGTGTCGGGGCGCGCCGGTCGAGCACGATACCGAGCGGCGCGACCAGCAGCATCACGAATGCGAGCACGAACAGCGAGGTCGCGATCCCCGCGTGCAGGCGGATGCCTTGCACGAGCGGCACCATCAACACCTGGCCCGCGGAGCCGCCGGCGCTGACGAGGCCCATCGCGAGGCTGCGTTTTTCCGGCGAGGCGATGCGGCCCACTGCCGGCAGCACGACGCCGAACGTCGTGCAGCTCACGCCGATGCCGACCAGCAGGCCCATGCCGACGATCAGCAAGGCGCCGCCCGGCGCGACCGCCGCGAGCCCGAGGCCGGCCGCGAAGGTCGTCGCGCCGAACGCGACCACGGGCGCCGAGCCGTAGCGGTCCGCGGCCGCGCCCGCGAACGGCTGCGCGAAGCCCCATACGAGGTTGTGCAGTGCGATTGCGAACGCGATCTGCGTGACCGGTACGCCGCGATCGAACGAGAAGGGGCCGATGAACAGCCCGAAGGTTTGGCGGATGCCCATCGCCGCGCTCAGGACGAGCGCGCCGGCGACGATCACGAGCGTGGTCGTCGTCGGATGGAAGGCAGCGGGGTAGCGCTTGCTATGGGTGGTCGACATGGCGGGTTCTCCTTGAGCGCCATGTTCGCAGTCCGCAGCCGCTGCGGCAAAAGAAAAGTTTTCGGCGACAGGTGAGCGTGGCTCATCTGTTCCGGTGCCGTGCCTATGCCGCGCTTATGCCACAGTTATGTCGCGCCCATGCCGTGCGATTACGCCGCGGCCTGCGAATCGAACTGTGCCGCCGAGTCGGCGAGCCAGCGCTTGAAGTCGGCCAGCTCCGGCCGGCGAATCGCGCTTTCCGCGTTTTCGGCGCTGACGAGCCAGTAGGCGGTGGTCGACGCGATCGTGCTCGCGCAGGCCTCGACGAGCGCGCCGCTCGCGAGATCGCCGTCGACGAGCGGCTTGCGGCCGAGCGCGACGCCGAGCCCCATGCTGGCCGCCTCGAACGCAAGCTGGATCGTGTCGACGCGCAGGCCGCCGCTCACGTCGACGCCATCGGCGCCGGTCGCGTCGAGCCACGCCTGCCAGTCTTCGCTGGCGGCATTCACGTGAATCAGCGTCGCGTGTTGCAGGCTCGCCGTGCCGTGCTCGTCGAGCAGCGTTTGCCGATAGGCGGGGCTGCACACGGGCACGAAACGCTCGCCGAACAGACGCGTCCAGGCCATGCCGGCAACCGGCGCGCGGCTCATGCGAATCGCGAAATCGAAGCCGTCCACCGGAAAGCCCACCTGACGATGCGACGTATCCACGCTCACGCTGACGTTCGGCCAGCGCGCGCGAAACCCGGCAAGACGCGGCAATAGCCAGAGTGCGGCGAAGGTCGGCGCGCAACTGAGCGCGATGGGGCGGTCCGCGCGATGATTCGGCAGACGCTGCGTGCCGATTGCGATCAGCGAAAACGCCTCGGACACGTACGACAGATAATCGGCGCCCGTCGCCGTCAGCGAAATGCCGCGCGGTTCGCGCACGAACAGCTCGACGCCGAGCGCCTGTTCGAGGCCGACGATGCCGTGACTGATCGCGCTCGGCGTGACGTTGAGCTCCGCCGCGGCGAGCTTGAAACTTTGGAGCCGGCCGGCCGCTTCGAAAAAGCGAAGCGCGGGCAGCGGCGGCAAACGAAGCGGCATGATGCGTTCCCCCTGGAGCGGCCATCTCGCGAACGGCGCGCGTGCTGCGTGATGTCTCGTGTGCGGTATTGCGAAGTGCGACCCGAAGTGGGGCCCCGAAGTGCGACCAGATAGTGCGGTCCGGTAGTGCAGCCCGGTAGTACAACCCGATCGCGTGGTTCGATAGTGCGGCCCGATAGCATGGATAGTACGGCCCAACAGCATGGCCCGCTGCCGGGCAACCGCGTCTCGCGCAAGCATACCTTGCCCCGCCCGCATGGCGGGCACGTCGCGGCGCGCGGCTAGCCCTGCGCTTCTACTTCCGCCGCGTGACCCTGTGCGAGCGCGGCGCGCAGATAGGTGCCGACCGCGCTCGCCCGCATCGGCAGGCTGAACAGATAGCCCTGCACCGCGCGGGCGCCGAGCGCCTTGACGACCTCGGCCTGCAACGGCGTTTCGAGTCCTTCGACCACGCATTCGAGGCCGAGATTGCGGCACAGGTCGATCACGGACTTGATGATCTTCTTCGATGCGCTGTTCGAGTCGACGTCGCTCACGAAACCGCGGTCGATCTTGATCGTATCGAACGGCAGGCGGTGCACGTAGCTGAGACTCGAATAGCCGGTGCCGAAATCGTCGAGCGAAACGCGGCAGCCGGCCTGCTTGAGCATCGTGAGCGCGCTGCGCGCCTGTTCGAAATCGCGCGTCAACGCGGTCTCGGTGATTTCGAACGTCACGCGATGCGGCGGCACGCCGCTGTCCAGCACGATATCGATGAGCCGCCGCGCGCGTGCCGACGTCGAGATATCGACCGCCGACAGGTTGAACGACAGATAGAGCACGGGCGGCCAGTGCACGACTTCGGCGAGCGCCCGGCGCAGCAGCACTTCGGTGATGCACAGAATCAGTTCGGTACGCTCTGCAATCCGAATGAACTCCTCGGGCCTGACCATGCCGAGCCGCGTGTTCTGCCAGCGGCCGAGCGCTTCGAGCCCGATGGGCCGCAGCGTGAGCAGATCGTAAATCGGCTGGAATTCGAGGAACAGCTCTGCGTCGAGATCGGCGTGACGCAGTTCCTGGGTGACGAGACTCAGGCGGCGAATGCGTGTCTCGTGTTCGGTCGAGAAAATCACCGGCATGCCGCGGCGATTTTCCTTGCCGACGTAGAGCGCGGCGTCGGCGCGCTCGAACACCTGCGCGACCGTCGACCCCGCTTCGGGAAACGCGGCCCAGCCGATCGTGCCCGACAGTTCCGCGACGTTGTCCGCGACCTGATACGGCTGGCTCAGCGTATCGCAGATGCGTTGCCCCAACTCGATCAGCGTGTCGTTCGAGAGCTTGTACTGCACGAGCACGCCGAATTCGTCGCCGCCGAGGCGCGCGAACAGCAGCCCCGGTTCGTCGAGCGCGAGCAGGCGCGCGCCGACTTCCTGCAGCACCAGATCGCCGCTCGAATGCCCGTAGATATCGTTGACCTGCTTGAAGCCGTCCAGATCGATGAGGCCGACGTTGAAGCTGCCGCCGGTGGCGAAGGCCTGCTCCGACATCTCGCGCAGCGACGCGAAGAAACTGCGCCGGTTCGGCAGGTCGGTGAGGCTGTCGATGTTCGCGAGCCGGAAGTTGTCGTCGCTCAGACGCTGCGTATTCTGCTGGCTCGCCTGCAATTCGCGCTGCGCATGCACGGCGTCGGCGAAGGTGCGCCAGTAGCGCTGAATGACGAGCGCGAGCGCGACGCCCACGAGCGTCATGTCGACCGCCATCGCCATAAAGACCGGATAGCCCGTCAGAACGAAGAAGACGGCGAAACTCAGGATGACGATGCAAAGCAGCAGCAGCGCCGGCACGCGCAGATGGATCAGACAGAACACGCAGCCGACCAGCGTCGTGGCCATATAGAACGCGACCTGGGCCCGCTCGAAGGCGGTGCCGTACGGAAACAGCAGCAGCGACCAGGCGCAGAACGCAACGCCGAACAGACCGACGAGCCAGGTCAGGCTGTGCATTTCGGCGACGGCCTGCTCCGGGGTCAGCGCGCGATGCCGCACGCGCCACCAGCGCACGCAGCGCGCGATGCACATCAGGCCGAGCGCCGCGGGCATGTAGATCGACACCGGGGCCGGCGCGCTATCGAGATGCGTGATCGCGACCGAGGCCGTGTTGACGAGCAGAATGAAGTACAGAAGCGGTATCTGGCGGCTGAATGCCTGCAACTGCGCGCGCACGATTTCCGGATCGCCTTGCGCGACCGACAGCGCTTTTCTCAACCTTGCTAGCCAAACCATTCCCATCCCTCGAAGACGTTTGCGCGGCCCGCGCCGCTTCTATATCGGCGGGATGCTGCGAAACTTGAGCGGGCCGTCTCGCCGATGCGGACGGGCCATCGGGCTCCACGCAGAAACGCCGGGAAAACGAAGACGGGCTCGCATTCTTCCCGGTAAGTACTACCGGATGATGAGCGTAGATCGCAGCGAAACCAGTCGTTTATGCCGTGTCATGTTCAAAGTGCCACAACATGCGGGGTTGGCCGCGCATCAAAAAAAGCGCGATACGGCAGCGCGTAGGGCGGCGGCAAGACAGCGCAGGAAGGCCTTGCCGCACGGTCGCCACGATTTTTAATGGCTTGCCGAAAGTAAATTTTCAGAGCATCGCGCACGTGTGGAGCGCACTCGCCGCGAACCGCCCCGCCATGACGGCGAGGCCCGCGATACGCGCGGGGTCCGCGCTAAAGCACTGAAATTGCAACGGATTGTGATGTGCGGCGCGCGCGCCCGAAATGGCCGGCACGCATAAGCCCGCGATTCTTATGGCACTTTGCGCCGGGAAATCGTTAAATGTGCCCCGCGTCGGCGATACAAGCCTTACACCAAGGGTTTGCGCGAAGGTGGGGCTATGCGTTAGTGTGTCGGTCCCGGCGCCTCGAAAGGGCGCCGGTTCCATGATTACCATACGGGAAGTGCTATGAACAAACAGGAACTGATTGACGCAGTCGCCGCAGCGACGGGCGAAAGCAAAGCGGCCACCGGCCAGACCATCGACGCGATCGTCGAAGCGGTGACCAAGGCCGTGGTGGGCGGCGATACGGTGCAACTGGTCGGTTTCGGTTCTTTCTCGACCGGCGCGCGCGCAGCACGCGTGGGTCGCAACCCGTCGACGGGCGAGGAAATCCAGATCGCTGCCGCCAAGACGGTGAAGTTCACCGCGGGCAAGGCGTTCAAGGAAGCCGTCAACGCGTCGTAATGGAACGCGCTTCGCACCGGACGCGCGCTGCGCTCTCCAGCATGCCATGCGTGCCGTGAGGCGCACAAAGGCGCGGCATCGGGTGTGAGGAATCACGCGCTGCCCAACCCCGGCAATCCCGACAGGCAGGTTGGTCCGGCGGCTGGCGTGGCGCGTGTGCCTGGCTTTCAGCGAAAGCCAGGCTGCCGCAGGCGCGCGGCGGCTCAGCCCGCGCGACGCTGACGGGTGGCGTCGGCGAGTATCGCGAGCACCGGCTCGGTTTGCGTCCAGCTCACGCAGGCATCCGTAATCGACACGCCGTGACGCAACGGCACGCCAGGCTTCAGGTCCTGACGGCCTTCTTCCAGATGACTTTCCAGCATGACGCCGATGATGCGGCGCTCGCCTTGCGACAACTGCCGCGCGATATCCTGCGCCACCTCGATCTGACGCAGATGCGACTTGTTCGAGTTCGCATGCGAGCAGTCGATCATCACCTGTTCGCGCAGACCCGCTGAACCGAGCGCCTCGCAGGTCGCCTGGACCGCCGCGCTGTCGTAGTTCGGTCCTTTCTTGCCGCCGCGCAGGATCACGTGCGCATCGTCGTTGCCGCGCGTTTCGAAGATCGCGGCCATGCCCATTTTCGTCATGCCCATGAACGCGTGGCTCGCGCGCGCCGCGACGATCGCATCGGCGGCGATCTGCACGCCGCCGTCGGTGCCGTTCTTGAAACCGATCGGGCAGCTGAGCCCCGAAGCGAGTTGCCGATGGCTCTGGCTCTCGGTCGTGCGCGCGCCGATCGCGCCCCAGGCGATCAGATCGGCAATGTACTGCGGGCTGAGCAGATCGAGGAATTCGGTCGCGGTGGCGAGCCCCAGCCCGTTGATGTCGAGCAGCAGTTGCCGCGCGAGACGCAGGCCTTCGTTGATGCGGAAGCTGCCGTCCAGACGCGGATCGTTGATATAGCCTTTCCAGCCGACCGTCGTGCGCGGTTTTTCGAAGTACACGCGCATCACGATCAGCAGGTCGTCCTTGTAGTGATCGGCGGCGGCCTTCAGCTTGTGCGCGTATTCGATCGCCTGGTCGTGATCGTGAATCGAGCAGGGACCGACGATCAGCACGAGCCGGTCGTCGCGGCCATGCAGAATATCGGCGATTTCCACGCGGGTCTTTTCGACGAGCGTCTGCACCGCGGGCGGCACCGGCAGTTCGTCCTGCAGCAGCGCGGGCGAGATCAGCGGACGGACCGCGCCGATGCGCACGTCGTCGATGCGCGTGGTGTCCTGGGTCGCGTCGGCCGAGCCGATTTCCTGATCGTGCAAGGGGTTGTCGAGGGCGCTCAAAATCTTCTCCGGAAGCGGTTGATAAGGCGGCGTGGCCGCCTTTCCATGCGCGCGCCGGCGTGCCGAAAGCGCGGGCGCTGCGTGGGGTTTAACGGGGGCCGCGCGGGTCGGCGCGCGAGGACGGGCGCGACCGCGCGCGGAATGCGCTGGCGCGATTATGACATCGGCACGCTAAGGCTCGCTGGGGCGTGGGCGGCACGAGCGGCACGAGCGGCACGAGCGGCACGAGCGGCACGAGCGGCACGAGCGGCACGAGCGGCACGAGCGGCACGAGCGGCACGAGCGGCACGAGCGGCACGAGCGGCACGAGCGGCACGAGCGGCACAAGCGGCACAAGCGGCACAAGCGGCACAAGCGGCACAAGCGGCACCGGCGGCACGCCGCGTTCGGCGCTTGCCGGGCGGCCTCACGGGGGCTGGCGCGATCATGTGGGATCCTGCACGATCACCCGCGGCTATGTGCGGCCACCCGCGGCCACCCGCGGCTACGCACGCCCACCCGCGGCCACGCACGCGAAGCCGCCGCCGCTTTGCGCGACACGCCTAAGGCGTGTCGTCCACGCAGAGCACGGGATCGCTGACGAGGCAATCGGCATCCGATGCGGCAGGCCCGGCTCCGCGCGTTTTCAGCGAGGTCTCCTGCGCGGCGATGTGCAGGCCTTTGGGCAGCAGTACCCACATGCGCAGCCGTTTCTTGGTGTGGCTTGCCTGCGTCTGCGCGGTTTGACCGAAGCCGTAGAAGTAGTCGGCCCGCACGGCCCCCTGAATCGCGCCCCCCGAATCCTGCGCCAGCATCAGACGGTTGACCGCGCCGGGCGCCGCGGGGTCGTCGCGCGTGGAGACGAACACCGGCGCGCCGAGCGGCGTGGTGCGCGGATCGACGGCCACCGAGCGTCCCGCCGACAGCGGCACGCCCAACGCGCCCAGCGGACCATTCGGCGAATCCGGAATCGCGCGGAAGAACACATAGCTCGGATCGGTGATCGCGAACACGGGGCGAGGCCGCGTTGCGTTCGCGTCATGCGCGCCGGTTGCACCGATTGCGGCGCTTGCCGCATTGCCCGGCTTGTGCGCGCCGGCGGTGTCCGCGATGGCCGGCGTGATCGTGCCCGCGCTCGACGGCGTGCTCGTCGCCAGTGTGAAGCCGCGCAGCAGCGGCGACGAGGGTTCGTCGTCATCGGCGGTGGTGGGCGCTGCGTCGCCGTCGTTGCCCGCGGCCGGCGCGTCGTCGTCGCCGACGTCGACCTGCATCTCCATGCCGCGCACCACGAGCTTGCGCGCGCCGGCCGCCGCGTTGCCGTTGTGCGCGAGCGGCGGCAGAAACGGTCGGCCGTTCTGTTCGGCATAGGCAAAGCGGCGGATCGAGCCGTCGCTCATGCGGACCTTGCCCGCGCCTTGCAACTGCATCGAATACAGCATCACCGGATCGTCGACATAGGCGAGGACCGGCGCCTTCAAGGCGCCGCGCTCGATCTCGGCGCGGGTGTAGTACGGCACGATGCGCTCGCCGTCGAGCCGCAGGCGGATCTTCTTGTCGCGGATATCCGGCACGCTGTCGCGCAGGTCGAGCGTATAGACGCCCTTCGGGTTGCCGCCGCCGCTCGTCGTGCCGGTTGCATCGCCGAGCGGGATCACGTTGCGCCCCTCGATGCGCGCCGCGCTCACGCTGCCGCGCGCGCGGTCCGGCAAACGCCGCGCGTCGAGATAGAGCATGTCGGTCGGCGTGCCGTAGAGCGGATAGACGTAGGCGCCGCCGTACTGCGGGCTGCCGTTGAGCAGGGGCTCGTAATAGCCGGTCATGGTGCCGTCGGCCGAGCGGTCGGGATTGCGGATCTGATAGGCGTTGAAATACGTTTCGAAGAAATGCCGGATGGCCGCGACGTTGCGCGCATCCACCGCGCGCGCGGCATTGCATGGGTCCGACCAGCCGCTGCGCGCGCCGAGCACGAGGCAACTGCGGCGGAACGCGTCCCAGGATGCGGCGACGTCGTCGGTGTCCCAGCCGGGCAGATCGCCGAACGCGGTCGGCTCGTAGTACGCGTGGCGCGTGGCGAAGCCGCTGGCGAGGGCGGGTTTGGATGGTGTGCTGGCGGTGCCGCTGGTTGTGGTGCCAGTGGTGCCAGTAGTGCCGCCGCTGACCGCGCCGCCGGTCGGGCTCGCAGCCGTTGCCTGTGCCGTTGGCGGCGCCATCGCCGCAGCGGGCATGCGCGGTGGCGGCGCGACAGGTTGCGCGAGCGGCGGTGCGGTCAACGCGGGTTGCGCGGCGGACGATGCCGATACCGTCGCCGCCTGCTCACCTGTCGATACCGCTGCGACCGGCGAGACCGGCGACGACGACACCGCCGCATGACTCGTGGCCCCCAGGACCACGCTCGTCGCAGGATTGTTGCTGACGCAACCCGCGAGCGTGGCGGTCAGCGCAAGCAGAAGAAGCGGAACCTTTTGCATGCGGCCTCCTTCGGGCCATCGCGAACATCGTGCGCGCGGCTAGCCTCACGGCTTGACGGCATCGATGGTGAATGTGGCGGCGCCGAACTCGCCGGTGCAATTCGCGCTGCCGGCCGGGCAGCGCGGCTTGCCCGCGAACGGCGAGTAGCTCGGGCTGCGGCGCGCGGCCGCTGCGTGCTGGGCACCGTCGGGGAAGGTCTGGAACGGTGCCGCGGGCTTCAGTCCGCCGTCGGAGAAATCGCGCGGCGTCGTCGAGACCAGCGTCAGGAAGTGATTCGGCCCCGGCGGATTGCCCGCCAGCATCGGCCAGCTCGCGCGCGGCAGCGAGAGCGTCTGAGCGGCGGCGATCCGGTTGTTGCGGTCCAGTCCGTTTGGAAACAGCAGCAGGTACTGCCCGTCCGGATCGACCATGAAGACGTACACATAACCGGCCCGATTGCTGGCGAGTCTGAATTGCAGATGATCCTTGCCGATCGTGGCGGTCGCGCTGCTCGGCGTGGCGGTGACATGAATCGCGGGATCGGCCAGCGACGCAATCCGCTCCAGCTCGCTGGCGGGCGTGTAGGGGGCGAGGGTGTCGGCCGATGCGGCCGACTCGGCAGGAACGGTAGGCGCAGCAGGTGCGGCAGGCGTTGGCGTGACGCTGGCGGGGGGCGTTGCAGGCGTGCTCCCGATGACCGGCGCGGGGGCCGTGGTCGCCGGACTTTGAGCGATATCGGCCGGAGTCGTCGGCGCGGCGTCGACGGGCTTCGGCGTCGTTGCACCGGGAGCCCCGGTGCTTGCCGTTGCCGTCGCGGTTGTGGTCGCTGTCGTGGTCGCAGCAGTACTCGCGGCCGGTGGCGTGCGCGTCGCGAACCAGGTGCCGACCGCCGCCAGCGCAACGACGCCAACCACCCCCGCCGCAATCAGCCCCGCGCGTTTCTGTTGACCGTCGGCGCCAGTCGCGGTGACGGCCGCCGTCGCGGGCTCGTTGCGCTTCGCCGCGACGGTGACGGGCGGCACCGTTGGCGCGCTGGCGCCCGCCGCATCGACGGGGGCGCGAGAGGTGTCGTCATGCGCCTCCTGCCCGGCATCGGACGTATCGATCGCAATGCCCAGTTCGCTCGCGAGTGCCTGAACGCTTTGCGGACGCTGCTCGGGGCTCACGGCGAGCGCGTGGTCGATCGCGCGCAAAAACCGCTCGCTATACCGGCCCGCCGCGGTCGTGGCGAGCGGCACATAGGTATCGCTCATCAGCCGGCCGACCGAAGGCGGCGGCGTCTTGCCCTCGATCGCGAAATAGACCACCGCCGCCAGCGCATACACATCGGTCCACGGCCCCTGTTTCAGCGCCGCCACTTCGGCGTATTGCTCGATGGGCGCATAGCCGGGCTTCAGGATCACCGTCAAGGCCTGGGTCATGTCGCCGATCACCCGCCGCGCCGCGCCGAAGTCGAGCAGCACGGGGCGGCCGCTGCCCTTGAGCAGCATGATGTTGTCCGGTGCGATGTCGCGGTGATAGCACTGCGCCGCATGCAGCACCGCCAGCGCTTCGATCAGCGGTGCAAGCAGCGCGCGCAGCCAGGCTTCGTCCGGGGGCGCGGGCAGGCGGCGCAAGCCGTCGCGCAGCGTCATGCCTTCGTAGTACGGCATCACCATATACGCGGTGCCGTTGGCTTCCCAGAACCGGTACACCTTGACGAGCGAATGATGATCGAAGCGGGCGAGCAGCCGCGCCTCGTTGATGAAGCTTTTCAGGCCGGCGCGAAAGGTCTCCTCATGGCGCTCCGACTTGACCGACACCTCGGCCGCGCCGACCCGCGAAGCCAGCGCGGCCGGAATGTATTCCTTGAGCGCGACGTGGCGGCCGAGCTGGGTATCGTAGGCGAGATAGACGATGCCGAAGCCACCTTCGCCGATCAATTCGACGATCTCGAACTCGCCGAGCCGGGTGCCGGCGGCGAGCGCATGTTGCGCGTTCGGGCTCTGCGCGGCAGGGCGGGTGACGACGGTACGATCGGGGTCCGCGTTTTCGCTTGCGACCGGTGGGCCGTCCGCTGCGGGTGGCCGTTGCACGATCACGGTTTTGTCGTCGGGGCTGCTCATCGGCTTCGGCTCTTTGGAGTGGACGACGGCCGCGCCCGGCATACGCGAGCGCCACCCTCGCGCGCAGGCGCGTCCACCCCTTGAAGACGAATCAGCGCGCCGCATTTTGAAAACGGCTCGGCGCACGAGCGCGAACCGCGCCGGGCGGTGCTCGCGGCGCGCGCTCCCTGTTTCAAAATCGGCGCGCATGATTCGTTTACACGGTAGTAACAAAAAATCGCTGCGCGCAACACGAGGGTTGTGCGCGCATTCCGTCCCAGCCGCTTCCTTTTGCCTTCTTGCAGGAAGTTAAAGTGAACGAGCGCCAAGGCTTATCAAGCGGGATGGCACACAGCGTCGTGCGCGGTATCGGCCGGCGCGCTGTCGTGACGTTGACCCGGGGTATCGATACGGTGTGGCTCACGGGCGCGCTCGTGGCCGGCGCGCTGCTGGTGGGCGCGGCGCCTCAAGCGCAGGCGGCCGGCGGCGCGTCCGCGGCGGTGGCGCGGCCCGCCAGCGCCGCGGGGCTGGCCCCCGAATCGTTCGGCTTTCGCCAGGCCGAGGAACGCGAACGCGACGCCGAAACGATCAACACATTGACCGCCGAAGGGCGTCTGCTGCTCTCGCGCGATCACGTCAAACTTCCCGCTTACGACTATTGCAGCATGTCCGTTTCGGCGGCCGAGCGCGGCGACTTCCGCGACAGCGTCGACGCCGCCGCGCGTGCGCTCGTGGTCGCCGGGCAGACCAATAACGCGGACCTCGCGGCCCTCTCCAAGCGCGATCTCGCGATCGCCTACAGCTATGCCGGCGATCTCGACAACGCCGAACGCTACGCCCGCGAGGCGCTCGCCTCGACGCCGAAGGCGCCCGAGCAGGTCTACGCGCCGGCCGACAAGGTACTCGGCGATGTCGCGTTGCGCCGGGGCAAACCCCGCGAGGCGCTGGCCGCCTACAACGATGCGCTGGCGACCGCGTCGCCGCGCTACAAGCCGCTCGTGCTGATGTCGGTGATCAACGCGCAGCTTGCCGCCGGCGACACGGCCGGCGCGCGCCAGACCTTCGACGCGATCGGCGCGCCGGCCACGGCGGAACTTGCCCCCGAGTATCAGCGTATCGAAGGCAATCTGCTGCTTGCCGAAGGCAAGCCCGAGGATGCACGACGCGCGTTCGAAGCGCTGCTGGGCCAAAGCGGCAATTCCGGCGACGCGAACTACGACCGCCTGTGGGCTCACGAAGGCATCGGCCGCGCCGATCTCGCGCTCAACGACAAGCCGCATGCGCGCGAAGCCTATCTGCTGGCCGTCGACGACGCCGAGAAAATCCGCGCGCGGTTTCGCAGCGACGAGTTCAAGACCGGCCTGTTCGGCGATACGCAAACGGTCTTCGAAGAGGCCATCGCATTGAGTGTCGACGCCGGCGACTACGAGGGCGCGTGGATGCTGTCCGAGCGCAGCCGCGCGCGGGCGCTGCTCGACGTCGTGCGCAACCGGGTCGATGCCGGTGTCGACGACCGTCAACTGAACGGCCAGGTGCCGAGCCTCGCCGCGACGCGCGCCGTGCTCAGGCCGAACGAGGCGATCGTCGAATACCACAGCCTCGACAAGGAGATGATCGTCTGGGTGGTGCGTCGCGACGGCCTGACCGGCTACACCTTGCCGATCGCGCGCGCCGACATGGACGCCGCCGTGACCGACATACGCAACGCGATCGTGCATCGCCGCCCGGCCGCGCTCACCTACGGCGACAAGCTCGATGCGCTGCTGATCGCGCCGCTCGGCCTGCGCCCGAACGAGCGGCTCATCATCGTGCCGCACGGCGCGCTGCACTATCTGCCGTTCCAGGCGCTGCACAATGCCGACGGCTTCCTGATCGAACGCCATCCGATCGCGCTCGCGCCGTCGGCGAGTGTCGCCATTCAACTCGCGCAACGCCAGCAGAAGATCGCGAGCGACCTGGTCGCGTTCGGCAATCCGACCATCACGCCCGCGTATGCGCTGCCGGGCGCCGAGGCGGAAGTGCAGGGGATCGCACCGCTGTTCGCGCACAACGAGGTGTTTCTGCACGGCGACGCCACGCGCCTGAGCTTTCGCGACAACGCGCCGGCGGGCCGCGTGCTGCACGTGGCGACCCACGCCCAGGCCGACACGATCGATCCGCTGCACTCGCGCATCCTGCTCGCGCCGGCGACGCAGCCCGCCGACGGCCCCGACTCGCTGCTCGCCAAGGACATCTACAACCTCAAGCTCAACAACGTTTCGCTCGTCACGCTGTCGGCCTGCGAGACCGGGCTGGGGCGGATCGCGCGCGGCGACGAGATTCTCGGTTTCACGCGCGCGTTTTTCTATGCCGGCGCGACGAGCCTGATCGTGTCGATGTGGCCGGTCGCCGACGAATCGAGCGCGCTGACGATGCGCACCTTTTACTCGCAACTCGCCGAAGGCCATGAGGCGATCGATGCGATGCGCACCGCGCAACTGGCGGTGCTGCACACGCCGCGTTTCGCGCATCCGTTTTTCTGGGCGCCATTCGATCTGATGGGCGGCTGGCGCCTGACTATCGCGCGGCCGCAACAGGGATGAACCGACACCTCGACCTACATCGATGAAAAGACTCCGACTGATCGCCGCGGCGGTGTCCTGCGGCAGCGTGCTCGCGTGGGGACAGACGCTGCCGAACGCGGGCAGCATCCTGAACCAGACGGCGCCGCGCGATACGCGTCCCGCCCCGCCGGCCGGCAGCCAGGCGTTGCCGGCGGTGCCGCAGGCGGCGCCGCCGCCCGTCACCGCGGCCGGCCCGAGCTTCGTGCTGAAGCACATCACGCTCAAGGGCAACGACACGATCGCCACCGACGTGCTGCTCGCGCCCGTGCAGGACCGGATCGGCAAGGAGACCGGCTTTGCCGGCCTCGAAGCGATTGCGGCGCGCATCACGCAGGTGTATCGCGAGCGCGGCTATCTGCTGGCCCAGGTGGTGATCCCGCCGCAGGACGTGAGCGCCGGCAACGTCGAACTGAGCGTGCTCGAAGGGCGCGTCGGCCATGTGCGGCTCGACATCGCGGCCGGCACGCCGATCCGCGAAGACCTGCTGCGCGAGCGGGTCGCGCAGATTCCGCTCGGCCGGCCGCTGCAGCAGCACGAGCTCGAACGGACCATGCTGCTGCTGTCCGATCTGCCGGGTATTCAGGTGTCCTCGGCAATCGAGGCGGGCGAGGAGCCCGGCACGGTCGATCTGACCATCAGCGTGGCGCCTGCCAAACGCTGGACCTTCGCGGTCGACCTCGACAACTTCGGCGCGGACGCGAGCGGCACCTGGCGGCTCGGCGCGCTGGCCCGCCTGAATTCGCCGTTCATGATCGGCGACAACCTCGACCTGCGGCTACTCGGCGGCCAGCGCGGCGACACGCTCTATGGGCGCGTCGGCTACGAGGCACCGCTCAATGCGCAAGGCACGCGCCTCGGGGTCGCGGTGTCGCGGCTCAACTACGCGCTCGGCAAGGAGTTCGCCTCGCTCGACGCGCAGGGCGAGGCGACCGTGGTCGACTTCACGCTCACGCATCCGCTCGTGCGCACGCGCAATCAGAGCCTGTTGGGCCGCGTCAATTTCGAATACCGCGATCTGATCGACAACGTCGGCGTCGTCGATCAGCACAATCCGAGGTCGCTCGTGGAAGGCAGCATCGGCCTGAGCTACGAAAGCCGCGACGCGCTGTTCGGCGGCGGCTTCAACAGCGCCGACGTGGAGTTGCTGATCGGCAGCCTGCATTTCCGCAGCGCGGCGGCCGAGCAGCTCGATGCCTCGTCGTTGGGACGCGACACGCAAGGCAACGAACTGCGCGCGACTTTCTTTGCCAACCGCCTCAATGCGGTGACCGAGCGGTTCAGCGTGTTCGCCGGCGTATCCGGCCAGTGGGCCGCGACCACGCTCGACAGTTCGTCGCGCTTCCTGCTGGGCGGTCCGCACGCGGTGCGCGCTTATTCGCCCTCCGAAGCATTGGTCGACGAGGGGTTCGTCGCCACGCTCGAAGGCCGCTTTGCGATCGATGCGCGGGCGACCGTGTTCGGCTTCTTCGACTTCGGAACCGGCTGGTACAACGCCAGTTCGCGGCCGAACCAGGGCTCGAACGTCATCACGCGCAGCGGGGTGGGGGTCGGCGCATTCTGGGCCGCGCCGGGCGGCTTCTCGTTGCAGGGCACGGTCGCATGGCGCACGACCGCGCCCGACACGACCGGCGACGACAAGCTCCCACGCTTCTACGTACAACTGACGAAGACGTTCTGACGGGGCAACGCGGCATCGCGAAGAGCATCACAAAACACAGTATGACGAAGGGCAGCGAAAGCATGAATCGGGTCGCCGGTTGCCGCGCGCGCAGCGCTGGCGGCAGGATCGTTGAATCGTGGGTCGTGCCGGGAGGCTCCCGGCGCCGAGGTGTGCGATGAACAAGCCATGCAGGGCGCGGCCGAGGCGCGCCAACAACGCGATTGCCGGCGCGGTCGCCGCGCTGTTCGCGGCGTCGTGTCTGCCGTCCGCGTTCGCGAACCCGACCGGCGCGCAGGTGGTGGCCGGCACGGTCGGCATCAGCTCGCCGGGCGCGGGGCAGATGAACATTACGCAAGGCTCGTCGAATGCGATCGTCAACTGGAACACGTTTTCGATCGGCGCGGGCGAAGCGGTCAGGATCGTGCAGCCGTCGGCGGCTTCGGCCCTGCTCAACCGCGTGACGGGCAACGACCCCAGCGTGATCGCGGGACGCCTGCAGGCCAACGGCAAGGTGTTTCTCGTCAATCCGGCCGGGGTGATCTTTGCGCCGGGGTCGTCGGTGAACGTGGGGTCGATGATCGCCTCGACCCTCAACATCTCCAATGCCGATTTCCTCGCCGGCAACTATCGCTTCGTCGGCACCTCGGCGGCATCGGTCAGCAATGCCGGTTCGCTGACGGCGGCGGAAGGCGGCACCGTCGCGTTGCTCGGCGGCACGGTCAGCAATAGCGGCACGGTCAACGCGAAGCTCGGCACCGTCGCGCTGGGCGCGGGCAACGACATTACCGTCGACTTCGCCGGCGACGGCCTGACGACGCTGAAGATCAACCATGGGGCGGCCAACGCATTGATCGGCAACACCGGCACGCTGGCCGCCGACGGTGGCACGGTGGTGATGAGCGCGCAGACCGCCGACGCGCTGGCCGGCACGGTCATCAACCAGCAGGGCATCGTGCGCGCGCAAAGCCTTAGCGAACACGACGGCCATATTCTGCTCGACGGCGGCACGAACGGTGCGACGCTCGTGAGCGGAACGCTCGACGCGAGCGGCGGTGCCGGGCAAACCGGCGGCCGGATCGACGTGACGGGCTACGACGTGGCGCTGCTGGCGGGCGCCTATGTCGACGCGAGCGGCGCCGCCGGCGGCGGCACCGTGCATTTCGGCGGCGGCTCGGCGGGTGCGGACCCGACCGTGCGCAATGCCAATGCGATCTGGATGTCGCCCACCGCGAGCATCCACGCGGACGCGCTCGTCGACGGCAACGGCGGCAACATCGCCGCCTATAGCGAGACGGTCAGCCGCATTTACGGCACGTTGACGGCGAAGGGCGGCCCGCAGGGCGGCAACGGCGGCCTGATCGAAACCTCGGGGCACACGCTCGACACGACCGGAATGAGCGTCGACGCATCGGCGCCGAAGGGGCAGGGTGGCCTGTGGCTGCTCGATCCGTTCGAGGTCGACATCGTGACGACCTTGCCCGAGGGCGCCGTCGCGCCGACTCCGTCGGCCGACAGCCCCGTGACGTTCGGCCCGTTCACGGGCACCACGTACATCCTCAACTCGGCGCTCACCGGTCCGCTGAGCGGCGGCACCTCGGTGAAGATATCGACCGGGCTCGATGCGAACAACGACGTGGGCGACATCGTGGTCGACGCACCGCTCAGCATCACGACCGGTACCAAGGCCGCGACGCTCACGCTGAACGCGACGGGCTCGGTGAAGATCAACAGCAACATCACGTCGAGCGCGGCCCCGCTCAGCCTGACTTTCGATGCGAACACCCAGGGGACGAGCCCGAACAGTCTGATCGCGTTCCAGAGCGTCACCGTCAACACCAACGGCGGCAGCATCACGTTGAACGGCAACGGCGGGACCAGCCCGGTGCTGATCGACACGTCGATCATCGACACGGCGGGCGGCGCGCTGTCGGCCAGCGGCACGTTCCCGCTCGAGGGTGTCGCGATCGGCTATCTGGTGACGGCATCGACAGGCATCCTCATCAACGCGTCGCAGATTTCCACCGAGGGCGGCCCGCAGACCCTCACGGGCGTTGCGCTGGGCCCGAACGCGGCGGGCGTGTCGATCGAGGGCGTGAGCACCATCTCGACGACCAGCGGCCCGCTTGACATCGAGGGCACGGCGACCGCCGGCGGCGCTTCCAACGACGGCGTGTTCGTGATCGGCGGCAACCAGATTCAGACCGGCAGCGGCGCGCTCAGCATCAACGGCCAGGGCAGTTCGAATATCGAGCAGCCGGGCACCGGCGTCTTTCTGTCGAACAGTTCCGTCAGCACCGCGAGCGGGCCGATCAGCGTGAACGGCACGTCCACGGGCAGCTTCGGCACCGGCGTTTACGTGTTCGGTGGCGTTTCCGAGGGCGACACCGGCACGCTGCAACCGGGGATCAGCAGTTCGGGCGGGGCGATCGCGATTGGCGGCAGCGTGTCGCAAAGCGGCGACGCGAGTCTCGGCATCGACGTCGAGAACACCACGATCTCCAACACGAGCGGCCCGATCAGCATGACGGGGGGCGTGACCGGCACCACCACCGGCGGCAGCTTCGCGACCGGCACCTATATCTACAACAGCACGTTGAGCACGGGCAGCGGCGCCATGGCCGCCTCGGGCAGCGTGTCGTCGAACATGAGCGTCAGTATCGGTCTCGACCTGCGCGGGTCGTCGGTCCAGTCGACGAGCGGCAACATCGCCTTCACGGGGCAGAGTGTCGGGACGGCGGCCGAAGGCTCCTCGGTGATCGGCCTCGCGCTGGAGAACACGCCTTGCGGCGACTGCGTGCAGCCCGGTCCCACCTCGATAACGACCGGCGGCACCGTGAGCCTCTACGGCAGCGGCGTCGGTTCCGGTGTCGAAGGCGTGCTGATTACCGATGCATCGTCGGTCACCTCGACCAACGGCGGTGCGATCGATATTCGCGGCGCGGTGACCGGACCCGTTGCCGCGAGCCCGAACCTGCAGGGCGACTATGGCGTGCTGATCAGCAGCGGCACGCTCAGCGCGACCGGAGCGAACACCACCATCGGCATCGCCGGTTCGACCACCACGACCGATCCGGGCGTTGCGATCGGCGTCCCGATGCCGGTCGACGAGTCGAGCGAGTTCGGCTTCTCCTTGACGACCACCGGTACGAACGGCAACAACGCGACGATTTCGACGGCGAATCCCGGCTCGATCGTATTGCGCGCATTCAACGACGGCACCGCGAGCAGCCTAGCCATCACGCAGGCGGCGCTGAGCTCGCCGGGCGGCGTGCTGGCGATCATGCCGGCCTCGGTGGACCCGTCGAGCTTCGCGATCACCGCGCAGGACGGCACGCCGATCACCTTGCTCGGCACGGGCGGCGGCCTGAGCATCGACGCCGCGACCTTCGCGACCTTCGCGTCGATCCCGAACATCGTGCTCGGGTCCAGCACGCAGACCGGCGCGATCACCGTCAACGGGCAGTGCGCGTCGGGCAGCACGACTTGCACGACGCGTCCGAGCTTCGCGAACAATCTCACGCTGACCAATCCGGGCGCGGGCAGTGGCGGGATCGCGCTGCCCTACGGCATCTCGATGCCGGGCCAAACCTTGACGCTGATTTCGGCCGGTCCCGTTACCGACCCCGGCGGCATTCAGGCGGCCGGACTGCTGCTCGCCGGTCCCGGCAACTTCCAGTTGACCGATCCACAAAACGACGTCGCCGTGCTGGCGATGTCCCAGGCGGGCAACGTCGATTTTTCGGACTCCCACGGTTTCGTGATCGGTCCCCTGACGAGCCAGACGTTCAGTTACGCCACGGGCAGCACGAGCACGGTCGACGCGACCAACTCCACGCTGACCGGCAACCTCGTCGCGACCGCGAGCACTGGCAATATCGGACTCGGCGGCAGCACGCCTTCTGCGGCGGGGCCGAATACGAATCTGAGCGCGAACGGCTCGATCGACCTCGTAATGGAGAGCGGCGTTTTCGTCGACGCGGGCAGCGGCACGCTCAGCGCCGGCAATGGCTGGCGCATCTGGGCCAGCACCTGGAACGGCGAGACGCGCGGCAGCGTACAGCCGAACACCGCGCAGCCGAATTTCTACGGTTGCCTGTTCGGTTCGGGCTGTAGCTGGGGCGGCACGGTGCCGACCAGCGGCGATCATTTCGTCTATGCCGCGCGGCCGACGCTGACCGTCACCGCGGACGGCGCGACCCGCTTCGTCGGCGCGCCGAACCCCGCCTTCACGTTCACGGCGAGCGGCCTGATCAATGGCGACACCGCCGCGGGCGCGTTGAGCGGCTCGGAGACGACCACGGCAAACGCCGGATCGCCGGCGGGGAGCTATCCGATCAACCCCAACTTCGGATCGAACGTGGGCTATATCGTCAACGAATTGCCCGGCACGCTGACCGTGCTGCCGTTGCCGAACTCGCCGCAGCCGATCTTCGATCCGATCGCACACAGCGGATTGCAATCGGTGTTCGGCAGTCAGGAGCAGACCTTCGTCTACGAAAACAATCTGCAGGGCACCAACATCTGCATCGGCTCGAACCAGCCGCTCTTCAGCACGACGACACCGGGCGACAATCAGGACATTCTCGCGGTGGAGTGGAAGCGGGTGCGTTCGCAGCCGAACCTGAACAGTTGCATGCTGATTAACAGCCAGCACGGCTGCGGCGACTTCTAGCGTTGTTTGGGTGTTTCGCGGGGCGCTGCGGGGGCGCTTGCGTTAGCGTCGCCAGCGTCGCTGACCTCCGCTGCCGCGCCGCCGGCCGGCGCATGCAGCGCGCGCAGTTGCGCGAGGGCCAGCTCCGCGCTGGCGACGAAGCGTTGCGACAGCCGCAATGCCTCGACGACCTCTTCATAGAGGGGCCGTTCCATGCCCATATGAATTCTGAAAAACCGCTCGGCGTGGATGCCGGGATGGTAATGCTGGCGAACCCGCTTGCCGTCGATCAGCCGCCGGTTGCCGAACAGCCTGCCGAGTGCCCATGAAAATGCGCCGTCTTCGCCGCCGACGCGGCGGAAGAATTCGTCGAGCGGAAAGCCGCCGAGCGCGCGATACACCGCGCGCCGGATCACCAGACTGCTCGGCACGGTATTGCTGAGGATCGCTGCATATTTGTCGAAGTCGGGATGCTCGACGATGGCCTGCGGAAAACCAACATAGTCGACGTCGAGCCGCACGGACGCTTCCCGCGGCGCGCGCTGCAAATACTGGCTGGCCGCAGCCAGTGCGCCGGGCAGGTATTCGTCGTCGGCGTCGATGAAGGCCAGCAGGTCCTGCGTCGCGTGCATCGCGGCCCAGTTGCGCGCGGCGGCGACGCCGCCGTTCACGTGCATGCGCAGCACTTCCACGCGCGCGTCGCGCTGGCGGTAATGCTGCGCGACTTCGAACGACGCATCGGTCGAGCCGTCGTCGACGACGATGATCTGCGCCGCCTCCGGCTGGATCAGGCAGCTGTCCAGCGCGCGCCCGAGCGTCGTCGCCATTTGCAGGCAGGGAATGATGATCGAGATCGGCACGATACGAATCCTGCTCGGTGATTCTGCTCAGTAAGCCTGTTCGATAAGCTCACTCAATAAGCCTGCTCAGGAATCCTGCGAAAGAGAGCGGATGGCGTACGCTTCGGACGTTGCGCTCATGGTTCGTCAGGATTCCACTGGATGGGGGCCGCGACGTCTACACTGGTCCGGCGCCCGGCGTCACCCTCAATTCCGTCGCTTCCGGATCGCCACCGATCCACACTGCGAGCGCCGTGAAGTTGTCGTGATTGGCGCTCGCGTTCGCGCGCACCTTGTCCGCCAGCGCGTCGAGCCACGCGGCGGGCGTCGCTGCCTGCGCCAGCGCGTCGACGATGCCGGCGTCGTCGGCGTACTCCCAGAGTCCGTCGGTGCAGATCAGGAAAGCGTCGCCGTCACGCAGCGCGAAGGTGCCGGCCACGCTCGCGATCTGCAACGGGTCCCGGGTGCCGAGCGCCGCATACAGCACATTGCGGCGCGGGTGATGGCGCATCTCCTCGGCGGCCAGCAGGTGGGCGTCGACCATCTCCTGGACCATGCTGTGGTCGCGCGTTCGCGCGCTGATTCCGCCATGGCGAAAGCAGTAGAGGCGGGTGTCGCCGCAGTGCGCCCACGCGGCCGTTCCGCAGTCGCGATCGATGGCGAGCAGCACGGCGGTCGAGCGCATGTCCTTCTCGTTGCCGTCGCCGCGCAACTGTTCTTCGACGATGTTCTCGTTGGCATGCGTGAGCGCGCTCGCGAGGCGCTCGCCGGTCGGCGGCAACTCGGCCACGGTCAGGTAGCGCAAATCTGCCAGTACGGAATCGACGACGAGGCGCGAAGCGACGTCGCCGCCGCCGTGTCCGCCGGCGCCGTCGGCGACGACGCAATAGTAGAGCCGTTCGCTCGACCAGTCGCCGAACGAATCTTCGTTGCGCGGGCGGCCGCCCCGGTCGGTCAGGCTTGCGGTGACGAGTTGCACCGTTGACCTCTCATGTGCTCGCGGTCTCTCGACCTTATTCCTGCGCGTGCGACTGCGCGGACAGAATGCCCAGCACCAGCAGGATGGCCATGCGATTGCACGGCGTGATGTCGATGCCGAGGTCCTGCTCGATCCACTGGCCGATTTCCGTGCGGCTGAAGTCGGCCGGGATCGAGCCTTTTTTCAGCGTGACGCCGAGCTTGCGGGCCCGATAGTGATACGACGCAATACCGTAACGCGCCGCCACTTGCGACAAACCGCCTTTCTCGTTCGAGAGCCAGCCGAGACTGCCGGCGAGCAGCATGCGGTCGGCGTCGTCGAGCGAGGCGATGAAGCGCGACGCCGATTCGCGCACTTCGGCTTCATGCAGGCCGTATTGCAATAGCACCGAGCCGATCGGGTCCGGATGAAAGGCCGCTTGCCGGTCGACTTCCGGCATCACGTCGTCTTCGTCGATCGACACGTTGCGCTGATGGCTCGCGCTGCGCAGGCAGTCGATCAGATAACGGCGGAAGTACGCGCACACCGCGTGGCTGCTCGAAGGCGCGCTGTGCAGCGGGAAGGTGGGCGATGCCGTCTGCGCGGCGTCGAGACGGAACACCTTGAAATAGAGGAACTGCGAGATCAGTTCTTCCTTGTCCTCGCCGAGCGCCTGCAACTCCGACGGATGGTAGCCCGTCAGCGCGCGGCGCACGATCGTGTAGATCGATGCCATCTCGTCATGGCTCAAACAGGTGCGGCGCTGCCACAGGTCGGGCAGCGCGCTTTCTCCAGCGTGGTCTATTACCGCTGCGCTTTGGATCTCTGCCACTTGTCACCCCGGAGTGGTGAACCTCGCTCGGGCGAGGCTCTACTGGTTAACTGCCCATTCTTGGCGAGTCCGTGATGCACGGGACTCCAGTCCTCGACGAATCCGTGCAGCCGCGCCGCCCTCCCAGACAGCGGCGCGTCAAATCCATGCAATACCGGTAATGCCGCGCGGCAACCGGTAGAGTGACTGGAAACAGCGTTAGTCTATTGGCCCGTTTTCTTTAATACAAGATAAAACTTAATGGGCTATTCGACATTTATGCGCATTGTCGTATTTCTATCGGGACTAACCCGTAATTATGATTTAAGCGCTTAGCGGTGCAAAAAAAGTTTAATTTTTTTGCAAAATCGGGGTGCCGGATTCGTTTACCACTATGCCGGAACATCCCGCCGATCGACCGACCCAAAAGGGGCGGTGGAGAAATTATAGGACGACCGTTTAGTCTGATGATTACGGTTTGTTCTGGAACGGAAAGCTGCGAGCGTTTTAAATATTTATGAAATTGGAAGCTATTTCATATAGTATTTAACTTAATTAACCAAAATGACTTTTTATTGCTGTCCGGCTTTGATTTTCCGGGCCGCGTGCTATTCTCATATCGAATTGCCAATGAGAAAACGTAAGCTTCGCTAAAAGATCGCGTGAGTCCGGCGCGGGCAATTTAAATAGAGTTAAGAGGTATTTCGGGGGAGCGCTCATTCCCTGGCGGCAAGGCAACCCGTACCGGTCCTTTACGGTGCGTCGAGACTACTCATCCGAGACCGATACAAGACATGGCCACGCTTGCTGCGGGCGTATTGCTTGCCGAGATATCCGCCGAGAGTCCGTGCGGAGACGACCTTGAGTACCACCCTGACTTCCTGCAACTCGAGCAGGTCGTGCATGGCAAGCCCGAGGTGCAGTACGGCGAGACTACCGTCGCCGCCACGCCGCCCGACTGGAAAGTCGCGGAAGCGCTGTCACTCGATCTGCTCGCGAGAAGCCGTGATTTGCGAGTCGCGGTGCACCTGTCGCGCGCGCTGCTGAATCGCAAGGGTTTCGCCGGCTTTGCCGAGGGTCTTGCGCTGGTGCAGGGGCTGCTCGAACAGCGCTGGGATCATGTGTATCCGCAACTCGATGCGGACGACGACAACGATCCGACCGCCCGCGTCAACACGCTCACCGCGCTGACCGAAGCCTCCGGCATGCTGCTGGACGTGCGCGATGCCGCGCTCGTGTCGTCGCGCGCGCATGGCATCGTCAGTTTGCGCGACATCGAATATGCGACCGGCGAAGTGCCGCTCGCCAATGGCGTCGAAGCGCCGTCGCTCAGCTCGATCGACGCGGTGATCGCCGACGCGCACGAAGACGCGGTGGCCACGCACGCCGCCTTGCTCGACGCGCTGCATGCCGGGATGCGCATCGAGACGGTCTTGACCGAACACGTCGGCGCCGCGCGCGCCATCGACCTCTCGCCGCTCACGAAGCTGCTGCGGCGCGCCGCCGACTTTCTCGGCGAACGTCTCGGCACATCGGCCGTCGCGGCGGAGGGGGCGCTGGACGAGGCGGCGGCCGGCGAGGCCGCGCCGGGGCAACGCGCGGGCGCGGCGCCGGTGCCGGTGTCCGGCGACATCACGGATCGTCAGGACGTGATCCGCGTGCTCGACAAGATCTGCGCGTACTACGAACGTCACGAACCCTCCAGCCCGGTGCCGCTGTTATTGCTGCGCGCGCGCCGTCTGGTCGACAAGAGCTTTATGGAAATCCTGCAGGACCTCGCGCCCGAAGGAATGAGCCAGGCCCGGCAGGTAGGCGGTATCGAGAACGAGTAAGCAGTCAGCCGGGGATGTGCTTTTTGCGTTTAGCAACGCCAGTCACGCGCCATGCTGCTCGCGGCCGTGCGGCGTCAACCAGGGGAATGGTCGTGGCCAAGGAAAGCAGCCAGAAATTCATCGCGCGCAATCGGGCGCCGCGGGTTCAGATCGAGTACGACGTCGAAGTCTACGGCTCGGAGAAGAAGGTCAATCTGCCCTTCGTCATGGGCGTGCTGGCCGATCTCTCCGGGCAGCCGGCGGACCCGCTCGCGCCGGTGGCGGATCGCAAGTTTCTCGAGATCGACGTCGACAATTTCGACGAGCGTCTGAAGTCGATGAAACCGCGCGTTGCCGTGCAGGTGCCGAACATGCTGACGGGCGAGGGCAACCTCGCCGTCGACATGACCTTCGAGAGCATGGACGACTTCTCGCCCGCGGCGGTCGCGCGCAAGGTGGATGCGCTGGCCAAGCTGCTGGAAGCGCGCGGCCAGTTGCAGAACCTGCTGACGTACATGGACGGCAAGACCGGCGCCGAGGACCTGATCGCGAAGCTGCTGAGCGATCCGGCCTTGCTGCAGTCGCTGGCGTCCGCACCGAAGCCGCAGGAATGAGTGTGAACCACAGGGGAGTCTGACCATGGCCGAACCTAGTACGCAAGGGCAAGCGCAACCCGGCGAAACCTCGCTCGAAATGAGCGATTTCGCGAACCTGCTGCAAAAGGAATTCAAGCCGAAGAGCGACAAGGCGAAGGAAGCCGTCGAAACGGCGGTGCGCACGCTCGCCGAACAGGCGCTGCGCGATACCAACGTGATTTCCGGCGACGTGCTCGCGACGATCGAATCGCTGATCGCGCAGATCGACGCGAAGCTGACCGCGCAGATCAACCAGATCATCCACTCGGAAGAGTTCCAGAAAGTCGAGAGCGCATGGCGCGGCTTGCACTATCTGGTGAACAACACCGAGACGGACGAAACCCTGAAGATCCGCGTGATGAACGTATCGAAGGGCGATCTGTACAAGACGCTCAAGAAGTACAAGGGCACCGCGTGGGATCAAAGCCCGTTCTTCAAGAAGCTCTATGAAGAGGAGTACGGCCAGTTCGGCGGCGAGCCGTACGGCGCGCTGGTGGCCGATTACCACTTCGACAACAGCGGCCCCGACGTCGATCTGCTGACGCAGATGGCGAAGATCTCCGCCGCCGCGCATGCGCCGTTCATCGCGGGTGCCGATCCCGCCGTGATGCTGATGGACTCCTGGCAGGAGCTGGCGAATCCGCGCGACCTGACGAAAATATTTCAAACTCCTGAGCATGCGGCCTGGCGCTCGCTGCGCGAATCGGAAGATTCGCGCTACGTGGGTCTCGCGATGCCGCGCTTTCTCGCCCGCGCGCCGTATGGCGCGAAAACCAACCCGGTCGAGGAGTTCGATTTCGAGGAAGACACCGCCGGCGCCGACAGCAGCAAATACTCATGGGCCAATGCGGCCTATGCGATGGCGACCAACATCAATCGCTCGTTCAAGATGTATGGCTGGTGCTCGCGGATTCGCGGCATCGAGTCGGGCGGCGCGGTCGAGAATCTGCCGGTGCATGCGTTCCCCACCGACGACGGCGGCGTCGACATGAAGTGCCCGACCGAAATCGCCATCAGCGATCGCCGCGAAGCCGAACTGGCGAAGAACGGTTTCATGCCGCTCGTGCACAAGAAGAACTCCGATTTCGCCGCCTTCATCGGCGCGCAGTCGCTGCATAAGCCCGCCGAGTACGAAGACCCGGACGCCACCGCGAACGCGAATCTGGCCGCCCGTCTGCCGTACCTGTTCGCGTGCAGCCGCTTCGCGCACTACCTGAAGTGCATCGTGCGCGACAAGGTCGGCAGCTTCAAGGAGAAGGACGACATGCAGCGCTGGCTGCAGAACTGGATTCTGCAGTACGTCGATGGCGATCCCGCGCACTCGACGGAAGAGTCCAAGGCAAGACGGCCGCTTGCCGCCGCGGAGGTGGTCGTCGAAGAAGTGGAAGGCAATCCGGGGTATTACACGTCGAAGTTTTTCCTGCGTCCGCATTACCAGTTGGAAGGCCTGACCGTATCGCTACGGTTGGTTTCGAAGCTTCCGTCCGCCAAGGCGGCATGACGGAAATCCCTTTTTTTCAGTGACGAATTGTTTTGAGCGGAGAAAGACATGGCCATCGATATGTTCATGAAGCTGGGCGATATTAAGGGCGAGTCGCAGGACAAGACCCATAAGGAAGAAATCGAAGTGCTGGCATGGAGCTGGGGGCTGAGCCAGAGCGGCACGATGCACATGGGGACGGGCGGCGGGGCCGGCAAGGTATCGGTGCAGGACCTCTCGTTCACCAAATACAGCGACAAGGCCACGCCGCCGATCATGGCGGCCTGTACCAAGGGCACGCACATCGACAAGGCGCTGCTGACCGTGCGCAAGGCCGGCGGCGACAACCCGCTCGAGTACTACAAGGTCACGCTCGAAGGCGTGCTGGTCAGCTCCTACTCGACGGGCGGCTCGGGCGGCGAAGAGCGTTTCACCGAGAACGTCACGCTCAACTTCGAGAAGTTCCATGTCGAGTATCAGCCGCAAAACGCCAAGGGTGCGAAGGAAGGCGGGGTGGTCGAAACGAAGTGGAACATTCCCGCCAACGCCGAGAGTTGAGCGGCAGGCAGCATGAGACGACCGCACCGCGCCGGCCACGCCGCCGCGGTGCGGCGGCGGGTGGGATGACCTCAGCCTGAGCGGAGCGAACCGGCATGACAGCAGAAGAGTGTTTGCGCGCGGGCGATGTCGACGGATGCCTGAGCGAATTGCAGAACCAGGTTCGCAAGGACCCGTCGAAAGCCGCTTATCGCGTCTTTCTGTTCCAGTTGCTCGCGGTGACGGGCGCGTGGGATCGCGCGCTGACGCAACTGAACGTGGTGGGCGAACTCGACGCCGCGGCGTTGCCGATGGTGCAAACCTATCGCGCGGCGTTGCAGTGCGAAGCATTGCGCGACGCGGTGTTCAAAGGCGAACACGCGCCGCTGATTTTCGGCGAGCCGACCGGCTGGCTCGCCTTGCTCGTCGAAGCATTGCGGCTCGAAGCCGCGGGCGATGCCGGCGCGGCGGCGGCCGCGCGCGCGCAGGCGCTCGAGGAAGCGCCGGCCACCGCCGGCACGCTGAACGGCGAGCCGTTTGCATGGCTCGCCGATGCCGACAACCGGCTCGGCCCGACCCTCGAAACCTTGCTGAACGGCCGCTATTACTGGATTCCGTTTGACCGTATCAAACGCATCGTGATCGAGCCGCCCTCGGACCTGCGCGATCGGGTCTGGATGCCGGCCATCTTTACCTGGGCCAACGACGGCCAGGCCGCCGGCCTGATTCCGGCCCGCTATCCGGGCACGCTCGCTCATCCGGATCGCGCGTTGTGGCTCGCGCAACTGACCGATTGGAGCAGTGACGATCCGGCGACCGCGCGGCCCGTCGGACAGCGCATGTTCGCCTCGGAGGCGAACGACTACGCGCTCTTCGACGTACGAACCATCGAACTGGAAAGCCGTGCTGCGGACCCCGAAGAGAACGGCGCGGCCGTCCCCGATCATGGCTGAGCTGACCGCCCGCGACCGCCTGCAGCCGTCGCTGCTCGACCGGCTGACCGATCTCGAACCCGAGGCGAGCCAGGAGGCGCGCGAGCGCCGCGTGCTGTCGATGCGCGCGCTGCGCGAGAGCGTGCAGCGCGACCTCGCCTGGCTGCTGAATGCGAACGGCCTCGCGTCGGTGCAGGACCTGAGCGGTTATCCGTACGTCGCGACCTCGGTCATCAACTTCGGCTTGCCGGACATTGCCGGCAAGACCGCCTCGGGGATCGACCCGCTGCGGCTCGAACGGCTGGTGCGCGACGCGATCTGGGCGTTCGAGCCGCGCATTCTGCGCGATACCGTGCGGGTCAGTTCGATGCAGTTCGAAGAAACCACCGGGCGTCATAACACCGTGTCGTTTCTGGTCGAGGGCGACCTGTGGGCGCAGCCGTATCCGGAGCGGCTCTACTTCAGGACCGAACTGGACCTGGAGGCCGGCGAGATGCGCGTGATCGATCAGGGCGGGCCGCGCTGAAGCCATGAATCCCGACCTGATCAAATACTACAGCCAGGAACTGCAGCATCTACGGGAGATGGGCGGCGAGTTCGCGCGCGAATTTCCGAAGATCGCCGGGCGGCTCGGCATGGAAAGTCTCGAATGCGCGGACCCGTATGTGGAGCGTCTGCTCGAAGGCTTCAGTTTTCTCGCGGCGCGCGTGCAGCTGAAAATCGACGACGAGTTTCCGCGCTTTACCCAGCACCTCGCCGAGCTGGTGTACCCGCATTACCTCGCGCCGACGCCGTCGATGGCCGTGGTGCAGATCCAGCCCGACCTGAGCAGTTCGAGTCTTGCGGAAGGCGTGCGCATTCCGCGCGGTAGCGCGCTGCGCAGCGTGCTCGACAAGAACGGTTCGACGCGTTGCGAATACCGCAGCGCCCATGAACTGGCGCTCTGGCCGCTCGAAATCGCCGAGGCGCGCTTCTTTACGCATACCGGTTCGCTCGGCGGTATCGACAGCGCGCTGCCGGCGAGCATGGCGGGCGGCGCCGCCATCAAGGCCGGCCTCAGATTGCGGCTGCGCGCCACCGGCGGCCTGAAATTCAACCAGTTGAAGCTCGACCGGCTGACGCTGTATCTGCGCGGCACCGACGGCATGGCCACGCGCATCCACGAGCGTTTGTTGGGTTCGGTGAGCGGCATCGTCGTGCTGCCGGCCAAACGTCCGGCGGCATGGCACGTGCAGTTGCCGGCGAGCGCGCTGCGCCCGCTCGGTTTTGCCGACGACGAAGCGTTGCTGCCGCTCAGCGGCCAGTCGTTCCCGGGCTACCGTCTGCTGCAGGAGTACTTCGCTTTTCCACAGCGCTTCATGTTTCTCACGATCGACGGCTTGCAGGCGGCGCTGCGCCGTTGCGCGGAGACCGAACTCGAAGTCATCGTGCTGCTCAAGCGTGGCGATCCGCAGCTCGAACAATCGCTCGACGCAGGCAATTTCGCGCTGCACTGCACGCCCGCCATCAACCTGTTTGCGAAGCGTACCGACCGCATCGCGCTCTCGGACGAGCAGTTCGAATATCACGTGGTGGCCGATCGCACCCGGCCGATGGACTTCGAGATCTACCGGATCGAGACCGCCACCGGCTATAGCGCGAGCGCGGGCGGCGAGCAGCAGTTCGAGCCGTTCTATCACGCCCGCGATCTCGGCGCCACGTATCGGGCCGGCGCCTACTATCAGGTGCGCCGCGAGAAGCGTTTGCCCTCGTCGCGGCAGCACGAGCGCGGACCGCGTAGCAGCTATCTCGGCAGCGAGATGTACATTGCGCTGGTGGATGCGAAGCATGCGCCGTTTCGCGCCGACCTGCGGCAACTAGGTTTGCAGGTGCTGTGCACCAATCGCGACTTGCCCCTGACGATGCCGGTCGGGGTCGGCCCCGCCGATTTCACGCTCGACGTCGAAGCGCCGGTGCAGAGCGTGCGCTGCGTGAGCGGCCCGAGCCGGCCGCTGCCGTCGTATGCGCATGGGGCCGTGGCGTGGCGGCTGTTGAGCCACCTGTCGTTGAACTACGCGTCGCTGCTCGACAACGACGCGCGCGAGGGCGCTCGCGCGCTGCGCGATCTGCTGAGCCTCTACTGTCCCGTCGACGATATCGCCAGCCAACGGCTCGTGGAAGGCGTGCGCTCGATCGATGCGCGCTCGGTGACGCGCCGCCTGCCATGCGCCGGACCGATCGTGTTCGGCCGCGGTCTCGAAGTGACGCTGACGCTCGACGAAGCCGCGTTCGAAGGCGCCGGCGCGTTTCTGCTCGGCGCCGTGCTCGCGCATTATTTCGCGCAATACGTCTCGATCAATTCGTTCACCGAGACCGTGGTGAAGACGCTTTCCCGCGGCGAGATCATGCGCTGGCCAGCGAGGGTCGGACAATGCCGGACGCTCTGACGCTGCTGCGCCGGCTCGAGGACGACGCGCGCCGCTTCGACTTCTTCCAGGTCGTGCGGCTGCTGGAGAACGCGTACCCGGACAAGCCGCGCGTGGGCGAGTCGATGCAGCCGCGCGACGACGCGATCCGTTTCGTGCAGGAACCCGAACTGGTGTTCCAGCCGACCTCGCTCGGCGCCTTCACGCCGGCCGGCGAACGCCATGCCGCGCGCCTCGCGGTCAAGTTTTTCGGCCTGTTCGGACCGCACGGCCCGCTGCCCACGCACTTGACGGAATACGCGCGCGATCGTGCGCGCAATGCGGGCGACCCGACCTTCGCGCGTTTTCTCGACGTCTTCCATCACCGCATGGTGACGCTGTTCTACCGCGCGTGGGCCAATGCGCAGCCGGCCGTGAGTCTCGACCGACCGGGGCGCGACCGCTTTTCCTTTTATGTCGGCAGCCTGTTCGGGCTCGGCGAGCCGGCGCTGCGCGAGCGCGACGCGGTGCCCGATTTCGCCAAGCTGCACTTCGCCGGTCTGCTGGCCGGGCCGACCCGTCCGGCCGCGGGGCTGAAGCTCGTCCTGACGCGCTTTTTCAACCTGCCGGTCGAGATCGAGCAGTGGGTCGGCCATTGGATGACGCTGCCCGCCGGTTCGCTGCTGCGTCTGGGCGCGGCCGACGGCGCCGCGCTCGGCGTGGCGGCGCTGCTCGGCACGCGCACGTGGGATTGCCAGCATAAGTTTCGCATCGTCATCGGACCGCTGAGCCGCGCCGATTACGAGCGCTTTCTGCCGGGCGGCGAGAGCCTGAAGCGTCTCGTCGACTGGGTGCGCAACTACGCGCGCGACGGGCTCGACTGGGACCTGCGGCTCGTGCTCAGACAGGAAGACGTGCCGCGTCTGCAACTCGGGCGTCACACGCGGCTCGGTTACACCACCTGGACGCTCGGCCAGGCGGCGCAAGGCGATCAGCGCCAGCTGGTGCTGCAGCCGACCGCGCCGGATGGCCGTTCACGGATTGCCGCGGCGGCGCGTGCGCCGTCTTCTTCTGCGGTGCCATCATCGACATCATCGGGGGAATAGCCATATGGCCGAGATCAAACGGGCAGCCTTGTTCGGCAAGCTGAACAAGCTCGGATTCCGCGCAATCGAAAGCGCGAACGTGTTCTGCAAATTGCGTGGCAATCCTTATATCGAGCTCGTGCACTGGTTCCATCAGATCCTGCAATTGCAGGACTCCGATCTGCACCGCATCGTCAAGCACTATGGGCTGGAGCCTTCCGGCCTCGCGCGCGATCTGACCGAAGCGCTCGACCGCCTGCCGCGCGGCTCGGGTTCGGTGACCGATATTTCCTCGCAGGTCGAGGAAGCGGTCGAGCGCGGCTGGGTGTTCGGCTCGCTGATGTTCGGCGAGTCGCAGGTGCGCACCGGCCATCTGGTGGTCGGGCTGCTGAAGACGCCGTCGCTGCGCAACAGCCTGTACGGCATCTCGCGCCAGTTCGAGCGCATCAAGCTCGAGGCGCTCGTCGACGAATTCGACAGCCTGCTGCGCGAGTCGCCGGAAGCGGCGATGAGCGCGAGCGACGGTTTTCAGGCGGGCGGCGCGCAGGGCGCGGGCGCCGATGGGGGCGATGCGGGCGGCCCCGTGCCGGCTGCCGCGCTCGGCAAACAGGAAGCGCTGCGGCGCTTCACCACCGATCTGACCGAGCAGGCGCGCAACGGCAAGCTCGATCCGATCGTCGGGCGCGACGAGGAAATCCGCCAGGTGGTCGACATTCTGATGCGCCGCCGCCAGAACAATCCGATCCTGACCGGCGAGGCGGGCGTCGGCAAGACCGCGGTGGTGGAGGGCTTCGCGCAGCGCATCGCGGCGGGCGACGTGCCGCCGTCGTTGCGCGACGTGCAGTTGCGCACGCTCGACGTCGGTCTGCTGCAGGCGGGCGCGAGCATGAAGGGCGAGTTCGAGAACCGCTTGCGGCAGGTGATCGAAGAGGTGCAGGCCTCGGAAAAGCCGATCATTCTGTTTATCGACGAAGCGCATACGCTGGTCGGCGCGGGCGGAGCGGCCGGCACCGGCGACGCGGCGAACCTGCTGAAGCCGGCGCTCGCGCGCGGCACGCTGCGCACGGTGGCGGCCACCACGTGGGCCGAATACAAGAAGCACATCGAGAAGGACCCGGCGCTGACGCGGCGCTTCCAGGTCGTGCAGGTCAGCGAGCCGGACGAGACCAAGGCCATTTTGATGATGCGCGGCGTTACCTCGACGATGGAGCAGCATCACAAGGTGCAGGTGCTCGACGAAGCGCTCGAAGCGGCGGTGAGGCTCTCGCATCGCTATATTCCGGCGCGCCAGTTGCCCGATAAATCGGTCAGCCTGCTCGACACGGCCTGCGCGCGCGTGGCGGTCAGCCAGCACGCGACGCCGGCTTCGGTCGACGATTCGCGCAAGCGTATCGCGGCGCTCGAAACCGAACTGGCGATCATCGGCCGCGAAAATGCGGTGGGTGTCGACACGCGCGAGCGTCAGGCCGCGGCCGCGGAAAAGCTCGCCGCCGAGCAGGCGCGTCTCGCCACGCTCGACGCCCGCTGGCAGGCAGAAAAAGAACTGGTGACGCGGATTCTCGATCTGCGCGCGCAATTGCGCGGCGAGACCGGCAAGGTGGAAGGCGCGGCGCAGGCCGGCGCGGCGAACGAAGCAGAGCGGGAAGCGAACCACGCAGCGGCTGAAACCGGCGCTTCCGGCGGCACCGCCACACGCGAGGCACGGCTCGCCGAACTGCGCGAGCTGCAGGCGCAACTCGCGCAGCATCAGGGCGAAGACCCGCTGATTCTCCCCACCGTCGACCAGCAGGCGGTCGCTTCCGTCGTGCAGGACTGGACCGGCATACCGGTCGGCCGGATGGTCCGCAACGAAATCGAAAACGTCCTCAAGCTCGCGGAGAATCTGAACCGGCGCATCATCGGTCAGGCGCATGCGACCGAGATGATCGCGCGGCGCATCCAGACCTCGCGCGCCGGTCTCGACAATCCGAACAAGCCGATCGGCGTGTTCATGCTCGCCGGCACTTCGGGGGTCGGCAAGACCGAGACCGCGCTGGCGCTCGCCGAGGTGCTGTACGGCGGCGAGCAGAACGTCATCACGATCAACATGAGCGAGTATCAGGAGGCGCATACGGTGTCGTCGCTGAAGGGCGCGCCGCCGGGATATGTCGGCTACGGCGAGGGCGGCGTGCTGACCGAGGCGGTGCGCCGCCGTCCGTACAGCGTGGTGCTGCTCGACGAAGTCGAGAAGGCCCATCCGGACGTGCACGAAATCTTCTTCCAGGTGTTCGACAAGGGCTGGATGGAAGATGGCGAGGGCCGCGTGATCGACTTCAAGAACACGCTGATCCTGCTGACCACCAATGCGGGCACGGACCTCATCACGAGCCTGTGCAAGGACCCGGAACTGATGCCGGAGCCCGAGGGCATCGCCAAGGCCCTGCGCGAGCCGCTGCTCAAGGTGTTTCCGCCGGCCCTGCTCGGGCGTGTCGTGGTGATTCCGTACTACCCGCTCTCCGACGAGATGCTCGGCGCGATCATCCGCCTGCAGCTTGGGCGGATCGAAAAGCGCCTGCGCGTCTCGCACAAGGTTCCGTTCAGCTACGACGACGACGTGGTGAAGTTGATCGGCAGCCGCTGCACCGAGCTCGAAAGCGGCGGCCGCATGATCGATGCGATTCTGACCAACACGCTGTTGCCGCGCATCAGCACGGAATTCCTGACGCGCATGATGAACGGCAGCGCGGTCGCGAAAGTGCAGATCGGGGCGCGCGACGGCGAGTTTCTCTATACGTTCGATTGATCGGACCGACGCGACGTTCGCGCGGATTTTCGGCTACTTCGCATGGTGAGTGCCTTTCTATGCCACAACAAGTCAGTATGGGCGCAACGCTGCAATGTTCGTTCGGCGCGGCGCCTTCGTCTCTCGTGGTGCTGCCGGTCAATCGCGTGATGGGCGAAGGGCCGCCCGCGGCCAACATCATGGATCACATTCCGCTCGTCAACATCATGCCGTTCGGCGTGTGCAGCTCGCCCGCCAATCCGACGGTGGCCGCCGCGACGGCCGCCGCGCTGGGCGTGCTGACGCCGATGCCGTGCATCCCGGCCACCCTGTCGCCGTGGGCGCCCGGCGCGCCGACCGTGCTGCTCGGCAACCAGCCGTCGCTCGATAACGTCTCGACCTGCATGTGCAACTGGGGCGGGGTGGTCACGATCGTCAATCCCGCGACCGTCAAGACGATGATTCCGTGACATGACCACGCAAAATCAGAACCGCCACGTCACCGTCAGTTGCGCGCCTGCCGGCCAGGACCTGCTGTTTCTGCACCTGAGCGGCACCGAAGAGTTGGGACGCCTCTGCGAATGGCGGCTCGATCTGCTGAGCCAGCGCAACGATCTGCAAGCCGCCGATCTGCTCGGGCAGGACATCTCGATCGCGCTGTCGCTGCCCGGCGACGGCGAGCGGCAATTCAACGGGATCGTCACGGCCTTCCGCATCGTCGCGCCAGGCGACAGCGTGCGCAACCGCATGGCGCGCTACGAAGCCGTGGTGCGTCCGCGGCTGTGGCTGCTCACGCGTGCGTCGCACAGCCGCTTTTTCCACGAAAAAAGCGTGCTGGATATCGTGACCGGCGTGTTGCAGGACTACAGCATCGACCTCAGCAATAAATGCCAGGCGAGCTATCCGACGCTGCCGCACTGCGCGCAATACCGCGAAACCGACTTCGCTTTCGTAAGCCGCCTGATGGAGCACGAAGGCATCTACTACTACTTCGAGCACAAGGCGGGCAAGCATACGCTGGTATTGACCGATTCGAGCGACGTGCACGCGCCGATCGAGCACTACGCGACGATCTCCTACGATGCGTGGCACGAGCCGTCGAACGAGAAGGAATGCGTGTATGCGTGGAGTTCGGGCGCGGAATTGCAGACCGGCAAGTATGAAGTCAACGACTACGATTTCGAAAAGCCTTCGTCGAGCAACCAGCAAGGGCTGCTGTCGCGCGCGACGCGGCCGAAAGTCTACGATCCGCCGGTGTACACGATGCAGGAGCATCTGAGCGGCCACGTGCAATCCGGCGACGGCGATCGGTATGCGAAGGTCGGCATCGAGATTCGCCAGGCGCGCAACGACAGCATTTCGGGCCGTTCGAGCGCGCGCGGCATCTGGCCGGGCGGCCAGTTCAAGCTCGAACATCACGCCTGCGACGCGCAAAACCACGATTATCTGGTGGTCAGCGCGATGTACGAGATCAATTCGGATGTCTATGTATCGACGGTGCGCCATGATCCGTCGCTGCCGTTCTTCGACTGCGCCTTCACCGCGTTGCGCAAGGAAAACCACTTCCGCTCGGAGCGGCTGACCGTTCAGCCGGTGGTGGCGGGCCCGCAGACCGCGGTGGTGGTCGGCCCGGACGGCGAGGAAATTCTCACGGACAAATACGGCCGCATCAAGGTGCAGTTTCATTGGGAGCAGTTCGCGCCGCCGGCCGATGCGGACGCGCGCATGAAGCGCTGCTGGGTACGCGTTTCGCAGAGCTGGGCCGGCAAGAACTGGGGCACGTTCTTTCTGCCGCGTATCGGTCAGGAAGTGGTCGTCGAATTCGTCGAGGGCGACCCGAACCGGCCGCTCGTGACCGGCTGCGTCTACAACGCGAATACGATGCCGCCGTACGCGCTGCCGGCGAATCAGATGTTCTCGACGTTGAAGAGCAATTCGACCAAGGGCGGCGGCGGCTTCAACGAAATGCGTTTCGACGACGACAAGGGCAGCGAGCAACTGTTCTTCCACGCCGAGAAGGATCACGAGACGTGGGTGAAGAACGACATGCTGAACAACGTCGGCAACGATCGGCATCTGAAGGTGACCGGCAACGAGTTCATCGCGATCACGGGTGCGCGCCACGATGCCGTGACCGGCGACCAGAACGCCGAGGTCGACGGCAATGCGTCGCTGAAGGTCGGGCAGAAGCTGCAGGAAAAAGTCGGCATGGACTATGCGATCGATGCCGGCATGAATATCCATATCAAGGCGGGCATGAACGTCGTGATCGAGGCGGGCGCGAGCATCACGCTGAAGGCGGGCGGCGCCTTCGTGGTGATCGGCCCGGCGAGCGTGGCGGTGTCGGGCACGCCGATCCTGCTCAACTCGGGCGGCTCGGCGGGCTCGGGCAGCGGCTCGTCGCCGACCGCGCCGACCGCGCCCAAAGACGCCGACGACGGCACCAAAAAAATCAAATCGTGATTGATGCCGTGATTGATGCCGTGAGTGATGCACCGGACCGGTTGTGGGGAGCCAAGTGAACTATCCGATTCTTTCGCTGCGGGTTGCGCGGTTCAACGACGAGACGCTGGCCGAGCCGATCGCGATCGCGTTCGGCCCGGCGGGCGGCACGATCGGCCGGGCCAACGACTGCACGCTGGTGCTGCCGGATCAGCAGCGCGCGATCTCGCGCGTTCACGCGCGCATCGAGTTTCGCGGCGGCGACTATCTGCTGTGCGATCTGGGCAGCAATCCGAGCGTGCTGAATCAGCGCGCGCTCGGCGGCACGCGCGAGGCACGACTCGCGGACGGCGACCGTCTGCTGATCGGCCCGTATCTGCTTGAGGTGTCGCTCGGCGAGCAGGCGGCGGGGGTGGGTGGTTTGACGGGCGGCCTGACGGGCGGGCATGATCCGCTGAGCGCCGCGCAGGTGCTCGGGGGTCCGCTGCCGGCCGATTCGCAAGGTGACGCGCTGCGGCTCGGCGCGCTCGATCCGCTCGGGCAGCCGGGCTTCGGCGAAGCGCAGCGGATTTCGTCGCGGCCGGGCTTCGCGGGCTCGGAGAGCGATCATGTGTCGCCGGAGTGGCAGGCGTTTGCGGTGCCGCAGGCGCAGGCGCCGCGCCCGCCGTCGAGTCAGCCGCTGAGTCAGCCGCTGAGTCAGCCGCCGGGTCAGCCGTCTTACCCGCCGTCGAGCCAGTCGTCGCACCAGGATCAAGGCGCGGCGGCGGCGCCCGCCGGCGGCATTCCCGCTGACTACGATCCGCTCGCCGATGCGTTGGCGCAGTGGGAAACGCCCGCGCAGGCGGGCGCTGCGTCGTATGCGAGCGCGCAGCGTCATGCGTCGCCGGAGATGGCGCCGTGGCCCGCGCCGGCTGCGCTGCCGACTGCGCCGCTGGGCGGCCCGACCGGCTTGCCTCCGGGCTTGCTGGACCCCGGTCCGGCAGGTGCCGCGATGACCCCGTTCGACGATCTGTTCGGAACGCCGTCGATGCCGTTGCCGTCGGTTGCGCAGTCGGCGTCATTGGCACCCTCGGCGCCGGTGGTGCCGGTGGTCGTGCCCGTGGTCGCGCCGCAGGCCGCCAGCGTGCGGCATACGATGCCCGCGGCGACGCCGGTGCCCGTGCCCGCGCCGTCGCCAGCGGTGGCTCCGATGCCGGTCCCAACGCCAGCCGCACAACCCGATGTGCCGTTTGCCGCGCAGCCGGCTTCGCCCGTGGAGATGGAGACGTCATCCGTTGCCGCGCCGTCGCCGCTCCCTGAGGTGCCGCTGCCGGTCCCGGAAGCGTCGCGGCCCCAGGCCATCCACGAAGACGTAGTAGGCAACGCGCAGCCCGCGATGTCCGCCGCACGAGCCGCGCCTGCAATCCCCGCGGCCCCAGCAACCCCAGCGGCCCCGACAACCCCAACCCGCCACGACACCCCCGGTGCCACGAGCGACGACCGCGCCGTGCTCTTCCAGGCCCTGCTCGAAGGACTCGGCCTCGACCCCTCGCGCGCGCCGAATCTGCCCGGGCCGGAGTTCGCGCGCCTGATCGGCACGATGTTGCGCGAAGCACTGCGCGGCACGATGGCGGTATTGCGGGCCCGCTCGATGACCAAACGCGAAGCCCGCCTCGACACGACCGTGATCGTCGCGCGCGACAACAACCCGCTCAAATTTTTCCCCGACGTCGACAGCGCGCTGGCGCAGATGCTGACCGGCCGCACGGCCGGCTATCTGCCGCCCGACGAAGCGCTCAAGCGCGCCTTCGACGATATCGAGGCGCACGAACTCGCCGTGCTGGCCGGCATGCGCGCGGCGCTCGCGCATGTGCTGGGCCGCTTCGATCCCGCCTCGATCGAAGCGCAGCTGAAAGACCCGGGCGCCTTCGAAAAAGTGCTGTCGAACCGCAAGGCGAAGCTATGGGACCTGTTCGTCGGCTTGCAGGGCGCCGTCGCGCGCGAAGCCGAGGACGACTTCCAGAAGCTTTTCGGCCAGGCGTTCAATGACGCGTACGAGGCCCAGATCGACGAACTGCACGCGGCCCGCGCACGTCAGCCGAAACCTTGAGCCGATCCCACCCAGAAACGATCGAACGAAACAACATGTCCTGGAATAGCAAAGTCATCTGGTCCGAGGGGATGTTTCTGCAGCCCCAGCATTTGCAGCAGCACGACCGCTATCTGCAGCGGCAACTGGAGGCGCGCGCCGCCGGCCTGCGTCCGTATAGCTGGGGCTTTACCGCGCTGGAGATCGACGAGCCGCTGCTCAAGCTCGGCAAGCTCGCGCTGCTGTCCTGCGCGGGCGTGCTGCCCGACGGCACGCCGTTCGATCTGCCCGCCGACGACGACCTGCCCGAGCCGCTCGACATTCCCGAGGGCACCCGCAACGTGCTGGTGCAACTGGCGCTGCCGGTGCGCCGGCCGGGCGTGGCCGAAACCGGCAACGAGGCGAGCGAGGAGAACTTCGCGCGCCACCGTATCGCCGAACTCGACGTGAGCGACAGCAATGATCCGAACGCCGGCGCGGCGCTGATGCAGATCGGCAAACTGCGGGTGCGCCTCGCGCTCGCTCCCGACGTAGCCAATGCCTATACGGCGCTGGGCGTGGCGCGCGTGCTCGAACGCCTGCCCGACAACCGGGTCGTGCTCGAAAACGACTACAGCCCGCCGTGTCTCGACTATCGCGTGGCGCGCCGCCTCGGCGCCTTCGTCGACGATCTCGTGGGCCTGCTGCATCAGCGTGGCGAAGCGCTGGCCGGGCGCCTCGCGCAGCCCGGCGTGACGGGCGTCGCGGAAGTGGCCGATTTCCTGCTGTTGCAGCTGATCAACCGTCACGAGCCGCTGGCCTCGCATCTCTCGACGATGACCGGTCTGCATCCCGAAGCGCTCTACGAGGTGGCGGTGCAACTGGCCGGCGAACTGGCGACTTTCAGCCAGGCGTCGAAGCGCCCGCCCGCGTATCCGGTGTATCGCCACGAATGGTTGCGCGAGACCTTCGCGCCGGTGATCGACGATATCCGCGCGTCGCTGAGCATGGTGATGGACCCGCACGCGGTGGCGATCCCGCTCGAAGAGCGCAAGTTCGGCCTGCGCGTGGCGATCGTGCCGGACAAGACGCTGTTTGCCGGTGCCACCTTCGTGCTCGCGGTGCGCGCGCAGATGCCGGCCGAGCACATCCTGACCGGCTTCGCGCCGCAGGTGAAGATCGGACCGATCGAGCGCATTCGCGATCTGGTCAATCTGCAACTGCCGGGCATCGGCCTGCGCGCGTTGCCGGTGGCGCCCCGGCAGTTGCCGTTTCATGCGGGCTTTACTTACTTCGAACTCGATCGCGGCAACGAGCTGTGGAAGCAGTTCGCGAGTTCCGCCGGCATGGCGCTGCACGTCGCCGGCGAATTTCCCGGTCTCGCGATGGAATTCTGGGCGATTCGCCGCTGATACCTTGATTGAGGACGTTCATCGTGACTCCTGAAGAACTGCGTGGTCCCGCCGACGACCCCGGCGCGACGATCCTGATTCCGACCCCGGGCGGCGCGCGGGCCGCGTTCATGGCGGCCGCGGCGGCGCCCGCACCGATGCTGCCCGCGGGCGGCGGGCTCAATCCGCTGCTGCGCGCGGCCAACCCGCTGATCGAACTGGCGCTGCCGTTGCGCCAGTTGCCGACGCATCCGAACGTCGAAGACCTGCGCAACCAGCTGATGCAGATGGTGCGCAACTTCGAAGCCCAGGGCCGCGCCAACGGCATCGACGACGAGAAGCTCGGCGCCTCGCGCTATTGCCTGTGCACCTTCCTCGACGAAGCGATCGCCAGCACGCCGTGGGGCGCGGGCCTGTGGGGCAGCCGCAGCCTGCTCGTGACGTTCCACAACGAGGCCTCGGGCGGCGAGCGTTTCTTCCTGATTCTGCAGCGTCTCGCGCAGAACCCCGCCGGCAATGTCGACGTGCTCGAACTGATCTACGTGATTCTCGGCCTCGGTTTCGAAGGACGCTACCGTCTGATCGACGGCGGCCGCACGCAGCTCGACACGATCCGCGAACGCCTCGAACAGATGATTCGCGGCCAGCGCGGCGCGGCCGAGCGCGATCTGTCGCCGCACTGGCTGCCGGTCAAGGTCGAGCGCAAGCCGCTGCTGCAACTGGTGCCCTTGTGGGTTGCGGCGGCGGTGGCCTGCCTCGTGCTCGTGATCGTTCATCTGGTGCTGAGCTTCCGGCTCAACGACATGTCCGACCGCGTATTCGAAGCGCTGCACGGGATTCGGGTCGCGCCCGCGCCCGCGCTGGCCTCGAAACTCGCGGCCGCGCCCAAGCTTGCGCCGAAGCTGTCGCAGTTCCTCGCGCCGGAAATCGCCCGCGGTCTCGTGCGCGTGGCCGAGTTGCCCGACCGGACCGTCGTCACGATCAACGGCGACGGCCTGTTCGCGTCGGGCAGCGCCGATCTGGCCGAGGGTTTCGTGCCGCTCATCGAACGGATCGGCGATGCCTTGAAGGCCGTGCAGGGCAATGTGGTCGTGGCCGGTCATACGGACAACCAGCGCGTGTTCTCCGCGCGCTTCCCGTCGAACTGGCATCTGTCGCAGGCGCGCGCCGAAGCGGTGCGCGACATGCTCGCGGCCCGCGCCGGCACGCCTGGCCGTTTCAGCGCCGAAGGGCGCGGCGATGCCGAACCGATCGCGCCCAACGACACCGCCGCGAATCGCGCGCGCAACCGCCGCGTCGATATCACGGTGCTGGCGCCGGGAGCGGCATCGTGAAGAACCTGATAAGACGTTCGTCGCGCAAGGCACAGAGGAGCCGGGCATGAAAATCTTCAACTGGCTGAGACGGCCCATCGTGCTGTCGCTGCTCGGCGTGCTCGCGTTGTCGCTGATCGTCTGGGTCGAGGGGCCGCTCGTCGCGTATGCCGGTCACGAGCCGCTCGACAGCACCGGCAGCCGCTGGGTCGTGATCGTCGTATTGCTGCTGTTGTGGGCGCTCTACTGGGCCGTGCGCTGGCTTGCGATGCGGCTCGCGAACGTCCGCTTCACGCGCGTGGTGGCGCAGGGAACGGACGAGCCCGCGCCCGGCAAGAAAGAATCCGAGGCCGACATCGCGGCCCTGAAGCAGCGTTTCGAGGCGGCGATGGCGACCTTGCGCAAGGCGCGGGTCAAGGGCCGCTTCGGTAGTCAGTATGTCTATCAATTGCCGTGGTACATGTTCGTCGGCGCGCCCGGCACGGGCAAGACCACGGCGCTACTGAACTCCGGGCTCAAGTTTCCGCTGGCCGACCGGCTCGGCAAGCAGTCGGTCGGCGGCGTGGGCGGCACGCGCAATTGCGACTGGTGGTTCACCGACGATGCGGTGCTGCTCGACACGGCGGGCCGCTTTACCACCCAGGATAGTTTCGCCGAGGCCGATCAGGCCGGCTGGGCCGGCTTCCTGCAACTGCTGCGCAAATACCGGCCACGCCGGCCGCTGAACGGCGTGATCGTCGCGCTGTCGGCGGGCGATCTGCTGCAACTGTCGGACACCCAGCGCGACCAGCAGGCGAAGGCCGTGCGCGAACGGCTCAAGGAACTGTACGGCCAGCTCGGCATGCGCTTTCCGGTCTACGTGATCGTGACCAAATGCGATCTGCTCGCCGGTTTCGCCGAGTTTTTCGACGACCTCGGCCGCGACGAGCGCGAACAGGTCTGGGGCATGACGTTCCCCTACACGGAGCAGGGCTCGCCCGACGACGCGCTGGCCGCGTTTCCGGCCGAATTCGAGGCACTCGAAAAGCAGTTGCAGGCGCGCGTGCTGAATCGCATGCAGCGCGAGACCGACGTGCACCGGCGCGCGCTCGTCTATGGATTCCCGCAGCAGTTCGCGGGATTGCAGGCGATGCTGAAGAGCTTTCTGAACGAAACTTTCAGCACGTCCCGCTTCGAGCAGTCCGCGCTGCTGCGGGGCGTGTATTTCACGAGTGGCACCCAGGAAGGCCGGCCGATCGACCGCGTGATGAGCGCGGTGGCCTCGGCGCTCGGCTTTCAGCAACAGGTCGTCGTGCCGGATGCGGCGAGCGGGCGAGCGTACTTCATCACGAAGCTGCTGCGCAACGTGATTTTCGAGGAAGCCGGGCTCGCGGGCGTGAACCAGAAACTGGAGCGGCGCCGCGCGTGGTTCCAGCGCGCCGCGCTCGCGGCGATCGGGGTCGTCGCGGTGCTGGCGCTGGTGCTGTTCTTCGTCAGCTATCAGCGCAACGAAGCCTACGTGGCCAAGGTGCAGCAGCATGCGGCCGCATTGCAGAAGCTCGCGCAGAGCACGCAGCCCAGCGACAACCCGCTGGCACTGCTGCCGCTGCTCAATGCCGCGCGCGATCTGCCCGGCGGTTATGCGGACCGCGATAAAAGCGTGCCGTGGCTGTCGCGCCTCGGCCTTTATCAAGGCGACAAGCTCGGCCTCGAAGCGCAGACCAGTTATCGGCGGCTGTTGCGGCAGACGCTGCTGCCGCTCGTGGTGAGCCGCATGGAAGACGAATTGCGCCGCGGCGACGCGAACAATCCCGACTTCCAGTATGAAGTGCTGCGCGCCTATCTGATGCTCGGCGATTCGCTGCACTATGACGCCGACTCGGTGCGCCTGTGGGCCGATGTCGATTGGCGCCGTGGACCGTTGCGCGATGCGAGCGACGAGCAGCGCAACGATATCGATGGTCATCTGGCGGCGCTGTTCCAGCCGGCGCGCTTCGATGCGTCGCTGCCGCTCGACAAGGACCTGATCGCGCAGGCGCGGGCGACGCTCGCGAAGATGCCGCTGACCCAGCGCCTGTTCAACCGCGTCAAACGCGATCTCGAACAGAGCAGGCTGCCGGAGTTCAGCGTCGCCAATGCCGCTGGGCGCAATGCCGCGCTGGTGCTGGTGCGCAAGAGCGGCGCGCCGTTGACGCGTGGCGTGTCGGGCGCTTATACGCGGGCCGGTTACCGGAAGTTCGTCCAGTTGCGCGACGCGGCGGTGCTCGATATCGCCAAGGACGATTGGGTGCTGGGACGCGAGGAATCCGTATTGACGCCGAATGGTCTCGACGACCTGAAGGCCGGCATGACGCGGCTCTATTACGACGAGTACATCCGCCAATGGGATGCCTTGCTCGGCGATGTCGACGTGGTGCCGTTCAACGGTGTGGACCAGGGCGCGCGCCTGGCGAACCTGCTGGCGGCGGCCGACTCGCCGCTGCGCTCGCTGATGCTGGCCGCGGCGCAGGAAACCACGCTGGGCAACGGCGCGCCGGCCGGCTCGCTCGCGCAGCAGGGCGTCGCCGCCTTGAGCGGCAAGCTCGACGCGGCCAAGAAGCGCCTCGAAAGCGCGCTCGGCAACGCGCCGGACGACGCGGCGCCGCCACCGCCGGCCGAACTCAATCCGGTCGACGCGCATTTCCAGGCGCTGCATGACCTCGCCGGCAAACCGGGCGCGCCGGGGCCGGTGCCGCTGGACACGCAACTGGCCGCGCTGAAGGACGCGGCGGCCTATCTCGAAGCTGCGGACGCGGCGCGTCGCCAGGGCTTGCCGCCGCCGCCCGGCGATGCGTTGAACAAGCTCAAGCTCGCGGCCCAAAGCGCGCCGCCGCCGCTGGCGGCGGTCGCCGCCAACGTCGCGACCGGCGCCGACGCGCTGATGACGGGCGGCGAGCGCGCGCGGCTCAACGCGCTGTGGCAGGCGAATGTGGCGCAGCTGTGCCGGCAGGCGCTCGACGGCCGCTATCCGCTCGTGCGCGGGTCCACGCGCGATGCCGCGCCCGACGATTTCGGCCGCCTGCTCGGCCCGGGCGGTTTGATCGACGATTTCTTCCAGAAGAACCTGGCGATGCTGGTCGATATGTCGGGGCCGCAATGGCGCTGGCGCAGCGGCGCCGAGACGCTCGGCATCCCCGTCGAAGTGCTCGGCCAGTTCCAGCGGGCGGCGCAGATTCGCGATGCGTTCTTCCGCGCGGGCGGGCGCGACGTGTCGGTGCGCTTCGAGGTGAAGCCGCTGACGATCGATCCGTCGATCACGCAGTTCACGCTCGACATCGACGGGCAGCAGATGATCGTCAAACCCGACACGCCGCAGTCGATGGTGTTCCAGTGGCCGAGCGGCAAGGGCACCGGCCAGGCGCACGTCGAGTTCACGCCGGCGGGCAACGCGCCGGCGGCGCGGGCCGACGGACCGTGGGCTCTGCTGCATCTGATGGACGACGCCCATCTGCAACCGACTTCGCAGCCCGACCGCTTCCGGTTGAGTTTCGAATCGGATGGCCGGCGCGCGGCCTTCGAACTCTCGGCCAGCAGTATCGTGAACCCGTTCCGCCGCGCCGCGCTCGAGCAGTTCCGCTGTCTGGACCGGTTATGAGCGAGGACTCATCGGCCGCGCCCGGGTTTTTCGGCAAGGTGCGCACGCATGGCGATTTCGTCGCGCGCCGCTTGCCGGCGGAGTTCATGATGCCGTGGGACGAGGGCTTGCAGAACGGCATGCTGCTCGGGCGGCAGCGCTTCGGCGCGCAGTGGCTGCCGTTGTATCTGAACGCGCCCGTGTGGTGTTTCGCGCTGGCGGCGGGCCCGTATGGCCCGCATGCCTGGGCGGGCGTGCTGACGCCGGGGGTGGACCGGGTGGGGCGCTATTTTCCGTTCACGATCGCGCAGGCCATCGAGGCCGCCGAACTCGAACGACGGCTGGCCGATGCACAGGCCTGGTATGACCGGCTGGTGGCATTGGCCCTGTCGACCCTCGCGCCGGAGTTCACGCTCGATGGTTTCGACGCGGCGGTGCGCGCCGAGCGCTGGCGCAACGAGGGGCGCGAAGCGATGCCATGGCGGCGGGCCATACCCGATGCATCCGATGCATCCGACGGCTTCGCCGCGCTGCTGGTCGAAACCGTCGCTGCGGGACGGAGCCTCTGGTGGAGCGACGGATCGCCGGCCGTGGCGCCGTCCGCGCGACGGTGCGCGGGCGCGACGAGCGGCGCGCAGTTCGCGAGTCTGCTCGACGCCGGCAGGGATGAATGGGACGCGGTGACCGCATTGATTGCGCACGCGGGTGCGTAGCCATGGCATCGCCGCGTCGAATGGGTGCCGGATGGATGACGGATGAGTAACGTATAAGGTGACGGGTTTCAAATTGGCTTCCCGTCATTCGTCTTTGAAGGATGAAGCTGCCCCGCAACGGGGTCCGTCCATGTTCGCCGACGGTCCGCGACGAGGCGCTGGCGGCCTCGCGGTCCGATGGCCGGTCAATTCCGCGGAGATTTCCGTATGTCACGCCTGACACATTCTGCTTCCGGAACCCGCGCGCGAGGCGCGGTTCTGGTTGCCGCGCTGTGCGCCTTGTCCTCGCTGTGCGCGGCCGCGCGAGCCGCCGAACCGGTGATGAAAGAGCAGGACATCAACGAGCAGTCGGTCACGCGAGCGCTCGAACCCGCGCAGTCCGGCGGGCCCGACGACAACATCGTGACGCGCGGCTTCGTGCTGTCGAACAAGCCGCCCGCAGGCGCGCCGCGGCCCGCGCCGGCGAGAACGCCTTCCGCGCAAATCCTCATCACGTTCGCCACCAATTCGGCCACGCTCACCGATAGCGCGAAGGCCGCGCTCGACAAGGTCGCCGGTGCCTTGCAGTCCGAGAAGCTCGCGGCCTACCGGTTTCGCGTCGAAGGGCATGCCGATCCGCGCGGTTCGGCCGATGCCAATATGAAGCTCTCGGAAGACCGTGCCGCCGCGGTGGTCGAATACCTGACGCAGAAAGACGGCATCGCCTCCGAGCGGCTGTCGTCGGTCGGCAAGGGCTCCGCCGATCCGCTGAACCGGCGCAATCCGACGGCGCCCGAGAACCGCCGCGTGACGATCGTCACGGTCACGGATTAGACACTGTCGGGAGGCCGCCGATGACGCGCTATCGCGGGTATTGCGCCCTCGCGAGACGGGCGGCGCTGCTGTTCGTGACGTTCGCCGCGTTCGCGCTTGCCGTGGACATGCACGCGCCGGCGCGTGCCGCCGATGGCCCGGACGGATCAGGCGAGTCGGGTGCATCGAGCGGATCGGGCGCGCGCTCATGGCCCGCGCTCGCCGTCGATGGCGACACCGGGGCCATCCGTTTGCCGCTGGGCCAGCTCGAAGCCGCGTTGGTGTCCGACGCGCGTCTGCAATTGTTCACCGTGACGGATCAGCCTGGACTCCATGTGATGCAGGCCGCCAGCCTCGCGCAGCAGGGCGCCATGTTTTCGCGCGTGGTGGCCTTGCTCGAGAGGCGCGACATGCCGCGCGACCGCGTGGTGTCGGCGGCGGCGCTGGTGGCTCACGCGCGGCGCTTCGGCGCCGATCCGGCGGGACTGACGGCGGGCAACAACTTCAGCACCGTCGAGCTGACGCATTTTTTCGAACTCGCGCGCGAGCAGGGCGTGGTGCTGAATCAGGGCGAGCGTACCTTGCAGGCGATTCTGGTGCGATGGCGTTTGATCCGCGAGGAGCAGGGCGTCTGGAAAGCGGCGAGTCCGCGCGATTTTCTGATCACGATTCCGGGGCTCGGTCCCGCACCGGGCGGCGAGACGATCAACGCCGCGGTCAGGGCGGCAATCCTCAGTCACGAACTGGGGCATTGGCAGTACTTCTCGAATAATGCCTACGCGCACGCATGCCGTTCGTTCTGGTGGCGGGAATTGAGCTACGAGGAACGCGCGGAGTTGACCCGGCAACTGGCGAACCTCGGCTACGATCCGAGCGACCGCATCGTGATCGACGAGATGCAGGCGTATTTGCTGCATACCCCCGCGGCTTATATGCCGATCGTCGATACGCCGGGGCCGGATGGCATCGACGTCGGCAAGGTGCGGCGGCGCTTGCAGGAGCGGGTGGCGCAAGGGGGCGAGTAAGAGGGTAAAAGCGGGGAAGCAAAAGCGGGGGAGCAGAAGCGGCACGGGAGAGTAGCAACACGCCGCCGGCGCGCGGAGCGCGCGAGCAGTGCGATCCGCAAGGCCGGACCTCTCGCGACGATTGTTATGGAGTACAGCACATGGCAAGCGACACTTTTACCGCCGACGATTTCGTCGATCGATACATGAACCTCCAGGCCGGCAGCAGCGAATGGCCGACGAGCGTGTCGTTGAACAAGTACATGATCGGCGCGGACTATTCGAGCCCGAAAGCGCAGGCGCGCGCGGCGGTGCGAACGGCGGCGCTCAAGAAGCATCTCGGGCCGAAGGACAGCGCATTTGCGCGGGCCAATTGCGGCAAGGTTTCGCCGGACGACTGCGAGCATATTCTGACGCTCGCGGTCGACTCGGGCACGGTCCAGCCCGAGAATATCCAGGCATGGGCCGACCGGAATCTCGGCGTGGATTGCACGGGCTTCGTCGTGGCCTTTTACGATGCGCTCGGGATCATGGATATCGAGCGATATAGCGGCGGCGCGAGTTGCTTTACCTTTATCAACAAGGCCAAGCATAACCATCGGCCGCCGGGCGAGAGCCCGCTGATCTGGGAACTCGACGACGTGCAGCCGAGCGACATGATTCTATGGATGAACGATGCGCAGGTGGAGACACGGTCGCCGGGGCACATCGCGCTGATCTACGACGTCGATTGTCAGCAGGGCATTCTTTATACGGCGGAGTCGAATGGCGCCGATGACGGCGAAGGACACTACGGCCCAAAGATTTCAGAGCGCATCTGGAACGGCCGCAACAAGGACCGCGGGCCGCATTATCTGCAACTGGGCAAGTCGGACAAGGTCATTATCGTCCGCCCGCCGCCGATGTTCGGCTAGGCGGGAAGACCGTCTCGTTTTTCATCCTTGCGTGAGCGTTTTTTTCGTGCGGGCCGCCGGGTTCAGCGGCCACGCTCATGTTTCGCAGCTCATGTTTCGCCGCTTATTATGTGGCACCGTTCTGGCGCTTGACCGCCTTGGTGACCTCATCGCGCAGCGTAAGAGTCATGCCGGTGATGATGTAGAAGCCGTTGCGCCATTCCGGGTCCAGCGCCTGCGTCGCGTCGATTTGCGCCTGGGCCCGTTCGGTCGCGGTGCCGCCTCGCGCGCTGACGCGTTCGTAATGGCAGGCGGTAAAGAACAGCATGCCATTGGTTGCACGGGCGACGATGCGCCGCGCGCCGCGATTGCGCACACCCGGCGTGGCGACCGTGTACTCGAGATACTTGCCGTTGGGGAGATCGCCGAAGCGGTTGCCGAACGACGAGCCGTCTTTCCCCGGATAAGGAAAGGGCCCATCCGAAATGATCAGGTCGATCGTGCGGCGGGCTTCGGGGGGCAGGCAATCATAGTCGATCGAAAAAAGCGCGTTCCCCATGTTGCCGCCTCGTCCGAGCATGCCTTGCTTGCGCATGCCTTGCTCTTCGAGTGCATGATCGTAGTGGGTCGTGGTGACGGGTCCGGGCATGGGCCTGATCCTCGCATGAAGGGCACAGTGGCGAAAGACGGATTGACATAGGGAAGACGATTCGTAAGTAGAAATTTTGAAGACGTTCGAGGCGCAAGATGCGCGGTGTCGTCAACGATTCGGGTTCGCCGTTTTTTTTGCCGTTTTTCTGCCTGCTTTTCTGCCTGCTTCCTGCGTTGTCTTTTGCGTGACCTCTTGCGCCGTTTCGGCCATCCTGGTGGTCTCCTCGAAACGCCGGTTCGCTTCGGCCACTTCCGCGCGAAAGCGCTGCAACGCGCTCAGCGCGAGATCGGGCGGCGTGAGCGCGGCCCATAGCACGTCGATCAACTGATCCGCGGTCGCATCGATATCGATCTGCCGGTTCGTCAGCGTCGCATCCCATAGCACGTGCTCCATCGGGCCGAACACCATCGAGCGCAGCAGGCGCAGCGGCATGTCCGCGCGAATCTGTCCGCTTTGCTGGCCCTCGGCGAGCACGCGCATCAGCGGCGCGGTGTAGCGGCGCTGCAATTCGGTCAGCGCTTCGCTCAACTCGTGATGACGCGCGCGGCCTTCGGACAGCACGAGCGCGCACAGGTCCGTGCCGTTCACGAGCATCAGCCGCACATGCATGCGCACGATGAACGCGAACTGCTGGCGCACGCTGCCGTCGCGCGGCAAGCCCGCTTCGATCGCCTCGATGATCTCGTCGTACCAGTCGCCGATCACGCGCGCGCAGAGTTCGCGCTTGCCGCGAAAATAGCTGAACACGGTTGCCTCGGAAATGCCGAGGCGCTGCGCGATTTCGGCGGTCGTCGCGTGCTCGTAGCCTTTGGCGGCGAACACGTCGCGCCCGGCCTGGAGAATTTCCTTCACGCGCTGTTGCGACTTGCGCCCGGCCGGTTCGCGGCGCGAGACGGGGAGTCCGGTCTTAACGGCAGCGGTCATGTGAGTCGGATTCAGATTTGTGGAGCCGGTTAGCGCAGGAAATACAGATTTCGATGTCTGATCGTCGCGATACTAGCACCTAATTGGCGCCCGATGCCGGTTCGTAAATTTCTGAGTCACGCTCAAAAATACCTATTGACGCATACGTCAATCTGGCGTGAAATGCGCGTTGATACGTTTGGGCGTGCGATGCGCGTGGTTTGGGCGTGCACAGCGCGAGCCGCGCCCGGCCGCCAATGAACTCAGGAGATACCGCAATGCGCAATCTGCCCGGTTTGCAGTTCCCGCTCGGCGAAGAAATCGAAATGCTGCGTGACAGCATCGCCTCGTTCGCCGCCAAAGAAATCGCGCCGCGCGCGGCGGAAATCGATCGCACCGATCAGTTCCCGATGGACCTGTGGCGCAAGTTCGGCGACCTCGGCGTGCTCGGCATGACCGTCGCCGAGGAATACGGCGGCGCGAACATGGGCTATACCGCGCATATGGTCGCGATGGAGGAGATTTCGCGCGCGTCGGCCTCGGTGGGTCTTTCTTACGGTGCGCATTCGAATCTGTGCGTGAACCAGATTCATCGCAACGGCACGGACGCGCAGAAGCGCCAGTATCTGCCGAAGCTCGTCTCGGGCGAACACGTCGGCGCGCTCGCGATGAGCGAGCCGAACGCGGGCTCGGACGTCGTCAGCATGAAGCTGCGCGCCGAGAAGAAGGGCGACCGCTATGTGCTCAACGGCACCAAGATGTGGATCACGAACGGTCCCGATTGCGACACGCTGGTGGTCTATGCGAAGACCGATCCCGAGGCGAATTCGCGCGGCATTACCGCGTTTATCGTCGAGAAGGGCATGCAGGGTTTCTCGGTCGCGCAGAAGCTCGACAAGCTCGGCATGCGCGGCTCGCATACGGGCGAACTCGTGTTTCAGGACGTCGAGGTGCCGGAAGAAAACATTCTCGGCCAGCTCAACGGTGGCGTGAAAGTGCTGATGAGCGGCCTCGACTACGAACGTGCGGTGCTCGCGGGCGGCCCGACCGGCATCATGGTCGCGGTGATGGACGCGGTCGTGCCGTATATCCACGACCGCAGGCAGTTCGGCCAGTCGATCGGCGAATTCCAGCTGATCCAGGGCAAGGTCGCCGATCTCTATACGACGCTGCAGGCCTGTCGCGCGTATCTGTACGCCGTGGGGCGTCAGCTCGACACGCTCGGTAGCGGGCACGTGCGCCAGGTGCGCAAGGACTGCGCGGGCGTGATTCTCTATACCGCCGAAAAAGCGACGTGGATGGCCGGCGAGGCGATCCAGATTCTCGGCGGCAATGGCTATATCAATGAGTATCCGGTCGGGCGTTTGTGGCGCGATGCGAAGCTCTATGAAATCGGCGCGGGCACGAGCGAGATTCGTCGCATGCTGATCGGGCGCGAGCTGTTTGCCGAGACTTTGTGACGCAAGTGCGCATGCGTTGCGGCGTCATGGCGTCGTGCGTTGTGGCGTGCTTGTTGGCCCATAAAGTCGGCCTATAGTCGGCCCTAAAGTCGGCCCATAAAAAGCGGCAACCTGGAGTCACTTCATGCCGATCATCGAATCCAAGCTGAACCCGCGTTCCGATGACTTCCGCGCGAATGCGGCGGCGCTCGAAGCGCTCGTCGCCGATCTGCGCGCGAAGGTCGAACTGCTGGCGCAGGGCGGCGGCCAGGCCGCGCGCGACAAGCACACGAGCCGCGGCAAGCTGCTGCCGCGCGAGCGCATTGCGCAACTGCTCGACCCGGGTACGCCGTTCCTCGAATTCTCGCAACTGGCCGCCTACGGCATGTACAACGACGACGCGCCGGGCGCGGGCGTCATCACCGGGATTGGCCGCGTTGCCGGGCAGGAGTGCGTGATCGTCTGCAACGACGCGACGGTCAAGGGCGGCACCTACTATCCGGTCACCGTCAAGAAGCATGTACGCGCGCAGGAAATCGCCAGCGAGAACCGCTTGCCGTGCGTGTATCTGGTCGATTCGGGCGGCGCGAATCTGCCGAATCAGGACGACGTGTTCCCCGATCGCGACCACTTCGGCCGCATCTTCTACAACCAGGCGAATCTGTCGGCGGCCGGCATTCCCCAGATCGCGGTCGTGATGGGTTCGTGCACGGCGGGCGGCGCCTACGTGCCGGCGATGAGCGACGAGTCGATCATCGTGAAGAACCAGGGGACGATTTTTCTCGGCGGCCCGCCGCTCGTGAAGGCCGCGACCGGCGAAGTGGTGAGCGCCGAGGACCTCGGCGGCGGCGACGTGCATACGCGCCTCTCGGGTGTCGTCGATCATCTCGCACAGAACGACGCGCATGCGCTTGCGATTGCGCGCAGCATCGTCGGCAATCTGAATCGCGTGAAGCCGGTGCCGCTCGTGTTGCAGGAGCCGAAGCCGCCACGCCATGACGTGACGAGTATCTACGGCGTGATTCCGGTCGATACGAGAAAGCCTTTCGATATCCGCGAGGTAATTGCGCGCATCGTCGACGACTCGGCCTTCGACGAATTCAAGGCCCGCTACGGCACGACGCTCGTGTGCGGTTTTGCGCATATCTGGGGACATCCGGTCGGCATCGTCGCGAACAACGGCATCCTGTTTTCGGAGTCGGCGCTCAAGGGCACGCACTTCATCGAGTTGTGCTGCCAGCGCAAGATTCCGCTCGTGTTTCTGCAGAACATCACGGGCTTCATGGTCGGGCGCAAATACGAAAACGAAGGCATCGCGAGAAACGGCGCGAAGATGGTGACGGCCGTGGCGACGGCGAAGGTGCCGAAGTTCACGGTCATCATCGGCGGTTCGTTCGGCGCGGGCAACTACGGCATGTGCGGCCGCGCGTATTCGCCGCGTTTTCTGTGGATGTGGCCGAACGCGCGCATCTCGGTGATGGGCGGCGAGCAGGCCGCGTCGGTGCTGGCCACGGTCAAGCGCGACGGCATCGAGAGCCGGGGCGGCGCATGGAGCGCCGAAGAGGAAGAGGCGTTCAAGCAGCCGATTCGCGAGCAATACGAGCATCAGGGGCACCCGTACTATGCAAGCGCGCGTCTGTGGGACGACGGCGTGATCGATCCGGCGCAAACGCGCGACGTGCTCGGTCTCGGCCTCTCGGCCGCGATGAACGCGCCGATCGAAGACACGCGCTTCGGCGTGTTCAGAATGTGATGGCGCGCCACGACGCGATGATGCGGGAAAGCCCGGTAAAGGAGCACAACGCATGCAATACGAAACGCTGAAGTTCGAAGTGGCCGGCCAGGTTGCGACGCTCACGCTGAATCGCCCGGACGTGCGCAACGCGTTCAACGAAACGATGATCGCCGAACTGACCTCGGCATTCACCGCACTCGATGCGCGCGACGACGTGCGGGCGGTCGTGCTGGCCGCGAACGGCAAGGCGTTCTGCGCGGGCGCCGACCTGAACTGGATGAAGCAGATGGCCGGCTATTCGGACGACGAGAACCGCGCCGATGCGATGCGGCTCGCGAACATGCTGGCAGCCGTGTACCGCTGCAACAAGCCGGTGATCGCGCGCGTGCAGGGCGACGCGTACGCGGGCGGCATGGGCCTGATCTCGGCCTGCGATATCGTCGTCGCGGTGGACAGCGCGCATTTCTGCCTCTCCGAAGCGCGGCTCGGCCTGATTCCGGCCACGATCGCGCCCTACGTGATTCGCGCGCTCGGCGAGCAGGCGGCGCGGCGCTATTTCGTCACGGCCGAAGCGTTCGACTGCGCGACCGCGTGGCGTCTCGGTCTGGTCAGCGAAGCGGTGAGCGCGGCGCAACTCGACGCGAGCGTCGCGCAACTCGCGCAAACGCTGTGCGCGAACGGACCGCAAGCGGTGCGAGCCTGCAAGCGGCTCGTGCAGGACGTCGCGGGCCGCGAACTGAACGACGCGCTGATCGAAGACACCGCCGCGCGCATCGCGCGCACACGCGCCGGCGCGGAAGGCCGCGAAGGCATCGCGTCGTTCCTCGACAAGCGCGCGCCGTCCTGGCGCGGCTGACACAGCAACCCGGCGCCGAACCGCACACTTCATCGAGACACTCATGTTCAACAAGATCCTGATTGCCAACCGGGGCGAGATTGCCTGCCGCGTCGCCGCGACCTGCAAGCGGCTCGGCATCGCGAGCGTGGCCGTCTATTCCGACGCGGACGCCAACGCGAAACACGTCGCCGCCTGCGACGAAGCGGTGCATATCGGCGGCTCGACGGCGGCGCAAAGCTATCTGCGCATCGAGCGCATCATCGAGGCCGTGCGCGCGACCGGCGCGCAGGCCGTGCATCCGGGCTACGGTTTTCTGTCGGAGAACGAAGATTTTGCGCATGCCTGCGAAGCGGCCGGCATCGTCTTTATCGGGCCGCCGGTCGGGGCGATTGCCGCGATGGGTTCGAAGGCCGCCGCGAAAGCGCTGATGCACGCGGCCGCGGTGCCGCTCGTGCCCGGCTATCACGGCGACGATCAGGACCCGCGGCTCTTGCAGCGCGAAGCGGATGCGATCGGCTATCCGGTGCTGTTGAAGGCGAGCGCGGGCGGCGGCGGCAAGGGCATGCGCGTGGTCGAGCGCAGCGAGGATTTCGCGGCCGCATTGCTGTCGTGCAAGCGCGAGGCGGCGAGCAGTTTCGGCAACGACCGCGTGCTGATCGAAAAGTATCTGACGCGGCCGCGTCACGTCGAAGTGCAGGTGTTCGCGGACCGGCACGGCGGCGCGGTCTATCTGTTCGATCGCGACTGCTCGGTGCAGCGGCGTCATCAGAAGGTGCTCGAGGAAGCGCCGGCACCGGGTCTTGCCGCCGACATCAAGCGCGCAATGGGCGAAGCGGCCGTGGCCGCCGCGCGCGCGGTCGACTACGTCGGCGCGGGCACGGTCGAATTCATCATGACCGGCAGCGGCGAGTTCTATTTCATGGAGATGAACACGCGCCTGCAGGTCGAGCATCCGGTCACGGAGATGGTGACGGGGCAGGACCTCGTCGAATGGCAATTGCGCGTGGCCGCGGGCGAGGCGCTGCCGCTCGCGCAGCCGCAACTGAAGCTCGACGGCCACGCGATCGAAGCGCGCATCTATGCCGAGCATCCGGCGCGCGGCTTCCTGCCGTCCACGGGCACGCTCAGGCATCTGCGCATGCCCGAGGGCGTCGAGTTCGCGATCGACGCGGCCGGTCTCGGCGAGCCTGGCCGCAAGGCGCCGGTGCGCATCGACAGCGGCGTGCGCGAGGGCGATACGATCACGCCGTTCTACGATCCGATGATCGCGAAGCTGATCGTGCACGGCGCGACGCGTGAGGAAGCATTGGCGCGTCTCGCGCGTGCGTTGCATGCGTGCGAGGTCGTCGGGCCGCATACGAACGTCGAGTTCTTGCAGCGCATCGTCGCGAGCGAGCCGTTCGCGAGCGGCGATCTCGACACGGGTTTGATCGAGCGTCATCACGATGCGCTGTTCGCGCCGGTAAAAAAGCCCTTCAGGGAAGCACTCGCGCTCGCCTGCGCGGCGCTGCTCACGCGCGAGGGCGGCATCGCGCACGGTGCGTCGCCGTGGGATGCGCTGTCGCATTGGCGGCTCAATAGCGGCTATACGCAGACGCTCGGCTGGCGCGCGCTCGACGACGGCGGCCAGCACGCAGGCAGCGAGGCGTTCACGGTCGGGTTCGCGCGCGACGGCGGCACGCAAACGCTCGAACACGACGGCGTGCGCGAAAGCTTCAGCTGGTCGGCCGGCGCGGGCGCGCACGAATTCCGCGCGACGCTCGGCGACGCTCGCGTGACGGGCCGCGTGTTCGTCGACGGCGACACGTTCCATGTGTTCTGTTATGGCGAGGCGCTTGCGTTCGAATGGCAGAACCTGCTCGCGCATGCCGCCGACGCCGAAGGCGGCGAAGGACGTCTGACCGCGCCGATGCCGGGCAAGGTGATCGCGGTGCTGGTCGAGGCGGGAGCGGTGGTCGAGAAGGGCGCGCCGCTGATCGTGATGGAAGCGATGAAGATGGAGCACACGATCGGTGCGCCGGCGGCCGGCACGGTCGCCGAAGTGCTGTATGCGGCCGGCGATCAGGTGGACGATGGCGCGCAGCTTCTGGTGCTCGACGTGCAGCAGTAAGCGCGCACCTGGGGGAAACGCTTAAAGCAAGGCGAGTGTAAGAAGCGGCGCCGCGCGCTTCGCTTTCGCGCGGGCCGCTGCGTGCGGTGACACTGTGCCTAATGTCTGACCAAACGGAATTCGTCGAGATCGAGCCGTACCGATTCGGTCGGCACGAACTTCCATCTCTGCGCGGCAACCGAAAGAATTTCCTGCTGCGCATCCTCGAATGCGACGAGCAGGTCCTGCTTGCGCCGGCTCGCCGCGCCGCAGAACTTCACGAGCGCATCGGCGCTGACCTCGAAAATCTGCGCGCGATCGTCGCAGCACACGCGGAACGCGACCGTCGCGCATTCCGTGACACAGGGCCGGAACCCTTCATCGACATAGACCGACATGGCGAACTCCTTCGGACGCCTGAATCGACAGGATGACAAACCGCGCCTGCCTGGTCTGTGGGTGAACCGGCATTGACGGCGAAATGCCCGGCGCCGCGTCACGCGCGACGACCGGCTGCTAGTGAAAGATTGCCAGAAGCTGGCTCGGCGTGCAGAGCGCGCACAGCCGATTTTTGCTCAGAGGATGCTTAAAAAATTCGCCGTGAAGTGAGCGCTGAATCGCGCCCGCGCCATGCATGGGCCGCACATGGGCCACGGAGATGGCGCCCGGCATAATTTCGTTCGCACGGACTTCGGCAAACTTCATTCTGCGCCGAAGTCATTTCATTATGATTATTCGCGCGGCCGGTGCACAGGACGGTGTCACGACGGCGTCATGCTATGTCTGTTTTCGGTCAGGCTTCGGCACGGCGCGCGGTGGCTGCCCGCATCACCGCGCGAAAACGTCGGCCCGTTATCGGGCGGCTCGTTACAGGTTCTTCGCCGCAACGAGCGCGCGTCGTGCCCATTCCTCGTAGCCGAGCGCGGGGATGCGAAAGTCATTGGGCAGTTCGATGGAGACCGGCAGGCCGGCGGGCGTGCTCGACAACAACGCCTTCAGGTCGATGCCCCCTTCTCCCGGCAGCAAACGTTCGTGACGCGCGGTATGGATCACGCTGTCCATCGTCGGCGGAATGCCGGCCGGGCAATCGCATAGCTGGAGATAGTGCAGCAGATCGCCGGGTAGCGCCCGCAGGTCGTCGAGCGACGTATTGGAGCGTTCGAAGTGCACCGCGTCGATCAGGATGCCCGCATTGGCCGGCCGGCCCGCGAGCTTGACGATGCGCTGCGCGTCGGCGGCATTGCGGACCGTCGACCAGGGCATGAATTCCAGATCGGCATTGAGCCCGAACGGCCTGGCCGCCTCGCAGAACCTCGCATAGGAATCGGCGAGGCGCTGCTCGTCGGGATCGCCGCCACCGACGAGAATGCTGCGGGCGCCGAGTTCGGCCGCCGTTTCCAGAAAGCTGCTGTAGTGGTCGACCGAAAACGTTCCGTACAGCCACACGATCTCGACGTCGAATACCTGCACGCCGGTGTCGCGCATGCAGGCGAGCGTCTCGCGCAGCATGTCGCGATCGTTCATCAGCGGGTAGGCCGGGGCGCCGGGCAGCGCGGGAATCAGGCGCAGGCCGACGCAGTCGTAGCCGGTGCGGGCGGCAACGCGTATCGCATCCGCGGGGGCGAGATGCAATACCGTAAGGTGGGCTAAGGAATACTGTCTTTCCATGATGTCCAGTCGATACCTGAAGTCTGCGAGGGTCGGCACGCGCCGTGGCGTAGCATGGCGCGATGCCACGCTACGCCACGCGATCGTGCCGGCTCAATCGGCTGCGTTCGTGATGGCCGCGCCGCGCGGCAGGAAGAGGAACAGCAAGGCGCCGAGGAACGTCGTGAACGCCAGCGCAACCGTGCCAAGGTCGGCGGAACCGAACAGCGATACCGTGATCGAGCGGATATTGGGCGCGAAGAACCCACCGAGGTTGCCGATCGCGTTGACGGCGGCAATGCCGGCGACGGCCGACATCCCGCCGAGATATTTGGTCAGCGACTGCCAGAAGATCGGCTGCGACCCATACAGGCCCGCGAGCGAGAAGCACAGCGCGGCCACCGCCAGCGTCGGCGAATGCGAGAGCGAGCCGAGCAGGCCGATGGCGGCCGCCACGAGGCCGGCGGCGCCCCACCAGCGGCTGCGCTGGTATTTGTTGGCGAGCGAGGGCAATACCAGCACGGCGATCAGCGCGCAGAACCACGGCAATGCCACGATCACGCCGACCAGTGCGCCGGTGTTTTGTCCAATGAGCTTCGCGACCTGCGAGGGCATGAAAAACTGGATCACGGTATTGGTCATCACGATCAGAATGTACGTGATGATGAAGCGCAGCAGTCCGACGTCGCGCAGGCAGGCCAGTATGCTGTGCGGGCCCGCCGCGATCTTTTTGCGTTCCTCTTCCTCGATGGCCGCCGTCAGTGCGTTGCGTTCGCGCTGATCGAGCCACGGTGCGTTTTGCGGTTTGTCGCTGAGATAGAAAAACGCCCAGATGCCGACCACGACCGAGGCGAGCCCCTCGATGACGAACATCCACTGGTACGCCTCAAGACCGAGATGCGCACCGATGCCGAGGATCGCGCTGGAGATCGGCGCGCCGATGACGAACGAGAGCGGTGTGCCGCAATAGAACAGCGCGATGATCGGCAGACGCCATTTCGCCGGGAACCAGAAAGTCAGGAACAGGACCATGCCGGGGAAGAACCCGGCTTCGGCCGCGCCCAGCAGGAGCCGCTGGAGATAGAACGAGACGTTGCCGTTGATGAAGGCCGCGCCGGTGGAGATGATGCCCCAGGTGACCATGATCCGGCACATCCAGATCTTCGCGCCGAAACGGTTGAGGCCGAGATTGCTCGGTACTTCGAAGAGAAAATATGTGATGAAAAACAGCCCGGCGCCGAAGGCATAAGAGGCGTCGCTGATGCCCGTCGCGTCCTGCAGATGCGCTTTGGCGAAGCCGACGTTGACCCGGTCGATGAACGCGAGGACGAACATCAGCAGCAGGAACGGCACCAGCCTGTTTCTAGCCTTGACGACCGCGCGCTCGAGGGTTTGGGCCTGCTGCATCGCATCGTCGGCAAACGATCCGACATTGACGTCTGACATATGCTGTCTCCTGAATTGTCATGGGCCTGGGTGTGCGGCATGCCGCAGCGCGAGACCCGGCTCGCGACGCGGCATGGCCGTGCATCGGCATGGGCCTGGAATTAATGAGTCTTGCTAAAGGAAAAAACCAAGTCGTACGGCTCGAAACGGCAATCGTGACGCGTCAACGCCTGGGCGGCGTCGGTCGCCCGGTTCAGCGAGGCGTCGTCCAGTGCCTCGACCGCCATGACGCTGTTGAAGATGCCTTCCGTGCCCGTGCGCATCGACTTTTCGCGGGTGGCGATCGAGGTGGCATCCGGCGCGACGGTCATGACCCACGTCTGCGTCACGCGATCGAGGGCCGCGATCGCGTCGAGCGCTTCCTGCGTGACCGCGGCGGGCAACCTGTCGAAGCGTGCGATCGCGAGGCGCGAACCGAAAGCGCCGGGCTGGCCCGCACGCACGATCGTCGTGCCGCCGCCGCGACGAAACTGCCCGAGGTGAGGCATGACGCTCTGGGTCCACGGCGTCGGATTGTTCAGTCGTTCGATATATCCCTCGCTCGCCATGACGGCGGCGTTCTCCAGCGTGTACACGATCACGTATTCCGACGGGGCGCTGTCGCGCCGGCGGTACGCGCGGCCCGAGAGAAAACCCGGCACCCCGACCCGTTCGAATATGTGCTCGCGCGTGAGCCAGTGCAGATAATCGGTTTCGAACGGCTCCTGAACGGTGCTCCATATGGCGAGTAGTCCGTGGGTGCTGGCGGTCATGGGGTTTTCCTCCTGGTGGCCTGATGTGCGGGTGACGAAGACGCGCCGGACGCGCATGTCGCGCTCGCGGTTCACGCCTTTACATGCGTCGCATATTATGGAAGTGACTTCCACTTTGCAAGTTGTTTCCGGGAATTGAGGGTATTCCCCGAAGCGCGCGGGAGATGCGGGCGGTCATGGAATCAATCTGTCACATGGCGCGGATATCATCGAAATTTCCGAAAAAATTCGGTCAATCGACCGAAAAAACAGATCAAACGCGCCATGACCCTGATACAGATTCGCGCCTTTCTCGCCGTCGTCCAGTACGGCGGCTTTACGGCGGCCGCCAAGGCGCTGTCGACCAGTCAGACCACGATCACCTCGCAAATCCAGGCGATCGAGCAGGAATACGCGGTGCAGCTGTTTCACCGGCGTGGCCGGCGCGTCGATCTATCGAGCGTCGGTCTGGAGTTCCTGACCATCGCGCGGCAGATGGCGAGCCTCGAAGGGGACGCGAGTTCGCTGCTGCGCGACAGCGGCGAACTCGTGCACGGCACGTTGAAGATCGGCGCGGTCGGGCCGTATCACATCATCGACATGATCGAGGCCTATCACGAGTTGCGCCCGGCGATGAACCTGTCGGTGACGCTCGGCAATTCGGAAGAGGTGCTGCGCGACCTCGACAACTACGTGTGCGACGTCGGCGTGCTGGCGGTGTGCGATGTCGGCGCGATTGCGAGCGCGCTCGAGAACGAGCACTTTTATATGCAGCCGTACGCGCGTTATCCCGTGATCGCCTGCGTGAACGCGGCGCATCCGCTCGCGCAACGCGACGAGATCGATTTGCGGGAACTGGCCGAAGTGCCGCTGCTGATGCGCGAGCAGGGCTCGACCACGCGCCGGGCGCTGGAAGACGCGCTCGACAAGATCGGCCTGAAGGCGCGCATCTCGATGGAGATCGGCAGCCGCGAAGCGCTGCGCGAATCGATTGCGCGCGGTCTCGGCGTCGGCACCATGTCGGAGTCGGAATACATTCCCGACGGGCGGCTGCACAAGGTCAGGATCAAGGGCAACCCCATCACGACGCATATTCATGTCTGCTGTCTGCGCGAACGGCAGGACACGCCGCTGGTCACCTCGTTTTTCGAAGCGGTAGGGCGTTGCCAGCCGGCCTCGTGAGACCCGGCGCGCCGGCAAAGTGTGCAGCGCTTTCCTGTAAGGCTATTCCAATTTGGAAAGAACTTCGACATACTATTTCGTACGCTTTTATCCGCTTGACCATTGAGGAGAGGATTCGTCGTGAGCGCCATCATCGAGCGGACCTTCCGCATCCTTGAAGAGCTTTCCCTTTATCCGGCCGGCCGCACGCTGTCGGAGTTGTCGGTTGCCGCGAATGCGCCGCTATCGGCCACTCATCGCCTGCTCGCCGATCTCATGGAAGAAGGCTACGTGCGCCGGGACGAGCGGCACGATGAATTCACGCTGACGATGCAGGTGGTGTCGCTCGGTCTGCGCTTTCTCAGCGCGGGCGGCATCACGGACATTGCGCAGCCCACGCTGGAGCGCCTCGCGGCGCAGAGCGGCGAACTGGTTCGCCTCGCGCTGCTGGACGAGGATCAGCTCGTCTACGTCGCCAAGGCGCAGGGCGCGACGCAAGGCCTGCGCTACGACCCGGAGATGGGCGCGCCCGTGCGTATCTGGTGCAGCGCGGCGGGCTATGCATGGCTCGCGACGAAGTCGGAAGACGATGCGATCCGCCTGCTCGGCAAGCAGGGCTTGCCCAATCCCGCCAATTTCGGGCCCGCGGCGCCGACCACGATCAAGGCCGTGCTGACTCACGTCAAGGCGGCGAAGAAACGCGGCTTCGCGATCACGACCAACGTCTTCCTGCCCGCGATGAATTCGATGGCGACCTGCGTGCGCGATCCGCGCGGCGAGATTCTCGGCACGCTCATCATCGCCGGGCCGATGACGCGGCTGACCGAGGCGCGCATGGAAGAACTGGGCGCCGCGTTGCAACTGGCCGCGGACGAGCTCGGCCGCAACAGCAGCGTGTCGCCGGTCTTCAAGCGGCAGACAGAACGGCTCGCGTCGGCCTAGCGTACGCGAGCGTGTTGCGGCTTCGCTCAGTCGATGCGCGAGGCGTCGCCGGCGAATTCCACCCGACAGCCGAAGCCGCCGTGAAATAGCGCTTCCGTTGCGTCCTCTGACGCGCCGTTCGCGGCAATCCGTGCCGCGTGCCGCTCCGCGTCGTCCTCGGGTGCGTAGCCGAGCAGGTGCACGTTGGCGTTGCTCCAGCGATTGCGCGCATTGCCGGATACCCCATATACGACCACGAAGTGATAGTCGGGCGCATCGATGCAACGTTGCGCAAGCTGCACCATGTCGCGATGGCTGATCCAGGTGGATAGATGGCGCGGCGCGGCAGGCTCGTCATCGGGGCGAAACGAGCCTATGCGCATGCACGCGACCGACAGGCCGTACTTGTCCGCATAGAGGCGCCCGAGCGCCTCGCCGAACACTTTCGACACGCCGTAGCGGCTGTCCGGACGCGGCGCGACCGTGTCGTCGATCAGGCGGTCGCGGCGGTGGAAACCGACCGCGTGATTGGAGCTCGCGAACACGACGCGCTTCACGCCCGCGCGCCGGGCCGCCTCGAATACGTTGTAGCAACCGTCGATATTCATGTCGCGGATTTTTTCCCACGTGCTTTCGTCGGGGATGCCCGCGAGGTGGACGACCGTATCGATGCCGTCCATCAGCGGCAGCAGCGAGTCGAGTTCGGTGATGTCTGTCGTGACGACTTCCTCGCGGCACCGGCGGCGGCTTGCGGCGCGATGTCAGCGAGGCGCAGGCGATATCGTCCTTGCAGGCCGGCGCGCAAAACCTTGCCGATCTGAGCGGCCGAGCCCGTGATCAAAACGCGTTTCATACCGTGTCTCCGTGGATGCGAAGTTCCGAAAATGCCGTGCGTTCTCGAGGGCGCAGGCCGGCACGGCGCGTATCGAGGCCGCGCCTCCGTGTTGCGATGTCAGTCCCGCTACGCGAGACATATTCCGTGATAGCTAGAGCGATGCGTGTATCGGGCGGCCTGTTCCTGCGCTTCCTCGATCACGATTCCGGCCTCTCTCAGCAGCGTATCGATACGCGCGAAGACGGCAAGCGCCGTCGCCTCGCTTTCATCGGCGACAAGGCATATTGTCCCGCTTGCGACAGCTTCGGCCAAATCACTTACGGGGCAGGCGTAAGCGACCGGCATCGCCTGATTGACAACGTGAACGGCGGGCGGCGTCAAGCGGTCGGCGGCGATATCGTCCTTTGCAAATGCGCCAACCGTCCGAGAATCATCGCGATCTATGGCACAAGCTGGAGAATTACCGACCGGGGCGACGAAGACACGACTAGAGGGCCAATCGCGCCTGCGGCCGCCGTCAATCACTGGATCAGTTTCACTTTAACTGAGTTGGGAAACTTCGATGGGCTGCGTTGCGTAGCGCATTTCGCGGACGGGTCGAGTGAGTACGGGACATTTGACGCAAGCAACGTTGTTCGATTCGAGCGTGCCGACAATGGAAATGCTTGCACCCGCATCAAACTATTGCCGCGCGACAGCGCGGGCGCGTCCGGGTCTGTAACAGAATCAATTCCCTCAGCAATCGCGAGGTAAGTATGTCAGAGGTTCAAGCTAATCCGTCTATTGTTCGCAGCGGGCCGTTTCAGACGAAACAAGAGCATTCGTTGCAAACCGATATTCTTAAGGACACTCGCCATGCCTTGGAAGCAGCCGGGTTCTACTTTTCCAGTTCAGCGATTAGCGACGCTAACGTCCGCACGCGTTATGATGCAGGCGTTAAAAGAATGAGTGAAATGGTTCAGGATGAAGTAAATTCCGGGCGTATGACGGTTGCAGAAGGTGCGGAGTTCTGCAACACAATGCGTAATCAGATCATGGAAGAAACCCGGAAGGTAACTTCGGCATGGGGTCTAGCCCGTGCGCAGGGCATGAAAGGCCAAGGTATCAGCTATGAGGCCATTCTGGATCGTTACGCAAATCGGCTTTTCTCAAAGCCATTTCGCAGCTTGACGAGCGAAGAAAAGGACCAGGCTTACTATGCAGCTATTGAGGCGGCAGGGCGAAGCAACGCGAAGGTCAACGCGAAGACGGCGCGGATGCGAACAGCGGGAAAGGTTGGGCTACTCGTAACGGGTGCCCTTGCCGTGTGGGCCATCGCAGGAGCAGATGACAAGGTTACGGAGACGGCGCGACAGGGAACAATCCTTGAAGGCGGTATGACAGGTGCCGCATTGGCAAGTATGGCCGTTGGGTCTATATGCGGGCCGGGTGCGCCGTTTTGCGCAATCGCGGTTCTTATCATCGGCTCGACGGCAGCGGCTACGGTCACGGATATAGCGTATGACGGCTACCTGGACGAAGTGAAGGAATTTCAGGCATGGAGAATTCGATAGCTGACACTGACCGGGAAAACGTATGGCAGGTAATGTCGGAGTTTTTCGTGGACAATGAAATTGACTATGACTATTGGGCTGAAAAGATCGCGCAATTTCCGATTGAAGAATTGAAAGATATTTTTTTCAGAGAGGTTGCGCCGGTTTGCGGGCCTAATGTCCTAACGCCAGTGCCCCCCGCCTGGCTTACTTTCGATACTGAGTGGGTTGTGGATGAAATAAAACGCAATCTATCAAAGCGGGAAAGCTCCTTGATATATCGGGCGCGCTATGATGCCAACGTAATTTACTACCGTATCCGCTGCCGTGAGTTTTGGTCCGATGTCGAGGATGCAATTATCCGAATCCGCGCAAAGCGGCATATAGCAGAAAAGCCCACGCAGCCGTAATGAGTTTGACCTCGCTTCGGCGAGGCTTTTCATCCCCGCTGCTCTTTCGCATGCTCTTGTATCCAGTCGAGCGCCGCGCGATGGGCGTCGACATAGCTCCGTGTCGGATGCGTGCCAGTTTCGATCCCGTACCGGTACGCTCGACCGATCGACGCGCGCACGCAGCGCCGGCGCGCCCGGCATGCATCGGGCACCTGAGAAGGCACCCGAGAGGGCCTATGAGAAGGCACCTGAAAGGGTCCCTGCACGCGGCGATGCCCTTCGTCATGACGAGCCTGCGAAGCCGGTGCGATGGGGCGCGCTGCTTTCGCATCGCACGGTGCTCGGCATGATGCTCGGCTTCTTCTGCATGAACTTCGTGAAGTACTTCTTCATCACGTGGTTTCCGAGCTATCTGTTGGAAGCGCGCGGCTTCTCGCTCGCGCAGCTCGGCACGCTCGGCATGATTCCGGCGCTGTGCGCGATTCCGGGCGGCCGGATCGGCGGAGCCACGTCCGATGCGCTGTTCCGGCGCAGCTGGAGCATGACCGCCGCGCGCAAGACCTGCCTCGTCGGCGGCATGCTGCTGTCGTCATGCATCGTGCTATGCGCCTTCGCGCAAAGCCCCTTGCTCGCGATCGTGCTCTTTTCGGTGACCTATGTGAGCCTGTCCTTCGTGTCCGCCAACGCCTGGTCGCTGCCGGGCGACGTGGCGCCCACGCGGCGTCATGTCGCGACGATCAGCGCGATTCAGAACACGGCTTCGAACGTCGCGGGGATTCTCACCTCGACGTTCACCGGCGTGATGCTGACGCTCACCCACGGCTCGTTCCTGATTCCGCTCGTAACGGCGGGCGCCTTCTGCGTGATTGGCGCCGGTGCGTATCTGTTCGTTGTCGGCCCGGTCGAACCGATGACGATGAAATCATCGGATGACGAGGGCGTGGCGCTGAAGGTGACCTGAAGCGGCAGAGCCCGCCTGCCGACGGGCAACGCGGCTAATGTGGGCAAAGGCGTGGTCGAAGGCGGGCAATCTGCGCAAGGCGAGCGAGTCCGGCGCGATGGCTCAGTCATGACGCCGCAACTGCAGCGCATAAGTGAAGCGGTCAGCCGGCAACACGCTGACCGTGGCCTCGAAAACGATGCCATGCTCGTCGATATAGTGGCGCGTGATCTCCAGCGCATGCTCGTCGGCCGTCGCGCCGAGCTGCTTCGCCACGCGCGCCGGAACGCCGATCGCGCGAATTTCCTGGCGCACCTCACGCACCACGCGGCCGAAGCGCTGCTCGACCATTTCGCAGATCAGTCCCGAGCTTTTGCGCAGCTCGCGCCGGATGCCCGCACCGAGCGCCGGTTCGAGATAGACGTCGGTCCAGCAGATCGGCCGGTCCGGTTTGGTCGGATCGACGCGCAGCATTTCCGTGCGCAGCCAGCGCGAGCCGGTGGCGACACCGAGCTGCGCCGCGAGCGACGGGCTCGCCGAAATCTCCATCACCGACTGGACATGGCGCTCGGTGACGACCGCGAACTGCACCAGATCCTCGACGCTCGAGAGCGACTGCTCGAACGCCACGCGCGGCTTGCTCGCCTCGACGCGAATGCCCGCGCGCTTGCGGCGCGAAATCAGCCCGAGTTCCTGCACGCGTTCCAGCGCCGAACGCACGGTCGCGCGGCTCACGCCATATTGCGCCGACAGATCGAGTTCGCTCGGCAGCGCGGAGCCCACTTCGAACGTGCCATCTCCGATAGCCTGAATGAGTTGCTCGGCCAGTTCGGCATATCGCGGTTTCATCTGAATCTTCCTTCTTCCTCTTTGCTTTCCTTGGGCCGCGTGCATGGCGCGGCGGGCTAATGCTAGCCGCGCGCGCCGGCCTTGCCAAGCGGGGCACCGGCGGCGCGAACCCCGTCGGTTCGCGTAAACCCCTGGTTGACCCGTCCAGCATGTCTCAATATAGTCCGTACATATTCATAAAGTACGGACATATTAAGCGGCTGTCCAGACCCTGGAAAGCCGTCGTGACAGGAGATGGGCATGGCTGTGCATGGCGAGAGTGCGAATCACCCTAACTTAGAGGCTAAGCCGCCGCAGGCGCGCCGCAAGACGCCGTTCTATGCGCGGCTCGGCGTGCAGATCGTGGTCGGTATCGTGGCGGGCATCGCGCTCGGCTTTATCGCGCCGAAGCTCGCGGTGGACATGAAGGTGCTCGGCGACATCTTCCTGCGCCTCATCAAGATGATCGTCGCGCCGCTGGTGTTTCTGAACGTCGTGCTCGGCATCGCGGCGGCCGGCGATCTGAAGAACGTGGGGCGCATCGGCCTGCGCGCGCTGATCTACTTCGAGATCGTGTCGACCGTCGCGCTCGCCATCAGCATGGTGGTGGCCAATCTGTCGGGCGTGGGCCTCGGCATGCATCTCACGCAGAGCAGCGAAGCCGCCGCCGCGGTGCATGCGCAATACGGCAAGGCCGGGCCGATGTCGCTCGAACACTTCCTGCTCACGCTGTTTCCCGACAACTTCGTCGGCGCGTTCGCGAACGGTTCGCTGCTGCAGGTGCTGGTGATCTCGATCGGCTTCGGCGCCGCGCTGCTGATGCTGAACAAGGACTCGCGCGAAAGCGTCGAAGGCGGTTTGTCGCGCATGTCGGAGTGCTTCTTCAAGTTCGTCGACGTCATCATGAAGTTCGCGCCGCTCGGCGCATTCGGCTCGATCGCGTTTGCGATCGGCAGCAGCGGCATGAATGCGGTGATCGAGCTGGGCTATCTGCTCGTCGTGATGTATCTGACGCTGGCCTTCGTCGTGGTGGTGGTGTTCGGCGTCATCCTGCGGATTTACGGCTTCAATATCTTTCGCTATCTGCGTTACTTCAAGGACGAGATCTTCCTGCTGTTCGCGACGGCCTCGTCGGAAAGCGCGATGCCGCGTCTGTTCGAAAAGCTCGAACGGCTCGGCTGCTCGCGCCAGTCGACGGGTCTCGTGCTGCCCACGGGCTACGCGTTCAATCTCGACGGCACCTCGGTGTATATGTCGCTGTGCGTGATGTTCATCGCGAATGCGTACGGCGTGCATCTCGATCTGCATCAGCAGCTCGGCCTGCTCGTGCTGATGCTCGTCACGTCGAAGGGCGCCGCGACGGTGTCGGGCGGCACCTTCATCGTCTTCGCGGCGACCGTCACCGCGTCGGGCATCCTGCCCGTCGAAGGCTTGCCGATCCTGTTCGGCATCAACCGCTTCACCTCGCAGGCGGTGTCGATCTGCAACGCGATGGGCAATAGCGTCGCCACGCTCGTGATCGCGAAGTCCACCGGCGAGTTCGACGAGAGCAAGGCGCGCGGCGAATATCAGCGCGTGTTCGGCGTCGCGCCCGGCAAGGTCATCTGAATTCGGAATCTCAAAGGAAAAATGATGCGTATTACGTCCGTCAGGGAAATTTCAGTTCCGCTCGAAGGCAATGTCGCGAACGCGCTCGTGAGTTTCGCGGAGCACGATGTGTCGCTGGTCGCGCTCGAAACCGATGTGGTGCGCAACGGCAAGCCGGTGATCGGCTATGCGTTCGATTCGATCGGCCGCTTCGCGCAGGGCGGCATCCTGCGCGAGCGCATGATTCCGCGCCTCGAAGCCGCCGCACCCGAGACGCTGCTCGACGCGAGCGGCGAGCTGTTCGATCCGGAAGCGGTGCTGAAGACCGTGCTGCGCAACGAAAAGCCGGGCGGTCATGGCGACCGCGCGGCGGCGGCGGGCGCCCTCGAACTCGCCGTATGGGACCTGAACGCGAAGCTGCGCGACGAGCCGGCCTATGTGACGATCGCGCGCCATTACGGCCGCGCGGGCAAGCGCGAAGGCGTGAACGTGTACGCGGCGGGCGGCTACTACTACCCGGACGATAGCGTGCAGCGTCTCGCCGACGAGTTCAGCGGCTATCGCGCGATGGGCTTCGATGCCTTCAAGATGAAGATCGGCGGCGCGGACCTGAAGACCGATCTCGCCCGTATCGAAGCGGCGCTGACGGTCGCGGGCGAAGGCCAGCGTCTGGCCGTCGACGCGAATGGCCGCTTCGATCTGGAGACGGCGCTCGCCTACGCGAAAGCCATCGCGCCGTATGACTTGCGCTGGTACGAAGAGATCGGCGATCCGCTCGACTTCGATCTGAACCGGCAGGTTGCGCAGGCCTACGCGGGACGTATCGCGACTGGCGAGAATCTTTTCTCCGTGCCGGACGTGAAGAATCTTGCGCTGTTCGGCGGCATGCGTCCGGGCAAGGACATCTTCCAGATGGACGCGGGGCTCGCGTACGGCCTCACCGAATACGCGCGCATGATCGAGCTGATCGAGCGTCACGGCTTCGACCGGGCGCAGGCGTATCCGCATGGCGGCCATCTGATCAACCTGCATATCGCCGTCGGCCTGGAGTTGGGCGGCTGCGAGGCGTACCCGGGCGTGTTCCAGCCGTTCGGCGGTTATCCGGCCGGCTGCGGTATCGGCGGCGGGCTGGTGCGCCCGACCGACGCGGCGGGCTTCGGCCTCGAAGAGAAGGACGGTCTGCGCCCGTGGCTGGCGCGTCTTTCGAAGTAAAGCGCGAAGTCAATCGCGCAGTAAAGCGCTCAGTAAATCGCTCAGTAAATCGCGAACTCAATAAAGGCATTCAAGGAGCCCGTCATGGCAACGACTGTTTTCGATTCGGCATTGTTCCGCGACATGTTCGGCACGCCCGAGATGCGCGAAGTGTTCTCCGACGAGGCGTATCTGCGCCGCTGCATCGACGCGGAAACCGCGCTGGCCCGCGCGCAGGCGCAGGCCGGCCTGATTCCCGGCGACGCCGCGAGCGACATCACGGCGAAGGCCGATTTCGGCAAGCTGGACCTCGAGAAGCTGCGCCATGAAACCGAGATCGTCGGTTATCCGATCCTGCCGCTCGTCAAGCAGGTGAGCGAGATGTGCGGCGAGGCGGGGCGCTATCTGCACTGGGGCGCGACGACCCAGGACATCATGGACACCGCGACGATGCTGCAATGTGCGCGCGGCGTCGCGCTGATCGAAAAGCAGCTGGACGAAGTGCGTGAGGCGTTACGCGAACTCGCGCTCAAACATGCCGACACGGTGACGGCGGGCCGCACGCATCTTCAGCACGCGCTGCCGGTCACGTTCGGGTTTCGCGCGGCGGTCTGGCTGTCGGCGCTCAATCGTCATGCCGAGCGTCTTCAGCAGATGAAAGCGCGCGCGTTGATGGTCGAGTTCGGCGGCGCGGCGGGCACGCTCGCGTCGCTCGGCGACCCCGAGCGCGCGCTCGATACGCGGCGGCTTTTTGCCGAGGAACTGGGGCTGCGCGATCCCGAGATCACCTGGCACGTCGCGCGCGACGGACTGTACGAACTCGTCTCGGTGCTCGCGGGCATCGGCGGCTCGCTCGGCAAGATCGCACTCGACGTGATGATGATGGCGGCCTCGGAATTCGGCGAAGTCGCGGAGCCGTTCGTGCCTGGCCGCGGCGCCAGTTCGACGATGCCGCAAAAGCGCAATCCGATTTCGAGCGAGCTGATGTTCGCGGCGGCGAAGATGCTGCGCGAGCGCGCGGCGCTGATGCTGGACGGCACGATGCACGATTTCGAGCGCGCCACCGGACCGTGGCATCTCGAATGGAGCGCCGTGCCGGAGAGCTTCCTGCTCGCGGCGAGCGCGCTGTTCCAGGCGAATTTCATGCTGCGCGGCTTGCAGGTCGACAGCGCGCGCATGCGGCGCAATCTGGACCTGACGGGCGGTTTGATCGTCGCGGAAGCGGTCATGATGGGGCTCGCGCCTGCCATCGGGCGTCAGCATGCGCACGACGTGGTGTACGACGCGTGTCGCGTTGCGATCGAAAATGGCCGCACGCTGTACGACGTACTCAAGGACAACGAATCGATCCGCGAGCGCTTCGACGACGCGAAGCTGAAGGCACTGACGGACCCGACCAACTATCTCGGCGCGGCGGCGCTGATGGCGCGTTCGGTCGCGGCGCGAGCCTAGATCGACCCGCCTGGATAGCCGGCGTGCCCGCGCGGCACATGCGGCTATATATCGAGCCCGTATTCGCCCGCATGTTCCGCGATCAGATCGCGCAAGACCCGCGCGAAGCTTCGCGCGGCCGGCGACATGTTGCGGTCCGAGCGGGACAGCAGGCAGACGTTGCGTCTCGCCTTCGGATCGTCGATCGACAGGAAGCGCACGCCGCCCACGCCGCCGATGCGCGTCAGGCTCGGCAGCACGGTGATGCCGATGCCTTCCCGCACGATCGACAAAAGCGACATCACACTGCGCGCATGCATGATCTGATGCTCGTTGATCGAGAGAAACGCGGGCGTATCGATACCGTCGCAAATCCCGTTGCCGACGAACGAGCGGTCGCGCAATGCGTCCCACGGGATCGGTCCGTCTATCTTGCAGAGCGGGTCGTCCTCGCGCACGACGAGCGATAGCGGCTCGGAAAACAGCAGCTGGACGTCGATGTCCGGCAAGCGGCGCGAACTCGCAATACCCCAATCGATGACTTCACGGCTCACGGCCTCGGCAATCGCCTGAGAGTCGAGGTCGCGCACGCGCACGACCGCGGCATCTTTCTCGGCGCGGAAAATCTGCAAGGCGCGCGGCAGGAACGTCAGCGAAATGGACGGCAGCACCGCAATCTCGATGCTGCCCGCGCCATTGTGAATAAAAGAACTGATCGAACGATCCACGCGCCTGTTGTGCTCCAGAAGATCGCGCGCGCGATCCACCACGAACTCCCCGAAGCGCGTCAAGCGCGTCTTGCGCTCGCCCTCGAACAGCGCACCGCCGATTTCGTCTTCGAGCTGCTTGAGCGTCATCGACACCGCCGACGGCGTGCGGTGAATCCGCTCCGCCGCCGCGCGAATGCCGCCGGTTTCGGCCACCGCCACCAGGACACGGTACTGCATCAGATTCGGCACATTCGTCTCCGTTTCAGAAAACCTGAACAAAAGTATAGTTTATTAGAATTGACTGAAACAAATTGATGCCGTCTTATAGATGTCACGGAAACATTTTTTGGTGAGAAGAGTGGATATCAAACCTAACTTCATAGCTGGCGAATGGCAAAGTGCCACGGACTTCATCGAGAACCTGAACCCGTCGGACACGAACGACGTGATTGGCCGTTACGCCCAGGCCAGCGCGGCACAACTCGATGCCGCGCTCGATAGCGCGCGTGAGGCGCAGCGGGTGTGGGCCGCGACCGGACTCGAGGCGCGCGCCAACGTGCTGGACGCGGTCGGCCGCGAACTGATGGCGCGCTCGGGCGAACTGGGCGAGCTGCTCTCGCGGGAAGAAGGCAAGCCGCGCGCCGAAGGCGTGGGCGAGGTGTATCGCGCCGGCCAGTTCTTTACCTGGTTCGCCGGCGAAGTGCTGCGCCAGCCGGGCGATGCGGTCGCGTCGGTGCGCGCGGGCGTCGACGTCGACGTGCGCCGCGAGCCGATCGGCGTCGTCGCCGTGGTGTCGCCGTGGAATTTCCCGATCGCGACGGCGAGCTGGAAGATCGCTCCCGCGCTGGCCTTCGGCAATGCGGTCGTGTGGAAGCCGGCGAATCTCACGCCGGCGAGCGCGGTCGCGCTGACCGAGATCATCGCGCGTCAGGCGATTCCGAAGGGGCTCATGAGCCTCGTGATGGGCAGCGGCCGCCAGGTCGGCCAGCGGCTCGTCGAAGACCCGCGCGTGGCGGCGGTTACCTTCACCGGCTCGCTCGAAGTCGGGCGCGGCGTGGCGGCGGCGGCCGTGCGTAACCTGACGCGCGTGCAGATGGAAATGGGCTCGAAGAACGCGCTCGTCGTGATGGACGACGCCGATCTGGACCTCGCCGTGTCGCTCGCGGTGAACGGCGCGTTCGGCGGCACCGGGCAGAAGTGCACGGCCTCGTCGCGGCTCGTCGTGCACAACCGTGTGCATGACGCGTTCGTCGAAAAGTTGGTCGCGCGCACGCTCGAACTGAAGGTCGGGCATGCGCTGCAAGCGGGCACGCAGATCGGCCCGGTGGTCAGCGAGCAGCAGCTCGAAGCGAATCTGGCCTACGTCGAACTGGCCGCGCAGGAAGGCGCGACGCGGCTGTGCGGCGGCACGCGCGTCGAACGCGAGACGCCCGGCTACTACATGGAGCCGGCCGTGTTCGCGCGCACCCACAACGCGATGCGGATCAACCAGGAAGAAATGTTCGCGCCGATCACCTGCGTGATTCGCGCCGACGATTTCGACGAAGCGGTCGATATCGCGAACGACACGCCGTTCGGGCTGACGGCCGGGATCGTCACGCGTTCGCTCGCGCGCGCCTCGGCCTTTCGCGAGCGTTCGCGCTCCGGTTGCGTGATGGTCAATCTGGCGACCGCCGGCACGGACTACCACGTGCCGTTCGGCGGCACCCGGCAGTCGAGCTACGGGCCGCGCGAGCAGGGCCGCTACGCGGTCGAGTTCTATACCACCGTCAAGACTTCGTACATTCACGCTGGAGAGGCCGAATGAATCGCGCCGTCACGCCTTCGAAGAGGATCGTCATCGACGGGATGCAGTTCGCACGCTGGTCCCGCAAGGTGTTCGAGCAGATGCGCGACGGCGGCGTGTCCGCCGTGCACGTCACGGTTGCCTATCACGAGAACTTTCGCGACACCGTCGATCTGCTTGTCGAATGGAACCGCCGCTTCCATGTGCATGGCGACCTGATCGGCTTCGCGGGTTCGGGCACCGAGATGGACGCGGTGATCGACAGCGGCCGCACGGCGATTCTGTTCGGGCTGCAGAATCCGTCGCCGATCGAAGCCAATATCGGCCTCGTCGAGGTCTTGCATCGGCTCGGTATCCGCTTCATGCAGCTCGCGTACAACAACCAGTCGCTGCTGTGCACGGGCTGGACCGAGCGCAACGACAGCGGGCTCACCAACATGGGGCGCGAGGTGGTGCGCGAGATGAACCGGCTCGGCATGATCGTCGATATGTCGCATGCGGCCGAGCGCTCGATGCTCGACGCGATCGAGTATTCGGCGCGCCCGGTCGTCGTGAGCCACGGCAATCCCTACACCTGGCGCAATACGCAGCGCAACGTATCGGACGCGGTGCTCGACGCGCTTGGACAATCCGGTGGCCTGCTCGGGCTGTCGCTGTACCCCGGCCACATGATCCACGGCTCGCAGACCACGCTCGACGAATTCGCGCGGATGGTGGCCGGACTCGCGGAGCGCATCGGCGTCGAGCATATCGGCATCGGCTCCGATCTGTGCCAGGAGCAGCCGCCGCGCGTGCTCGGCTGGATGCGCGAGGGACGCTGGAAGCATCCCGAACCCGACGACGGCATCGCGGCGGGCTTCCCGCCGCAACCCGAGTGGTTCCGCTCGAATCTCGATTTCGGGCTGGTGAGCGGCGGCTTGGAGCGTGTCGGTTTCAGCGCCGCGGAAATCGACGGCATCCTCGGCCTGAACTGGCATCGCTTTCTGCATCAGGCATTGAGCGAGGGCGGTCCCGCGCCGAGCGGCGGTGACGACGAGGTATCGCCGTTCGGCGATGCCAACGGAGCATGAGCATGACGACGGGGATCGCACTGCCGGTGGCCGAGATCGAATCTATCGCGCGGCGCGCGCTGCTGAACGCGGGCGCCTCGCAGGACCAGGCGAGCGCGCTGGCGGTGTCGGTGGCCGCCGCCGAGGCGGACGGCATCGCCTCGCACGGCCTCGCTTACCTGCCGGTCTACTGCGAGCACTTGCGCTGCGGCAAGGTCAACCCGGCCGCCGTGCCCACCGTGCAGGCGCACGGCAGCGTGGTGCGGGTCGACGCGGACGCCGGCTTCGCGCATCCGGCAATCGGGCTCGGCTTCGCCCAACTGGTGCCGCTCGCGAAGCAGCTCGGCGCCGCGGTGATGGCGGTGGCGAACTCGTACAACTGCGGCGTGCTCGCCTATCACACGGAAACGCTTGCGCGGCAAGGCGTGGTGGCGCTCGGCTTTACCAACGCGCCCGCGTCGATCGCGCCGTGGGGCAGCGCGACGCCCGTGCTCGGCACCAATCCGTGGTCGCTGGCGGTGCCCGACGGCGAGGGCGGCGTGCATTTCGTGATCGACCAGAGTTCGTCGACGGTCGCCAAGAGCGAGGTGGTTCGCCACCGGCGCGACAAGCGGCCCTTGCCGGACGGCTGGGCGCTCGATCGCGAAGGCCGTCCCACCAATAGCGCGGACGCCGCGCTCGACGGCGGCTCGATGGCGCCGGCCGGCGGCTACAAGGGCGTCAGCAATGCGCTGATGGTCGAGATGTTTGCCGCGTGCCTCGCCGGTGCGACGCCCGGGATTGCCGCGTCGCCGTTCTCGGGTCCGGTGGGCGGGCCGCCGCGCACGGGACAGTTCTTTATCGCGCTCGATCCGGCGGCCACCTCGGGTGGCACGTTCGATGCGAGGCTGAAGGTCGTGATGGAAGCGTTCGCGTCGGCCGCGGGCGCGCGCCTGCCGGGCAGCCGCCGGCGCGCGGCGCGCGAGCGCCATCGCGATACGCCGGTCATGGTGGATGCCGTGGTGCACGGCGCGGTGGTGGCGCTCGCGGGCGCGGGTTGACGGCATCGGCGGGGCCTGCCGTCTTCGCTTCATCGATGAACTTTTATAAAAGGAGACACAGATGTTTCGCATAACTAGACGGTTTTGCATGGCAGTCGCGCTGTGCGCGGCGAGTGCGATGAGCGTGTCGGCCTTCGCCGAGCCGCTGCAGAAGATCGTGCTGCGCACCGACTACAAGTTCAACGGCTACGTCGCGCCGTTCGCGCTGGCCGTCGTGAACGGCTATTACAAACAGGCCGGTCTCGACGTATCGATCGAGCAGGGCCAGGGTTCGGGCACGACCGTGCAGACCGTCGCGTCCGGTGCCGACGACTTCGGTCTGTCCGATGCCTCGATCGCCGTGCTCGGCATTACCGCGCAGAACATCGGCGTGAAGCTCGTTTCCGTGTACACGCAAACGGCGACGATGGGGCTCATCTACCGCGCCAATTCGGGCTTCACCGGCGACCTCAAGCAATTGCAGCACAAGGCCGTGATTTCGAGCGCCGGCACCGCGGACCTGCGGATGCTGAATCCGGCGCTCGCGAGCGTGGGCATGAGCACCGACGACGTGCAACTGCAGATCGTCGATGCGAACGCGCGCGTGCCGCTGTTCCTGAAAACCGACGGCGCGTTCCTCACCGGCTTCGCGACCGGCGACCTGCTGCGCATCCGCAGCCGCATGCCCGACGCGAAGTACATGCCCTACGCGAAATACGGCGTGGTCGCGTACGGCACCGGCCTCATCGCGAGCGACGACATGCTCGCGAAGCATCCCGACGTGGTGCGCAAGTTCGTCGACGCGAGCCGCAAGGGCTGGGAAGCGGCGCAGCGCAACCCCGAGGCGGCCGTCGACGCGAGCCTGAAGCTGTACCCCGATCTGAACCGCGAGTTCGTGGCGGGCGGCCTGAAGATCGCGCTCAACGAACAGCTGCATACGCCGGCCACGGCCGGTCATCCGATTGGCTGGACCGACGAGGGCGACTGGAAAAAGATGCTCGACGTCCTCTCGAAGTACGCGGGTGTCCACAATCCGAAGGCACCGTCCGCTTACTACACCAACCAGTTCATCTCTCAATAGGGACAGCGGGAACGCAATGAGTACAGCACAGGCAATCTATAACGCCATCGCCGCCGAGCAGATCGATCACGTGTTCTGCGTGCCGGGCGAAAGCTACCTCGCGGTGATGGACGCGTTTCACGGCAGCGACTCGCCGCGCCTGATCGCGACGCGCCACGAAGAGGGGGCTGGGCTGATGGCCGAGGCATGGGCCAAGGCCACCGGCAAGACCGGCGTCTGCATGGTGACGCGCGGGCCCGGCCTCACGCATCTGGCGATCGCGCTGCATACGGCGCAGCAGGACTCGACGCCGCTCGTCGCGCTGGTCGGCCAGGTGCCGTCGGACGTGCGCTATCGCGAGGCGTTCCAGGAAATGGACGTGGTCGCGTATGCGCGGCCGATGGCGAAATGGGCACTCGAAATCGGCCGTGGCGACCGTGCCGCCGAACTGATGCAGAAGGCGTTTCACGTCGCGCAAAGCGGCCGGCCCGGCCCGGTGGTGGTGAGCCTGCCCGAGGACGTCGACCGCGAGCTGGCCGTCTCGGCGCCGGCGCGCATGGCCGAGGTCTACGCGGCGGCGCCGTCGCCGGCCGGCATCGAGGCGGCGGCCGCGCTGCTGCGCGACGCGAAGCGGCCGTGCATCGTGGTCGGCGGCGGCGTGACGCGCGGCGGCGCGAGCGCCGATGTCGTGGCGCTCGCCGAGAAGCTCGGCGCGGCGGTGTTTACCGGCTGGCGGCGCTTCGATGCATTCCCGAATCACCATCCGCTGTATCTGGGACCGATGCCGGTGCTGCCGGCCGATCTGGCCGCGCCGCTGCTCGAAGCCGACGTGATCGTCGCGATCG
>NZ_VWWL01000061.1 GCF_011752995.1 Burkholderia sp. Ax-1724
CCTGACCGCGCGCGTCTACGACGTGGCGCGCGAGACCGAACTCGAACATGCGCCGAACCTGTCGGCGCGGCTGCGCAATCCGGTCTATCTGAAACGCGAGGACAACCAGCCGGTGTTCTCGTTCAAGCTGCGCGGCGCGTACAACAAGATGGCGCATATTCCGGCCGAGGCGCTGCAACGCGGCGTGATTACCGCGTCGGCGGGCAATCATGCGCAGGGCGTGGCGTTGTCGGCGGCACGTATGGGCGTGAAGGCAATCATCGTGGTGCCGGTCACGACGCCGCAGCTCAAGGTCGACGCGATCCGCACGCATGGCGGACCGACCGTCGAGGTCGTGCAGTCCGGCGAGTCGTATAGCGATGCGTATGGTCACGCGGTCAAACTGCAGGAAGAGCGTGGCCTGACCTTTGTGCATCCGTTCGATGATCCGTATGTGATCGCGGGCCAGGGCACGGTGGCGATGGAAATCCTGAGCCAGCACCAGGGCCCGATCCACGCGATCTTCGTGCCGATCGGCGGCGGTGGGCTCGCGGCCGGTGTGGCGGCGTACGTGAAATCGGTGCGCCCCGAGATCAAGGTGATCGGCGTGCAGACCGACGATTCGTGTGCGATGGCGGCGTCGTTGAAAGCGGGCGAGCGCGTGACGCTGAACGAAGTGGGCCTGTTCTCCGATGGCACGGCGGTCAAGCTCGTCGGCGAGGAAACCTTCCGCCTGTGCAGCGAGTATCTCGACGAAGTGCTGCTCGTGAATACCGATGCACTGTGCGC
>NZ_VWWL01000062.1 GCF_011752995.1 Burkholderia sp. Ax-1724
AATGCCCGACTTTGGCGCCGGGACGAATATCTTCATAAATCGCCGTCATGTGGTCGGTCGATTGACCCTCGTACGACATGGTGTCGTATTCCTGCTTTTGTAGAAAGGCATAGCTGTCGATTTCCAGTCCGCTGAACCGTTGCGCAAGCGCCCATTCCTGCGGCATGTACTCGTGGAAACTGTACGGCAGGATGGATGAGAGTCCGCCGTAGCCGCCCCGCACCGGCAGTTGTTCGCAGACGAAGCGCAGGAACGCTTCGTAGCTCCGGACACCTTCGGGTGTGTTCACGAAATCCATCGGCATCCAGAATTTCATATGCGACAGACCCCGGTCCCGTCCTTTTTGCACGATGGCTCCGCCCGGAATCTTGTAGTCCGACGCCATGGCCCGGTTGGTCAGTGTCTCGATCTGATAGGCTGCGGCGCTATCTTCGTCGATCGCGCTGGAGCGTACGACTTCCAGCTTGACCGCTGGCGGGACTTCCAGAATTGCCTGGCGGATCGCCTCGACCCCGCGTGGTGTCTTCCGGCTGAAGCGGCCGTCCTCGCCATTCCTGCCGCCTTTCAGGTAAGGGCCAAACAGTTGCTCGAAACGGTCGAAGCAGGCGAGCAGTCCCCGGCGTACATCGGGCTTCGAGCCGCGTTCAAAGAACACCGTGCCGATCACGCCGGGGAAGATCACCAGCCCGCCGCCCCGGTTGTCGTGCTGACATAGTTCCTCGCCATAGCGGCTGAAGGCTTCCGC
>NZ_VWWL01000063.1 GCF_011752995.1 Burkholderia sp. Ax-1724
TACTCGAAAAAGGCTCGGAGATCGGGGCGCATATCCTCTCGGGCGCGGTCATGGACCCGCGCGCCATCACCGAACTGATCCCCGACTGGAAGGACAAAGGCGCGCCGCTGGACGTTCCCGTCACCGAGGACCGTTTCCTGTTCCTCACCGCAACCGGCGCGAAGGCCGTGCCCAACTGGGCGCTGCCGGATAACTTCAGGAACCACGGCAACTACGTCATTTCGCTCGCGAACGTGACGCGCTGGCTGGGTCAGCAGGCCGAGGCGCTCGGCGTCGAAATTTTCCCGGGTTTTCCCGCCGCCGAAGTGCTCTATAACGAAGACAGCTCCGTTAAGGGCGTCGCGACCGGGAACCTCGGCATCGGCAAGGACGGCGAGCCGACCGAAAATTTCCAGCTCGGCATGGAACTGCACGCGAAGTACACACTGTTCTGCGAGGGCGCGCGTGGGCACCTCGGGCGGCAACTGAGCGACAGGTTCAGGCTGCGCGATGGCGCCGATCCGCAGGTCTACGGCATCGGCATCAAGGAACTGTGGGAAATCGATCCCGCGAAGCACAAGCCGGGCCTCGTGATGCACACAGCCGGCTGGCCGCTCGAAAACGATACGTACGGCGGCTCGTTCCTTTATCACCTGGACAACAACCAGATCGTGGTCGGCTTCGTCGTTGGTCTTGGCTATTCGAATCCGTATCTGTCGCCGTTCGAGGAATTCCAGCGCTACAAGA
>NZ_VWWL01000064.1 GCF_011752995.1 Burkholderia sp. Ax-1724
TCGAAGCGGAACAGGCGTTCATCGAGAGCGAGCGGCGAGCGTCCACCGACCATGTAGCGGATGTGCTGCTTCGAGAGTTCATCGAGTGTGAGATCGACGGTGGCAAAACCGTGGGCTTCGAATGCGCCCGCGATCTGCGCCGACTCGCTGCGGTTGCGGATCTGCACGCCGACGAAGATGTGCGCCGAATTGGCATCCGCGATCCGGTAGTTGAATTCGGTGACGCTGCGGGTGCCGACCAGTTCGCAGAAGCGTTTGAAGCTGCCGCGTTCTTCGGGGATCGTCACTGCAAACACCGCCTCGCGCGCTTCACCGACTTCGGCGCGCTCGGCGACGAAGCGCATGCGGTCGAAGTTCATGTTCGCGCCCGAGGTGATCGCGATCAGCGTCTGATTTTCGATGCCCTCCCGTTCGGCATACTGCTTCGCACCGGCCACCGCCAAGGAACCGGCTGGTTCGAGCACGCTGCGCGTGTCCTGGAACACGTCCTTGATCGCGGCGCACAGTGCATCGGTATTCACGAGCAGCACTTCGTCGAGATACTCGCTGCACAGGCGGAAGGTTTCCTCGCCGACGAGCTTGACCGCCGTGCCATCGGAGAACAGGCCCACTTCGTTCAGCGTCA
>NZ_VWWL01000065.1 GCF_011752995.1 Burkholderia sp. Ax-1724
GCGTGTTAGGCACTTTGTGCCAAACCTGGTAACCTGGCGCAATGCCAGAACGCAAACCGTACCCAACAGATGTATCGGACGAGGAGTGGAGCTTTGCCGCTCCGTACCTCGTCCTGATGAGCGAAGACGCGCCACAGCGCCGATATGAGCTGCGCGAAATGTTCAACGCACTGCGCTGGATGGCACGCGCCGGTGCATCGTGGCGCATGCTGCCGACCAACTTCCCGCCGTGGGAGCTGGTCTACCAGCAAACACAGCGCTGGCTCAACGCGGGTTGCTTCGAGGCGATGGTCAGCGATTTGCGTTCGGTGTTGCGCGTGGCACAGGAGCGCCAGGGCCAGCCCGGTGCGGTGATTCTGGATGGACGCACGTTGCAGTCCACGTGCGAAAGCGGACCACGCGCGGGCTATGACGGTCACAAGCGCAAGCGAGGCAGCAAAGTCCATATGGCCGTCGACACGCTGGGCCTGCTGCTCGCGGTGCACGTTACGCCGGCCAGCGAGCAGGAGCGTGCACAGGTGGGCGAGCTTGCGCGTCAGGTTCAGCATGTCACCGGTCAGACGGTAAAACTCGCCTTTGCTGACCAGGGCTATACGGGCGACACGGCGGCGCA
>NZ_VWWL01000066.1 GCF_011752995.1 Burkholderia sp. Ax-1724
AACGATACGTACGGCGGCTCGTTCCTTTATCACCTGGACAACAACCAGATCGTGGTCGGCTTCGTCGTTGGTCTTGGCTATTCGAATCCGTATCTGTCGCCGTTCGAGGAATTCCAGCGCTACAAGACGCACCCGGCGATCCGCGCGATTCTCGAAGGCGGCAAGCGCGTGTCGTACGGTGCGCGGGCGATTACGGCGGGCGGCCTGATGTCGCTGCCGAAGCTGGTGTTCCCAGGCGGTGCGCTGGTCGGCGATGATGCGGGTTTCCTGAACGTCTCGCGTATCAAGGGTTCGCACGCGGCGATCAAGACCGGCATGCTCGCCGCCGACGCCGCATTCGATGCCGTGCAGGCCGGTCGCCAGGCTGACGAACTGACTGCGTATCCGGAAGCCTTCAAGACCTCATGGCTTCATACCGAACTGTATCGCGCACGCAACTTCAAGCAGTGGATGAGCAAGGGCCTGTACCTCGGCACGCTGATGGTCGGCATCGAGCAGAAGCTGCTGGGCGGCAATGTGCCGTGGACGCTGCATCACCAGCATTGGG
>NZ_VWWL01000067.1 GCF_011752995.1 Burkholderia sp. Ax-1724
CCGGTGCGCCTCCCTTGCCGCGCACGCCTGAAATCGTCCCGCCGAAGAGAAACTGACCCAGCAAACTGATCCAGGACAACGACATGGATTTTATTCGGCTCGGCGACACCACCGACCACGGCGGCAAAGTCGTCACCGCCTCGACAACGGCGGACTACGACGGCATAGCACTCGCGCGCAAGGGCGACCTGATCGAGTGTCCGCTACACCCGCAGATTCAGCCTAACGTCATCATCGAGGGCGACGACACGATGATCGATAACGGCGTGCCGCTTGCTCGCGCCGGTCATCGTGGCACATGCGGCTGCCGCCTGATTTCGAGCGTGCGGTGACGTGGCGATCATTCTGGCGTCGTGCCGAATCCGTGCGATGCGCCCTACCCCATCCGCCGCGCCGCCAGATGAATCGCCGCCCGCACCCGCGGATACGTGCCGCAACGGCACACCACCGGCGTCATCGCCGCATCGATATCCGCATCGTTCGGATTCGGCTTGTGCTT
>NZ_VWWL01000068.1 GCF_011752995.1 Burkholderia sp. Ax-1724
TCTTGTAGCGCTGGAATTCCTCGAACGGCGACAGATACGGATTCGAATAGCCAAGACCAACGACGAAGCCGACCACGATCTGGTTGTTGTCCAGGTGATAAAGGAACGAGCCGCCGTACGTATCGTTCTCGAGCGGCCAGCCGGCCGTGTGCATCACGAGGCCCGGTTTGTGCTTCGCGGGATCGATTTCCCACAGTTCCTTGATGCCGATGCCGTAGACCTGAGGATCGGCGCCATCGCGCAGCCTGAACCTGTCGCTCAGTTGCCGCCCGAGATGCCCACGCGCGCCCTCGCAGAACAGCGTGTACTTCGCGTGCAGTTCCATGCCGAGCTGGAAATTTTCGGTCGGCTCGCCGTCCTTGCCGATGCCGAGGTTCCCGGTCGCGACGCCCTTAACGGAGCCGTCTTCGTTATAGA
>NZ_VWWL01000069.1 GCF_011752995.1 Burkholderia sp. Ax-1724
TTGCAGTCCACGTGCGAAAGCGGACCGCGCGCGGGCTATGACGGTCACAAGCGCAAGCGAGGCAGCAAAGTCCATATGGCCGTCGACACGCTGGGCCTGCTGCTCGCGGTGCACATTACGCCGGCCAACGAGCAGGAGCGTGCACAGGTGGGCGAGCTTGCGCGTCAGGTTCAGCATGTCACCGGTCAGACGGTAAAACTCGCCTTTGCTGACCAGGGCTATACGGGCGACACGGCGGCGCAGGCAGCCCGCGAC